>NZ_JBEYID010000002.1:0-604794 GCF_040635605.1 Streptosporangium sp. NPDC006930 | reverse complement strand
GTCCTCCCGCGGTCTAGACCACGAGATCGTTGGGCGACAGAGGCCAGGCGACCCCCGTCAGGTCGGTGCGCCGCTCTTCTTCAGCTCCGCTCCCCGTCGGCGGTGGTGATCGTCCCGCCTGGGTTCCCGGCGAGTGCGCGGCCGATGACCAGGCGCTGGATCTGGTTGGTGCCCTCGAAGATCTGCATGACCTTCGCCTCGCGCATGTAGCGCTCGACCGGGAAGTCGCGGGTGTAGCCGTAACCGCCGAGGACCTGAACGGCGTCGGTGGTGACCTTCATGGCGTTGTCGGTGGCGACCAGCTTGGCGATGGAGGCCTCCCTGCCGAACGGGAGCCCTCGGTCTTTCAGGCGCGCGGCGTGCAGTGTCGTCGCGCGGGCGCTCTGGACGGCCGCCTCCATGTCGGCGAGCAGGAACGCGAGGCCCTGGTGCTCGATGATCGGCTTGCCGAAGGTCTGCCGCTCCTTCGCGTACGCCACGGCCTGGTCGAGCGCCCCCTGGGCCAGCCCCGTGGCGACCGCCGCGATGCCCAGCCGGCCGGAGTCGAGGCCGGCCAGTGCGATCTTGAGGCCGTCGCCCTCCGCGCCGATCCTGCGTCCGGCGGGAACGCGGACGTGGTCCAGGCGTATGGTCGCGGTCGCCGATCCGGTCAGGCCCATCTTGTGCTCGGGCGGGTCGGCGCTCAGGCCTTCGGCGTCGGCGGGGACGAGGAAGCAGGAGATGCCCTTGCGGTCGTCGGAGGTCCGCGCCATCACCTGGTAGAAGTCGGCGTGCCCGCCGTGGGTCGTCCACGCCTTCGCGCCGTCGAGTACGTAGTCGTCGCCGTCCCGTACGGCGCGGGTGCTCATCGCGGCGGGATCGGAGCCCGCGTGCGCCTCGCTCAGGCTGTACGCGCCGAGCAGGTCGCCGCCGAGCATGTCCGGCAACCACTCTCGCCGCTGTTCCTCGGTACCGAACCTGACGAGCCCGAAGCACGACAGGGCGTGCACGCTGACGCCGACGCCGACGCTCGACCAGACCGCCGCGATTTCCTCAAGCACCTGCAGGTACACCTCGTACGGCTGGCCCGCGCCACCGTACTCCTCGGGGTAGGGGAGACCGAGGAGGCCGACGGCGCCGAGGGTCCTGAAGACCTCGCGCGGGAACTCCTCGTCGGCCTCGGCCTGGGCGGCTCTGGGCAGGAGTTCCTTGGCGGCGAGGTCTCGGACGAGGGTGATCAGGTCGGCGCTCTCGCTGGTGGGCATGACACGTGACGCGGGCATGGGATCCTCCAGAAACCGATATGAGTACCACGGTATCAGTTTCGGTACTCTGTCGTAGAGTCGGCCTCATGCCGATTCCAGGGAAGGCTCGCATGCGCCGCGAGGAGATGCTGGTCCAGCTTCGAGAGCTGTTCCTCGGTGAGGGATTCTCCTCGTTCGGCATCGGAGACCTGGCGGAACGGCTGAGGTGTTCGAGAACCACCCTGTACGCCGTGGCGCCGAGCAAGGAGCAGATCGTCGTCGCGGCCGTGCGCTCGTTCTTCAAGAACACGGCGGAACGCATCGAGGCCCGGGTTGCGGCCTCCGACGACCCGGCGCGACGACTGGTGATCTATCTAGAGGCCGTCGCCTCGGAGCTCCAACCGGCCTCGGCCAGGTTCTTCGCCGACGTGGCCGACTTCGGCCCGGCCAACGACGTGTATCAGGAGAACACCCGGTACGCGGCCAGGCGGGTGCAGGCCCTGGTGACCGAGGGAGTGCGGGCGGGTGCGCTGCGCCCGGTGCACGCGTCGTTCGTGGGAGCCGTCGCGGCCGAGATCATGGGCGCGATCCAGCGCGGGACCATCCAGTCGAGCACCGGCCTCGACGCCGCCGAGGCGTACCGGCAACTCGCCGACCTGGTCATGACCGGCCTGACCGATCCGAAGGAGAGAACGACGACCTGACCGCCGACGGCCAGGTCTCGGTTCATGTGACGAGGTGGACGTCTGTCACACGGACCCCGGCCACGCCGTGACCGTGACGGTGACCGCCGGTCTGCGCGGCATGGTCGAGGTCCGGCGCGGCGAGCTGAGCCGGTCGGACGCGCTGCGCCTCCACGCGGTCGAGGTGCGGGGGCCGGAAGCGTTGCGCCGCGCCATGCCCCGGCGGTTCACACTCCCCGCGTGGGTCTTCCGTGCCCCGGCCCGTCCAGTGTCCGCCCATCGAGGCCGTGTCGTGGCCCTTCGTATCCACCTAGGATCGTCGGCGCAGGTGGGACGCGAAGAAAAGAAGTCCCGATCGAGGCGAGAGGTCGTGCGTTGAGCGGCAGAATGACCGAGGGCGCGGGAACGGCCCCGACGGACGGTCCGCCCCGGACCTCCGAGGCGGACCGTCCCCAGCTCAGCGACGCGGCCGCCTCCTACATCCGCAGCATGATCATGTCGGGTCGGTGGCGCCCGGGCGACTCGGTCCGGCCGGAGGCGGTGGGCCAGGCACTGGGTATCTCCGCGACGCCGGCCCGCGAGGCGCTGCACGTGCTCCGGGTGGAGGGCTTCCTGCAGCTGCTGCCCCGCCGCGGATTCCAGGTCGCGCCGCTGACCGGTCAGGACGTCCGCGACCTGTTCGAGGCGCACGCGCTGATCTCGGGTGAGCTCGCGGCCCGCGCCGCCGTACGGGTGACGCCGGAGGATCTGGCCGAGTTGGAAGCGCTGCACCACGAACTGCTGGCCGCTGCGCACCGCAAGGACCTCACTCTGCTTGAGGAGAGGAACCACGCCTTCCACCGGCACATCAACCTGGTGGCGGGCGCCAGAAAGATCACCTGGGTGCTCGGCCTGACCGGCCGCTACATCCCCACCCGCTTCTACTCCGCGATCGAGGGCTGGCCCGAGGCGACCCTGCACGACCACGCCGGGATCCTGGCCGGGCTGCGGGCCGGGGACGCGGAGGCCGCGCGCAGGGCGATGCACGATCACATCGTGAACTCCGGCGACCTGCTGGCCAGGCAGTTCGATCGGCAGACCGTGGACAGCGAGACCCCGTCAGGGACCTCGTAGGATATTTTCTCTCAGTTCACGTCCCCGGTCATGAATCGGCTGATCAGAAGGCATCCCCGAGTAAAGCCTGATCACCCTGATGCCCTAGAGTAAAACTCTATATTTTATATTGACCAACCGAGGGGGAGCCGTGCTGCCGCTGACCGGGATCACCGTCGTGACGTTGGAACACGCGGTCGCCGCGCCGTTCGCGACCCGCCAGCTCGCCGACCTCGGCGCCCGCGTGATCAAGATCGAGCGACCGGGCTCCGGCGACTTCGCCCGCCGCTACGACGAGTCGGTGCACGGCCAGTCCAGCTACTTCGTCTGGCTGAACCGCTCGAAGGAGTCGGTCACCCTGGACGTGAAGTCCCCGCACGGCAGGGAGATCCTGCACGAGCTGGTGGACCGGGCCGACGTGCTCGTCCAGAACCTCGGCCCCGGCGCCGCCGACCGGCTCGGGCTCGCCGCCGCCGCCGTCAGGGAGCGGGACCCACGCAAGATCGTGCTCGGCATCACCGGGTGGGGTGGTGACGGCCCGTGGGCCGGGCGCAAGGCGTACGACCTGCTGGTCCAATGCGAGGCCGGGCTGGTCTCGCTGACCGGGTCGGCGGACGAGCCCGCCAGGGTCGGCGTCTCGGTGGCCGACATCGCCGCCGGGATGTACGGCTTCAGCGCGGTGCTGACGGCCCTGTACCAGCGGCAGGTCACCGGGCGGGGGGCCACGCTGGAGGTGTCGCTGTTCGAGGCGCTCGCCGAGTGGATGGGGCAGCCGGCCAACTACACCGCGGGCAGCGGGCGCCAGCAGCCGCGTGCCGGCGCCCGGCACGCCACCATCGCCCCGTACGGACCGTTCACCGCCCGCGACGGGCGGACCGTGCTGCTCTCCATCCAGAACGAGGCCGAGTGGATCCGGTTCTGCGCGGTGTTCCTCAAGGATCCCGAGCTCGCGACCGACCCGCGTTTCGCCACCAACACGCTGCGGGTGGCCGATCGGGACACGCTGGAGGCCATCGTCGACGCGCGCTTCGCCGAGCTGGACGGCGCCGACGCCGCCGAACTGCTCGATCAGGCCGGGGTCGCGAACGCCGGGGTGAACACGGTGGCCGACTTCCTGGACCACCCGGTGCTGCGCGAGCGTGACCGATGGCGGGACGTCGGCACACCCGGTGGCCCCATCCGGGCGCTGTTGCCGCCGATCTCCCTGGACGGGGCCGAGCCGCGGATGGACCCGGTGCCCGAGCTGGGGCGGCACACGGCCGACGTACTGGCCGAGCTGGGCCGCTCGCCGGAGGAGATCGCCGACCTCGTCGCCCGGTCCGTCGTCTGACCCTCGCCCTCGCCCTCGCCCTCGCCAAGCCGGGCAGGGCAAGGGCGAGGGCCGCGGTGCGGTCGACGACGCGCACGCGCGACAACGCGCGACAACGCGCGACAACGCGAGACGACGCGAGACGTGCGGGCGGCCGATCCGGCGTCAGGGGACAGGGGCGGGGTAACGCCGCCCGATCGGGCGGCGTACGGCCGGTTAACGTTTCGTCCGTACGGTCGGCGGCATGGCTGAAGCATTCATCATCGACGCCGTCCGCACTCCGGTGAGCAGGCGCGGCGGGGCGCTGAGCACGATCCATCCGGCAGACCTGGGAGCGCACGCCATTCGCGCGTTGATCGAGCGGGCCGGGGTGGACCCCGCGCTCGTCGACGACGTGGTGTTCGGCAACGTGGACTCGGTCGGCCCGCAGTCCTTCGACATCGCCCGCACCTGCTGGCTGGCGGCAGGCTTCCCGGTCCACGTGCCGGGGGTCACCATCGACCGGCAGTGCGGCTCGGCGCAGCAGGCCGTGCACTTCGCCGCCCAGGCCGTGATGAGCGGCACGATGGACCTGGTCGTGGCCGGCGGCGTACAGAACATGAGCATGGTGCCGCTGATGTCGGCGGCCGACTCCGGTAGGGCACTCGGGTTCGAGGACCCGTTCTCCACCTCCGAGGGGTGGACGAGCCGGTTCGGGAAGGGGGAGGTGAGCCAGTTCCGGGGCGCCGAGATGATGGCGACACACTGGGACATCTCGCGCGACGAAATGGAGCGGTTCGCGGTCGAGTCGCACACCCGTGCCCTGCGCGCGAACGCCGAGAGGCTGTTCGAGCCGGAGATCGCGCCGCTGGGCGGCCTGTCCGCCGACAACGGCCCGCGCGAGCCCGACTGGGAGAAGATCAGGTCGCTGCCCACCCTGCTGCCCGACGGCCGGATCACCGCCGCCTGCGCCAGCCAGATCAGCGACGGCTCGGCCGCCCTGCTGATCGCCGGGGAGCGCGCGGTGAAGCATCTGGGGCTGACACCGCGGGCGCGTGTTCACCACATGACGGTGATGGGCGACGACCCGCTGATGATGCTCTCGGCGCCGATCCCGGCGACCAAGCGGGCACTGGAGCGGACCGGGCTCACCCCTGACGACATCGACACCGTGGAGATCAACGAGGCATTCGCGCCGGTGGTGCTGGCCTGGCTGAAGGAGACCGGGTTCGACCCGGCCAAGGTGAACCCGGACGGCGGGGCGATCGCGCTCGGCCACCCGCTCGGGGCGACCGGCGCGCGGCTGATGACGACGATGCTCAACCGGCTGGAGCGTACGGGCGGCAGGTACGGGCTGCAGACGATGTGCGAGGGCGGCGGCCAGGCGAACGTCACGATCATCGAGCGGTTGTAGGGCCCCGGGGCGCGTGCCGAACCGGAGGGCGCGAGCCAGACCACAGGGCACGGGCCAGGCCGGAGAACACAGGTCTGACCGAAGGGCGCCGGCCTGGTCGGAGGGCGCGAGCCGAACCAAAGGCACGAGCCGATCCGGAGAGCACAGGTTGACGCTGAGGTACGAGCCGAAGCGGCCGGGCCGGCGGATTCATCCGCCGGCCCGGCCGCTTCTCTCGGTGTACGGGGCGTCGTCCTCGTACGTCCCGGCTTCCTGGCCGGATGGCCAGGAAGCCGGGAAGGGCGCCGCCCCGTACATCCCGGTGATCCGGGCCGGGGGAGGCCGGACCAGCGGGACGCCGGAAAGAGGGGAAGACCTCAGGCCAGGTACGTCTCCAGCAGGCTGTTCTCGTCCATGTCCTCGCTGCGCCCGGACGCCACGATGTCCCCGACCACCATCACGTACGCCCGGTCGGCCACCTCCAGCGCGAGGCCCACGTTCTGTTCCGCCACCAGCACCGCGGTGCCGGTGGCGACCACGCGGTGCAGCGCGTCCAGCACGTCGCCCACGATGCGCGGGGCGAGCCCCATCGACGGCTCGTCGATCATGAGCAGCCGCGGGCGGGCCATCAGCCCGCGCGCGATCGCGAGCATCTGCTGCTCGCCGCCGGACAGCACGCCCCCGAGGGAGTCGATCCGCCGTCCCAGCACGGGGAACAGCTCGATCATCTCGTCCATCCGCTCGCCGGCCTCGGAGCCGGGCAGCCGGCTGCCGCCCATGAGCAGGTTGTCCTTCACGGTGAGGGGGGACAGGATCGCCCGGCCCTCGGGCACGTGGCTGACGCCCAGCCGGGCGACCCGGTAGGCGGCGCGGCGCCCGGTCGCCTTGCCGTCGATCGTCACGCTCCCGGCCGTCGGCCGTACCAGGCCGGAGATCGTACGCAGCAGGGTCGTCTTGCCCGCGCCGTTCGGCCCGACCAGGGCCACGGCCTCGCCCGCACCGACCTCCAGGCTCACCCCGTGCAGCGCTTCGACGGCGCCGTAACGGGTGACCAGGGAATCAACGACCAGCATCCGGTGCCTCCACGGTGTCCGCTGTGCGACGTTCCTTGACGCCGAGGTAGGCCGTCTTGACCCGCTCGTCCTGCCACACCTCGTGCGGGCCGGCCTCGGTGAGCACGCTGCCCCAGTCCAGGACGACGACCTGGTGGCAGACCTCGGTGACCAGTCGCACGTTGTGGTCGACGAGCAGCACGGTCACGCCCTCGTCGTTGATCATCTGGATGAGCCGGCCGATGTCGTCGGACTCGGCCCGGTTCATCCCGGCGGTCGGCTCGTCGAGCAGCAGCAGCCGAGGCTCGGTGGCCATCGCCCTGGCGATCTCGACCCGCCGCCGCATGCCGTAGGAGAGCTCGGCCACGTCCACGTCGATCACCGAGGTGAGGCCGACCCGGTCGATCAACCGCCGCGCCACCTCGTGCTGCTCGGCCTCCTCACGCCTGCGCACCCGGCCGAGCTGCCAGCGGCGGCCCTTGAAGGACAGATGCCGGCCGATCAGCACGTTCTCCAGGACGGTGCTCTCGTCGAAGAGCTTCAGGTTCTGGTAGGTGCGGGCGATGCCCGCGGCGGCCAGCCGGTGCGGGCGCAGATCGGCGAGATCGGACCCGGCGAGGGTGATCCGCCCGGCGGTGGGCTTCAGGTAGCCGCTGATCAGATTGACCACCGTGGTCTTACCCGCGCCGTTGGGACCGATCAGGCCGTAGATGGCGCCCTCTCCCACGGAGAAGGAGACGTCGTTCACGGCCTTCATGCCGCCGAAATGCTTGCTGACTCCGGACAACTCCAGCAGCGCGGTCATCGGCTCGCCACCTTCTCAGCAGGGTCTTGGACGGTGGGCGCGGGCTGGTCCCGTCTGCCGCGCCAGCGGCGCCGCAGGCCCCGGTAGAGCGAGCGGTCGGACAGGCCGTTCGGCGCGACCAGCAGGATCACGACGAGCAGCACGCCGTAGATCACGTCCTCCCAGTTGGAGCCCGCGAAGTGCAGCGAGTCGCGCAGGATCGTGAGCCCCCAGGTGACCAGGATCGGCCCTGCCCAGTGCCCGTTGCCGCCCACCAGCACGTAGGTGAACACGATGACCAGCGTGGCGAAGCCGTACTGGTCGGGGCTGATCACCGTGGTGCGGTGCGCCTCCAGGGCGCCCGCGCACCCGGCGACGGCGGCGGCCGCGGTGAAGCTCACGAACCGGACGCGGAACACGTTCACGCCCATGCCCTCCGCGGTGCGCTCGTCCAGCCGCACCGCCTTGGCGGCCCGGCCGAAGTGGGAGCGGTGGCTGAGCTCCAGCAGTACGAACGCCACCAGCAGCGCGACGACCAGGTACTCGGTCTTGACCTCGATCGGGATGCCCGCGATGCCGTTCGGACCGTTGGTGTAGTCGTTGATCCGGATCAGCACCACGATGGCCTGGGCGAGGGCCAGGCTGCCCAGGGCCATGTAGATGCCGCGCAACCGCAGCACCGGCGGGGCGAACAGCGCGCCGATCATGCCCGCCAGCACCGTGGCGACGAGCAGGCCGATCGCGAACGGCAGCTCGGACTTGGTCGCGATGAGGGCCGCGGTGTAGCCGCCGACCGCGGCGAACCCCATCGGGGCGAGCGACATGATGCCGACCCGGAACGTGATGTGCACGCTGATCACGAGCAGGGTGAGGATGAGTGCGGTGTCCAGCCGGAACAGCTGGAGCGGTTCGAGCCACTCAAACACGGGCGGCCTCCTTCTTGCCGAAGAACCCGGACGGCCGCGCGACCAGCATCGCGAGGATGACGGCGAAGGCGATGATCTCCCTGAACGAGCTGGAGACGTAGGTGGTGGCGTAGACCTCGACCACACCGAGGACGAGACCGCCGATGATCGCGCCCTTCACCGAGCCCATGCCACCGAGGATGATCACCGCGAAGGCGATGAGCAGCAGCCCGTCGCCGGACGAGTACGACACCTGCGCCGCCGAGGCGGCGACGAAGATGCCCGCCACCGCGGCGAGCGCGCCGGCGACGAAGAAACAGATCGAGAAGACGAGCTGGCTGTTCACACCGAGCAACTCGGCGGTCTCCCGGTCGTGGGCCACCGCGCGGACGGACCGGCCGGACTTGGTCCGGTTCAGCCAGTACGCGAGGCCCACCATCGCCACCACGGCGATCACGAACATGACCACCTGGAGCCGGGGCACGTTCTGGCCGGCGAAGTCGAAGGCGCCGACCGGGAAACCCTGACGGGGGAACGCCTCGGTCTGCGCGTCGGTGTAGGTGCGCAGCACCGTGGTGAGCACCAGCGAGACGCCGATCGTCGCGACCACGAAGGAGAACTCCGGTGCCTTGCGACCGCGAAGCGGCGCGAGGACGGCCAGGTCGATCAGCACCGACAGCACACCGGCCGCCACCATGCCCACCAGGATCGCGACCGGTACGGGGACGCCCAGGCGCAGCGCGGCCAGGGCGGCGAAGGTGCCCCAGGTCAGGATCTGCGCATGGGCGAAGTTGAGGAGGTTGAGGACACCCCAGACCAGGGTGACGCCCACGCCCAACAGGGCGTAGGTACTCCCCAAGGCCAAGCCGTTAATGGTCTGTTGCACACCATCCTCCGTTCCCTCTCGCGGCCTCGGCCCTGGCTGTCCGCGGTATGACGAGATCGGGGCCAGCGTTGCGTTTCCTCGTTAACACCGGCGTTACGTGAACCGGAGAGCCCGGCGGGGGTATGGCCGCGGCCGTTATCGGTGCCCCGCGCGGGGCGGCGGCGCCGGTCATCCGCGCCCGCTCCCGGCCGGGGACGCCGAGGACCCCGAGAACTCCATCAGGTTCAGCAGCGTCCCGTCCGGGTCGAGGATGGTGACCACGCGCCGCTCGCGGCCCGGCATGGGGACGAGGGTGACCGGCCCGCCGACCACGGGGATGCCGTGCTCGGTGATCCAGGCCATCGTGGTGTCCATGTCCTCGACCCGCAGCCCCAGGCGGGCGAGCCCCGCGTCCTTGGCCGTGCGCGGCGCCGGTGCGCCGCCGTCGTCGGTGAAGTGCAGCAGGTCCAGATAGGTGTCGGTGTCCCGGGAGCTCCAGCTGAGCAGGGCCGCCTTGCAGCGGACCGGCCCTGTGACGTCCAGGATCGTACGGAAGTCGTCTCCGGCGTCGAACTCGAACGGCTGCCCGAGGATCCGGGCGCCGAGCAGGCGGGTGTAGAAGTCGAGCGACCGGTCGAAGTCGCTGCAGACCACGTTGGCGTGGACGAGGTGGTCGATTTTGAAGGTCATCGCGAGGTCTCCTCCGTAATGGGCGACAGGGGCACCCGCCAACGACGCCGCCCCGGCACACCGTGGTGCGGCGTGCCGGGGCGGCGGGTCGGTCGGGGCGGGGGCGCGGGTCAGCGCGCGCAGCTGGGGGACTTCTGGTCGTCGAACAGGGTGATCTTGCTGTCCACGATCTGGAGCTTGGTGCCCTTGACGTCGGCGGCCCGGTTCTGGGTGAAGCCGATCTTGCCGAACGGGGTGTCCAGGCCGTTCAGGGCCGCCAGCGCGTCCCGGACGGCCTTCTTGTCGTTGCTGCCGGCGTTCTTGAAGGCGTGCGCCATCGACCACAGCGACGCGTAGCCGGCCGCCTCGAAGACGGTGGCGGAGCGCTGCGCGCCGTTCTGCTTCCAGTAGTCCAGGAAGTGGCTGTTGTTGCCCTCACTGCTCTGGCCGTTCCAGGCCGTCACGTACACGAAGCACTGCATGGCCTCGCCGGCCTGCTCCATGGTGGCGTCGCTGACGTCCGGTGCCATGAACACCGGCTTGTCGAAGCCGATCTCGTCGAGCTGCAGGTAGATCGTGCTCATCATGCCGGGCAGCGGCATGGTGACCAGCACGTCGGGGTTCAGCTGCTTGAGCTTGGTCAGCTGGGCCCGCACGTCGGTGTCGGTGCCGACGAAGGTCTCGGTGCCCAGGGTCTGGAGACCGGCGCCCTCCAGCGCCTCCTGACGCTTGCCGATGACGTTCTTGGCCGCCTCGGAGTCGCTCTGGTACAGGTACGCCGCGGACTTGAGGCCGCTGAACGCTGCGGCGAACTCCTTGTCGGCCGGGGGCATCACGTTGGCCATGTCGGGATAGAGACGGAACATGTAGTCGCCGATCTCGGTGACGCCACCCGAGGAGAGGCCGACCGCCATGGTCGGGATGCCGTTCTGCTGCAGCTGCGGCCCCGCGGCGAGGAACGACGGGGTGAGGGTGAAGCCGACGACCGCGTCGACCTGGTCGGAGGCGAGCTTGAGCACCGCCTGCACGGCCTCCTGCTTGTCCGCCTTCGTATCGATCTCCACCAGCTCGATCTTCGAGCTGCCCAGGAAACCGGTGTCGTTGATCTCCTTGGTCGCGAGTCGCACGCCGTCGCGCTCGCTGGTCCCCACACCGGCGATGCCCGCGGCGCCGCTGACGTCCAGCGGAACACCGATCTTGATGGTGGCGGGCAGGCCGCCCGACTGCGCGGTGCTTCCCTCGTCACCGCCGGAGCCGCACGCCGTCGCCAGCATGGCCACCCCGAGAACAGCTATTCCGAGTTTGCTCTTTCGCATTTGAACCTCTCATATCGCCGGCTCCGCTGCGGGGAGCCACCTGGAACGTGACGGCGAAGCGCCGGCAGGACCAGATACTGCGGAGGTCTCGTTAACGTGCGCGTTACGTTGGGCGGGCGGAGTCACGGGGTCACAGACGGCAACGGTCGAATCAGGACGGACTCGGCCGATTCGCGGACGGCAACGGTCGATTCAAGACGGACTCGGCCGATTCAAAGACCCAGCAGGTTCTCGGTGGGCCGGTTGGCGGCCGACAGGATCTCCGCCACCCGGGCGAGCACCTCCTCGTCGAGCTCCACCGCGAGGCCGCTCAGCCCGTCCGCCACCTCGGCCGCGTTGCGGCAGCCGAACAGCGCGACGTCCGAGTACGGCTCCCGCACGGTCAGGGCGAGCGTGAACGCGGCCAGCGAGAGGCCCAGCGACCCGGCCAGCTCCCGCAGCCGCCCGGCGATCGCGACGTTGGCGGCGAAGGCGTCCCCGGCGAAGAACACGTTGCCCGACGTCCCCGAGCGGCCCTCGCGCCGGCTGCGACCGCGCCAGTCCTCCGGCTCGAACTCGTGGTCGGGGCGGAAGTTCTCCGACAGCAGCCCGTGTACGTACGAGCCGTAGGTGACGCGCAGCCCGCCGCGCGCCCCGGCGTCCGACAGTTCGGTCAGGTAGCGGTGGTCGAGCAGGCTGAAGCTGTACTCGACCGCGGACGGGATGCCGGTGGCGAGGGCCCTTCGGCTCGCCTCGGCGCCGAAGTTGCAGAAGCCGACGTCGCTGACCAGGCCCTCGTCCTTGAGCCGCTGCAGGTTCTCCATCTGCTGCTCGGGGGTGAGCGCCGGGTCGAACTGGTGCAGCAGGTACACATCGACCCGGTCGGTGCGCAGCCGGGTCAGCGACTCGTCCATGAACCGGCGCAGCGCGTCGTAGGAGGAGTCGCAGACCAGGGTGAGCAGGTTCGTCGGGTCGCTGTAGCGCACGCCTCCCTTGGTGCACAGCCGGACCTCCTCGCGCCGGCCCTCCAGCATCTCGCCGACGATCGCCTCCGACCGGCCCGAGCCGTAGAAGTGCGCGGTGTCGAAGAACCGCACCCCGGCCAGGTACGCGGCGTCGACGGCGCCCCTGGCGGACTCCTCGTCCACCGCGCCGTACCCCTGCGCGATCATCGTGCCGCTTCCGAAGCCGACGCGGCCGATCAGCTCGTTCCCATCAGGCATGACGGTTTCCTCTCCTTCGTCGGCGCGCGGTGCGGCGGCCGTCACTTGTCCTCGGAGCCGGTGCCACCGGCGGCGGATGTGCGTACCACGGCGGTGCCCGTCATCACGACCGCGCCGTGCTGGTCGGTCACGGTCAGCGTGACCGTGGCCGTTCCCGCAGAGCCGTCCACCGACTCGACCTCGGCCCGCGCGGTCAGTGTCGCGCCGGGGAAGACCGGGGTGCGGAACCGTGCCTCGTACCGGAGTGGCGACTCGGGGCCGAACCACTCGGTGATCACCCGGCCGGCCATGCCCATCGTGAGCATGCCGTGCGCGAACACCGACGGGTAACCGGCGGCCTCCACCGCGAACCGCTCGTCGGTGTGCACCGGGTTGAAGTCGCCGGACGCGCCCGCGTACTGGACGATCCTGGTCCGGGTGAGGTCCCTGACCAGCGTCAGCTCCCTGGTCTGGCCCACCGAGACGTCCACCGAGACGTTCGCCGCGACGTCCACTGCGCTGTTCGCCGCGACGTCCACTGCGCTGTTCGCCGCGCTGTTCGCGGCGGCGGGGGAGGCGGCGCTCATTCGCCCGCTCCGACCGGACGGGCGGTCCGCACCGTCACCAGGGTCGAGGTGACGACCGGTTCGCCGTCCTGGTCGCGGTACTCGGTGACCCGCTCGGCGAAGGTGAGCACACCGCCGCGCCGGCCCTCCTTGGTCCAGGTACGGCCGGGGCGTTCCACCGAGCTCAGCACGTCGCCCTCGCGCACAGGCCGGTGGTACTCGAACCGCTGCTCGGCGTGCAGACCGAGGTCGGAAGGCTCGGGACCGCCCGTCCCCGACGGCGTGCTCCCCGACCCGACCC
Source organism: Streptosporangium sp. NPDC006930 (assembly GCF_040635605.1). Classification (NCBI taxonomy): domain Bacteria; kingdom Bacillati; phylum Actinomycetota; class Actinomycetes; order Streptosporangiales; family Streptosporangiaceae; genus Streptosporangium; species Streptosporangium sp. NPDC006930. The sequence goes on along the minus strand of NZ_JBEYID010000002.1, from coordinate 591,476 downwards.
ACGGCTCGCCCGGCTTCGGGCGGACCGCGCTGTCGGGGTCGTAGTGATCGGCCGCCCAGATGAAGGTCGGCGGGGCGATCGCGGGAGCACCGGTCATCGCGCCGTGGTAGGCGGGGTCGAGGTCGCCTATGGCCCGCGCGAACATCATGATGTGGCCCCCCTCGACCGGGAAGCGTTCGACTGCCATGCTTGTCCCTCCTGCTCGGTGATCATGATCTTCGCGCGTCGTCGTTTACCCCGGGGTTACGGACGTGGTTCGTAACGTCGTGGGTAACGTGCGCCCGGACACGCTGGCCGCCACCGTTTCGCGACGGCGAGACGCCGTCGCCGAGGAGGCACGAGTGTCCGCCGTTGCACGACCGCGGATCGGGCTCAACCTGCCGCTGCGCTTCGCCGCCGGCACCGCCCCCAAGGAGATCGCGACCTGGTTGCGCGAGGCCGACGCCTCGCCGATCGACGCGCTGTGGACCCTGGACCAGCTCGCGGGCCGGACGCCGACGCCGGAGCCGGTCGGCATGCTCGGCTTCGCCGCGGCGCACACCTCCCGGGTACGGCTGGGGGTCGCGGTGCTGGTCGCCCCCGGGCGCAACCCGATCACCGCTGCCAAGGAGCTGGCGAGCCTCGACCGGCTCGGCGGCGACGGCCGGTTGGTCGTCGGGGTCGGCAGCGGCGACCGCCGGCTGTTTCCCTCGCTGCGACTGGACGACTGGGGGCCGGGGGCGGTGCTGGACGAGTTCCTCACCGCGGTGCGCCGGCTCTGGACCGAGGACGAGGTCGACCACGAAGGCCCGATCTGGCCGTTCACCGGGGTCGGGATCAGCCCGCGTCCGATCGCGCCGCCCCCGCTCTGGGTCGGCGGCGGGTCGGTCCCCGCGCTGCGCCGGGCGGCGCGGCTCGGGTCGGGCTGGGTCGCCGCCGGACGGCAGCCCACCGCGCGGTTCGCCGAGCTGGCCGCCCGGCTGGACGAGGTCCTCGCCGAGGAGGGGCGGGCCAGGGAGACACTGGCCGTGGCCAAGCGGGTGTACCTGCTCGTCGAGCCGCGGCGCTCCCGGGCCGAGCGGACGGTCGACGCCTGGTTCTCCGCCTTCTACGGAGGCCCCGAGCACGGCAGGGAGGCCACCGTCTACGGGGACGTCGAGTCCTGTGCCGAGCAACTGGCCGAACTGGCCGGTCTCGGCGTCACCGACCTGATCCTGCACCCGCTTGACGAGTCGGACCGGCACGGGGCCGCCGTGCTCGGCGAGTTGCTGCCCGCCCTCGCGACGGCCCCGGTTCCGAGGGGCTGAGTGGTTTCGCGGCCGGGCGACCTCGGCCGGCCGAGCGGTCCTAGCGGCGCTTCACCGTCCGGGCGAAGTCCCAGCTCGACCAGTGCTCGGGGCGGACCACGATGCCGACCCGCAGGCCCGACAGCGCCATCTTCCGGTAGTCGGGCCTGTTGGCCTCGGTGTAGTTGCGCGAGATGATCGCCTCGCCGATGCGCAGCATGGTCTCGTCGTCCTCGACGAGGTCCACCCGGCCCGACACGGTCAGGCCCTTCAGCTCGGAGTAGTCGTCGCCGGACTCCACCAGGCAGGTGATCCGGGGGTCGTTCCGCAGGTTGCGCGCCTTCACCGAGCTCCGCTGGGTCCACATCACGATGTCATGGTCGATCAGGCCGAACCACATCGTGGCCAGATGCGGTGAGCCGTCGGGGTTCAGCGTGGCCAGGTGCAGGCTCTTGCGCGTCAGCAGGTAGTCGTACAGTTCGTCCGCCTCGATCGGCAGCGGTCCCTTGCCCATGCCGGGCTCCTTTCTCCCGCCCTCACTACACCCGGTCGAGAGCACCCGGTCGCACCCGCGCACGGCGTAACGCGGCGGGTAATGGGGGGTCGCGTTACGTGGCGCGGAGTACCGGAAACCAGCCGAGTACCGGAACCATCCGAACGGGGGTCCTGCCACGTGATCGTGTCGGCAGACGACGGCATCCAGCTCAACCTCTCCGGCGGCCCCGAGGTCGACGCCGAGATCGTCCACTTCCAGAGCGACGGCCTGCGGTTGCGCGGCGTCCTGGTGACGCCGAGGGAGCGGGCCGGGGCGGTACCGGCCCTCGTCGCGAGCCACGGCTGGAGCGGCGCGGTGAACTTCCGTGTGCTGCCGCTCGCCGGGCGGCTCGCCCAGCGAGGGTACGCCGTCCTCGCCATCGACCACCGCGGTTTCGGCGACAGCGAGGGCGCCCGGCTGCGCTGCGACCCGGCCGAGCAGGTACGCGACGTCTCCGCCGCCGCGACCTACCTGGCCGGACGGCCGGAGATCGACGGCTCGGCGCTGGGCGTGATGGGCGCCAGCTTCGGCGGGGCGATCGCGGTCGCCGCCGCGGCCGCCGACGAGCGGCTGAAGGCGTGCCTCTCGCTGGTCCCGCTCGCCGACGGGCGGCGCTGGCTGGAGGAGCTGCACGGTGCGGACCTGCCCGCACTGCTGGCGCGGCTGGAGCGCGACGACGCGGAGCGGGCGCGCAACGGGTCCGGAGGGGACGACGCGGAGGGTGCGCGTACCGGGTCGGGGGAGGGCGACGCGGAGGGTGCGCGCACCGGGGCGGGTGAGCGGGTGCCGCTGTCGGTGCTGATGCCGCTGCCGCCGAGCCCGGCCCTCGACGCCGAGGCCGCGTTCATCCGGTCGGTCTACCCCGAGGGATATCCGCTGGAGAACGCCCGGCTGGCACTGGACTTCTCGCCGGAGAGCCTCGCGCCCGCCATCGCGCCGCGCGCGCTGTGCCTGATCACCCCGGTCGACGACACGGTGATCTCCGCCGACCACTCCCGGGCCGTGTACGCGCGGGCCGGGGAGCCGAAGGAGCTGCACCTGCCGCCGGAGGGCGGCCACGGCGGGCCGATGGGACCACTGGTGGACACCACCGCCGAGATCGCCGGGGCCTTCCTGGACAAGCACCTGCGCCTGTCGGGCGGTGCCTCGTGACCGGCCCTGTGACCGGCCCTGTGACCGGGCGGCTGGACGGCCGTACGGCAGTGGTCACCGGCGGCGGCTCGGGCATCGGACGCGCCACGGTCGAACGCTTCTTCGCCGAGGGCGCCTCGGTGGTGCTCGCCGACCTCGCCGAGTCGGCCGCCGCCGTCGCCGCCGAGATCGACCCCTCGGGAGAGCGGGTGGTGTTCCAGCGCACGGACGTCGGCAGCGCCGAGCAGGTGGAGGCCGCCTTCACGGCGGCCGTGAACCGTTTCGGCCGGTGCGACATCGCGGTGAACAACGCCGGCGTCATCGCCGGGGGCCCGATCGACGCCGACGGCGCGGACGAGGACTTCGAGCGCCTGTGGCGGATCTGCGTGGCCGGGGTCTGGTACGGCTGCCGCGCGGCCCTCGCGTCCATGCGGCCGCGCGGCGGCGGCGTCATCCTGAACACGGCCTCGGCTGCGGCGCTGTGGCCCACCCCTGGTGCCCCGGCGTACGGGCTGGCCAAGGCGGCCGTGGTGCACCTGACCCGCTCGCTCGCCCTCGCCTACGGCCCCGACGGGGTGCGGGTGAACGCGGTCGTGCCGGGTCCGGCGAAGACCGCGATCTTCGCGGCGGCGGGCGCGGCGGACGACGGCCTGGAGGCGAGGTACGCGGCCAAGACGGCGCTCGGCCGGATGATCGATCCACAGGAGGTCGCGGCGGCCTTCGCCTACCTGGCCTCGGACGACGCCCGCTCGGTCACCGGTGCCGCGCTCCAGGTCGACGCCGGATACCGCCCGAGCACCGCGTGACGCCCCCTCTCCCCGCACTTCCTCAACCCCTTGAAAGTCAGGAGTAATCACGATGACCTATCTGGTCACCGGCGCGACCGGGTTCATCGGCTCGTACGTCGTCGACCGGCTGCTGCGCGACGGCCACCGGGTCGTCGCGCTCGACCGGCGGCCCGAGTGGGCGGCCGAGCCGTCCGGCGCCCCGGACGCGCTCACCTTCGTCGAGGGGGACGTCACCGACTTCGCGCTCGTCGCCGACCTGGTCAGCACGCACCGGGTGGATCGGGTCATCCACCTCGCCGCCGAGTTGCACGACCGGTCGGCGGCGCAGCGCGGGCAGTGCATCCAGTCGAACATCGTCGGCACCTACAACGTGCTGGAGGCGGCCAGGCTGCTCGGCGTGGAGCGCACGGTGCTGGCGAGCAGCGCCGCCCTGTTCGACCCGGCCGAGTACGGCGCGGGGGAGCCGATCACCGAGGACGCCAGGATCCACGCCGGCGACGTGTACGAGGGCAGCAAGGTCTTCGGCGAGACGATGGGCGAGTACTACCGGAGCTCGCTGGGCGTGGTGAACACCTCGATCAGGATCGGCCTGGCCTACGGCGCCGCCTGCCTGATCGGCACCGCCCGCCGACTGATCGACGAGCTGGTCACCAAGCCGCTGGCCGGCGAGACGGGGCGGCCCGCGTTCCACTCCGGGTCGATGATGAACATGGTGTACATCCACGACACGGCCGACGCGTTCGTCCGGGCGAGCCAGGGGCCCGAGCCCCTGCACAACGCCTACCACGTGCGCGGCGACTACCGCAGCGTCGGGGAGATGGCGGAGATCGCGCGCGGGTTGATCCCCGGCGCCAGGATCGAGCCCGCCGACGCCGACCACCGCTGGCCGATGAACTTCGACGACACGTACTTCCGGCGGGACTACGGCTACGAGACGCGCTGGCCGCTGGAGGAGGCCCTCGCCGAGATCGTGGCGGAGAAGCGCGCCCTCCTCGCCCCGGCCGGCTGACCGGCCGCGACCACGGCGCCCCGGCTGACCGGCCGGGGCGCCTTTCGGTATGACGGGCGACCGCGAGCCGCGACCGGTGCACCCGCGACCGGCAGGGTGCTTCGGTACGCGTGACGCCGACGGCGCCCCCGCGACTCGCGGGGGCGCCGTCGGCGCGGGTCAGACGGTGCTCGCCTGCCGTGGCAGCGAGGCCAGCGGCTCCGGGCTCTCCAGCGCGGTCACGTCGCCCGGGTCCGCCCCGATGTAGACCGCCCGCGCCACCCGTCGCATCACCTTCCCGTTGCGCGTTTTCGGCAGAGCGGGCACCGCGTGCACCGCCTTGGGCCGGGTCGCCTTGCCCTCCCTCGCCACCACCGACGCCTCCAGCCTGGGCAGGACCAGGGCCGGGTCGGCGCCTTCGGCGAGCACGACGAAGCAGACCAGCGCCTCGCCCTTCAGCTCGTCGGGGACGCCGACCGCCGCCGCCTCGACCACCTCGGGGTCGTCGACGAGCAGCGACTCGATCTCGGCGGGGCCGACCCGTTTGCCGGCCAGCATGATGGTGTCGTCGGAGCGGCCCAGCAGGAACCAGTGCCCGTCGGCGTCGACGTAGGCGAAGTCGCCCTGCTGCCAGGTGCCCGGGTAGCGGCTCCAGTACGTCCGCAGATACCGCTCGGGGCCGTCCCACAACCCCTTGGTGATGCCCGGCCACGGACCACGTACCACCAGCTCGCCCACCTCGCCCCGGATCGAGCGCCCGTCGGGGTCGAACACGTCGGCCGCCATGCCCAGGGTGGGGCCGGAGAACCCGGCGGGTTTGATCGGCCGGTGCACCGAGCCGCTCACGATGGACGCGCCGCACTCGGTGCCGCCGCTCATGTTGACGATCGGCATCCGCCCCTTGCCCACGTGGCGGAAGCACCACCACCACGGTTCCAGGTTCCACGGCTCGCCGGTGCTGCAGATCGCCCGCAGGTCGGGCAGCTCGTGCGCGTCCGGCCACTGGTCGCCCAGGCCCGCCAGGATCCTGACCAGGGTGGGGGAGACGCCCAGCACCGTCACCCGGTGCCGCTCGACCAGCGACCAGAGCCGGTCGGGCGTGGGATGGTCGGCGGTGCCCTCGTACAGCACGGCGGTGGCGCCGTTGGTGAGGGCGGCGGTGATCGTGTAGACGCCCATCACCCAGCCCATGTCGGTGAGCCACAGCAGCCGGTCGCCCCTGTCCATGCCGTACCCGTGCCTCGCCTCCTGCGCGAACTTGAACGGCAGGCCGGAGTGGGTGTGCAGGCAGCCCTTGGGCCGGCCGGTGCTGCCCGAGGAGTACAGCAGGATGCACGGGGTCTCGGCGTCCAGGACCGGGGTTTCCTCGACGGGCTCGGCCGCGGCGAGCGCCTCGTCCCACCATTCGTCGCGGCCCGCGGCCATCGGGGCGTCCCGGCCCAGCCGACGCACCACCAGTACGGTGCGCAGCTCCGACAGGCCCTCGGCGGCCTCGTCGAAGGTCTCCTTCATCGGGACGAGTTTGCCTCGGCGCTCGAAGCCGTCCGCGGTGACCATCAGTTTGGCGCCGGAGTCCAGCAGCCGTTCGCGCACCGGGGTGGGGCCGAAGCCGCTGAAGAACGGTGCCACGACGGCGCCGATCTTGGCGGCGGCCAGTACGACCACCACGGCCTCGGGCACCATCGGCAGGTACAGCGCGACCACGTCGCCCATGCCGACGCCGCGCGCGGTGAACGCGCCCGCGGCCCGGTCGATCTGCTCCTTCAGTTCGCCGTAGGTGACGGTGCGGACCGAGCCGTCGTCGCCCTCCCAGACGATCGCCTCGTCGTCGCCGCGGTTCTCCTCGACCCATCGGTCCACCGCGTAGTCGGCCCAGTTGAGCCCGCCGCCCTTGAAGAAGTGCGGGAACTGCGGGCCGTCCGACAGGTCGAGCACCTTGTCGTACGGCCGCCGCCAGCGCAGCACGTCGTCGGCGGCGGCGCCCCAGAACCACTCGGGGTCGGCGGCGGCGCGGGCCGCCACCTCCTCGAAGGTGGTGATTCCGTGCCTGGCCGCCATCCGTCCCAGCGGGGTGGCGGGGAAGTCGGCGGGGTCCGGCTCCCAGGCGACCGGGAGCCGGTCGAGTTCGTCGATGTTCATTTGATCGCCATCGGGTTGAGGGGAGAACCGACCGCCTTGGTGAACGGGAGCGGCCCCGCGGCGAACATGAACTCGTACACGCCGTCGCCCGCGCAGTCCTCGGCCAGCTTCTCCAGGTCGAAGATCTCGCCGATCAGCAGTCCCGCGTTGACCAGCAGCACGATGTGCACCGGCTGGAAGATCTCCTCCAGCTCGTTCGGCCGCACCTCCATGCCCCAGGTGTCGGTCGCGACCCCGGCGATCTCGTTCCCGCAGATCCAGTGCGCCGAGTCCAGGGTGAGGCCGGGGGCGTCGCCCGCGGCGTAACCGCCCCAGGCGCCCTGCTCCCGGCACATCGCCATGTGACCGGTCCTGACCAGCACGAAGTCACCGCGGCCGACGACGACCCCCTGGGCCTCGGCGCACGCGGCCAGTTCGGCGCTGTCGATCCCCTGACCCGGCTCCAGCCAGGGCACGCCGCGGTGGCGGGGGATGTCCAGCAGCACACCGCGTCCGACGACCTTCTCGGTCATCAGGTGGATCGCGTTCTTCTCCGCCCCGGTGCTGGAGACGTGCTCCTGCCCGTAGCCGTTGTACATCTTGCCGTCGTAGAACACGTGCGACAGCGCGTCCCACTGGGTGCCCGACTGCAGGGGCATGTAGATCGCGTCGTCGGCGTACCTCAGCCGGGCCATGTGGTCCTGGGCGCCGATGGCCGCGTCGCCGCCGTCCTGCAGCATGAAGTGCAGCGGGTTGACCCGTCCGCCCCAGCCGTTCTGGGGGCCGTTGCCGTCGTAGGGCAGCGCGCAGGAGATGATCTTGCCTTGCCGGACCAGCCCCGCCGCGGCGACGATCATCTCCGGCTCGATGTAGTTGAGTGTGCCGAGCTGGTCGTCCGGGCCCCACTTGCCCCAGTTCCGGTACCGGTCGCACAGTGCGTGCACGTCGTCGAGCGTCACCTTGCGTGCGGACACGCCGCCGGTGTCACTACTCATGCCGATGTCTCCTCATTCTCACGAAATCCTGGCGAACTCGTGGACGGCGGCGGGTCAGTCCTGCGCCGGCAGGGTGCCGAAGCGCTGGCCGAACCAGTCGGCGATCAGCTGGCGGGCCGGGTCGGGCTCGTCGGTCTGGCAGTGCTCGGCGCCGCCCTCGGCGACCGTGAAGATCCGCAGCGTCTTGTCCGCGGAACCGGCCGCCGCGTAGGCCTTGTGCGCGTCCTCGACCGCGACCTGGCGGTCGTTCTCGCCGTGCACGATCAGCAGCGGTTGGGTGATCTTGGGGAGTACGTCCACCAGCGTCCACTGCCTGACGCGCTCCAGGCCGGCCTCCATGGTGTCGGTACCCATCACCCAGGGCAGCTGGAACCACGGCACGGACACGGTCTTGGACCGGGTCGCCCAGCGCTTCTCCCAGGTGGCGCCCCAGTCCCAGATGCCGCCCCAGGCGGCGCAGGCCTTGATCCTGGGCTCGAACGCGGTCGACCGCGGCGCGTAGTAGCCGCCGAGGCTGATCCCCATCACGCCGATCCGGCTCGCGTCCACGTCGGAGCGGGTCTCCAGGTAGTCGATCACGGCAGCGGTCGGCACCTCGTAGTCGGGACGCGAGGGCACGTCGCGCAGCCGCAGCGGCTCGCCCACGCCGGGACTGTCCATCACCAGGCAGCTGATGCCCCGGGGGACGAACTCCTCCTCGATGAAGCCGTAGAGGAACTCCTTGGTGACGTCGAAGCCGCCGTAGAAGATCACGACCGGGGCGGGTTCGGCGGTCCTGGCCGGGATGAGGTAGCCGGGCAGTACGCCGTCGGGCGAGTCCACCTCGATCCGCTCCACGTTCAGCGGCACCAGCTCGATCGCCTTCTCGAAGGCGTCCAGCGAGGCCTGGTAGCTCGCGCTCTTCTCAGGGCCCGGGGGGATCTGCCGCTCACCGCTGGCGTGGTAGACCGAGGCGCGCAGGTAGCGAAGGCCGGCGCTGCGGCGCAGCCCGGCGGAGAGGTCCTCCGCGGCCTGCGTCTCCTGCTGCTCGGCCATCCCCGCCCACGCCTTGCCCCAGGCCTCGTTGTCTGGTTCGCCCTCGCGCAGCGGCGACAGCCACCGGTTCATCTCGCCGAGCGAGCCGCCCGCCATCAGGGCGAGGTTGAAGGCCGACGACCACATGTAGTTGTCCGGGAAGTAGTAGAACACCGAGGGGCTCCGTTCGCGTACGGGAAGGGTGGCTCTACGGTCACCTCACCCCACCCGGCGTTACCACCACCGTTATGGGCCCGGGGCCGGATCGGGGGGCGTCACGGCGGTGGCCCGGGTGATGGCCGAGGTGACGCCCGGCGGCGCAGCATCGACGGGCGGGGACCGCTGGAAGCCGACGGCGATCCTCACTATCCGTTACTTAGGTCGCAGTGATCAATAAAGCCCACAATGTGTCGAAAAGGGTATTAAAAACGGCAAGACTCTTGACATAAGTATTGCCATAGCACTTGATTGAAGTGCGGTTTCACTCGACGGGGGTTTCTGTGGAGTTGCCGTGAAGCTACGTTCTGGTGAACTGAGGCTGGCATGATCTTGAGTCACAAAGTCCAACCCCCTGGACTGCCGCGTGGGACGATCACCAGGGACCGGCTGGACGAACAGTTCGCCGCCTTCCTGGAGTCTCACGAGACGATTGTGATCTTCGCTGCGGCCGGCTCGGGCAAGACCGTGCAGACCCGGATGTTCGCCACGCGATTCGGCTGGCCGCTGGCCTGGCTCACGCTCGACGCCGGCGACCGCAGCCCGTCCCGGCTGATGGTCTACCTGGCCGAGGCGCTGTCCGGCCTGAATCCCGAGGCGCCCAGGACGGTGGAGTCCGCCCTGGCGGAGGGCTTCCCGACGACCGAGGTGGCCGCGATGCTCGCCGAGAGCGTCGCCGACACGTCCCTGCTGCTCGTCCTGGACGACTGCGAGTGGCTGGTGGACGCGGACGAGGCGCTCGCCGTACTCGGTATCTTCCTCGACTACCTGCCGCCGGGTGTCCGTACGGTCATCCTGAGCCGCGAGGACCTGAGCGGCCCGATCGGCCGGATGATGATGCAGGGCAGGATCGCCAGAATGAGCGGCGAGGACCTCGCCCTCGACATGGACGAGGCCCGCACGCTGCTCGCCGCGCACGGCCAGGACGGACGGGACCCGGCGCCGCTGATGGAGGCCACCAAGGGCTGGATCGCCGCCGTCGCCTTCGACATCGTCCCCGGCCTCAAGTCCGAGAACGGGCCGGACGCGCTGGCCGGCTTCGTCTCCAGGGAGATCCTGGCCCGCCTCCCGCAGGAGGAGCAGGACTTCCTGCTCCGCACCTCGATCCCGGCCATCGTCACCGCGCGGGCCGCGGTCGCCCTCTGCGGCGAGGAAGGCTACCGGCTGTGGCAGTCGCTCGGCTCGCGGCACCTGCCGGCGACCAAGGCCGACCGCGCGCTCGTCTACCACCCCCGGTTCCGCCAGTACCTGCGCGAGCAGCTGCAGGCGCGGCTGCCCGGCGAGCTGCCCGGCCTGCAGAGCCGCTACGCCCGGCTCCTGGAGGAGACCGGGATGCACGAGGACGCGGTCGAGACCTACCTGGAGGCGGGGGAGGTGGAGAAGGCCGCGGACGTGGCCGAGAGCGCCGTCGCCGCGCTGTCCGCCCGCGCCGACTGGCGGGTCCTGCTGCGCTGGCTGGAGACGTTCGGCATCCAGGTGGTCGAGTCCCGGCCGGTCCTGCTCGGTGCCCTGCTGCGCGCGCTGTACGGGGTGCGGCGCATCCCCGAGGCGCAGGCGCTGATCGGCAGGCTGCACCAGGAGGGCGTGCTCGGCGACGTGGCCAAGTCCGACCCCGGCGCGGTCGCGTTCGTCGGATACGCCATGCAGTGGCGCCCGGCGCAGGCGCTTGAGCTGATCCGCAACTACGAGGGCGACTTCAGGGCCGAGGCGGTCCGCTACGAACTGGAGGCGGTGGCGGGCCGCGAGCCGGTCGCCTCCCCACCCGGCAGGGACTGGGTGGACAGCGAGCGCGTGTACTCCTGGGGTCTGCTGGTGCAGGGGCGGCTGGACCAGCTGCTGCGGATGCTGCCGGAGGAGGGCGACTGGCCGCCGCGCTCGTTCTTCCGCACCCCGCACCCGCTGCTCGCCCTGGTCTGGCGCGGCGAGCTGACGCTCGCCCGCGAGTTGCTGGACGAGGTTCCCGAGACGATCAAGTTCGGCGCGCACACCGACCTGTGGTTCTTCCACGAGGCGTGGCTGCTGTGGGCCGAGGGGCAGACGGAGAAGGCGCTGTGGGCCGCCGAGTCGGCGGTCGAGCACAGCCGCAGGACCCGGTTCGGCTGGGAGCCCTGCTTCGAGGTCGTGGTCGGCGTCCTGCAGCTCACCCTGGGCAGGGTGGACGACGCCCGGATGACCCTGGCCGACGCGATCAGCCGCTCGGCCGCGAGCGGCAACCGCTGCTACGCCGAGTGGGGCCAGACCTTCCAGGGCCTGGCCTACCTGCGGATCGACCGGCCGGAGGACGCCGCGCGGGTGCTGCGCAGCGCGACCGAGGCGATGCGGGCGGCGGGCCGTACCCTGATGCTGCCCTTCGCCGCCACCTACCTGGCCGAGGCAGAGGCCAGGCTGGGCAACGCCGAGGCGGCGTCGGCCTCGGTCGAGCTCGCCTACGAGACCGCGAACGCGATCGGCTGCCTGTTCATCCTGAAGAACGCGCTGAACGACGTGCCGGGGGTGCTGCGCCGCCAGATCGAGAACGACGTCGGCGGCACCCGCTGGCGTCAGCTGGTCGGCCACCAGCCACCGGAGGCGCGCAAGCGCCAGCCGGTCGCGGCCTCCGAGCGGGTGATCGTCGTCGACGTGCACACGCACGGCCCGGTGCTCGACCTGATCGTGGACGGTGTGCCGCGCTGCTCGCGCCGGACCAAGGTGCTGGAGCTGGCCGCCTACCTCACGCTGCACCCCGAGGGGGTGGAGCGGCACCGGTTGCAGGAGCGGCTCTTCCCCGACGCCGATCCGCGCCGAGGCGGCAACTACTTCCGCCAGGTGGTGCACAAGCTGCGCCAGGCGACCGGGGTGAACCTCGCCAGGACCTCGCAGAGCCACGTCCGCTGGGCCGACGGCCTGTACGTGGACAGCACCGACCTGCGCTTCGAACGGATGATCAAGGACGCGTACGGGTTGCGCGGCGTGGAGCGGCTGGAGCGGATCGAGTCGACGCTGGAGCTGGTCGAGGGGCCCTACCTGCCGGAGAGCGAGCTGGAGTGGGCCGAGGAGCGCCGGCACGAGCTGGAGGTGATGATCGTCAACGCGGCGGTCGACGCCGCCGAGGTGGCGCTGTCGCTCGGCTATCTGGAGCGTGCCAGGGGGGCGGCCTCGTTCGCGATCAACCGGGATCCGTTCTGCGAGTCCGCCTACTGCGTACGGATGCAGGTGGAGGGGGCGCTGGGCGCGCCGCACGCGGTGCTGGCCGAGTTCCAGCGGCTCACCAAGGCCCTGGCCGAGCTCGGAGTGGGGCCGACGCCGACGACCCGGCAGCTCGTCAGCGAGCTGCGCGGGAGCTGACCCCGCGGCCTTCCGAGCACGTCGCTCGGGCCGTGGACGCGGGCCGGGGAAGCGGTCCGGCGGCGGTCGTGACGACCGCCGCCGGATCCGGACGTGCCCGTCAGACCTTGACGGGCCGGGAGACCGTCGGGCCTTGACGGGCCGTCGAAGGGCCCCAGACCGTCAGGCCTTGACGAGCAAGGAGCGCCGTCAGGGCCTGACGAGCAGGGGCACGGTCAGGCCCTGACGGTCTGGGGCGCCACCGTCAGGCCTTGACGAGCCTCGGCAGCGAGAGGCCGAACAGGTCGATCGCGTTGTCGTGGGTGATCGCGGAGACCACCGACTCCTCGATGCCCTGGAAGTCGTGCGCGACCTGCTCCTGCGAGTAGGGGAAGTTGCCCTCGGTGTGCGGGTAGTCCCCGGCCCACATCAGCCGCTTCTCGTCCAGCATGGGCAGGGTGAGGATGCCCGGCCGGTCGTCCTCGAAGGTGGCCCAGAAGTTGCGGTTGAAGTAGTCGCTGGGCTTCATCGCCAGCTCGGGGATCGTCCAGCGGTGGTGGTCGGTGAACAGGTGGTCCATGGTGTTGAGCTGGAAGGCGATCCAGCCGATGCCGCCCTCGACCAGGATGAACCGCAGGTTCGGGTGGCGCTCGGGGACCGCGCCGTAGACCAGCTGCATGAACACCCAGCCCAGGCTGATCTTGTTGCCGACGGCGGTGGTCCAGAACACGCCCGGGGTGGTCTTGTCGTTGAACATGGCCACCTGACCGGCGGCCTGGTGGAACCCGACGGGCAGCCCGATCTCCTCAAGGACCGACCACAGCGGCTCCCAGTGGTCGTCGCCCCAGGCCATGCCGGGGACCGCCTGCGGGAGCAGGAAGGTCTTGGCGCCGCGCTCGGCCCAGCGCCTGGCCTCCTCGATCGCGGGCTCGACGGGGCCGGGGCCGACGGGGAGCGCGACCGCGCCGATCAGCCGGTCGGGGTTGTGCGAGCAGAACTCCTCGAACAGCCAGTCGTTGTACGCGCGCACGCAGGCGACCTTGAGCTCGAAGTCGGGGATGCTGTGCACGATCAGCCAGCCCGGGTAGACGATCTCGGCGAGGATGCCCTGGCTGTCCTGGTCCTCCAGCCGGGCGACCGGGTCGTACGCACCGGGCCGCTGGTCCTCGAAGCGGTAACCGGTGGGCTTGGTGATCACACTGTTGATCTTTGTGTTGATCATCGCGCCCTCGGTGCCGACCGGCTTGGGCGACATTCCGGTGTTGGGCACGATGAAGAAGTCGCCCTTGTCGGTGGACTGGACCTGGGGTGCCTGGTGCTGGAAGCGCTGCGGCAGCCGCTTGAGCCAGAGGTCCTTCGGCTCCACGACGTGGGAGTCGACCGAGATGAGCGGGCGGGGCTTACCAGTGGTCATCGAAATCTCCAGATGGGTCGTGCCGGGCACGGCGGTCGTGGTGGATCGTGGGTGGAGCGACCGCTCTCCGACAGGAGCACGCTAGGCCGCCCGCCGTTAAGCCGGTCGTTATCCGAACCTGCGCCTTCGCAGGGCCGTTATCCGGCGGAGGCGCCGAGCCGGTCGGCGAGCCAGCCGTTGATCTCGGGCACCGCGATCGACAGGTTGTCCATGTGGCAGTGCTGCGCGGCCCCCTCCTCGTTGGTGAAGATCCGCAGCGTCTTGTCCGCAGAGCCGCAGGCGTCGTACAGCAGGTGGGCGTCCGACACCGGCACCTGCTGGTCGTCCTCACCGTGCGCGAGCAGGAACGGGCAGGTCATCCGGGGCACCACGTCGGCCAGCCGGAAATCCTCCAGCAGCCGCAACGCTTCGGTGTTGGAGGAGGTCCCGGTGGACCAGACCAGGTGCTCACCGGGGACCGGCAGCTGCTTGGCGTACGCGGCCTCGATCCGCTCGCTCCAGATCCGGTGGTAGTCCCAGATCGCGCCCCAGGCGACGCAGGCCTTGAACCGGGGCTCCATGCTGGCGCAGCGCGAGGCGTAGTAGCCGCCCAGGCTCAGCGCCATCACGCCGATCCGGTCGGCGTCCACGTCCGAGCGGCCCTCCAGCCAGTCGATCGCCGCGCCGCCGGCCACCTCGTAGTCGTGCCGCAGCGGAATGCCGCGGAAGCGTACGGCCTCGCCGACGCCGGGACTGTCCAGCGACAGCACCGAGACGCCGCGGGCGATCAGGTCCTCGGCGCCGAGGAACCAGTTGTGCTCCTTGTTGCCGTCGAACCCGCTCATGAACAGCACCGCGGGCCGCCGGTCGTCGGGAGAGGAGGCTGCGGAGATGAAGATCGCGGGCAGCGCGGTGTCCTCGTACGGGATCTCCACGTGCTCGATCGTGTACCGGTCGTCCAGCTCGGCGGCGAGCCGGAAGCAGTCCGTCATCGCCCGGTAGGAGGTCAGTGCCTCCTCGTCCTTGGGGAAACGGAACCGCTCGGCGGCGAAGTAGTAGCTGGTGGCCCGGCGGTAGTGCGCGACGGCCGCGCGGCGGTCACCCCGCGCCTCGGCCTTCTCCGCGAGGCCCCGGACGTGGTCGCCCATCGCGCCCCACTCGCGGAACCAGCGCTCGTCGTCACCCACGTGACCGGCGAGCCGCCGACAGACCCGGTCGATCTCGCCGACCTCGGCACCGCCGGTCGGCACCACGGCGAACACCAGCATCACGTTGTACGACCACCGGTAGTCCTCAGGGAACCAGGCGCACCACTCGGCATTGCGGATCGCGGCAACCACTTGTCACTCCTTCGTCGAGTCCATCGGGATCTTGGTCAGAACAGCCGGTAGGCGCTGCGGTAGAAGAGCAGCGGCGCGGCCTCGTCGTCGGCGGCGAGCTCCAGCACCCGGCCGAGCACCAGGGTGTGGTCGCCGGCCTCATAGGTTTCGACGATCGTGCACTCCACGTGCGCGTGCACGTCCCTCAGCACGGGGGCGCCGGTCCTGCCGGGGCTGTGCGACACGCCCGCGAACCGGTCGCCGCGGCGGGCGAACTGCCTGGCCAGCCCTTCCTGGTCGGCCGTGAGCACGTTGGCGCAGAAGTGCCCGGCGGCCTGGATCGCCGGCCAGGTGGTCGAGGTGCGCGCCGCGCAGAACAGCACCAGCGGCGGGTCCAGCGACACCGAGACGAACGAGTTCACCGCCATCCCCACCGGGCCGTCCGTCCCCGAGGCGGTCACCACGACCACCCCGGTGGCGAAGCAGGCCATCACGCTGCGCAGGTCGTCGCCCGCGATGACCGGCTGCGTGCTCACAGTCCCACCCCGTCGGCGTACCGGGCCCGGTGATGGTCGGGGTCGCCGAAGAGCAGCGCCGAGGACGCCGCCCGCTTGAAGTACAGATGTGCCGGGTGCTCCCAGGTGAACCCGATGCCCCCGTGCACGTGGATGTTCTCGCCCGCGACCATGGTGTAGGCCTCCGAACAGTAGGACTTGGCCAGGGCGGCGACCACCGGGAGCTCCGGCAGGTCCTCCCCGGCCGCGTACATCGCGTAGTGCGCCGCCGACCGGGCCGACTCGACCGCCGTCAGCATGTCCGCGCACCTGTGCTTGATCGCCTGGAAGGAGCCGATCAGCCGGCCGAACTGGCTGCGCACCTTGGCGTACTCGACCGACATCTCCAGGCACCGCTGGGCGCCGCCGACCTGCTCGGCGGCGAGGCCGACCGCGGCCAGGTCCAGCAGGCGCTCCAGCACGGGGCCCGCGGCGCCCTCCTCGCCGATCAGCCGGGCCGGGGTACGGTCGAACTCCAGCACCGCCTGCCGACGCGTCCTGTCCATCGTCGGCAGCTGCGTCCTGGTCAGCCGGGACGCCTCCCCGAAGACGGCGAACAGCGAGAGCCCGGCGTCGGTTCGGGCGAAGACCAGCACCAGATCGGCCGCGTGCCCGTCCAGTACGAACGACTTGGTTCCCGACAACCGCCAGACGTCGTCCTCGTGCGACGCCCGCAGCGCGATGTCGCCGGGCGACCAGGACCCCGACGACTCGGTGATCGCCACCGAGGCGATCGTGTCACCGGCGGCGATCCCCGGCAGGAAGTCCTCCTGCGCACGCTCGTCGCCGGACAGGAGCAGGGCGTTGGCGGCGAGCACCACGGTGGCGAAGAACGGCCCGCCCAGCAGGGCACGGCCCGTCTCCTCCAGCACCACACCCAGTTCGAGGAAGGAGGCCCCCGAGCCGCCGAAGCGCTCGGGGATCGCGATTCCCTGCAGGCCGAGCTGATCGGCCATCTGCCGCCACACCCGCGGGTCGTAACCCGGCTCGGTGTCCATCAGGCGGCGTACCTGTGATTCCGGGGAGACCTGCTCCACGAACGACCGCACGCTGTCCCGGAACTCCTCGTGCTCCTCGGCGAGGCCGGTGAACGCCGCGGTCGCGTCGGCCAGTTGTTGAAGTCCGCTCATGGCCAGGACGTTAGAAGGGGCATGTGCACTCGGCATGAGCGGCGAGAGCCGTAACGCCCACAGTAACTCCCCATGGGCGATCGTTCCTACCGATGCCGAGCCGACACCGGTATGGGGCCACAGCCAGAGGAGGAAGTCACCGTGGATCTTAGCTTCGACGGCCGGGTCGCCGTGGTCACGGGAGCGGGCGGAGGGCTCGGCCGGGCCCACGCTCTCGAACTGGGGCGCCGCGGCGCGAGGGTCGTCGTCAACGACATGGGCACGTCCCTGTCGGGGGACGGCGTCGAGAGCGGCCGGGCGGCGATCGTGGTGAAGGAGATCGAGGCGCTCGGCGGCACAGCGGTGGCCGACGTCAACTCCGTCGCCACCCCCGAGGGCGGCGAGGCCCTGATCCAGACCGCGCTCTCCGCGTTCGGGCAGGTGGACGTCGTGGTGAACAACGCGGGCATCCTGCGCGACAAGACCTTCCACAACACCGGCCCCGACGATGTGGACCCGGTGCTGGACGTGCACCTGAAGGGCGCCTTCAACGTCACCCGCCCGGCCTGGCGGGTCTTCCGCGAGCAGGGCTTCGGACGCGTCGTGGTGACCTCGTCCTCGGCCGGCTTCTACGGCAACTTCGGCCAGGCGTCGTACGCCTCGGCCAAGATGGGCCTGATCGGGCTGATCAAGGTGCTCGCGATCGAGGGCCGCAAGTACGACATCAAGGCGAACGCGATCGGCCCGGTGGCGCTCACCCGGATGACCGAGGGCTTCGAGAACCCGATCGCCGACAAGATGGACCCCGCGCTGGTCTCGTCCGTGGTCGCCTACCTGTGCCACGACTCGTGCGAGCTGTCCGGCGAGGTGCTCAGCGCGGGCGCCGGACGGGTGGCCAGGGTGTTCGTGGGCATGACCCGCGGCTACGTCAACGACTCCCTCAGCGCCGAGGACGTCCGCGACCACCTGACCGAGATCTTCGACGACACCGGCTACCAGGTGCCGGGCAACAGCATGGCCGAGATGGAGCTCCTCGCCGAGATGCTGGGGAAGTGAGATGACCGAGCAGCGCACCCGCCCGGTCCCGCTGACCGGGCAGCGCCTGTCGGGGATCCGGATCGGGGAGTGGATCGACATGGCCGCGCGGCGCTCCCCGAACCGGGAGTGCTTCGTCACCGCCGAAGGCTCGCGCACCTTCGCCGAGGTTCGCGACCGGGTGCACCGGCTCGCCCGCGGCATGCAGGAGACGGGCCTGCGGCAGGGCGAGCGGGTCGCGATCCTGGACACCGACTCGCCGGAGTACGTGGAGATCCTCCTCGCCCTGTTCAAGCTCGGCGCGGTGGCGGTGCCGCTGAACTACCGGCTGTCGCCCGCCGAGATCACGACCCTGCTGCGCACCGCCGAGGCGTCCTGGATCTTCGTCGGCGAACGGTACGCGCCCGACGTGCTGCGGTCCCGGCCGGAGCTGCCGCAGCTGGCGCACGTGATCGGCCGCGGCACGGCGGTCGAGGGGACCGTCCCGCTGGAGGAGATCCTGGCGCTCGGCGCCGCCGGCGACCCGACACCGGCCGCGGTCGAGGACGAGGACGTGGTCGCGCTCGCCTTCACCAGCGGCACGACCGGCCTGCCCAAGGGCGTGATGCAGTCGCACCGCATGTGGAAGACGATGGTCTCCAACGCGGTCCTGGAGTACCGCTTCCTGCGGGACGAGTTCCGCTACTCGGCCTCCCCGCTGTACCACGTCGCCGGGCTCGGCCTGGTGCTCAACGCGATCCAGAGAAGCTCGACGTCACTGATCATTCCGCAGTGGGACCCGGCGGAGCTGCTGAGGTGGTGCCGCAAGGGCCTCACCGACGTGTTCCTGGTACCGACCATGATCAGCGCGCTGCTGCGGGAGCCGGACGTGGCCCCGGCCGACTTCGCCGCGCTGCGGTCGGTCTTCTACGGTGCCGCGCCGATGTCGCCCGACCTGCTGGTGCGGGCGATGGCGGTGATGGACTGCGACTTCTACAACGGCTTCGGCGCAGGCACCGAGGCGGGCATGCAGAGCGTGCTCACCCCCGAGGACCATCTGCGCGCGCTGAACGGGCACCCGCACCTGCTGAATTCGGTGGGGCGCCCCGGCTACAACATCGACCTGCGGATCTGGGACACCGAGGACCGGGAGTTGCCGACCGGCGAGGTCGGCCAGATCGTCACCCGCAGCGACATGGTGATGAGCGGCTACCACGGCCGCCCGGAGAAGACCGCCGAGGTGGTGGTGAACGGCTGGTTCAAGGGCGGCGACCTCGGCTACCTCGACGAGGAGGGCTACCTGTACCTGGCGGGCCGCAAGGACGACATGATCATCCGTGGTGGTGAGAACGTCTACCCGATCGAGATCGAGACGGTCCTGTCCTCCTACCCCGGCGTGGTCGAGTGCGCCGTCGTCGGCGTCCCCGACCCGCACTGGGGCCAGACCGTGCGAGCCCACGTCGTCCTCACCGAGACGGCCGCGGCCGAGGCCACGCCCGAGGGCATCCAGGGCTTCTGCCGGGACCGCCTCGCGAAGTACAAGGTGCCCGACGAGATCCGAATCCACACCGGCACCCTGCCCAAGAACGCGAGCGGCAAGGTGCTCCACCGTCTGCTGCGGGAGCAAGCGTGAGCGACCAGACAGAAAACCCACCCACCGGCGACGCCGCGTTCCAGGACGCCGTCCGGGCGTTCCTCGACGCGCACGCCAAGCCGCTCCCCGAGGCGCAGGAGGGCTGGGGCGTCGGCTCCGACGAGCTGAGCTCCGGCGCCGAGCCGACCCGCGAGGAGGAACTGCGGATGGTGGAGGCCGCGACGGCCTTCCGCCGCGAGCTCTTCGACGCCGGCTTCGGCTGGCTCACCGGCCCGGCCGAGTACGGCGGCGGCGGCCGGGAGGCGCGCTTCCAGGAGCTGTTCGACGAGGTGGCCGCCGACTACGAGCTGCCCTCGGAGGCCTGCTTCGTCGTCGGCCACCACATCGTCGCGCCGACCCTGCTCGCCTGGGGCACCCCGGAGGTGAAGGAGAAATACCTCCGCGCGCTGTACCGGGCCGACCTGCTCGCCTGCCAGCTCTTCTCCGAGCCCGAGGCCGGCTCCGACCTGGCCGGGGTCCGCAGCCGAGGGGTCCGCGACGGCGACGGCTGGCGGGTGAGCGGGCAGAAGGTGTGGACCTCCGGCGCCCACTACAGCGACATCGGCGAGATGCTGGTCCGCACCGACCCCGAGGCTTCCAAGCACGGCGGTCTCACCATGCTGATGATCGACATGCACGACCCAGGCGTGGAGATCCGTCCGCTGCGCCAGATGACCGGCGGCGAGGCGTTCAACGAGGTGTTCGTGGACGACGTGTTCGTCCCCGACAGCCATGTGCTCGGTAAGCCGGGCGACGGCTGGAAGGTGGCGATGACCACGCTCGGCAACGAGCGGGCGTCCATGGGCTACCGGACCTCCCCGCCCGCCTCCGACCCGGTCGAGCGGCTGCTCGGCCTGATCCGGCACTTCGGCCTCGAAGGCGACACCGGCATCCGGGCGGAGTTCGCGCGGATCGCGATCCGGCGCGACATCATCCGGTGGACCGCCGCGCGTGCCGCCGCCCGCGCGGCAGGGGGCGAACCCGGCGCCGAGGCCTCGATCATCAAGCTGATGGACTCGGAGAACGTACGCGCCATCGGCGCGCTCGCCGGCCGCGTCCTCGGAGCCCGCATGACCGCCGACACCGGCGAGTGGGGCACCTACGTCTGGGCCGAGCTCATGCTGAGCGCACCGTCCCTGCGCCTCGCCGGGGGCACCGACGAGATCATGCGCAACATCATGGCCGAACGCATCCTCGGCCTCCCGCGCGAGCCGGCTCCCAACCGCTGACCACCCTCACGAGGAGAGACCACACCCATGGTTGACCGCACGCCAGTCATCGCCGGGATCGGCCTGAGCGACTACCCCAAGGCTCCGCATCTCGACGCGGTCGGGCACCACGTGCTCGCCGCGCAGCGGGCACTCGCCGACTGCGGCCTCGCCAAGAGCGAGATCGACGGGTTCATGTGCGCCCAAGGAGACTTCGCGCAGCCCGACAACGCCGGCACCATGGCCGAGATCCTGGGTATCAACCCGCGCTACTTCGACGGCACCGCCGTCGGCGGCTCCAGCTTCGAGCTGCACGTCCAGCACGCGGCCGCCGCGATCCGGGCCGGCCTGTGCGACAACGTGCTCATCGTCTACGGCTCCGACCTGTACACCAAGTCGGGCACCAACCCCGGCTTCGGCGCCAAGAAGCCCGGCGAGGCGGTTCCCGGCGTCCTGCAGTTCGAGTCGCCCTGGGGCAACTCGCTGATCGGCGCCTACGCGATGGCCGCGCAGCGGCACATGCACGAGTACGGCACCACCTCCGAGCAGCTGGCCGCGATCGCGGTGGCCTGCCGCACGCACGCCGCGCTCAACCCGAACGCGCAGTACCGCAAGCCGATGACGGTCGAGGACGTGGTCAACTCCCGCATGATCGCCGACCCGCTGCACCTGCTGGACTGCTGCGTGATCTCCGACGGCGGCGGCGCGGTGATCGTGACCACCGCCGAGCGGGCCCGCGACCTGCGCCAGCCGCCGGTGTACGTGCTGGGCGCCGCGTCGGCGCAGACGCACTGGAACATCAGCCAGATGCCCGACTACACCCGCACCGCCGCGGAGCGCAGCGGGAAGGAGGCCTTCGCCCAGGCGGGCCTCACCCCCGACGACGTCGACACGGTGCAGCTCTACGACAGCTTCACCATCACCGCGCTGCTCATGCTGGAGGACCTCGGGTTCTGCAAGAAGGGCGAGGGAGGCCCGTTCGCGGCCTCCGGCGCGCTGCAGCTCGGCGGCGCCCTGCCGCTGAACACCGACGGCGGCGCGCTCAGCTCCTGCCACCCCGGCATGCGCGGCATCTTCCTGCTCATCGAGGCCACCAGGCAGCTGCGCGGTCAGGGTGGCGAGGCGCAGGTCGAGGGCGCCGAGGTCGCCCTGGCGTGCGGCTCGGGCGGCTGGCTGTCGGCGATGGGCACCGTGATCCTCGGAAAGGACAAGGCATGACGAACGTCACCACACCCGCTGACGCGCCCCCGATGGAGGGCCGTCCGGTACCGCTGCTCGACGCCTCCACCCGGCCGTACTGGGAGGCCACGCTGCGCGGCGAGCTGCTGGTGCAGGAGTGCCCGGAGTGTAACCACCGGCAGTTCTACCCCCGGCAGATCTGTGTCGAGTGCGGCGCCGTGCCCGGCTGGCTGACCACCGAGGGCAGGGGCGTCGTGCACACCTTCTCCGTGGTGCGGCAGAACGGGGCGTTCCCCTTCAGCCAGTGGACCCCGTACGCGGTCGCCGTGGTCGAACTCGACGAGGGGCCGCGGATCATGGGCAACGTGATCGGCTGCGAGGTGGACGAGGTCCGGATCGGGATGCGGGTCGAGGTCGACTTCGTCCCGCTGAACGATGAGGCGTCCCTGCCGTTCTGGCGTCCCGCGGGCTGACGCGGGCTCGCGCACCGTACCCGGCCGGGGCGTACCCCGGCCGGAGCAGGGCCGGTCGGCGCGGCCCCCGACAGGTGAGGACCTGGTCGGCGCGGACCGGCGGCACAGACTCGGCCGGCGCGGCCCCGACCGGCACGGACCTGGTCGGCGCGGACCCGACCGGTGAGAACCCGGCCGACGCAGACCCGGCCGGACAGACGGAGAAGCGCCCCAAGGTGGCGGGGCGCTTCTCCGTCGGTGTTTCCGATGCCTGGGATAAGAGGCCGTCGGTGTCTCGGATGCCTGAGGCCGGAGGCCCGGCGGTCAGACCGCCTGCGGCGAGGGTGCCCGCAGGTTCGTCCCCACGGGCAGGTCGCCCGCCTCCGCCGGTATCCGCAGCGACAGCCACTCGGCGATCAGCCGCAGGGTCGGGTCCGGGTCGTCGGTCTGCATGTGCTCGGCGCCGCCCTCCCCGGAGGCGAACACGCGCAGCGTCTTGTCCTCCGCCCCGGCCGCCTCGAAGGCGCGGCGCGCGTCGGCGACCGGGATCTCCCGGTCGTCCTCCCCGTGCACGATGAGCAGGGGCTGGGTCACCTGCGGCCACACGGTCGCGAGCGTCCACTCCTCCAGCCGTTCCAGGGCCCGCTCCACGCTCGGTGTGCCGAGCACCCAGGGCAGGAACCACGACGCCGGCTCGTACCCGGAGCGGTCGTCCCAGCGTCGTCTCCACACCGCGCCGCAGTCCCAGTTGCCGGCCCACGAGACGCAGGCCGAGACCCGCGGCTCGAACGCCGCCGCGCGGGCCGCGTAGTACCCGCCGAAGCTGATACCGAGCACGGCCACGCGCCGGGCGTCCACGTCACGCCGGGTCTCCAGGTAGTCGATGATCGCCGCGGTGGGCACCTCGTAGTCCGGGCGCGAGGGCACGCCGCGCAGCCGGACCATCTCCCCGGTGCCGGGGGTGTCGATGACCAGGCAGGTGACGCCCTGGCGGGCGAACGCGGTGCCCATCACGGCGTACATCAGCTCTTTGGTCAGGTCCAGACCGCCGTAGACGATCACCACCGGCCGCGGGTCACCGGCGTCCGGCGCGATCAGGTAGCCGGGCATCATGCCGTCGGGGGAGTCGATGTGGACGCGCTCAAGCGGCAGGGCCGCGCACTCCATCGCGTTCCCGAACGCCTGCAGGGCCGCGGCGTAGCTCTCCGACTTCGCGGGCCCCAGCGGGATCTCCCGCTGCCCGCTCGCGTGGTACACCGAGGCGCGCAGGTAGCGCGCCCCCGCCGTCGTCGGGTACCCGGCCTTCAGGTCCCGGGCGGCGAGTTCCTCCTGCCGGTGCGCCATCCCCGCCCAGGCGGCGGCCCAGGCATCCAACCTCGTCAGCGGCGGGTCCACAGCCGAGGGGGCCGCCGCCGGCAGGTCGCGGAGCGGGCCCAGCCAGCACTCCATGTCGCCGAGTGAACCGCCGGCCATCAGGGCCAGGTTCACCGTTGACGACCAGGCATGGTCGCCTGGGAAGAACTCGAACACGACGACTCCTCGCGAAACGGCGAGACGGGCGGCGGACGCGCACGCGTGCGAGCGTGCTTTCGTCCGCTGGCATCTGAGATTGGTAGTTGAGGTTCATATTGATAGCGCCACCGCATTACGGGTGGCGTTACCCGGTGCGCCCGCCGTCACCGGACGGCGGGCGCACCGCGCCGCCGCCCCGGGTCGAGGGCGGCGGCGGTCGTACGCGGGCGCCGGGTCAGATCGTGGCCCACTGCGCCAGCGGACGCTCCTCCGGACCGGCCATGCCGCCGATCTCCGGGTAGACCTTGGTGGCCATCAGCTCCATCTCGCGGATCACGTCGTCGGCGGGCTGCTGCGCCCAGTGCCAGATCAGCACCGAGTACTCGTAGGGGACCCGCTCCCACTCCGCGGAGAACTGGGCCCGCGCCTGGTCGACGGTGCCGCCCAGGAACAGCCCTGAGTCCTTGACGGCCTGCAGCACGTCGTCGCCCATCGCCATCTTCTTCTTGAAGAACTTCGCGTAGAAGTGCTCGTAGATCTCGGCGTCGTAGTCCATCAGAGCCTTGTCGAACGCCGCCTGGGAGTCGGTGATGTGCGGCCAGCGCACCGGGGCCTGGTTGGCGCCCAGCGGCAGCGGGTGCCCGACCGCGGCCGCCTCCTCGGCGTACACGCGGGCGAACTCCTCGGTGCGGGAAGCGGGCGAGAAGCTGGTCAGCACGAAGCCGTTGCGCGCGCAGTAGCGGACCGACTCCTCCGAGCTGGAGGACGCCACGAACACCGGCGGGTGCGGCCGCTGGTACGGCGGCGGCGTGACCGAGATCTTCCGGATGGCGCCGTTCTCGTCGACCTCGTCCGTCGCGCCCATCCGCGACGCGGTGTCGGTGGCCGGGTAGGTGGTGATGCCGGTGTCGTAGGGGAAGGGGACCTGGACCTTGGAGCCGTTGAAGTCGAAGGAGTCCTGGGTCCAGGCCTTGAGCATCAGCTCGACCTGCTCCTCGAAGATCCCCCGGTTGGCCTTGTCGGCCGCGCCGCCGTCCGACAGCGTGGCCTGGGTGCCGAGATGCTGGCCGAGCACGTCGGTCCAGCGCGACTGGTAGCCGCGGCTCACCCCGGCCCAGAAGCGGCCTTCGAGCATGTGGTCGAGCACGGCGCACTCCTCGGCCACCCGGATGGCGTCCTGGGTGCCCAGCACGTAGCCGTTGGTGCCGATGTTGATCCGGCTGGTGTGCGCGCCCAGCCAGGCGTTGATCACCCCGGGGGACGGGGAGACCTCGTAGCCCTCGGAGTGGAAATGATGCTCGATGCCGGCGATGCCCCAGTACCCCAGGTCCTCTGCGGCCTTGGCGATCCTTGCCCAGTCTCGCATGATCTTCTGGAACTCATCCCGATCGCGCCCGAGCGGTCGCCGGGCCGCGCGACCGGCGGCGCCGCCTTCGACCGGGATGACCGGGTACAGCTGAACGATCGCCTTGACGCCCACTGTCTTACTCCTCAGCAGTCACAGACCGAATTCACTGCCCATATCAAAAGGGGCGGCCAGTTACCGGGCCGTTCCCCGTGATCCGTAACGACGGAGTAACGGCTCCCGCAATAAACCGCACTTCACAACGGAACGACCATTCGGTCGCGATCGACGGAGGGTTCCCATGAGGATTTGCCGCTTCACACCGCATGGCTGGCCGGACGCCGAGGTACGCACGGGAGCCGCGGTCGGAGCACTCGACGCACCGATCGTCGTCGACCTCGCTGCGCTCCTCGCCTCGGAGATCCTCG
This sequence comes from Streptosporangium sp. NPDC006930, assembly GCF_040635605.1. Lineage (NCBI taxonomy): Bacteria > Bacillati > Actinomycetota > Actinomycetes > Streptosporangiales > Streptosporangiaceae > Streptosporangium > Streptosporangium sp. NPDC006930. Next base: position 565,977 of record NZ_JBEYID010000002.1, on the reverse strand, counting down.
CCGATGGCGGAGAAGCCGGCCGTGCCTCCGAGCTCGCCCGCGCGACCTTTCCCGGAAGCACCGTCGCCCTGCTGGGGTCGGGCGGGCGCGCCGAGGCCGAGGCGCGGCGGCTGCTCGACGCGCTGGGCGACGCCGAGGCCGCGCTGGGACGGTCGGGCCCGCTCGGCGCGCACGCCTACCGGCGCGACGCGGTCCGCCTGCTCGCCCCCGTCGACCGGCCGCCGACCGTGCGCGACTTCTTCGCCTTCGAGGACCACATGGTCAACGCCCTGCGCAACCTCGGCCGCGAGGTCCCGCAGGAGTGGTACGAGGCCCCGTCGCACTACGTGACGCGCAGCGCCTCGGTGTTCGGCCCCGACGAGCCCGGCCAGTGGCCCGCCTACACCGAGAAGCTCGACTACGAGCTGGAGTTCGCGATCGTGATCGGCCGCCGCGGCCGGGACATCCCGCCGGAGCGGGCCTGGGAGCACATCGCCGGGCTCACCATCTTCAACGACCTGTCCTGCCGCGACGTACAGGGCCGCGAGATGGGCACCCGGGTCGGACCGGCCAAGACCAAGGGCTTCGACCGAGGCTGTGCCACCGGGCCGTACCTCGTCACCGCCGACGAGATCCCCCGGCCTTTCGGCGCGGGGATGCGGGCCTTCGTCAACGGCGAGCTGTGGTCGGAGGGGTCCGCCGCGACGATCCACTGGTCGATCGAGCAGATCGTCGCGCACGCGTCGGCGGGGGAGACCCTGCTGCCGGGCGACCTGCTCGGCTCCGGCACGGTCGGCACCGGCGCGGGAATCGAGATCGACCGCTGGATCAGGCCGGACGACGTGGTCCGGCTGGAGATCGACGGGCTCGGCGCGTTGGAGACCCGCGTGGTGCGGGCCACCGCGGGCGAGGACTGATGCGGCCCCCGGTCCTGCGCGAGCGGGACGTGCGGATCCCGCTGCCCGACGGGGTGATGCTGCGCGCCGACGTCTACCGCGACCCGGCTTTCGGCCCGCGGCCGGTGCTGCTCCAGTACACCGCCTACGACAAGTCGAACTGGGCCTCGGTCTACGGTGTGATCAACCCCGAGCGCGCGGTGGACGAGGGGTTCGCCGTCGTGGTGGTGGACGCGCGCGGCCGGTTCCGCTCCGGCGGCGACGAGCCGTTCCGCCCGTTCGAGGACTCGGGCGCGGACGCCGCCGCCTGCGTGGAGTGGGCCGCCGCGCAGCCGTGGTCCAACGGCAGGGTCGGCATGTACGGGGCGTCGAACAACGGCGTCCCGCAGTGGCAGGCGCTCCGGCGCCGGCCGCCCGGGCTGCGTACGATCGTGCCGCACTTCACCGCGTCCGAGTTCGACGGCGGCTGGGTCTGGCGCGGCGGCGCGTTCCAGCTCGGCTTCAACCTCTGGTGGAGCCTCGCCAACCTCGCCCCCGACCAGCTCCGCCGCGCCGTCGTCCGTGACGGCGCGGACGCCCACCGGACGGCCTCCGGCGCCCTGGCGCGCGCCCTGCGCGACCCGGACGCCGCCTTCCGTGCTCTCCCGCTCTCCGACGTGCCCGCCCTGGACGGCGTCGCCCCGCACTACGGGGAGTGGCTCGCCCACCCCCCTGGCGACCCGTACTGGGACCGGCTCAGCGCCCGCGAGGCGCTGGCGGAGACCGACCTCCCCGTGCTGCACGTGGCCGGTTGGTACAACGTGCACCTGGACGGCAACCTCGCCGCCTACCAGGCGATCAAGGACGCGGGCGGCCCGGCCGCCGAGGCGCAGCGCCTCGTCATCGGCCCGTGGACCCAGTGGGCGCCCGCGCTGTTCGGCGACTCCTGCGGTCCTGAGCGGCGCTTCCCCGTCGGGATGGACCTGGAGGGGATCCAGCTCGCCTGGTTCGGGCGGCACCTCGCCGACGGCCCAGGCCCCGACCTGCCGCCGGTGCGCGTGTTCGTGATGGGCGCCGACGAGTGGCGCGACGAGCAGGAGTGGCCGCTCGCCCGCGCCCGCCCCACCCAGTGGTACCTGCGCGGCGGCGGAACGGCCAACTCCCGGCACGGGGACGGCCGGCTGAGCACCGAGCCGCCGCGCGGCGACGAGCCGTACGACGCCTTCCTGTACGACCCGCGCCACCCGGTGCCCACCCGAGGCGGCGCCGTCTACCTGCCCAATCCGGCCGCCAACTCCGGCCCGATGGACCAGAGCGCCGTCGAGGACCGCGACGACGTCCTGGTCTACAGCGGAGACCCGCTGAGCGAACCGGTCGAGGTGATCGGCCCGGTGCACGCCGTGCTGTACCTGCGCACCACCGCCCCGGCCACCGACGTGACCGCCAAACTGGTGGACGTCCACCCCGACGGCCGGGCGTACCTGCTCTGCGACGGCATCCGGCGGATCACCGCGGCGGAGGTCACGGCTGCGGGGGACGGGCCGATCCGGGTCGAGGTGGACCTGATCGCCACGGGGAACGTCTTCCTGCCGGGACACCGGATCCGGCTGGAGGTCTCCAGCAGCTCGTTTCCCAAGTACGACAGGCATCCCAACACCGCCGACGGCACGGCGGCCTCGCACCGGGACCTGCGGGTCGCGATGCAGACGATCCTGCACGACGCCGAGCACCCTTCGGCGATCGTTCTGCCCGTCACCCCCACCCGGTAACGGCGGGGATAACGGCCCCGGGGTGAGGTCGGGGCACCGCAGCATCCCGAATTCCGGCAAGGAGATTCGATGCCCCCCATGCGCGCCCCCCTCACCCTCCTCCGTTCCGCGGCCGCCCTGTGCCTGCTTCTGACGGTCGCGGCGTGCGGCTCCGGAGAAGAACCCGCCGCCCCCGCACCTCAGGGCGGCTCGGCCGCACCCGAGGCGACTCTTGAAACGCAGAAGGTGACCTTCAGCGGGGTCACCCCCAACGCAGGCAACTGGGCCATCCAGGTCGGCGTCGAGTTCGGCGTCTTCCGCCAGTACGGTCTCGACGTCTCGATGATCTATTCGCAGTCCAGCCCGAACGCGCTCGCCGCCATGATCGGCGGTTCGGTGCAGTTCACCTCCACCGTGTACGACGCCGCGATCCTCGCCCACCAGAAGGACCCCCGGGTCATCGCGGTCGCCGAGGGCTACCGGTCCTACCCCGAGTATCTGGTCGTGCCGCCGGAGGTGACCTCCTTCGCCGACCTCAAGGGCGCCACCTGTGGCGCGCAGAACCCCGAGGGCATCGGCGACGCGCTGTACCTGTCCAAGATGATGGAGCACGGCGGACAGCTGAAACTCGGTCAGGACTACAAGCTCACCAACGTCAACCTCAACGCCGGGCCGGCGCTCGCCGCGCTGAAGTCCGGGCAGATCAAGTGCATCGCGGTGCTCCCGCCCACCTCCACCCTGCTGGAGAAGCAGGGCTACAAGATTCTCTACGACCTGCAGCAGGTGCCCGAGTACAAGGACCTGTCCTTCTTCGGGATCAACGCGATGCGGACCTGGGTGAGCGAGAACCCCAACGCCGCCCGCGCCTTCCTCAAGGGCTACCTGGCCTCGATCGCCTACCTGTACGACCCGGCCAACAAGGAGAAGGCGATCGACCTGCTGGCGAAGAACGCGCAGGTCGAGCGGAGCGTCGCCGAGGCCTCCTACACCTGGGTGACCGCCGGCGCCTACCCGCGCGACGGCGCGATCGCCGCCACCGTGGTCCCGCGTACGGTCGCGTTGATGAAGTCCGGCGGCTCACTGGAGGCCTCCGCGCCCGACGACGTGGCCGGCCTGGTCGACAACTCCCACGTCAAGGCCGCGTACGAGGAACTGCCGGACTCGGTGAAGAACGGACCGGGACCCAAGGGAGTGCTCCCGGAAGGCCAGCAGCCCGCATGAGCCGACCGGTCTCCGGCGAGTCCGGCACCGGCCCGACCGCCGCCCGGCAAGCGGGGCGGCGGCCGGGCGGGGGACGGTGGCCGGCACGATGGCGAGCCCGGCGCGCGGGGAAGGGCGCGGGACCGCGCGGGCGCCGCGCCACGCTCAGCTTCCTCGGCTTCCTCCTGGTGTGGCACGTCGCCGCCGAGTACGTAGTGGACAACCCGCTCTTCCTGGCCGGCCCGATCAGCACCGCCGCCGCGATCGTGACGATGTGGCAGAACGGGACGCTCCAGCAGGACGTGCTGGTCAGCACGGGTGAGTTCACCAAGGGATTCGCGGCCGGCCTGGTGGGCGGCGTCCTGCTCGGCCTGCTGCTGGGGACGAGCCGCCGGGCCAAGGACTACATCGACCCGCTGATCAACGGGCTCTACGCCACCCCGATCGTCGCGCTCGCGCCGCTGTTCATCCTGTGGTTCGGCATCGGCGAGACCAAGACCGTACTGCTGGTGTTCATGCTGGTGGTGCTGCCGATCGCGATCAACACCGACGCGGGTATCCGGGTGACCGACCCGCAACTCCTGGAGGCGGCCCGGTCCTTCGGCGCGAGCCGCTTCCAGCTGTTCACCAAGGTCCGGTTCCCGACCGCGATCTCGTTCCTGATCGCGGGCATCCGGATGGGCATCGGACGAGGGCTGATCGGTGTCGTGGTCGGCGAGCTCTTCGGCTCGCAGAGCGGTCTCGGCTACCGGATCCTCGTCTCCTCGCAGTACTTCCAGACCGACGCCCTGCTCGCCGGGGTGCTCATCTTCGCCGTCACGGGTGTGCTGCTCGTAAAGCTCTTCGAATGGCTCGAACATCGTGCCGCGCCGTGGAAGAAGGACCGTCCGTGATCCCGCCCGTGCCGAACGCCTACCAGAAAGGGGCGGCCATGCCGACCGACGAACCCCAGGGGCTCATTCCGATGCTCCCCGTGGAGGAGGCCGCGCGGATCGCGGTCGAGGTGGGGATGCGCGAGGAGATGTCGCGGATCCACTTCTACCGCCTGCTGATGAACTCCCCGCAGTCCGCCCGGGTGGAGAACGAGATCAACGACCGGATCCTGTGGGAAGGGCGGCTCACCGTCCGTCCGGAGGCCACCCGGCTGCGCGAACTCGCGATCATGCGGGTGGCCTGGGTCACCGGCTCCGAGTACCTGTGGGCACACCACTACTCCCCGACGGTCGACGTCGACCTGCCGGGCAAGCGCCCCTCCGACGTGCTCGGCGTCCGCGAGGGCGCGGACCATCCGGGGTTCGGGTCCGCCGAGCGCGCCGTGATGCGCGCGGTGGACGAGATGGTGCGCGACGACCGGATCTCCCCGGAGACCCTGGGCGACCTGAGGTCGGAGCTGGCGAACGACGGCGAGGTCGTCGAGATCTGCTACGTGATCGCGATCTGGCGCGCCCTCACCACCCTGATGGCCACCTTCGAGGTGCCGCTGGAGCCGGGCTACCGGCCCTGGGCGCCCGACGGCCGCCGCCCTGAGAGCCGCGAGGCGGGGGTGCCGGGCCGGTGAGCAGGTTCGAGGAGTACCGCGACCGGTTCGCCGACGTCGCGATGGAACGGCACGACGGCATCCTGCAGGTCTCGCTGCACACCGACGGCGGATCGCTGAAGTGGAGCGAGCGGGCGCACCGCGAACTGCCGGAGGCGTTCCGGCAGATCGCCACCGACCCGGACAACCGGGTGGTCATCCTGACCGGCACCGGCCCCGACTTCCTGACCGAGATGGCCTTCGAGCGGCGCAACACCACCCCGCTGGGCTGGGACCGGATCGCCCACGAGGGGCGGCACATGCTCTTCGACCTGCTCGACATCGAGGTCCCGGTGATCGCCGCGGTGAACGGCCCCGCCACCGAGCACGCCGAACTCGCGCTGCTCTCCGACATCGTGCTCGCCTCCGAGACGGCCGCCTTCGCCGACCACCAGCACGTGGTCGCCGGGGTGGTGCCGGGCGACGGCGTGCACATCGTCTGGCCCTGGCTGCTCGGGATGAACAGGGCGAGGCACTTTCTGCTCACCGGCCGGACCATCGACGCCCACGAGGCGCTGGAACTCGGCCTGGTCGCCGAGGTGCTGCCGCAGGAGCGGCTGCTGGAGCGCGCCTGGGAACTCGCCCGGCAGCTCGCCGGCAACACCACCCTCACCCTGCGCTACACCCGCGCCTGCCTGACCATGCTGATCCGGCGCGAGCTGCGGTTCGGCCTCGCACACGGGCTCGCCCTGGAGTCGCTCGCCGCGGTCGACGCCCGTTCCTTCCCGTCCTCGCCCCCGCCGGCCTCAGGGCAGCCGTGACCGAGAGGAAGACCTGATGTTCGGGTATCCGCGCCGTCGCCCCGCCGACGACCCCCCGCCCCCCTCGCGGTCCGGGGCCCCGCTGCTGGAGATCGACGGGCTGTCGGTCGGCTACGAGCGGGCCGGCGCGTACACGCCGGTCCTCGAGAACGTCGGCCTCACCGTGCAGGACGGCGAGTTCGTCTGCGTGGTCGGCGCCAGCGGCTGCGGCAAGACCACGCTGCTCAAGACCATCGACGGCCTGATCGCCCCGGCGGCAGGCGAGGTCCGGGTGTCGGGCCGCCCACCCGACCCCCGCCGAGGGGACATGGCCGTGGTGTTCCAGCAGGACTCGCTCTACCCCTGGCGGACCGTGCTGGCCAATGTCAGGTTCGGCCTCGACCTGCGGGGGTCCCGCTCGGCCGCCACGGACGCGCGCAGCCGCGAGTGCATCGAGCTGGTCGGCCTGCGCGGCTTCGAGGACCACTACCCGCACGAGCTGTCCGGGGGGATGCGCCAGCGGGTCAACCTGGCGCGTGCCCTGGCGGTCGATCCGACCGTGCTGCTGATGGACGAGCCGTTCGCCGCGCTGGACGCGCAGACCCGCGAGGTGATGCAGACCGAGCTGCTGGACATCTGGACCCGGCACCGCAAGACCGTGGTGTTCATCACCCACCAGCTCGACGAGGCCGTACTGCTCGCCGACCGGGTGATCGTGATGGCCGCACACCCCGGGCGGGTCAGGGAGGAGATCCTGATCGACATCCCTCGCCCACGTGACCTGCACACCAAGCGCGGCGAGAAGTTCACCCGGTACGTGGACCACATCTGGAAGCTCATCGAGAACGAGGTTCGCAGTTCCCTCATCCCCGGCACCACCGCCTCCGGCCGAGATGGGACCTGACCTCTCCCGCCGTCCGCCCGCGCCGGCCTGTCGGGACAGGGCGGGCGCGGCGGGTGGCGATCTCCCGGTCCGTGTCCGTACGACCGGCGGCGGAGATCCCCTGGTCCGTGCCCGCTCAGCCGGAGGCCAGGTCCTCTTGGCCGGGGATCGGAACCTCTCGGTCCGTGCCTGCTCAGCCGAGCCCTTCGCCGGACCCCTCGGTGAACAGGACGCCGATCGGAGCGGGCTCGTACCGGGTCTCGTCCCCCGCGAACAGCCCGTCGCGGAACCGCGCGGCGGACTCCGCCGACCAGTCGGCCGGTTGCAGGGCCGTGCGCACCGGCGACCAGGTTCGCATCCGCCGCACCGTGTTCCCGGCGACGACGAAGACCTGTCCCGTCACGTCCTCGCCCTCGGGACCGGCCAGCCAGGCCACCACGGTCGCGACCTGTTCGGCGGGCAGTGCCCCGTCGGGCAGGCCGCCGAACGCCGCCTCGCTCATCGGGGTCCGCGCCCGAGGCGCGATCGCGTTGACGCACACCCCGTACCGGCCCAGCTCGGCCGCCATGGTCAGGGTGAGCGAGGCCAGCCCGGCCTTGGCCGCCGCGTAGTTGCCCTGCCCCGCGTTGCCGTACAGGCCCGACTCGCTGCTCGTGTTCACGATCCGGCGCCCGCTCCCCGGTCGCGCCCGCCAGTATCGGGCGAGCGCCCGGCACAGCCGGAAGGGCGCGGTCAGGTTGACCGCGAGCACCGCCTCCCAGTCGTCGTCGTCCAGATTGAAGACCATCCGGTCCCTGACGATCCCGGCGTTGTTCACCAGCACCGACACCGGCACCCCGAACCCCTCCGCCGCCTCCAGCACGTCCTCGGCCGCGCCCTTCTCCGCGAGGTCTCCCTGCCAGGCCACGGCGGTGCCGCCCGCGTTCCGGATCTCCTCGGCCAGCGGTCCGCTGTCCGCGAGGTCCGCGCACAGCACCGCCGCCCCGCGCCGCGCCAGCAGCCGAGCCTCGGCCGCCCCGATGCCCCGCGCGGCTCCGGTGACGATGCAGGCCCGCCCGCTCAGGTCGAGCCCGCCGCGGGTGCCGGATGAAGCCGTCATACCACTCTCCATGCATTGGAAATCGAACTCCGCCGAGACCCCGCGGAAAGCTCCGCCAGGACGAACGGAAGAACCTTCCTTATTGTAAATAAAGCCGAGTTCCCACATCAATGCATATCGGACATTATCTGTCGGTCGGCGAAATATGTCTGCCGTCCCATTGTCATATTCTTTTTTGAATTCAGGTGTGCGGGAAGTGGGTGCGATTCGCCGTGAAGGCTTTTCCCCTGTCGCGCTGTGCGGCGACATCGCTCGTCCTCCCAGGGGAGGGCGGGCGATGTCGGGGACGGGGTCGCGAAGGGCCTGCCGCCGGGTGTGCCGAGGACCGTTTCCGGCAGGCGCCCCATGAGCCGTTTCCGGCTACAGCCGACGCAGCACCCGCATGGCGTCCTTCTCGATGCGCGAAAGATCGTGGAGGGTGGCGCCGGCCTGCTGGAGACGGTCCGCGCCGCCGCTCTCTCCGGCCTTCGTGATCAAGGTGGCCACGTCCGTCCACAGGACGGCGGCCTCGGTCCCCGAATGCGTTTCCGCGTCGGCCTCCAATTCGTCTGTGGCCCCGGTGTCGCCGTCACCTTCTGGTGCACTACAGCATCCTCTGGCGCAAACCGCAGGACTGGGCAGGCTCAGCCGATGGCCTTGGAAATGATGGGGTCTCGGCAGAGACATGACCTCTGGCCTGGCCCTTCGCGCCTGGAGTGAGCGACGGGGATCGACCCCGCGCCTGTCGGCTTGGGAAGTGTGTCAACCGCATGGTGCTCGTGCGCGCGTTTTTAGGAGTACACTTTTAAGTACTGTACTCCTAAAAAGAGAAGGTCAAGATGTCGCTGCCGCGGCCGTCGGACATGTTCGACCGCGAGTGGGAGTGGGAGCAGCTCTCGCGGTTCGTCGCCAACGACTCCCAGGGGGCCACACTCGGGGTGGTCTCCGGACGACGCCGGCAGGGCAAGACGTTCCTGCTGGAAGCCGTCTGTGAGGCGACCGGTGGTTTCTACTACGCCGCCACCGAGGCCGTGCCCAGGGCGGAGGCGCTGCGCCAGCTCGGGGAGGCCGTCTCCGCGTTCGCCGGGACACCGGGACGGGTCAGGTTCGAAAACTGGGAGGAGGGAATCGACGGCCTGCTCTCCTTGGGGGATGAACGGACCGTTCCCGTCGTTCTCGACGAGTTCCCCTACCTGGTGCGTGATGCCAAGGACCTGCCTTCGGTCATCCAGAAGGCTCTGTCGCCGCGCCGCAAGCAGCGGGGGGCGTCACGGTCGCGTCTGCTGCTGTGCGGGTCGTCGATCTCCTTCATGGGCGGCCTGCTCTCCGGGCAGGCGCCACTGCGCGGGCGGGCCGGGTTGGAACTGGTGGTGCCCACCTTCAACTTTCGGCTGGCCGCCGAGTTCTGGGGGCTGACGGCCGAGCCTCGACTGGCGGCCCTGGTCTACTTCGTCGTCGGCGGCACCCCCGCCTACCGCACCGAATATCTGGCCGGGATCGCCCCGGCGGGTCTGGCCGACTTCGACCGCTGGGTCGTGGAGTACGTTCTCAACCCGGCCAGCCCTCTTTTCCGCGAGGTGCGTTTCCTGCTGGCCGAGGACCCGGCGCTGCGCGACACCGGCCTTTATCACACGGTTCTGGCCGCGGTCGCCGAGGGCAATGCGACCCGCAGTGGTATCGCGAGCAGAATCGAGCGCAAAGCCGTCGACATTTCTCATCACCTGACCGTTCTGGAGGACGCCGGCCTCCTCGTGGCCGACCCGGACGCCTTCCGCCGGAACCGCTCCGAGTATCGGATCACCGAGCCGCTCGTCCGCTTCTATCACGCGATCATGCGCCCCTACTGGGCGCAGCTGGAAAGGGCGCGGGAGGGGCGTACCGAGCGGATCTGGCGTGCCGCTCAGCCTCGCTTTCGCAGTAACGTCGCGGGGCCGGTGTACGAGCGAATGTGTCGGGTGTGGTGTGAAGGCTTCGCGTCCGAGGAGACGCTGGGTGATATGGCGGGAAGTGTCCAGTCGGGGGTTGTTCACGATGTCACCAGCCGTACAGGCCATGAGGTGGACGTCGCTGTCCACAGCCCTGACGGCGCACTACTGGCCATTGGGGAGGCCAAGTGGGGGGACGTTGTGGGGCTCGGGCACCTGGAGAGGCTTGAGCGGGTGGCGGCGCTCCTCGCGGCCAAGGGCGAGGCGCCGGGGCGGCTGCTGCTGTTCAGCGGGATGGGGTTCATGCCGGCGTTGCAGGACGCGGCGGCGCGCAGCGGTGGACGGGTGCAGTTGGTGGGGCTGGAGCGGTTGTACACAGGTTCGTGATCGCGATCGGACCGGTCCGAGCTTTTTCAGTAGTCCGGACACTGCGGCATGCATCCCTACGAGCAGGCCGATGAGCTCCGTAGACCCTCAACGTGCCGGGGCCCTGCCAGGTATGCCGAGGACCGTTTCCCGCAGGTGCGCCGTGAGCCGTTTTCGGCTACAGCCGACGCAGGACCCGCATGGCGTCCTTCTCGATGCGCGAAAGATCGTGGAGGATGGCGCCGGCCTGCCTGAGGTATTCCGCGTCGCCGCTCTCTCCGGCCTTCGTGATCAAGGTGGCCGCGTCCGTCCACAGGACGGCGGCCTCGGCGTACAGCCGGTGACCGGTGCGGAGGTCGTCGTTGTCGATCAGCCGGGTGCATTCGTCGAGGAAGTCGCGATAAAGGGCACGAAACAGGGCGCCGCCGGTGCCGCCCTTCTCCATGAGAAGGGCGGCCTGCGGCAGATCCTGCTTCGGCTCCCCGGCCCGTAGCAGCCATCCGGGCACCTTTTTGCCGGCCTTCTCGATACCGCGATGCCCCACGTTCGAGATGGGGGCGGAGAGAAAGGCGTCGGCGCAGTCCCTGACGGCGGGGATGATCTGCTCCTGCCAGGAGAGCGGGCGAGCCGGCGCGGTGACGGTGAAGGATCGGTTCCTGGCGGTCATCGGGCCGCGTTCGGCACGCGCCCTGGCGAGGCCGGCCCGGTTGTTGCGCACCGCTCCTCCCTGCTGGTCGGTGTCCACGAGATAGACGTCGTGCTCGTCGTAGCCGTACATCGCGACGACATGACCGCCGAAGTGCACCTTGGACCGGAAATAGTCCAGGTGGTAGCAGTCGAGCTGGAGGCCGACCGGACGACCGGCGTCGATGGGGGCGGCCACGTTCTCCCACGCCTTGCGCGCCGAGGTGGTCTCCTCGACCGTCAATGCCAGCCCCAGCCTGGCGGCCAGGTTCCTGGTGAGTTCGAAAGGCTTGACACGGCCTCCGAGAAAGGGGAACGCCATGGCCTTGCTGTCCCAGTAGATGAAGGACAGGCCGGAGCCCAGCCCGAACAGCATCGGCTCGGAGAGATCGAGCCCCTCATGCCGCAACAGCACTCCCAGCGCCGTCGTCTCGCAGTGCTGCGTGCCGCGGGCCTCGACGTCCTTCACGACGGTCATGTTCCGCCCTTCTCGTGTCGGTGCGGCGAACGGTCATACCGCTCCCATTCTCGACATCTTCTTGATCGATCGATGGGGGCGCAGAGACTAGCACGCGGCCTCCCGGGGTGGGCGGTGGGGAAGGGGCGCCCGTTCGGGGTTGCATCCTGTACCGGGGTACAGGCTTACCGTCGGATCGGTAGGGATCGCTCCCGATACTTGGAGGGCTCATGGAATGGGCACCGGCCGAATGCACGCTTCCGACCGAGGAACGGCCGCTGAGGGTGGCGGAGTTCGACGAACTGTTCGCCTCCGCACTACGCGGAGTGGAACGAGTGGGGCCGACACACCTACGGCTCACGCTCGATGCCGGAGCACGGGCGGAGGAGACCGCGCGTGACCTGACGGCCCGGGAGACGGGCTGCTGCGCCTTCTTCACCTTCACCCTCACCCCCGGCCGTGAGGGGCTGGCCGTGGACGTCGAGGTCCCCGAGGTTCACACGAGGGTGCTCGACGGCCTGGCGGTCCGGGCGACCGAGATGTCTCCCCGGACGGTCACGTCATGAACGGGGAATGGCTACGCACCGGAGAGGTCGCGGAAGCGGCCGGGGTCAACACCCAGACGCTGCGCTACTACCACCGGCGGGGCCTGCTGCGAGAGCCACGACGCAGCAACGGAGGGCACCGGCTCTATCCGCCGGAGACCGTGACCGTCCTGCGCGTGATCAAGGTGGCGCAACGGCTGGGCTTCACCCTGGAGGAGGTGGCCGACCTGGTCGAGGCGACCGCCCACCGTCACGGCAGACCGGACGGCGGCCTGCGGGCACGGGCGACGGCCAAGCTCGCCGAGGTGGAACAGAAGATCGCAGACCTTGGGACGATCCGCGAGACGCTGATCCGGGCGATGGACGCCGGATGCGACGACCTGGTGGCGTGCGCGGAAAGTTCGTGCTGCCCACTGCCGTTCCCCGGCCTGGCGGACGAGGGCCGGAATGCCGACCTCTTGGCGGGCGGGAGCCGACATGCCGACCTCTTGGCGGGCGGGAGCCGACATGCCGACCTCTTGAAGGACGGGAGCCGACATGCCGACCTCGACTGATCCCGACCGTCGTAAGCGCTTGTTCCCGGCCGGCCTGACGGGCTTGGCCGCGGTGGCCTGTGCCGCGTGTTGCGCGCTTCCCGTGCTGCTCGCCGCCGGGGTGATCGGGGGCACCGGGGCCGTCGCGCTCACCGGCGTCATGCCGACGGTGGCCCTGATCCTGGCGGGCGTGGCCGCGTCGGCCTGGGGGCTGGTGTGGTTCCTGCGCGGGAGAAAGCAGACCGGCGGATGCGCGGGCGAAACCGGCTGCGGCTGCCGGGGCGAAGGGAGGCGCCAACACGCCGAAGGCGATCCTCTACATTCGCAGTCGTGACTGTCGCACGTTCTCTTCTCCTGTTCGTGGTGGCCGCGCTCGCCGAGATCGGCGGGGCCTGGCTGGTCTGGCAGGGCGTGAGAGAACAACGTGGGCTGTTGTGGATCGGCGCCGGATTCATCGCCCTGGGCCTGTACGGGCTCGTGGCCACCTTCCAGCCGGATGCCAACTTCGGCCGCATCCTCGCCGCCTACGGCGGCGTGTTCGTCGCGGGCTCGCTGGGATGGGGCATGGTGGTGGACAGGTTCCAGCCCGATCGCTGGGACGTCATCGGGGCCGCCATATGCATACTCGGTGTGCTGGTCATCATGTACGCCCCGCGCGGTTAGCCGGAGTCGACCCCGGAGCACCCCGAGCCGGTCGAGGACCTCGATGACAGGCCGGTCCTGCCGGACTTCGAGGACGAGCCGATACGTACGCCACGAATTCGGCATGAGCCATCGACCGTGTGGGACAGTCGAGACACTGTTGTCCACCCGGTTTCGAAGTGGGAGCTATGGCGGCGGAGTTTCAGGTCGGCGACCACATCCTGGTGCAGGACGGCAGGACCCTCGAAATCTTTCACCGGGGCCTGTCCGAGAGCAGCCGCTACCACGTGGCGTTTCTCGGGGTGGACGTCCAACCACACGGCGACGGGTTCAAGGTTCGGCTCGGCGCCAGGCGAGGCGAGGGCCAGGTGGTGGGCGGGGTGAGGCTGAAGATGGATCAGGCGGAGTTCGCGCGCTTCCGCGATTTCATCGCCCTGGCCATCGCGGCCCGCGACCAGACGAGCCCTCCGAACGAGCCCACCTCACCCTGAACCACCTCGCCCCGAACCACGGAGGCTTCGACTCGCCCCGGGTTCGGAAGGGCCGCCCGCTCATGGTGCCGGAGGTGGTTCCGTCCTGCCCTGGCTTTCGGATGAGAGCGGGTGGCGGGAATCGAACCCGTGCGCCATCCACGCCGCAGGTTACGACGAGGAGTGGACGAGGGGTGTGCAGGGATCGTTGAACAGGCGGGTCCGCAGGTGCTCAGCCGTCGAGCGCCTGAGCCAGGGCGACGCCGGCGGATTCCGCCTGCTCGACGATCTCCGGCTCTAGACGCCCCAGGCCGGAACGGTGGCGATGGTCGTCCGCGTGTAGTCGTTCATGCCGCTCACGATGATGGCAGGAGGCTGGGCGGCCACGTCACCGAGCCCTTGGCAGTGGCCCCAGAGATCGATGACGAAGGCGTCCTTGTTCCACTCGGAAAGTTTGCCGTTGATGGTTCCGCTCGTGCGGCCGGCCACGAGGACGTAGTGGTTGTCGAAACCGCCCGTGCCTCCCTTCATCTCGACGACCTCAATGGGGACGGTGAAGCGCGGCGCGGTGGTCTTGAGCGCGTAGACGCACAGATGGGCGAACAGGATGCAGGTCAGGGGCCGGGTGGAGTCCTTTTTGAGGGCAGTCGCGACTATTTCGCCGCCGGCAATCCAGTAGTCGGAGGTGGTCTTCCACTCCTTGATCTTGCTCGGGAGCAGGCTGGCACCGTCCGAAGGCCTGACGAGCGCGATTTTCTTTTCGATTTCGCCGGCAGCCCTGAGTTTTTCCTGGTCGGCCGTCTCGTCGATGGGATTGGCGACCTTTGAGTCCGCGTAGACGCTCAACACTTTACGCGCGATCTCGGCATCACTCATTTGCATACCCCTCCGTCGTGCGCGGCGCTTTTCTCGGCCCCCGAATGCGTTTCCGCGTCGACCCCCAATTCTGTTGCCGCGTGCCGCTACGGCGAGTATCCGAACGGACACAATTAGGTGGCGTGCGTGCCCTGCATGAGTCATCGTGGTTCCCCGGCTGTTCTGGCACGAAAAGGCACGATCAACAGTGCCGCTCCGGAATCGCCGTCTCAGGGAATCCGTCGACGGCTGTTCGGCAGGATGAACACATGACCGTGAAGAACCGCAGGCGATGGAACCACAACATCCATCACCATCCCCACATCCTGCGCGCGATCCCTGGCGGTGCCCAGCGCGCCCTCGACGTCGGTTGTGGCGAGGGCACGCTCGCCCGCGAACTGCGGCGGACCGTGCCGAGTGTCACCGCGATCGACCTCGACGCGCCCAGCATCGACCAGGCCCGCGAGCACCCTGACGACGTCGACTACATCCTCGGTGATTTCCTCACCCACCCCTTCGAGCCCGCCTCTTTCGATGTCATCGCATCCGTGGCCACCCTTCATCACATGGACGCCGCCGCCGGGCTGGCCCGCATGCGCGAGCTGCTGCGCCCCGGTGGTGCCCTGGTCATCGTCGGCCTCGCCCGTAGCGTCATGCCCAACGACCTGCCACGCGAACTGGCCGGTGTCGCCGTCGGTGCCCTCCATCGCGCCATGAAGGGTCACTGGGAGCATCCGTCCCCCATGGTGTGGCCACCGCCGCTGACGTACCCGCAGATGCGAGCCCTGGCCGCCGAGACCTTGCCCGGTTCCCGGTATCGCCGTCACCTTCTGTGGCGCTACAGCATCGTCTGGCGCAAACCGCAGGCCTGAGCAAGCTCAGCCGACGGCCCCGGCCATCAGGCTCGTGACCTCAGCCGTTGCCACCAGGAAGGCTTGATGATCCGAGCAGTCGTTCCTCGCGGTGCCTCGCCTGCGACGGCGTACGTGAAGAACATCTCAAGAGCGCGCTCGGTCCTGCTGTCGAGATGAACAACCGTGCCCTCTTGGCCCGGTCCGCTCGCCGAACGATGGGCCACGCGTCTGCTCGTAAAGCACGCGCGAATATATGAATGCCGCGTCTGATTTCCGCCAGAATTGCTCGTCCGAATTGCGCCACCCCTCGTCACATGACGACTCGTAACGTCTTCGGCGAAGAGAACCATCCGCTTTGTCGGATGGAAACCAAAACGAGGGAAGACGATATGGATCTCCAGCTTTCCGGTCGGGTCGCGGTCGTCACCGGTGCTTCCAAGGGCATCGGTCTGGCCGTCACTCGCACCCTCCTCGCCGAAGGCGTCCGTGTCGTGGCGGCTTCGCGGAAGAGCACCCCCGAGTTGGAGGCGCTCAGCGGTGACCTGATCCATGTTCGGGCCGACCTGATGGACCCCGAGGCTCCCGTGAGGATCGTGGAACAGGCCGTGTCGGAGTTCGGCGGGCTCGACATCCTGGTGAACAACGCCGGCGGACCGCCGCCCGGCGTGGCCCTGCCGCGCTTCTCGTTCCTGACCCCCACCGACGAAGACTGGCGGGTGATGTTCGAGTTCAACCTGTTCTCGGTCGTGCGTACCATTCGGGCGGCCATCCCGCCGATGCTCGCCCGTGGCGCAGGCTCGATCGTCAACGTCTCCTCGGGCAGCGCCCGCCTGCCCGCTCCCGTGAACGTCGACTACAGCGCGGCCAAGGCGGGTCTCAACAACCTGACCAAGGCCCTCTCCGAGGAGTTCGCACCCCAGGGCATCCGAGTGAACACCATCTCCCCGGGGCCGGTGCGTACGGCATGGTGGACGGAGAGCGGCGGAGCGGCCGACATCATCGCCGCCCAGGTCGGAACGGACCGCGACAGCGTCATCAACCAGGTGGCACCGGAAATGATGAAGCTGTCGACCGGCCGTCTGGTCGAGTCTCAGGAGATCGCCGACGTGGTCGCCCTGCTCGCCTCACCTCGCTCGGCCAGCACGACCGGCGCGGACTTCGCCGTGGACGGTGGGTTCCTGAAGCAGACCTGACCATCGACCTTGATGCCCCCGGCTCAGATCTCCGGACTCATTGGGCGATCTGAGCCTTCAAGGTCGGAAAGGGCGACGGGATCGGAGAGGATCCGCTCCCGAGAGAGGTTTCTTTCCGGGAGCCGGTTGACCGCCTCCACCAAAATGTTTTCGAGAAAGTCCAGGTCATCGGCTTCAGCGGCTCGATTGACAAGGTCGGTGAGGGGGCGGCGGTCGATGCCGAACGCGGCCATGCCCTCGAACGTCCATCGATGACGGGTGAAATCTCGCTTGCCGGGGTCTTCGAGGAAGGAGACACTGCGGCATGCATCCCTACGAGCAGGCCGATGAGCTCCGCCAGGCCGTCGACGAGTTGGGCGTCCGCATCTACACAGCGTTGCGCGACGGTGGTCTCGACGTCGAACCCCTCATCGAGTTGGCCTGCCTGATGGAGGACTGGGGCGCGTCCACTCCTGTCACGCGGGAACTCCTCGAACGTCTCGCTACCGAGTTGACGACCGCCGACCTGGCCCGGCTGGGTGAAGCCCTTCTCGGCGGGATCGGCTTCATGCCGAGCTTCGCTCTGGAGCCGGGTCTGTTGGTGTCGATGGAGGAGGCACTGAAGGACGTGGAACGTGACCTCCGTGCTTCGGGGATCACCGGGACTCTTCGGGTGATCGTCCCTGACTGGGACAGCATGGGCATGGCATGGGTGGAGTTCGAGGGCATCTGCCAGGGCAACGGCATCAGTCCCCGGGCTGAGCCGCTCGGGGCCGTGGCCGACGCCACCCAGGAAGTGGTCATGGAGGTGCTCTGGAGGGCGTGGCCCGTCTGTCCGGTGCACAACCGGGGCCTGCGCGTCGAACCGGAAGACGGGATCGCCGTGTGGCGCTGTACAGGCAGCGGGACGCACACCGTTGCGCCGGTGGGTGAACTGCCGCCCGAACGGCGTCGGAGGTCTACCGATCCGCCGACTTGCCTCAACACCTGACGGAGCCAGGCCCAAGCGCGGACGTTGGACACCGCCGAAGTGCCCGAGCAGGCGCGTTCCTACGCCGAGGCCGCCCGCCGGGCCGTCGACGCCGGCTTCGACGGTGTGGAACTGCACGGCGCGAACGGGTACCTCATCGCCCACTTCCTTTCCAGCACCGCCAACCTTCGCACCGACGCGTACGGCGGATCGATCACCAACCGGATCCGGTACGCGGTGCAGACGGTCTTCATGACCGTAGAGGCGGTGGGTGGCCACCGCACAGGTCTCCGCCTCTCGCCCGGCGCAGGCATCTGGGGTGCCGAGGATACCGAGCACGTCGCCAGCCGCGGCCTTGAACAGTGCCTCGAAGGTCGCCGGGTCCTCGTGAGGCCAAGGCTGACAGCGGTCGCACACTATTGGCCCTCCCCTCGTACCGTGGAGATATGGCGGGGCGGAGTCCGCCAGAGCCGGGCCTACTGAGCCTGATGACACACCGCCGGTGTCCGGGCTAAGGGGGAACCTCAGATGCAGGTCAGCGTGGGAACGGTTGACTGTGAGTCCCCGTGAGTGACCTCGGTTCCCCGCCTGTTCTGGTACGGATCCGGCACGTGATCAACGTTGCGTGGGAAGCCGGACGACTGCCCTCGGGGGCGGAGTGTGCTGGGGAGCGTCCCGGTGCGGACCTTTCTCGACAGGAAGAACAGGAGCGTTTCCCGGACGTGATACTTGCCGTCGCTATAACGTCCGTGTTATGAATCGGGGAGAGGTGGAACTGGAGCCAGAGGTCGATGAGTGGTTCGACACGCTTGATCAAGAGAGGCAGGAGACGGCGGCGTTCTATGTCGACCTGCTGGCCGATCGTGGTGTCCTGCTGGATGAGCCCTACACTCGTCAGCTCCGCGGCAAGTTACGTGAGCTACGTTTCCACCTCGACCGGGAGGCGGTACGGATCACCTACTGGATCGCACCGGGTCGGCGGATCATCATGCTGACGGTGTTCCGCAAGCAGCGGATGCGCGAGTCCGCTGAGATCGAGCGGGCGTGGCGGGCCATGCAGCGGTGTAGCGCCGAGGCTCACACGGTGGATGAGGAGTGAGCGGTATGGGTGAGCGCAAGAGCTGGGGTGCCAAGCGGGCTGAGATCATGAGCCGTCCAGGGGCGGGTGCGGCGTACGAGGCCGCCAGGATCCGGTTCGAGCTGGGTGAGGCGGTACGGCTGCGCCGTGAGCAGCTCGGCTTGACCCAGAGTGAGCTGGCCGAGCGCGCGGGGTTGAAGCAACCTGCGGTGGCGCGGTTTGAGGCAGGCGGGACGATGCCGACCATCCCGATGCTGGAGCGGCTCGCGGAGGCTCTGGAGATGCGGCTGAGCGTTCAGTTCCAACCCCTGCGTGAGGCGAGCTGATCTTCTGAGGTATTTCCGGAGCCGCAGATCACCGAAGTGGGAACAGCCGAGCCGAACGACGCTGAAAACAGGGCCCAGATCGGGAATCATCCCTGAGCTGGGCCTTTGAGTGTGGAGCGTGTGACGGGAATCGAACCCGCGCTGTCAGCTTGGGAAGTGCATCAATCACGCCTTGTGGGGCGGCTGACCTGGGTGTTGGGCTGGTCGTGAGTGACCGTGGTTGCCCCCTCGTCACCCTGGTTAATGGCCCGCTAGAGGGTGTCTGAAAAGTCGTTAGGTTGGTGCTCGGGTGAGCCGGTGGAGCAGGGTGAAGCCCATAGCCAGGTAGATGGTGTTTTCCGAGGTGGCCGGCAGGTACTCGTAGTCCTTGGCCAAGCGGCGGTAGCGGCCCAGCCAGGCGTAGGTTCTTTCCACGACCCAACGGCGCGGGACGACGGCGAACCGAGGCACGATCCGGGGCGGTGTTCCCACAGGTGCCCAGGTATGCCGCATGCCGCCGTCGCGGCGAGCGACCACCTGCACGGTGATGCCGGCAACCCGGCGGGCCCATTCCAGGAATGGGCCACGGTAGCCCTGGTCGGCCCAGCGATGGCCAAGCCGCGGGAAGTCGTGCCGGATGTCGTGCAAGAGGAGGGTGGCGCCGACGCGGTCGTCGACGTTGGCCGCACTCACCTGGGCCTTGAGCACGATGCCCAGGGTGTCGACGAGCAGGTGTCGTTTGCGGCCGTTCACCTTCTTGGCGCCGTCGTAGCCGTGCAGCCCTCTTTTTCGGTGGTCTTGACGCTCTGGCTGTCCAAGATGCCCGCGCTCGGCTGCGAGAGTCGGCCCTGCCGGGTGCGTTCTCGCTCCCGCAGCACGGTCAGAATCTCCTGCCAACGGCCCTCGATCCGCCACAGCCGCCAGTAGTGATAGACCGTCTGCCACGGTGGAAAGTCGTGCGGCAGCAGCCTCCAGGCACACCCGGCCCGAAGCCGGTACGCCAGCGCGTTGACGATCTCACGCCGCTCATGCGCCGCCGGACGTCCACCCAGCTTGACTGGCGGGATCGACGGAGCAAGAGCCTCCCACTCGACGTCACTCAGGTCGGTCGGGTATGTGGCACGCTTCTCGGTCATCGACGACCTCCCGCGCTCCGACACGGGTCATTACATGGTCGACATACCCCATTAATGGACTTTTCAGACATCCTCTAATGGCGCGGCGATCACCGGCTGGTGAGGGGTATCGGCCAGGACTCTGTCACTGCGGGCCGTACTTGCGTCGGTCAGGAGAAGTGGACTTCAGGGGCCGGCCAGGTCCCGTCTTCGGTGAACTGCGGTCCCCAGTAGAACGGGTTCACGTCGCGAAGAGTGCGAGCCCTCCATCCCGTCGCGCTGGAGTCGTCGGGTACACCGACCTGGACGTCAGGTCCCCACAAGGCCAGACGCTCCTGGCAGATGCCACACGGAGGAAGGACGAGGACGCGCTCACGTTCGGGGTCCCGATATACGCATACGGAGGCGGTGATCTTCTTATCGAGTGTGTAGGCCTGGCAGAAGGCGCCGGTCTCGTGGCATAGGGATACTCCGCCGTTGAGGTTGTCCAGGCCGACGCTGGTCAGGATTTGCCCATCGTTCAAGTAGACGGCCGCAGCGCCGCCCTGCTCACCAGGGGGCCATCGCCGATCTATCTGTGCGATGGCCGCGTCAACAAGGTTTTGATCAAGCTGCATGTCAGCATCGTGACATATCAAGGCGTAGTAGAGCCCCGCCGGCTGCCCGGTAGACCGCCCGGGCTCGTATGAGCCCCGCTCGCGTACGGCTCGACGGCCACCTTGGTGGTGGTCGTGACGTCGCTGTTCGGGATCCCGCGGATGTCGTTCCACTCACGGACGGTGAGCGGGCTGCCAGTTGCTGCCATTTGGCGCCAGACTGGCAGTTCGCGGAACGCTTGCTCGTGCAGCGGCGTGATGAACCGCTGGTCTGGGCGCCCATCGCGCCTGCTCGCCTGGAGTCATTGGTTGCCGATGAGTTCCAGCAACGCGGCATGATCGGGAGCTCTGCGGATGTCTGCGACGCCGCTCTGCTGCGACGCGCTATGGGGGATCGTCGCGACCCGGTGATCGGTGTGGATTGTTCCGGTCACCGGGTCTTCATGCGACATCGATCTATGGGGACGGGGCCGACCGGTACGCGACCGGCCCCGGTTCAGTAGCGGGAATGCGCCGTGGCCGGTCGGGTTAGGCGCAGTTGATGGCGGTGTAGGAGGGGTTGTAGGTCGAGGTGACCTGCCGGCCATCGATCGTCGCGGTCGCCGTCACGGTCGCACTGCCCGTGGCGATCTGCCCGGCCCTGGTGCTGAAGGACTGGTAGGCCTGCTTGCCTTGGGCGACGTCGGCCACGGCCTTCGAACCGTAGGGGGTGGTCAGCGTCACGTTCGCCGGCACGGCGGCGTCGTTGACCGCGGTCACGGCCACGTACGCCGTGGTGCCCACGCAGCGGGTGGTGGCGGTCACGGTCAGCGCGAGCTCCGGAGCGCCCGGCACCGTGAACGACGCCGCAGCTTCCGACGCCTTCAGATAGTCGAAGCCGAGGTACTCGGCCTTGACCGTCCGGGTACCCGCAGGCAGACCCTCCGGCAGCGTGACCGTGGCCGCGCCGTCCTTCAGGTGGGCGAGCTCCGACCACGAGCCGACGCTGAACCGCACCTGACCGCCGGTCTCGAACCCGTCAGCGGCCTCGACGGTGGCGGTGGCCGTGGTCGTCTGGGCCCCGCTCGCGTACGGCTCGACGGCCACCTTGGTGGTGGTCGTGACGTCGCTGTTCGGGATCCCGCGGATGTCGTTCCACTCACGGACGGTGAGCGGGATCACGGTGCCGTGACGCGGACGGACGACGCCCGCGTTGGTCATCGTGAGCGGCTTGGCGTTCCAGGTCGGAGCCTCGATGTTCTCGTGGCACGCGGCCTGGTACCCACCACCGTTGGTGTACCGGTCACCCCAGAGGTAGAACTGGCCGGGGCAGGAGGTGTCACCGGGGTTGGCCTTGAAGATGACCGGCCCCTCGTACCCCTGGTTGGCGACCCACGTCGTGCGCCCCAGAGCCGGAGCGAGCGACGTCCAGTTGTTGATGTTGCTGTCCAGGAAGTCGGTGTGCTTCTCCGAGAAGATGTCCGAACCCTGGTTGCCGGCCTCGTTCTTGGTCACACGGTAGTAGTGGTCACCGACCCGGATCGCGGTCGTGTCGATCCGCGACAGCGGGGCCGGGTCCTGCCAGACCTTGGGAGCGGAGAAGGTCTGGAAGTCGCGCGTTGTGGCGTACCACATCTGCGCGTTCCCCTGACCGGTGCGGTTCACGGGGTCGTTCCACAGCGACTGCGCCCAGAACACGGCGTAGGCGCCGATCTCCTCGACCCACAGCGACTCGGGTGCGAAGGCGTTGCCCGCGTTGTCGGGCGCGACCTTCACGTGCCGCTGAGGAGTCCAGTTCACCAGGTCGTTCGACTCGAACACCTCGATGTACTGGGTGTCGTTGATCGCGTATCCGCCCTGGTCGTACCAGTTCAGGTCGGTGGCGATCATGTAGAACGTGTCGCCGTCGGGCGAGCGGACGATGTGCGGGTCACGAAGCCCCTGGTCGCCCAGCTGGGAGACGAGCGACGGCCAGCCCCCGGTCAGACCGGTCCAGTCCAGAGCGGTGTTTCCGTTGGACGTCGCGAACATGATCTGCTCGCCGTCGGCGATCCCCTCGCCCTTGAAGTACCCCATGAAGTACCGTTCGTGCTTCTCGGAACGGGGCTTCGCGGTGATGGTCACCGGGAACGACTTCGTCTTCGAGGCCGAACCCTTGGTGATGGTCGCCGTCAGGGTGGCGGTGACATCCGCACGGCCGAAGGCCGGGCGGGTCACCTCACCCGTCGGGGTGACGAGGTCGGTGGTCGACTTCCAGGTGATCGTGGATCCGAACTCGCCGTCGGCCGGAAGGTCGATGTTTCCGCGCACGTCGTCGGTGGCGTACAGGGCCAGGTCGAACGCGTCACGGTCGACCGCCTGCGCGTCGTCGAACTCGGCCTTCACCACAATGGGGATCTCCCGTGTGGTGACCTCTTGGGCGCCCTTGCGGACGGTCGCCGTGAGCGTGGCCGTCGCGTCGGGCTGCCCCTGCGCGGGTCGGGTGATCTTGCCGGTCACCGCGACCTTGCGTGCGCTGGGGACGGCCGGCGGGGTGTAGACCTCGACGACCGACGGGTCCGAACTCGTCCACGTGATGGCCGAGCCCGCCACGGAGCCCACCTTGGGCAGAACGATGTCGCGTACGATCGCACTGGTCAGGCCGAGGTCGATGGCGGCGGCGTCGGCGCTAACGCCATTGGAGACGGTCTTTTTCGCCAGGGCGAGTGTCTCTTCGGGGCTCACTGCCCTGTCGTAGACCCGGAAGTCCCGGAGCGTTCCGCGGAATGAGTAGTGGCCCGACGTCTGCGAGCGAGCGAGGAAGTTGCAGTTGGTCCCCGCGGCGTTCACCGACGGCGGCGTGGTCAGGTTCGTTGACGTCGCGTGCTGCACGCCGTCGAGGTAAAGCGTGCCGGTCCAGCTCGTGCCGTTCGCGTTCAGGGACTGGGTGTAGGTGACGTGCGTCCAGGCTCCCTCGGTCATGCGGACCCGGTTCTGCTGGAGGTTCGCCGAGCCCACCGCGACGCGGAACCGCTGGGTGTTCGACGCGAAGATGGAGCCCTGGGCGCCGGTGTCGACGTCGCACGAGCCGGACTTCCTGCCGAAGCCCCACATCTGGTGCTCGCCGACGTTCGCCGGGTCGATCCACACGTCATAGTCGACCGTGAGGTTCGACATGTCGGCGGTGATGTCCTTCGGCAGCGTCACGTACGCACCGTCGAGGGCGCTCGCGTAGGAGTCGGGGTTGAACCTGACTCCGTTGCCGGTCAAGGTCGCCTTCTCCGGATTGACGAGCGTGGCGTTCGCCGCCGAGCCCGCGCTACCCGAGTTGACCAACGTCGTCCCACTGGTCTCGTCGAGGGCGAAGTGGTGCACCAGCCCCTCGTTGAGCTGCTCGTCGGCAGCGTGCGAGGGTGTCGCTGCCAACGAGACGGAGAGAAGCACGCCCAGGGCCAGGCCCGCGACACCTCTCCCCTTCCGGATCAGCCGGTGGCGCGACCTTTGCTGTCGCAATCTCACTTGATCCTCCTTAGTCCGGTCGCTGTGGACGCGTGGGGCACGGCCCCGTTCGGGGCGGGGGCGACCGCACTCGCGGGAGAGGCGAAGCCCGAATGGATGGTCAGCGCGCCGGCGAGGCCCAGCGTGATCAGGCCTGGTTGAGCGCTCCGACGAGACGAGGGCAGCACAGACAAAGGTTCACCTCGTTGTGAGATGTGGGGGGATGGTGCTAACTGGGGGAGACGGGGCTATATATCACAAATGTCCGGGTCTCGAATGCAGACACTAACCGCCAGTCCCGGCGAAAGATAGCCTCAATTGCACCCAAGCTTTTGCGTGAACCGACGGAAATTATGCGAGCCCTGGATGAAAGTCTCGTCCTTGTCAGCACTGCGCAAGCATCAAAGCGACCATAGGGACGGGAATTACCAGGTCACGTGGGGTTCTTACCGCCGGTGCCGGCCGCCTGCTGCCCGCCGCATCCCCCGCCCAGGCCGACCCAGACGGGCGGAGCGGCGTCGGACGACCACGGCAAGCAGGGACCGCCAGCACATCGAGGAATGCGACCTCCACCGCGACGACGTGCCGTTTCACGTCAAGTACGCCCGCACGTGGTTCGATAGCGGCTCTGTTACTTGACTGCCGGCGAGATTGAGCAGTGCGCGCACGATCCGCTCGGCGCCGTCGATCGGGCGCAGCGCGGCACCGGCGACGCCGCCGCCGTCGGCGACGAGGGTGGCGTCGGGGGCGAGCAGGCCGATGAGGGCGTCGATGTCCATGGCCTGCCATGCATGCTTGAAGTCCTTGACGATGCCGGCGTGGCGGGCCGTCGAGGTGGCGGTGGGCTGCGCCGCGCGGATGCGGAGGCGGGCCGAGTAGGCCGGCTGACCACCGGTCGACCCGGAGACCTACGACTACCGGCAGGCCGCCCGGGACGCGCTGCACTTCTCCAAGCTGGTGGATCGGTTCGTGCAGAACCTTCGCCGCGTGGTGGGGTACGACGTGCAGCACTTCGCCAGTGTGGAGCCGCAGAAGCGGCTGGCTCCGCACCTGCACATGGCGGTTCGGGGCACGATGCCGCGTGCGGAGATCAAGGCTGTTGCCGCTGCCACGTATCACCAGGTGTGGTGGCCCAAGGCAGACCGGGTCGTCTTCGAGGGTGAGCACCTGCCGGTGTGGGTCGAACGCGACCAGGAGGCCGGGGATGTCGACCAGCGGGCCGGCGACTACCTCGACCCAGTGACCGGGGAGATCCTCCCGGCCTGGGATGAAGCGCTCGACCAGCTCGACGCCGACGAGGACGCCGAACCGCTGCACGTGATCCGGTTCGGTACCCAAGTCGAGGTCCAGGGTGTGCTGGCCGGCACCTCGGACGCCGACCAGTGCATCCGGTACCTGTCCAAGTACCTCACCAAGTCCATCGGCGACACCCGTACGCGGGCCGCCGCGTCCTGGTCTCGCGGAAGTGGTCGAACAAGACCCTGACCGAACACAAGCAGGACCGCCGCACCTGGGTTCTGGAAGCCCTCGGCCTCGGCGGCGACCAGACGGCCACCGACCCCGACCGCTACATCTGGCGGCCCGTCCCGAATGGCGATGCCAACGTGCCGCCGATCGCCATGCGGCTGCTGCGTTCGGTGGCGGAACGCCAACGTTGGCGCGCCACCCTGCAGCAACTACAGGCCAGAGCAGAGGGACAGCCGAGCTCTGATCTTTCGGCAACTCGTCCGGCGGCATGAGGGAGGGACAGTTGGATCAACTTCTCACCGTCATTGAAGCGGCGGACCTGCTGCACACATCCGTCCGCTTCGTCCGTCGCCTGGTCGCGGAACGGCGTATCGAGTTCGTGAAGGTCGGCCGTCACGTCCGCATTCGAGAGTCCGCACTGGTCGCCTATGTGGTGGCCGGAACCGTCCCGCCGATGTCGACCCATGACGTGACAAGGAGCGTGGCCTGATGGCCGGCAAGGAGAGCCGCCGTCGTTTCGGCAGTATCCGCAAGCGTGAGTCCGGCCGCTATCAGATTCGGTATCCCGGGCCTGATGGACAGATGCGGAGCGGTACCGAGACCTACGAGCGGAGGTCCGATGCCGAGCGGGCGCTGTCGCTGATCGAAGCCCAGATCATCAGAGGAGAGTGGACCGACCCCGACCGAGGCAAGGTCAAGGTGAAGGACTACGCCGAGACGTGGATCTCTCAGCGTCCCGGGCTTCGTCCCCGCACTGTTGATCTTTATAGGTGGTTGCTCAAGAAGCACATCACGCCCTCGCTCGGGAATGTCGCGGTCGGCAAGCTGTCCACGGCGATGGTCCGGCAGTGGCGGGCTGATCTTCTCGGCAACGGGGTCTCGATCAGTGTGGCGGCCAAGGCGTACCGCCTGCTCCGGGCCGTTCTCATGACGGCTGCTGAAGAAGGCCACATCATCCAGCGCAACCCGTGCCGGATCCGCGGGGCCGGCGACGAGCAGGCCGGAGAGCGCCCCGTGCTCACGGTCGACCAAGTCTTCGATCTCGCGGATCGGGTGGGCCGTCGCCCGATCGGCAACGTACGCAAGCTCAGCACCGGCTCTTACCGTCTGCGATACCAGCGGAACGGCGAGATGCGTACGCATCCCGAGACCTTCGCCACGCGAGGTGCGGCGGATGGTGCGCTGTGGAAGTTGGGCATGGACGGCCGGGCCGACTGCACGCAGGATCGACGGTTCCGCGCCCTGGTGCTCCTCGCCACCTTCGCCAGCCTGCGATGGGGAGAGGTGAGCGCACTTCGTCGTACGGATGTCGATCTCGACGCCGGGACGGTTCGCATCCGGGCGGCCTTCATCGAGCGTTCGACGGGCGGGCTCGTTCTGGGTCCTCCCAAGTCCAAGGCCGGCCGTCGCACTGTGGGCATCCCTAAGGCGATCGTTCCGGCGCTGCGCGATCATCTGAAGATCTACGTCAAGGACGGACCCGACGCGCTGATGTTCCCGGGAGCGAAGGGCGGCCCGCTGCGCCGTAGCGGTTTCAACACCCGTACCCGTTGGGTTGATGTGGTCAAGGAGATGGGGCTGCCTGGCCTGCACTTCCACGACCTTCGCCACACGGGCAACATGCTCGCCGCGGAGTCTGGCGCGGGGCTCAAGGATCTGATGGCCCGGATGGGGCACGACAACGTCCGAGCAGCCATGATCTACCAGCATGCCGTACGCGGGGCCGACAAGGCGATCACGGACGCGATCGACAGGCGGCTCGGAGAGCGAGAGGACGAGGAGGGGGACGGTATGGCCGGGGCAATGGTCCCTGCGGGCTGATCACGAGCTAATGGCCCGTGGATGGCCCGAGAAGATCGGAACGACCTACGAAACAATCAAGGCCCGGGTCGAGGACTATCCTCTGACCTGGGCCTTCGAGCGTGGAGCGGGTGACGGGAATCGAACCCGCGCTGTCAGCTTGGGAATCGTCTACTGACCTTGCTGCCCTGAGCTGGGAAAACAGGGGTGCAGGTCGGGGTGGATCGAGTCCCCGTGAGTCCCCATGGTTGACCGTGAGTCCCCGCCTGTTCCGGCACGCATCTGGTACGAAATCTCGATGTCGAGAGATCCCTTGACACTTTAAAGGACAGTGACCGGTTGGCTCGTAGCCGTTGGCGTGTACGCGCTGCTGCCGCAAGCGGAACCACTTGCGTAGACTCGTGTTCATGACCGCTGGACATGCGCATGAGGAGCTTCACCACCTGGTGGACCGGCTTTCGCCGAACCAGGCGCGTCGTCTACTGCGCCTGGTGAAGACAGATCCGGAACTGGCCGAGGCCGCAGAGGATCAGCCAGATGAGTCTGGTCGCCGTCGTCGGTTGTCGATTGCCGGTATCGGCGCATCTGGGGAGGGCGATCTGTCGGAACGGGTCGAAGATCTGCTGGCGGAGCGGTTCAATCGGTCAGTGTGAACGCCACGCTCTTGGACACCGGACCTTTGGTCGCCATCGTTGATCGAGATGACAAGCACCACGCCTCATGCCTGCGCCTCCTGGAGGAGCTGGAGGGACCACTGCTGCTGCCTTCGACGGTCCTTATTGAAGCTGGTTGGATCATCAACAGGCATATGGGCTCCGCAGTACACGCGCAGTTCCTTGATCACGTGATTGAAGAGTTCGAGTTGGTCGATCTGCTTCCTGCCGACGTGCGGCGCATGGCCGAGCTCGTCCGGCTCTACAAGGATGCTCGCCTCGACCCTGCTGACGTGTCCGTAGTCGCCATCGCGGAACGTCTCGGTGTTACCCAGATCGCCACGATCGATCGCCGTGACTTCACCCTGATTCGGCCTCGACATGTGTCGGCGTTCGCATTGCTGCCTGAAGTGCTCGTCTGAGTGGATCTCAAAGCATGGAGCGGGTGACGGGAATCGAACCCGCGCTGTCAGCTTGGGAAGTCTCTATCGCATCTGGTCGCTGAGCTGGGAAGATGCTGACCTGCGGGGGAGCGGGTCAAGTGACCGTGATTCCCCGTGGTTCCCCCTTGATCCCCCTCCTGACGGGCACGCAACGGGCACGGGGTCATGCGCCAGCGTGATCGGTGAAGTCTCCACGTGCCATGGCGATGGCCTACCAGGACGGCGAACCACTACGCAGGCGAATCCCCTTGACCTCAACCCCGTACAGGCCTAGCAGACGGTCGGCGGGGCCAACTATCGCCTCAGCTAGGCCAAGGGCTCAGCTGAGGGCATAGCGGCTGATCTGGGATGGCAACCAAGATCGAGAAGTGGACACGAGGTCAGGCCTGGTGCTCATCTCCGCCGCGGGTTACCATCGAGTGCATATACTATTGATGGTATGTCTCAGTGGGAGATCGACCTGGAGCCGGAGGTGGAGTCTTGGCTGGACGGACTTTCCTTTCTGCTCTATCAGCGGGTCATGCGGAACGTAGACGACTACCTCGTCACCGGTGGCATCCCTGATGGGGATCACGTGAAGAAGCTGAAGGATGCCGAAGGGGTGCACGAGCTGCGTGTTGCTCTCGACCGCACGACCTGGCGGTTGACCTTCTGGAAGCCATCCAACAAGGTGATCGTGGTCCTGACGGTCTTCCGCAAGACACAGGACGGGACGCAGGCCGCCGACATCGACCGAGCGATCGCTGCTAAGAAGCGGTGTGAGGTAGAGCATGACCTAACCACCACGCACGTGTTCGAGAGGAGCGCATGATGGGGCACAGCCGTTGGGAGACCTACAAGGCGAAGCGTCTGCGCGCGATGGAGGCGGATGCGCAGCCCCACTCCGAGTACGAGCAGGCGGGCCGTGACCTGGAGCTTGGAGACCAGTTGCGTGAAATCCGTAAGCGCCGAGGCTTGTCTCAGAAGGTCGTAGCGGAGCGCTCCGGGATGTCCCAGCCCGCCCTGTCTCGCATCGAGGGCGGTGGTGGCATTCCGGATATAGCGACACTGCTGCGCCTCGGTGCGGCAATGGGGGTGCGGTTCCGCGTCGAGCTTGTCGTCGACGACGACACCACTGAAATTGAGCCCCTAACGGTGCATCACCGACAGCTCACGAACGCATAAGTCGCAGGCGGCAACTTCGAGGCTCAGACCGTAGGCTTCCGCTGTTCCTTCCGCGGTAGCGGTCTTCAGCCGTGAGAGGCTTGCTCGGGAGTCGCCAGCGCCAGGGGAACGAGGAAGGGCCCGGCTCTAGATCACATTTTTGAGCCGGGCCTTCGAACGTGGAGCGGGTGACGGGAATCGAACCCGCGCTGTCAGCTTGGGAATCATCTACTGACTTTGCTGCCCTGAACTGGGAAAACGGGAGTGCAGGTCAGGGCGGGTCGAGTCCCCGTGAGTCCCCCTGGTTGACCGTGGTTCCCTGCCTGTTCTGGCACGGATCTGGCACGGAAGCCGCTCGATATCCATCGCTCGCGGGCAGCCCGGTGGCGCTGCCCTGATAGCCGAAATTGTCGCTGACGGACTCTATGCTTCCCGCCCATGAGCAGAGATGAGACCCCTGTCGTGCACACCAAGCAGATGGAGGTGGAGGTGGAGGACTGCGGTTCGGTCTATCTCCTGGATCGGGAGGACTACGAGGCCGACGTTGGGTTAGATGACTCCCCGACTAACTCCATTGGGCTCATCGAAGTGGAGGGTAAAGGCATCGCCTGCCTGAATATCGCCGCTCAGTGCGGGGAGGTGTCCTTCACGGTGGCTGTCGCCGATCGGGATCCGGGTGCCCACTTTGACGGCTACGAAGACATCGTGGAGATCAGTTTCGAGTCCACGTCGGGCGAGCTCCTCCTGGCGGGATGGCAGACGGATTGGGACGATGAAAAGGCGCACAGCCTTCCTCCGTTGCCTGCTGGTCCCGGAACATACCGCTTGCGGTATCACACCCAAGGGGATATGGAGAGCTGGTCCATAGATGGCTACTACCTTCAAATATGGCCCGCGCCGCAGCATGACCCCGCCGTGCTGAAAACTACGAGTCAATTCCTCCAGTACTTACTGAACCCCAAAGCTTGGAAATCGCAATGATCACGGACTTTGGGCACTGGAGCCCCTGGTCAAGGACAGCCTCGGGCCAGCCGTGAGTGCCCGTAGTTGACCCCTCGTCACCCTGGTTAATAGCCCGAGGATGAGCTGTCTCCGACTCCGAGAGCCCCGGCCGGCGAAATGCCATAGGTGCACGTAGAAGGGGAATCGAACCCCTGACCTACAGTTTACAAGATCTCGGTACGCGACCCTGTGAGCTGCTGCATTCCAGGTCAGAGGTGGTTTCGCCTTGCCCGTGAGTCCCCGTGATTCCCCCTTGGTGACCCTCTTGATGGGCACGCAACGGGCACGGCCAGAGAACCCCGTGCAGACGCACATACCTCGCCCGCTGGATCTTCCCGTCGCCGTCGTCCCACCCTCCGGGGAGCGGGCCAGGGCCAGGGGTCAAGGTGGAGTGCCCCACCGGACGAACGACCTTGACCCCTGGCCCTGGTCTGCTCGGCTTGTCCTGGGACGACGGCGACGGGAAGATCCAGCCCCCAGCCACTACGAACCTGGCTCTTGCTCCTGGCGATCATCCTGGAGCCGGAGTGCCCCCGCCGGAGGCTCTTGCTTTTTTTCTTGCTGTTCGATGATTGCCATGGCGAGCGCGCCAAGCATCAGGCCGATGCCGACCAGGGCGAAAACGATGGGCCGTCCAGGGGCGTATCTTGCGGCGCTGCCTGCGGCTTGGCACCCGCCGATGAGAAGCGCGAGCGAACCCAGTATCAGAAAAATCCGGGGGCCAAACATGGTGAGCGATCGTAAGCCATGACGACGATAGGCCGCCAGACGGAAGCGGAGCGACCGACGCTGATATAAAGCCGAAGCGACCTTATGGGCGGCGGCGCGGCCCAGGTGCGGCGGGCAGGTTGGGTACGGCGTGCGTACGGTGCGGCGGGCGGGCCGATTCTCGCCGCCGTTCGGGACCGGCGCCCACGCCGCACGCCCGGACGGCGGGCGGTGGGAGGGCCGTGCGGCGGCGCGCCGTGCCGCCGCCTTGATAACCCATAAGAACAATTCGGCAGTGCACTGTCCACTCATTCATGCATCCGTCTTTGGATCTAAGGCAGTCCGAATGATCTCAGAGGGGAAGACATCGCAGGGATGCTCCGCCATACTGGTGGTGTGACGGGTAGACCAGATGGAGTTCGCCCATGGCGGAGTGTAGAAATTCAAACTGATGCTGGCAACTTAACTGTATGGACGGTGGGAGGGGTTGATTTTGAAATATCTAGCAATGATGCATCAACTGCTTCACTGGGATCATTCCGTGATGCAATATTTGAGTATCTCGATTCGGCCTCCGGAAAGGAGATTTCAGAGAAGTCGGCGAGCCTGAATAATGGGGCCATAAATCTTTGTATCGATGATGTGGTGCCCCTTCCGTGGGAGGAGAGCCCTATGGTCTTTGTTGACTTCTTGCGGGGCGATGAATTTCCTTTTGAGATGGCAGTGAGATCCGCTAGAGAGATCCCTTTGCGGGCACTAGTAAGTAGAATTGGCTCGATTCTGGAAGGGTATGGATGCCGACTCAGTGGATCTGAAGGAGTTAAGGCGTCTGAGGCTGTACTCCTCACCGGAGATCCTGGACTGTATGCATGGGCTGTCCAGGCTGTCTGTCCATCTAGCTTAAGTGTTTCCCAGATATGCGCTGTTCGGAAAGAGCTGAACTATGCAACATTTTTCTTTAGTAATTCATTCGCCGACCCGCGAACAGTCTACGAGCTGGTTCGGTCTGGCGAGGTCGAGCGGATTTTAGGTATTCCTGAAAACGAGTGGCTAGAGGTTAAATCGGCCCCATATGAGATGAAGCGGGATAAGCAGTGGCAGTGCGAGCTTGCTGAGGATGTGGCTAGATTTGCCAACTCCGAATATGGAGGTATATTAATATTAGGGATACGATCAGAAAAGGAGGATGGGTGTGATGTCTTGCGGAAGATGGCTCCTCTGCCGATAGACCGTAAAAGAGTGCAGAACTATCATCAATCTCTGGATGCACACGTTCATCCGCCAATAGAGCGCTTGAGGATCGAGAGTGTTTCGGTAGATGGTGGAGAGGTCTTATGCCTCCTCGTTCCTCCTCAGCCAGAGGAGCGTAAGCCTTTCTTGGTGCAAGGTGCGTTCTTTGACGGAAAATATCAGCGCGGAATGATTTCCATTGTTCGTCGCAGAGGGGAGCATTCGATTCCTGTCACGGCGAGAGAGATTCATGCAATGCTTGTTGCTGGCAGGGCGCTTCTTCGCGGAGAAAGAAGTTTTGCATCTAATCCTTCAATGGATTGCGAGCCATCCAGAAAAAATGATTCTCCCTAGTGGGGGCGTGTTCGGCTGCGAAGAAAGTTAATCAATGCTTCTCTCCGCTAAGACGCGTTGGTGTCCAGGTTAATGACTTAAGTTCAATTTTTAATTGAGCTAGATTGTTAATCTAGAAGCTCTAAACGGCGGGTGCTCAGAGCGCGGCGCGCGGTCACGAACCGCTCATGGAACTCCTCGCTGAGTGCTTCACGCCGGTAGCGCTGGCGAAGGACGCGGTCCAGGTCTGCGGCCCGGTTGACGAGATCGGTAAGGGACTTGCGATCGATATCGAAGGCGGCCATGCCCTGTTCCACTGCGGCGTCCAGGTCGCCACGTCGGGCGTGGACGATACCGAGATCAATATGGGCGTCCGCGACGCGCATGGGAGCGTTGGAGGTGCCATCCGGGCGGGTGTGCATCTGGATCGTCTCAAGGGCGTGTTCTTCGGCGCGGTCGTTGTCTTCGAGCCAGGTGTATGCGGTGGCGGCGTAGAAGACCCACTTGGCGTGGTCGAACACGAAGTGGTGATCCGGGTTACCAGGAAGTGGGAGCTTCGCCAGGGCATCGGCTCCGCGAGTAAGGGCCTTGTCTGCTTCGCGGCGGTCGCCGATTCGGGCCAGTCCGCGAGCCTCTTGCAGGGTGAGCTGAACTTGAGCGCTGGATTGGCCGGCGACGGCCTGGCCCATGCGGGCAGAGGTGACGACATCTTCGTAGCGGCCTTCGACCAGGGCGAACCATGCTGACATCTCGTGTGCCCAGCCCATGAGTTCGCCGTGGCCGACCTGGCGGCCCATCTCGTAGGCGGCGCGGCGGGCGGTCTCGGCCTCCTCGCGCTCTCCCAGGTCGTAGTGAACGCACCCGAGCAAGGCCGTCAGCCATCCTGTGATGACGAGGAGTTCGCGGTGCTGGGCGAGGGTGATTCGTCCGCCGAGTAGGCCGTTGACCTGGGCGAGACGTTTCTGTGTGCGGTCGCGCAAGGTGGCGGCTGAGACGACGGGGTAGGCGCGGCAGAGCAGATCTACGGCCTCGGCGAGGGCTTCAAGCGTGCCGGTGCCGACGTCGGACGCCTGGAGCTGCTGGGCGAGTTCCATGGTGCCGTACAGGTCGGCTTCGGCTCGCAACGCGTCCATGGGAATGATGCTGGTGGCCTCGATGAGCTGGCCGGCCCCGCGTCTGTTCGGCCGGAATCCCAGGTCTTCGGGTTGAAGTCCGGTCAACTGGGTGATGGCGATCCGGTACGGAGAATGGGGCCACCTGACCTCTCCGGCCTCCCAGCGTCGAATGCGTTCCTCGTCGCAGGCCAGGGACTCCTTGATACCGATCGGTGTCGCATTGATCCGGTCGGCCAATTCGGCGCGGGTTAGGCGGTGCTCATTGCGCCACGCTCGGAGCTGGACGTTAGGGATGTTGTCGGGCATCTAAGGCCTTCCTCCCGGCTGGGGGCTCAAGAGGGGGAATTCAGGGGGGCCGTTTGGGGGTCCTGACGATCTTGGATTGCCGGTGGACTTGCCATCAAGCAACACGGTACGTCAGCCCGCCTTCCGCCGCAGGGAGTGCGGATCAATCCGAGGAGATGGCGACGGTGACCCGGCCAGACGAGACCAGCGAGACACGCCCCTGCCCCGCGTGCCGGGGACGTGGAACCAAGCTGCGCAGCTCGCGCCGTGCCCTTCTCGTCGGCGAGAGCAGCGGTGACCAAGAGACGCAGGGAGAACAGGAATGTCTCGACTGCCTCGCAACCGGCCGGGTCGAAAGGAACGTGAGATGAATCCGATCATGCAGACCGCTGCGGATCACCTCCAGCAGGAACACCAGCAGGACGAGGCCCTTGCCCTCACCCTCCTGCGAGATGAGTTGCTCCGGCTCGGTGTCCGCGCTGAGCTACGCGACAACGACAGTGCGCTGATGGTGCACCGTCCGCGGGTGGGCCTGCCGGTGTGGGTGTTCGTCGGCTACGGCGGCGCTTACTACTCCTGGCAGTCGGCCGAGAGGCGCCACCCGATCAACGACGTGACGGGCGCGGCCAAGACTCTGGCCGACTACGCCGGTCGATAGGCGGGCGCGGCGGGGCGGTGTCCTCCAGTACGGAGGGTGCTGGAGAGCGTCACCACTACTCCGTCGCGCTCCTCGACACCCGGCAGGCAGCAGAGCGACGCGCGGCCCACCCCCACGCAGCCGCAGCGTCCTTCTTCCCTCTCTCTGCCTGCCGGGATCTTCTTTGCCCTTGTTCCCTTTGTCTGCCCGTGACGTGACAGGCGAGGGAAAGCCAGGTTACGCTCTGACTTGGTAAAACAACCTGTCGGGTGATGGACGGTCGTAATGTCACTAGAGTCCGTGCCTCCGAAGTACGCCCAGCTTGTGCAGGCACTTCAACGGCGTATCGAGTCGGGGGACTATCCTCCGGGCTCACTCCTGCCCAGTGAGAATCAGCTCATCAATGAGTTCGGCGTCTCCCGGCCCACCGTGGTCGCCGCGCTGCGCGTGCTACGCGAACAGGGCTGGATCGACTCCCAGCAGGGCAAGGGACGCTTCGTGCGCGGTCGCCCGGCGATGACCTCCATGGAACAGCCTCGTCCCGGACAGGCGTACCTGACCGGTCCCGAAAGTGCCTCCGACGGTGAGGTGGTGGAGGCGGCGGCGCTGGCCGTACCCAACCGCATCGCGGCATTGCTGGACATCGCCCCAAAGAGCAAGGCGTTCCTGCGGCGTCGCCTGGTCAGCCGGGCCAGTGAACCGACCGAGATCGTCTCGGTGTGGCTGCCGCTGGAGCTGTCCGAGGGCACCGACCTGACCAGCGCCGACCCGCTGCCCGAAGGGCTTCGCGAGCATCTCCGGTCGCGCAAGGGGGTGCGTTTCGACCACATCGTGGAACAGATCGTCGCGCGCATGCCCACGACCGAGGAGGCCAAGCGACTGGGTATGCCGAAGAACGTCCCGCTGCTGTGCGTGTACGCGGCGGTGCGTGATGCGGCCGGTCACGCCCTCGTCGTGGCGGAGGTGCTTCTCCCGGCTGATCGGCATGAGCTGGAAGATGCCTATCCGATCGCCTGATCTTCTCCTGGAAAGCTGCTTCTTGCCCGCCGTCCGCTGCTGTGCTCAATGCAGTAAGCGGACGGCGTCGGCGTGCAGGACGATAGAGCCGGACTGTCCTAATTGCTCCCGATGTACGCCAAAACGATCGCCAGGGAGAGAACCGCCCCGAAACCGAACAACCAGGGGGCGTTTTTCCGGTTGGTCTGCCACGCGACAACACTCGCTGCCGTAGGTGTCACTACCATCATGATTCCGGCAGCTGCCATCAATCCTGCGGCTCGTTCGTGGTCGACAAAGGGGCGGTCCCAAGTGGCTAAGATCCCCCTGGCAAACAGGTATGGAGAGCCCAGTAACCAGACCAAGGTCAGGACGACCAAGAGGACACCGCTCCAGACTCGCGACTTCGGCGCCTCTGATTCCATGATCTGAATTCTTGCTCGGATCTATGAGATGAGCATGGGGGCGGTGGCCAAGTGACATCGAGTTGTTGCTGCTTCGTGGCTGCCTTCCACGACAAACGTCCTTAGGCACTTGACCTACCAAGTCGCATCTCTTACTCTCAAAGCACTTGATAGGTTAAGTGTCTGTCAGTTGACAAGAGGAGTGCCATCATGGCTCTGCAAGGACCCATCCCCGTCACCTTCGCCCAGGTCTTCCCGCACGGCTGCTACGTCGTCGGAGAGGTCGAGGCGGTCAAGGACTTCGACGCCTCCACCAACGGTCGGTTCGTCCAGTCCCGCGACAAGACCACCGGAGAACTCGTCTGGCAGGTCGCGGTCATGGACGCCGACCCGACCGTCAAGCCCGGACAGAAGACCGTGGCCGTCAAGATCCTCTCTCCGGTCCAGCCCGTTCCGCCGGCCCCCATGCCGGATCTGCCCTTCACCCCGGTCGAGTTCGACCACGTCACCGCCACCCCGTATGTCAACGGCGCCGGACGCCTCGCCTACTCCATCAAGGTTCGCGAGATGCGTGCCCCGCGCACCGGTCCCGGCGCCTCCGCTCCCGCACCTGCCAAGCACACCTCCACCACTGGAAAGGACGTCGCCTGATGACGCGTCGCAGGACTCACCGCATCAGCACCATCACTCTCAACACCGGCCGTGGTGCCCGCGCCACCAACCACCCCTACCTGGCGCGCCCCCCGGTCCTGGCGCTCGACTTCGGTGCCGTCTCGCTCCTGGTCACCACCTCGGCCGGTGACCTCGTGACGGCCTCCGATGTCGAGTTCGCCCGCCAGCTCGCCCACGAGGCCGACCAGTTCGCCCGCTCGGTCGAGAGCAAGTTCACCGTCCCGGCCAACGAGTCCGACCAGGGCAAAGCGGCCTGACACGTAAGCGGGGCCGCTGGAACTGGCATTCCGGCGGCCCCTCGTCTCCCCAGACAGCGAATCAAGAGAGGGCTCAAGCCTATGTTCAAAAAACTGCCCGGTGACGAGGCGCAACACCTCGTCTCCACGACCCCCGACACGGCTGTGGTGTTCCGCCCGGCCGTCCTCAAGACCCCTGCCGTCGTCACCATCGTCATCTTCACCTGGCGACTGCTGGCCGGTGCCGTGCGGCTGCTGTGGCGCTACCCGATCGCCTCACCCGTCGCCGTCGCTCCCGGAGTGCTGAGCTGGCTGTACGGCTGGCAATGGGGCATCGCGCTTCTCATCCTGGTGCCCGTCGCTCTCACCACGTGGCGGCTGGTCGATCGAGCCTCGTTCCTGCGTCTGGTGGGCTGGCGGCTACTGGCCTGGTGGCGACGGGTGTGGATCTACCGGCGGCACTGGCAACCGGTGATGATCGTCTCCGGTCTCGGCCGTCACCTGCGGGACCGTGACTACCTGCCCCACCTCGTCCGCGTCACCTGCACCTCGTGGGCGGACCTGGTCACGGTGAAGATGCTCGCCGGACAGTCGGTCAAGGACTGGTCCGACCGCATCGAGCACCTCGCCCATGGATTCGGTGCTACCTCGTGCCGGGTGACCGTCGCCCGGTCGGGTCGTCTGCTGCTGGCCTTCCCTCGGCGCGACCCGCTGGCCGTCCCCTTACCCGCGCTCCCGATTCCCGCCGTGGCGTCGGTGGGGCCGGTCGAGGTCAGCAAGCAGGAGGACGGCACCCCGTGGCGGCTCAAGGTTCACGGCACTCACGTCCTGGTCGCCGGAGCCACCGGGGCGGGCAAGGGCTCGATCATCTGGTCCACCATCCGGGGCCTGCTGCCTGCCGCCCGTGCGGGTCTGGTGCAGATCTGGGCGTTGGATCCCAAGCTGATGGAGCTGTCCTTCGGCCGTGACCTGTTCGACCGCTACGCCGCCGACCCGGCCACGTGCGCCGATCTGCTGGAAGCAGCCGTGAAGATCATGCAGGAGCGGGCGGGCCGGTTCGCCGGAGTCCAGCGCAACCACGTTCCTACCGTCGATGACCCGTTCGTCCTGGTGGTGGTCGACGAGGTGGCGTTCCTGACCGCCTACCAGTCCGACAAGGGGCTCAAGCTCCGCATCTCGGCGGCGCTGGCGACCTTGACCACGCAAGGTCGTGCGGTGGGGGTCGGCGTGCTGGCGGCGTTGCAGGACCCGCGCAAGGACGTGCTGAGCATCCGCAACCTGTTCCCCGACAAGGTCGCGCTACGGCTGGACGAGTCCGAACAGGTGGACATGGTCCTCGGTGACGGTGCTCGGGATCGGGGCGCGCTGGCCGACCTGATCTCACCTCAGCCGGACCTCGGCGCGGGCATCGCCTACGCCCGTCTGGAGACCTCACCTGAGCCGATGCGTGCCCGTGCCGGCTACGTCTCCGATGCCGATATCCGCGACATGGTCGCCGTGTTCACCGCTGACACGCTGCCGCTGACGGGTGAGGTGGCCTGATGAGAATCACCGTTCACGGCACCCCGTCCGAGATCGACGGCCTTCCCTTTCGGCGGCTGCGGACGTTCAACGCGAGGTGACGGTGATTGTCGATCTCGACACCGCTCACCTCCTCAAAGACCCCTACAGCGATGCCTGCCGGATCTCCGTCGACGTGGTCAACCGAGAGGAGGCCATGTGACCGATACCCCCATCCCCTCGCCGAATGGCTCCGACCGCACCTTGCCCCGCCTCGTCCGTGACACCCTGCCCCTCGCCTTGGACGTCGCCATCGAGGTCGCCAAGAACAACGGTGTGTGCATCCGGCCGATCGAACTGCGGCGCCTCGACACTCACACCGGCCTGACCGAGTCGTTCAACATCCCCTGCGGCGCCACCCAGGAAGCCAAGTGTCCGCCGTGCGCCAACCGCAACCGCCAGCTCCGCCGGGCGCAGTGCCGGGAAGGCTGGCACCTCGACCATGAACCGGTCGCCGAACCCAACCCCTCCACCGAAGAGCAGCGGTGGCTGATCGAGTTCCGGGCCGACGTGCAGGCCAAGCGGGATGCGGCCGAACACAACGGGGAAGAGGTCGCCGACTGGGACGAGGCGATCGCCGGGATCGATGCGGAGATCAACGTCGCTGGGATGCGGGGCAACGTCCTGGGTGGCCGATCAACTCCCAAGCGCTCCCGTTCCACGAGGCGGCGCCAGGATGCGCCGGACCTGCCCAAGCGGGCCAAGCAGAACACGACCCTGGGGCGGACCTTCATCGCCTCCGACGGCAAGGTCTACCGACCGTCCCTGTTCGTCACGCTGACCCTTCCCTCGTACGGACGCGTTCGCAACGGCGTTCCGGTCAACCCGAGCACGTATGACTACGCGGCGGCGGCTCGCGATGCCCTGCACTTCTCCAAGCTGGTCGATCGGTTCGTGCAGAACCTACGGCGGGTGGCGGGCTATGACGTGCAGTACTTCGCCTCTGTCGAACCACAGAAGCGGCTCGCTCCTCATCTGCACATGGCGATCCGCGGGACCATGCCGCGTGCGGAGGTCAAGGCGATCGCCGCCGCGACCTACCACCAGGTGTGGTGGCCGTCCGTCGATGAGGTCCGCTTCGACGGTGACCGTCTGCCGGTCTGGAGCGAGCGGGCCGAACGGGCTGAGCCCTACCCGGACGGGCAGGCCGGCGACTACCTCGACCCGGCCACCGGGGAACTCCTGCCCACCTGGGACGAGGCGCTCGATCTGCTCGGCACCGGCGAGGGGGCCGAACCCCTGCATGTGGTTCGCTTCGGTGCTCAGGTCGATGTTCAGGGCGTGCTCGCCGGATCACCGGACGCTGACCAGTGCATCGGCTACCTGTCGAAGTATCTGACCAAGAGCCTCGGTGACCCCCTCGACCCTGATGACCCGGACAACCACGCTCGCCGGGACCACGCGACTCGGATGGTCGAAGCGCTGCGCTACGAACCCTGCTCGCCGACCTGCCCGAACTGGCTGCGGTACGGCGTGCAACCCAAGGGGGCCAAGGCGGGCATGATGCCGGGCCGGTGTAAGGGCAAGGCACACAAGGCCGAACACCTCGGCTACGCGGGCCGTCGCGTCCTGGTCTCCCGTAAGTGGTCGAACAAGACCCTGCGCGAGCACAAGCAGGATCGCCGGGCCTGGGTGCTCGACATGCTCGGCCTGCCCGACGAGACGGTGACCGACCCGCACCGCTACGTCTGGCGGCCGGTCTCGCCCAAGGATCCCAACCGGACCCCGCTGGCCAAACGGCTGCTGCGTGAGGTCGCCAATCGCCAGCGCACCCGCGCACGCCTGATCGAACTTCAGGCCAGAGCGGACGGCATCTCTGTTCCAGGCCTTTCGGCAACTCCGGGACTGGAGGTGGCGGCATGACCAGGAAGACAGGGCAAGAGCCCGCCTCGCCTCTCCCGGAACTCGCTCAAGGCCGGTTGCTCACCGTCGAAGAGGTCGCCGAACGGCTGAACACCTCGGTCCGCTTCCCCCGTCGCCTGATCGAGGAACGCCGGATCGCCTTCATCCACGTCGGGCGCAACGTCCGCATCCCCGAAGCGGCTCTTGAGGCGTTCATCGCTGCCGGGCTGGTCGAACCGATCACCACCACACGACGCAGGAGGGCCGCGTAATGGTCAAGACCGCTGTTGCCGCTCCCGGGGAAGGTCCCCGGCGCAAACCGACAAAGAGGCGTTTCGGGCGCGTTCGGCAACTGCCCTCCGGTCGGTTCCAGGCTCGTTACCGGGGACCGGATGACATCGACAGGGCGGCTCCGGAGACCTTCGCGACCAAGCGCGACGCTGAGGTCTGGCTGACCAAGAAGGAGGCCGAGATCCTCGCGGGGGACTGGAGCAATCCGGACCTCGGCAAGGTGGCCTTCAAGGAGTACGGCTCCGACTGGGTGAACGAACGTCCCGGCCTGCGGCCCAAGACGGTCCAGCTCTATGAGGGCCTGCTCCGCCTGCACCTGGTCCCGACTTTCGGCAACCTGGCCGTGAGTGAGATCAAGGCGGCTCACGTGCGCAAGTGGCGCAAGACGCTCCTGGACGAGGGAGTCGGACCGGTCACCGTCGCCAAGGCGTACCGGCTGCTCAAGGCGATCATGAACACGGCGGTGGAGGACAAGATGATCAAGTCGAACCCGTGCCAGATCAAGAGCGGCGGTAAGGAGGAGTCGCCCGAGCGTCCGACGCTCACCATGGAACAGGTCTTCACGCTGGCCGGTGCGATCGAACCGCGGTTCCGGGCGCTGGTGCTCCTGGCGACGTTCGGCAGTCTGCGGTGGGGTGAGCTGGCGGCGCTCCGGCGCAAGAACCTCGACCTGGACGCCCGGACGGTCCGGGTGGTGGCCTCCACCACCGAACTCAAGGACGGATCGGTGACCGTCGGCCTGCCCAAGTCCGTGGCCGGTACGCGGACGGTCGCTCTTCCCGAGGTGGTGGTCTCGGAGCTTCGCGCACACCTCGACACGTACACCGAGGAGCATGACGAGGTGTTCGTCTTTCTCGGCGCGAAGGGCGCGATGCTGCGGCGGCCGGCCTTCAGCCGGATCTGGGCCAAGGCCCTGAAGGAGGCGAACCTTTCCGGCGTCCACTTCCACGATCTTCGCCATACGGGCAACACGTTCGCCTCGCAGTCGGGTGCGACGCTGCGGGAGTTGATGAACCGGATGGGGCACTCGACCACGCGGGCCGCGCTGATCTATCTGCACACCGAGAACGGGCGGGATCAGATGATCGCGGACGGCATGGGAAGGCTCGCCGAAGCGGCTCTCAAGAAAGAGGATCCACCGGGATCGGGCACGTAACGGGCACGGAAGATCGAAAGCGCTCCGGAAACAACTAAGGCCCCGGTTCGGATTTGCATCCTGACCTGGGCCTTCAGTCTTGGAGCGGGTGACGGGAATCGAACCCGCGCTGTCAGCTTGGGAAGTGTATGGATCACAGCTTGTAGGGGCGCTGAACTGGGCGTTCGGCCGGTCATGAGTGACCGTGGTTAACCCCTCGTCACCCTGTCTAATGGCACGCTAATGGCACGAGCGACAGGATGATCCGGTGAAGCTGAACGAGAAGGTCGCGGCGGGGATCGCGGAGGAGTACCTGGACCGGTGGCGACGTGTCGCACGCTACGACGAGCTCGCCGTGATGGAAGAGAACGGTGACAAGGACTGGGAGAACGTCACCGGCGAGGACGGCCAGGAGTACAAGGTTCTCTCCTACGTGCTTCCACATGGCGACGAGACGCTTCGGATGGTGATCTCAGTGAACCACCGGAGGAAGGGTGATCATGAGGCTGCTGACCCGCTGATCCGGGAAGCGGTCATGCGCTCAGACGGCACCGTGACCACACCGGCAGATCTGGCCGAGCTAGAGGACCGTTGGCTTCTGCCCTACCGCGGTATGCAGGTAGTCCAGGTCCAGGTGAGCTATCAGTTGACATTGCTCCTCGACGGTGACGCCGCGGTGAACATGGAGACCACGGCGACCCTCACCAGCGGCTCACTGAGCGCTCCCGACGCGGAGCCGGTCCAGCTGGCCCCTGAACGCCAGGAGGTGGCGCCGGCCCTGGCGCTCTTCGGCGCGACAGTCGTGTCATCGGTCGCCTTCAAGTCCGGTGCGCTGCGGCTGGTCTTCGACACCGGGACACACCTGAACGTGAAACCCGATTCCCACTACGAGGCGTGGAGCACCTGTGGTCCTGACGATGTGCGCTTCGTCTGCCTGCCGGGGGGTGGACTTTCGATTTTTCGATGATCGAAGAAGCCAGTTTGGAAGATCTCGGCATGTGGTTCTCCGACCTGCGGTGTTCCAAGTCAGTGACGGTCGCGCTGTATCCATGAGTCCCCCTTGTTCACCCTCCTGACAGACACCAACGGACACGGCATGATGCCAAACCCAAACCGCATTAGCAGCTCTAATCTTGCCCGTTCAGATCAGTTTCACCTGGACCAACGGGCGCGGCCGGTCCCTGCGGAACGGGGTTGAACGGGGCTGGATTGCAACTAGAACTGCAACTAGGCCAGTCGCTTCATGCCGTCTGCGCATCCCCGTGAGCATCGCTTTTTCCTCGGCGTCATGTGCGGTTCATGGGAAAGAAAACGTCACCGTAGGCGGGATAGTACGCTCAGTGGGTGGCCCGCATCCTGCTCACTGCCTTCCTGGTCGTGATCACCTACGCCGCACGTCGCCGTCATTTACGGCCCCCGTCATCGCCCGAACTGCCCCCCTCGATCCAGCCAACCAACCATTCCCGGTGGACCATGATCGGAACCGTCATGGCTGGTGCGGCTGCGATCGCCGCCCTCATCGTGGCAAGTTTGGCCCTTTTCATGCAGACCCAAGACCGTGCCGACCGGCTCGAACGGGAACGCCAAACCTTTGCCTCACGTGTCACGTTCTGGTTTGAGGCGAACAAAGCTAGCCAAGATATCATGTTCATACAAAACTCAAACACGGAGCCAATGATTGGCGCTCTAGTTATGCCTAGCGATCAATTGGGGGAATTCGATGCCATTATGCTCGGGGCCTTGCCGCCATGCAGTATCACTTATGGCGATACCGGGATGAGTCCAGTTTTAGTCCTGAGGCAAAAAACTGGAGAGCTTCCGACCCCTCTGTCGAAGGAGTACGATTACCTCCTCATTGCAGATCCGCAAAACAGGCAGTGGTTACGACGGTCCGATGGCGACGTTCGCGAAGTAACTGGTTGGCTGTCAGATCGACGGGTCCTCCAGCACGTCGTGCCAGTGGGTATTAGGCGTAAAGCGTCACCTAGCTGCTCCTCGAACTGATAGCCGCGGAGAGCGGAGCACCACAGATGATTGAGTGGTAAGGCCGCAATCGAGCGGTCATATTCGCGCCAGTAAAGAGCGACGGCTTTACAGGCCATGCCCGTTCCGGCTGAAAGATGGCCTCTCACCTGCAACGTCATCGTGCCTCGTTGCCATGAGCTTTATGATCATTGCACGTATATTGCACGGCGGTCCTTGGACCGGATGTTTGAGCTCCAAACCCAGAACCTACGGATTAAACGGCCTAATCATAGTCACCCTCTGCGCCCTCACCCATCGCCCCATCAGCGCAACACAATCAAGCAGCGGCTACGCGTAAGCAGCTACTCCAGCGAAAAAGATAATTAATGCGGTACCAGTCGCGCCGCCGCCAACCAGCAGTGCCCGAGCCCAGCCCGACCCGATACGTACTGTTATGAGCCCCGCAGCACAGCCGATGTTGATCGCGATCGAGCACGCGAG
This sequence comes from Streptosporangium sp. NPDC006930, assembly GCF_040635605.1. NCBI lineage: Bacteria > Bacillati > Actinomycetota > Actinomycetes > Streptosporangiales > Streptosporangiaceae > Streptosporangium > Streptosporangium sp. NPDC006930. The sequence continues at coordinate 521,457 of NZ_JBEYID010000002.1, read as the reverse complement.
CAGCAGCACCAACACCTGAACCTGAGTCACCCTGACCTCCCTCATGAGTTATTTCTCACCGCCCCACTGTGCGCGGGCCAGCAATGCCAACGGTGACTGTCCACGCCGGTGTGCTGCTGCCGTATGCGACCCAGTAGGACACGTTCTGCCCCCTACTGCTGCTGGGAAGCCCTACGCTGCCCAGACATCCAAGGTGTCCAGCGCATGCTGACTGGACACCTGCGTACAAGAACCAGGGATCAGTCGATGGCCGAGCCAGATGAAGCGCCTGACCAGGACGCCAGGCCGCTGTTTGCCGATTTGCAGAAACTTCGCACGCTGCGCCAAGAACTGCTGCGAGGCAAACCTTCTGACCGCAAACTCGCAGCCGCAGCCACAGTGTCACCGACTACCATCGGCGCATGGCTACGCGGTGACCGCATGCCCCAGCGCATTGACGAACTCCTTGCCATGATCGAGGCCGTGCGCAAAGAGGCCGCTGCCCAGGGCATCTTGACAAGTACGGTGGCCGAACTACTGGAGTCGCAGCGTTGGCGCACCGCCTACCAGGCCGAATGCCGACGGCGGGCACACAACGATCGTGAAGCGGTTCAACGCGCCCACGCCATCGCGGCACTGGAAGAACAGGACCGAGTCGCGCGTTGGCGAGCGTTGATCGACCAGCCACATCCCGTACGTACCTGGACACCTCGCCGTCTGGGTGTCCATGATGCGATCAGCGGTACTACTTCAATGCGCGGCCGTAATTTCACACTGCCCGACTACATTCTTCGACCGCACGATCAGGAACTGCGTGATCACCTCACACACGCCGCCACGACCACGCAAACGATCCTGGTGGTGCTACGGGGAGGGTCATGCACAGGCAAGACTCGTGCTGCTACCGAAGCAGTCGCCGCGGTGCTGTCTGATTGGAATCTGGTTTTTCCTAAGGGGGCCGACAGCCTCCTAGCCGTCTTAGCCGCTCGCGCCGCAGGCCCGAACACCGTGCTGTGGTTGAACGACGCCCAAGACCTTCTGTACGGCACAGCTGGAGAGGCAGCTGCGGCTGCCCTACGTAGCCGTCTCGAACACCCTGGCCCGACCGTGATCATAGCTACGCTGTGGCCCTCCTCCTATAGAGAACTGACCGCTGCCCCAGCTCACGGTTCGCTAGATGAGCATCCACACGCACGCGGACTGCTGGCCCAAGGCCACCTAATCGATTTACCTGCCGCTTTCACGCCCGACCTACTCGCACAATTACGCGTTTCCGCTGACCCCTCCCTGGTCGCCGCCGCCCGCTCACGCCGAGCAGACATCACCCAAATCCTGGCTGCTGGCCCAGACCTGATCGATCACTACGAACACCCCAGCCTTCCTCACGGCATATACGGCAAGGCGCTGATCACTGCCGCGATGGATGCCCGTCGCCTCGGAGTGAACAGCCCCCTTCCCTTAGCCTTCCTTCATGACGCCGTCCCCGGTTACTTGGACGACGACCAGCGCGCAGCCGCTGCCCCCAACTGGTTCACCACCGCCCTGGCTTACGCTCGCACTCCGGTCAAGAACGTGGTGTCGGCCCTGCAAAACGTCCCCCGCTTCAAGGGAATGGGCGCTCAAGATAACCTGGTCCACCTCGCCGACTACCTTCAGCAACACGCCCGCAGCACCCGCGGTCGATGGTGCCCACCGGCGCCCTTCTGGGAAGCCGCAGTAAGCCACATCTATGACTCCCAAGCTCTCACCGTTCTGGCCCAAGCAGCCCAACGTCGCTTACGCTTACGACACGCTGCGCTGCTCTACCAGGCCGCTGCTAACGCCGGAAATCCCGGCGCGCTCCTGTCTTTGGCCCAGATGCTAAAAGACGTCGGAGACCAGGAAGGTGCCGAACGGTCACGTCAAACCACTACTGCCTGTGGAGAGTCCGGCAAACCTGCGGCTTTACATGACGAACCACGTCTTCAAGCTCGCGTCGCGCTGAAATCTGACCTGCTCACCATGATCCCCGACATAGCTCAGATGCTGACTGAAACTCAAGGGCATGAAGGGATCAAGCGGTTGTACCGGCCTGTAATTGCCTCTAAGAAACCTGGCATGCCTCAATCATTGGACGCCGAGCGACATTACCTTACGGATCAGGAGAGGGAGGAACAGCTCACTCTCTTCAGGTTGGACGCTGTCCGTCTTGTCACGCTCACTTTCCTAGCCCAGGTATCAGAAGAAGATCAGAACCGAGAGCAAGCTGAGCAGATGTATCAGGCTGTCGCCGACAGTGGAGGCATCATGGGCCTCGCGCTCCTGGCTTATGCGCGGGAACGGAGCGGAGCTCAGGAGGAAGCTGAACGGTTAGCCCTCCGTGTGGCTGACGCCGGACTTCCCGTGGCGCTCCGAACCCTAGCCGAACTACGGCAAGCAGCCGAGGACTGGAAAGGAGCTGAGTCAGTAGCCCGCCAGGCGGCCGACGCCGGCGCTCCTGAGGTCCTCATGTCTTTGACCCAAAAGCAGGCTGAACCAACACAGCAGCACTTGCTGAGATACGGGTTAGAACCAGACGGATCCATTTCTGATCCGTGGTGAGAAAATCGGCCCATCAGCCAACCTTCACAACCCACTAAAGTGGTTTTTCTGAGCAAGAGACGCACGTTTCGTGCATATTGACAAGTGTTTCTTCTTATTTCCCACGGACACGAAGACGAAGGACTTTCCCTATCTATCAGCCCGGCTCTGAGTTCCCTAGTCAGTCGTCCTGGCCGAGGTTTGGGAGGCGATGAAAGGTGTTTTGTCCGAAGCCATGATCAAGTATCTAACGCTGGTCAATTGTGCGAAGAAATTCATCGGCCATCACTTCGACGACCTCCGGTTCAACGCGAATTAGACTCGTTAGACAGATTTGCCAGTGGCCGACCGTTAATGCATGCGCGAGAAGATGTCTAGCTTCGTCTGTTATGACCTTGTCGGCTAAGTTTGCAAGCGCACGCGTTTTCTCGGCAAGATCGATAATTGATCGGGAAATACTTGCAGCGCGTACTGTGTGGCCAGCGTCAGCGTAGGCTTCCGCGACAATACGAAGCGCCCGCGATTGCTCTAGAGGGTCGCTAATTGAAAAAGCAATAGCTTCCGCCTCGCCTAGATCGCTAGTTTTAATACCAGCCCGCACAATCGCGGCAAGCCACTTCTCATGCTTTGAGGAATCTGCTATGGAAAAAACAATTCTTTCTGCTTGACCGATTTTACCGAGCGAAGCGACCGCCAACGCGATGGCAGCTAACGCCTGACCTCGCAGAACTGGGTCCGAAAAGGAGCGGGCAATTTTTATTGCTCGATCACCGTTATCAATCTTAGCCAATTCCGGCAAAAGTTCCTTAATTACCTTGTCCCGAAAGCTAGGATTAACGGTTGAGCTAGCAATCACTAGAGCTTGATTGATTAAACTTTGGGCTCGTTTTGTGTCACCAGCATTTGCTATTGCTCTTGCAATGACGACAAATGCTCTCGTTCGTAACTGGACGTTGGCGATAGTACCGACTACTCTTTCGGCCCGATCGATATCACCAGCTCCCACTGCCGCCTGCGCAACTAAAATCAATGAATTAGATTGAGGGTAGGGTTTTTCTATTGAATGAGCAATCGACTCTGCCCGATCTAAGTCGCCAGAATTAAGTTGCGACTTCACATATTTATCGAGTGTTCCTGGCTGAGAAGAGGATTGGGTTATAGAGTCATCAGTTGTCAGTGACTGATACGAATCCCTAGCACTCGATATGAGCGCCAAAAGCTTTGTGCGTTGAGTAGGGTCATGAATTTTTTGGGTCATTCTCTCTGCGTTTTCAAAGTCTCCGGAAGCGACCCCTGCTCGGACAACAACCTCGAGAGCTTTTTCCTGCTTTTCTGAGTCGGTAATTGAGACGGCGACTTTCTTCGCCCTCTCCAGGTCGCCTCTTGCTGCTATCGCTTCCGCGATAATAGTCAGTGTGTGCCATCGCTGCGCTAGGTCAGAAATGGAGTAGGCAATCGTTTCGGCACGTTCTAAGTCCCCGGCAGTGACTGCTGCTTGCGAAAGTGTGCTGAGTCCCTTGCTTTCATGGGATGAACTAGTGATCGAGCGTGCCAGAGCTTCAGCCTCACATGCGATCGCTTCGGCTTGGCCTTGGTGACCGCTTATAACTAGCCCAGACGAGACAGCAGCAAGCGCTCTAGCCCGTCGAGAAATGTTAGCGATGCTGCGGGCGATAATTACGGATCGGCTCGGGTCACCAACAATTGCTCTCGCTCGCGCGATATTAATTAAAGTATCTTCGCGGTCAGATGGTTTCGTTATTGAACCAGAAAGCTGCTCGGCCGAATTCAGGATTTTTTCGGCCTTATCTTGATTATCGATGGTCGCCATCGCGTGCGCTATAGCAATAAGCGCCCATGCTTTCCGTCCTGGATTTCGAATTACGCTAGCAATTACTTCGGCCTGTTCTGTGATCTCCACAGCCTTGCGCCAATCGCCAGCTGCGCTTGCTGCACGTGCAACAGCGGAAAGGGCTTGGGCACGCTCAGATCTACTTGAGATAGTGGCGGCGATATTCTGCCCCACTGGTAAATTCCCAGAATTGGCTACTTCGGTTGCAACAGCAGCAATCGCTTGATCACGCTCGGACCACGTACTAATAGAGTAAGCGATGCTCTTTGCTCGCTTTACATTGCCCACAATAGCCACAGCTCGCGCAATGGCAATAAGCACAAAAGTTTGCTGAGAGGGGCTGGCCAGGGTGCGCGTTAATGCTTCAGCCTGGTTTATTAGGATATCGGCTCGTTGTGAATCCTTGGCTTCGGCAACCGCGCGTGCGACTACCGCAAAAGCGTTAGCTCGCTGGTATGGGTCTGCTATGGAAGATATAGCTTGCTCAGCATGGATTCCGAGAATTTTAGCGCGCTTAAAATCTCCACTGGCAGCTATCTCCCGCACGACAGCAGCAAGTGCTCGGACCCGGCGAGAGGGATGACTTATTGAACGGGCTAAGGCCTCAGCACGGCTGGGACGATCAAGCTGTACCCATACTCCGGGAAGATTGACAGGTATATTTTCATTTCTATCTATTATTTTGGTACGATGTATAGCAAGTCGGCTCATTGCGAGCAAATCGGGAACAGCTTGGTCGGCGATAGCTTCTTGCGTCATCGTAATTTCGGTCAATGCGCTAGTATCGCCACCTATAATATCGAGCATCCGGTCGTGACGGTTCGTATCTATAGCAAACATAAGCATTCGCTGTAAATCATTCGTAGCATGTAGGAGCCTGAAGTAGCCACGTAAGAGGTACTCAGGGGTTTCATTCGGCCAATTTCGATTATGGTATTCTGCGGCCCAAACATGCAATCTACTCCTATATGACTCCAATCGCCCCTCACCGATGAATTTGATAGCCTGCTGCTGGAGTTCTTCGTGCCCGAGTAGATAAACAATAGTTTTCGGGCGCCAACGTCCAGCTCTCGGAGTAAAGGTTCGGCCAGAAACCACTCTTAGATGATCTTCAATTTCCCAGTTTGATGAGCCGGTAAGCTCGGCTAAATCTGCTCCGGACAAACCTCCGCCAGCAGCCGTGATTAAACCGAGCAAGTCCTGCTCAACTGTAGTGCCGCGGAGAAGCCGTTTGAGCTCGCGTTCTGCATCCTGACGGACGACCTCGGCATGCGGAGATGCCATGAGAGGCCGGACGATCTCTAAGTCGCGTAAGGGGTGATCGTCTGGCACGTCCGCAGGAATGGGAGGGTTCGGCCTACCCGCAACCACTACGCGCATGCCGGCTGGCGGGTTCGCCGGTAGTATCGCAGCAATGCTATGCGAGTCAAGCCCCGTAGTTACCCCTAAATCCTCATCAAGTCCGTCAACGATAAGGATTAGACGCTCGCCTTTGTCTTGGCAGATTCTGGCTGCTCTAGCAAGTGAGCCCAGCAGATGTGCATCACGGGTAGCATCAGATAATAATGTAGGCATGGGCTCACCGATTAGCTCTAAAACCTGCTCAAGGATCACATCGGTGAACGCGATTCGATCGCCCTGTCCCGCAAGACGGGCAGTAATAAAGAAAGATACAATCCGAACCCCCTTCGGGGGATTTAGTACGAACGATGATAACAGTGCCGACTTACCAGCCCAAGCCGCAGCCTTCAACCACAAATATGTTTTTGAGTCGGAGGCGACACAGAATTCAGTTAGATAGGAAGTTTCCTGCTCGCGGTCCAGCAGTTTCCCTGGAGCGATACGTTGGACTTGAGACAAATAATCCGAACGCACCGCAGGGCTAGCCTGCCCCATGGTGCCGCTAGAAATTATGCCAGCACTTGCTCGCCCTGCTAATTCGGCAGCCCTAATGCTTTCAGTGCTGAATGACTTCACAAGACCGTTAAGATCACGCCGAAGTGTAGAATTATTTTTTGTCGCAGCCGCAGGCGCATACCGGCCTACAAGCTCAGCAAGGCGACTAAATAACCTATCAGCTGCATCAACAGTTTCCGATTTCGTGATCTGCCGAAGCCGTGCAACCGCAATCGTTCGATCGCTTTCATCAACGCCTTCCAGCCGAAGTTCTCGTAGGCGTAGAGTTGAGAGAAGTGACCATGTTAGATCGCTTGCGGAGGCTCGTTTTATGTCAATATCAACAGCGATTGCAGCCGCCGCCACAACTTTATCAAAATGTATAAGCCTATCTCGAACTTCTTGAGCTGTCCGCCCTGGCCGAGCAACCTCCGCACGAAACTGCCTATTGTCGATCACATCCCGGGCAATACCGGCTAGCTCTCGAACCTGCTTCACGTGGGTATTAGGACTTGCAACCGCTAAGGCAAGCCGCCATTTTCCTGACGTCACTTCAAATGGATGATTATTCAGTACACGCAAGTAAGAGCTAATCAGGTCAACTGACGATTCGTCACTTAGAACGAACGATGGGGTACGCCGTACACCTATCGATACCCGGCGCTCCGTTCCATCTTCCAAGTATCCACTTACGACGATGTCATCTACCGCACTAAAAGCGCTGGCCTGAAAGGTAATCTCATGAGGGGTGACATCATCGCCTAACTCGAAAAGAGGATCAGCAGTCAAAAGGTGGCTAAGGAGCAGTGCCCCGTAGCGATGCTCGAGCACTGTACCGCCGCCGCCTGTCGAGTATGGGTTTGTTCCTCCCACATCGCTCCTTGGAGAGAGAATCAACTGTCGTAGACTACGCCCTAAAAGGCGTTTGGCTATGCGGGTTGGGGATCTCCAATTGGATGGTTTCGAAGCGGAGACCGCCGCTGAAGAACCACCTCATCGCATCTTTGCTAGCGGGGATCCTCCTAGTTGGCGCGACAGGTTAGGACTCGAACCTGCATAGGCTGAGCCGGTGATTCCGAGTCCGACATCCCTCTGAGCTGGCCATACGACTTTGTTTAAGGTGCTGGCGCGCAAGATTATCCATCGTGTACCCAAGATCTTGCTGTGCGCTCCCACTTCTCCATCGCTGTGGCTACGGCGATTGACCACGTTCCCCGGTGAGCCAGGGTGAGGAACGAACCCTGGATCTTCGATCGCCCCCGACCACGGCAGACCTCAACCAGGATGAGGCGATCGTCGGGCTGCATCGGGGCGGCGGCGCGACCAAAGGCCAGCGAAGGACATAGGTACGGCGCGGCGGGCGTGCGGCGACGGCCCGGAGTCCTGCCCGCGCGTCGGGACCGGCCCCCAGGCCGCATGCCCGGCGTGCGCCGCAGGCGCAGGGCCGGGCCGACGGCGCGCAGCGCCGCCGCCCCTTGATACCTATGAGAACAATTCGGCAGTGTGTTGGCATGATCCAAAACGCTTCGCATTGCATCGAGGTTCGCGTCACTGCCGGCAGCCGTGATGAGGCCGATCGGATTTGTTCGGCAGTGGTGGAGCGTCGGCTGGCCGCGGGGGCACAGATCGTCGCGCCGATCGAGTCGACCTACTGGTGGGCCGGGGAGATCCAGCGATCCAGCGAGTGGCTCTTGCTGATGACGACCACCACCGCGCGATTCGAGGACCTGGCTCGGTGTGTGCGAGAGCTGCACTCCTACGAGGTGCCACAGATCATCGCCAGCGCACTCGTAGCCGGCACGACTGACTACCTGGAGTGGATCAGGCGGGAGACGGCCCCGCGTTCCGGCGGGTAGCAGCAATGTCGCCGAGCAGCTCGCGAACAGCCTGGTCGCTGTGGGGTGCCAGGGCCTTCTCCACGGTGGCGAGGTGCTCGATCCCCCAGGTGGATTCGCTGCGCTGAGCGGATTCCAGAGCGCGACGGGCGTAGGTGATTCCTTCGGCAATGTCGCCGATCTGGAGTTGGGCCTGGGCGAGGTCGGCGTAGACGATCGCGGCCTTCTTGTGGTCGCTCTCCTGAGCAACCGCGGACAGGGCGGTCTGGCCGGCTTCGATGACGTGGTACTCATCGCCGAGTCGTACGTAGGTGGAGAGCTGGAAGGCGGCCATCCGGCCAGGGTCCAGGAAGCGGGTCCAGGCGCGTTCGCGGTGCGGGCGGGCTCGACCGTATGCCTCTTCGGCCTGGTACATCACCTCGATGGCGCGACGGTCACCCAGGGCGGCGAGTTCTTCGGCTTCGCGGCTGAGCAGCCAAGCGCGGGTGGCGTCGTCGCCCTGGGCGGGGAGGAACTGCTGGGCCTGGCGTACGGCCTCGTAGGCGGCGCGGCCTTCGACGGCGTAGGACTTGTAGGCGTGGGTGCACGCCTGAATGATCTGGTGCCCGCTCTCTTTAGCGGCCAGGGCCGAGACGCGCTCGAACGAGGCGGACTGTCCGGGCTGCTTCAGATCCCAGGCGATCCAGGAGGCCAGGGTGGCAGCTTCGCCGGCGGTGGCGGCCAAGCGGCGGCGGAAGCGGTCGGAGGGGCCGCTTTGGAGCAGGGTGCTGAGTTCGTTGATGTGGGTGGTGAGCCCTTGGTAGATGGCGCGGGCCGGAAGGACGTACTCCAGGCGGTGAAAGCCGATGGTGCGCGCTTCGAGACGCTCGATGGTGTCGTCGTCGAGGGCCTGGGGTCCAGTCAGGGCGCGGGAGAGGCGCTCCCAGGGGTCGCTGATGGTGGCCGCGGCTTCGGCGGTCATTCCGGCGGCGAGCAGGAGCATCGTTCGACGGTCCACGTGTGAGTCCAGCCTTCCCACGATCCAGGCCAGCGTTGGAAGGTCGACGTCCCAGGGGTCGTCGAGTCGGCGCGGGCCGGTGGCTACAACGCTTTCCACGTTAGGCAGAGAGCTTGTTGGCCTTCCATCCCGAGACGGGATGACTGCGGCGGGATGAGTGGTGGTGTCGATCACTCGGGATGGCGCGGTGCGGGTGGGGGCGAGTCCCAGGGCCATGCGGGCGGGGTTGGGCATGTCCAGGCCATCGGCGACGCGTTCGAAGACGTCGAAGGCGGTGACCTTGACGGTTCCCTTCATGATCTCGCTGATCTTGCCTTGGCTGAGATTCACGGCGGTGCCTATGCGGGTTTGACTGACCCCGGCGTATTGGCGGATTAGTTGAAACACTTGGCCGATATTGCGTTTTTGGAGGGCCGTTAGCATTTCGGGGCGCTGCCACAGTTCCGGCAGGATGACGACTGGTTTAGTCGCATCTGCGGGCATGTGTGGTGTCTCCCTTGCGGCTTCGGCTTCCGGATATACAACGCTTGCCGTTGAGAGTTATCCCGTCAAGGGATATCGACTATTCGGGGCAAGGATTCCGGCTCGGGATGGGTTGGGTAACCCCAGGTGACGAACCTTGATCCATGACTTCCGAGGATGAGTCGACGGGCGAGGATTGCGGGGCCTGCTGCGGTCGTGGCTGGCGGTGGATTCGCCGGAGCCGTGCTGATGTCGAATGCCGCATGGACGGCCAGGCGGTAAAGCCGGTCCGGATCAAGTGCTTCGACTGCCTGGGTTCCGGCGAGGTGGCGGCCTGATGAGCGGCAACGAGATTCCGGCTATCAGCCGGCAGAAAGCGATCACCCCGGTTCGGGCGGCGCGGCGGCTGCATGATGAGTTGGCGGCGTTGAACATCGCCTCGGATGTTCACGACGGGTACGGGCTGGCGCTGGTGTCGGTCTGGTTCGGGTTGGTCGTGTGGACCGATGGCCAGGTGTTCCGCTGGTGGGCCGGGCAGGAGGCGGGGCGGGCTCGTCTTCGGCGCTATGCCTTCTGCCCTGCGGGTGATCCGGTGACGGCTGCACGCCGGGTGGCGAGTCGTTGTGTTGAGCTTCGCGAGCGGGGGCCGGTTCCGGTTCCCGGCCCGAACGGGTGTGCTCCGCAATGATCGAGCTGACGGGCTGCTTGAGTCCCCACGTGTCCACACCGCAGGGTGGCCACACGCGGCTGGTCTGGCTGACCCCTGACCGGGGGACGGCGCGCCTGCGAGTGATCACCTGGACCTGCCGGTGCCGGGCCACGCTGTATGAGCTGTGCCAAGCCGGAGGACAGGGCTTCATCCGGCGCACGCTCCAGCGGGAAGGCAGTCCGGAAGTACACGAGACCTATCGATGGCCGATCCGGCAGGCCAGCGATATATGGAGGGCGTTGCTCTCCGGGGAGGCCCGATAGGCGGACGCGGCGACACGGCTGGCCTCGGTTGGTCGTGTCGTCGCGTCACGGGGTGAGAACTTCCTGTCGATCGAAGGGCTTCGCATCATCGACATGCGCTGATAGCCTGCTTGGCTAGACAAGCATGTTGAATGTGAGGCTCTAATGTCGTTTGAGTACACGCCTCCCAAATACGCGCAGTTGATCGCCGAGCTTGAACGGCGCATCGATTCCGGCGAGTATGCGGCGGGCTCGCTGCTGCCCAGCGAACACACGCTCATGGCGGAGTTCGGCATGGCACGGCCCACCGTGGTCAAGGCTCTCGGCGTCCTGCGCGATCAGGGATGGATCGTCACCCAACAAGGCAAGGGCCGTTTCGTACGCGGTCGCCCGGCGATCCCCAAAGACCAGAAGGCGCGCACGGGCCGCGAGCTCCTCGACCGGACAGAAACTCAGGCCGCGAGCAAGCTGCTGGCGGCCGGACCGGTGGAGGCTCCCAACCGCATCGCCGCCTACCTCGGCTTGGAGCAGAAATCCACGGTTGTACTGCGCAAGATCCTGGTGGAGCGCGACGGCGAACCTACCGAGATCTCCGCGACCTGGGTTCCGGCCGCTGTCGCCGAAGGTACGGCCCTGGCGGAGTCGGCCGATCTGCGACAGGGCATCCGGCGCTATGTGGAGAGTGCGGCCGGCGTCTCCCTGGATCACGTCATCGAGCACATCACCGCGCGCAACCCCACGGCCGAAGAGCGCAAGCTCCTGAGTGTGAAGCCCTCGGCCGCGCTGCTGGCTGTGTACGCCGTCGCCTGTGATGCGACGGGCAAGCCGTGGGTGGTGGTGGAGACCGTACTTCCCGGTGATCTTCACGAGCTGGAAGACGCCTACCCGATCCGGTAATCCAACTTTCCCCACGAAGCCCGCTTGGTGCACTTGACTAACCAAGCGGGCTTCGTGCTTAATGTAGAAGCAACTTGGTCAGTCAAGCAGGCTGAGCAATCAAGAAGAGGAGTTGTTGCTTTATGGCTATCCAAGGCCCCATCCCCGTCCACTTCGGGCAGGTTTTCCCGCACGGCTGCTTCGTCGTCGGCGAGGTCGAGCAGGTCAAGGACTTCGACGCCTCGTCCAAGGGCCGAACCGTCTACGCCAAGGACAAGAACACCGGAGAGCTGGTGTGGCAGGTCGCCGTCATGGACGCCGACCCGACCGTGAAGGCCGGCCAGAAGACGGTCTCGGTCAAGATCCTGTCCCCGGTCCAGCCGACCGTTCCGGCCGCGCTGCCGGGCCTGCCGTTCGTGCCGGTGGAGTTCGACGGCATGACCGCCACCGCCTACATCAACCAGAACACCGGACGCCTGGCCTGGTCCATCCGCGCCACCTCGATGCGCCCTCCCCGCACCGCGGCGTCCCCGGCCAAGGCTTCGGCTTCGGCTTCGACGGCCGGTAAGGACGTGGCCGCGTGAGAGAACACCTGCCCTACACCCGCGCCGTGGTGACCCTCGACGAGGACGGCACCCGACTCGACACCTCGTTTCGCACCCCGCACCTGTCGGTCATGGTGCTGGGCGCCGATGGCGGGCGGCCGTTCCTCCACCTGTCCTCCCGTGAGGCCCAAGTGATCGTCTCCACCACCGGCGGCGGACCGGTCACCGAACAAGACGTGACCCTCGCCCGGCAGATCGCCGACGCCGCCGCGCGCTACCTCGCCGACTGCGAGCGCCTGCACACCGAACAGTCCACCAACCCCCACCAGGTCGTCGACGAGTCCGAGCAGGGCAAGGCGGCCTGACACGAAGCGGGGCCGCTGGAAGGTGCAACTTCCGGCGGCCCCTCGGTTCTCCCCAGACGCGAATCAAGAGAGGGCTCAAGCCTAATGTTCAAAAAACTGCCCGGCGACGAGGCTCGTACCCTCGTCACCACGACCCCCGATACCGCTGTGGTGTTCCGCCCGGCCGTGGTGCGTACCCCGGCCATCTTCACCATCACCATCTTCCTGTGGCGGCTGCTGGCTGGCGTGGTCCGGCTCGTCTGGCGTCACCCGATCGCGGTGGCCGTCCTTGCCGTTCCCGTGGTGCTCGGTGTCCTGTACGGCTGGCGCCTCGCCCTGGTCGTCGTCGCCGTTCCGCTCTCGCTGCTGGCGCCGTGGCCGTTCTTCGATCGGGCCTCCTTCAACCGCTGGATGGGCTGGCGGCTGCTGGCCTGGTGGCGGCTGGTGTGGGTGTATCGGCGGCACTGGCAACCGGTGATGATCGTCTCCGGGCTCGGCCGGAACCTACGCGGCCGGGACTACCTGCCTCGCATCGTGCGCGTCACCTGCACTTCGTGGGCGGACCTGGTCACGGTGAAGATGATCAGCGGGCAGTCGGTCAAGGACTGGACCGACCACATCGACCACCTCGCCCATGGGTTCGGCGCCACCTCGTGTCGGGTGACCGTCGCCCGGTCGGGGCGTCTGCTGCTGGCCTTCCCTCGGCGTGACCCGCTGGCCACCCCCTTACCCGCGCTACCGATCCCCGAGAGGGCGTCGGTCGGGCCGGTCGAGATCGGCCGATGTGAGGACGGCACCCCGTGGCGGCTCAAAGTCCACGGCACCCATGTTCTGGTAGCCGGTGCTACCGGGGCGGGCAAGGGCTCCATCATCTGGTCCACGATCCGGGGCCTCCTGCCTGCGGTGCGGGCGGGGCTGGTTCAGGTGTGGGCGCTGGATCCCAAGCGGATGGAACTGTCCTTCGGACGCGCCCTGTTCGGTGACCGCTACGCCGCGAGTCCTGCGGCCTGCGCTGATCTGCTGGAAGCGGCGGTGGCTGTCATGCAGGAGCGGGCCGATCGGTTCGCCGGCCTCCAGCGCTCGCACACGCCCACCGTTGAGGATCCGTTCGTCCTGGTGGTGGTCGACGAGGTGGCGTTCCTGACCGCCTACCAATCCGACAAGAGCCTCAAGCTGCGCATCTCCGCTGCCCTGGCGACGCTCACCACCCAGGGCCGCGCGGTCGGGTTCGGCGTGATGGCAGCGCTCCAGGACCCGCGCAAGGAGGTCATGAACGTCCGCAACCTGTTCCCCGACAAGATCGCGCTCCGGCTCGATGAGTCCGAGCAGGTGGACATGATCCTCGGCGACGGCGCACGCGACCGCGGAGCACTGGCCGATCACATCTCCCCGGTCCCCGAGCAGGGCGCGGGCATCGGCTACGTCCGCCTGGAGACCTCACCCAATCCCATCCGCGCTCGCGCCGGCTACGTCTCTGATGCCGACATCCGCGCCATGGTCGCCGACTTCGCCGAGGAGGTACACCAGTGAAGATCATCATTCAGGGCACCCTCGCCGAGATCGACACCATCCCCTTCCGCCTCCTGAGCACCCTGTCCGACTCCCCGCCGCGGTTTGAGCTGGTGCTGTCCGACCTGGTGAACATCCGGGTGCGCTGTGACCCCTACAGCTCCTCCTACCGCTTCACCGCCGACGTGCTCGCCCGAGAGGAGGACATGTGACCGACGCCCCCACTTCCCCATCCGCCCCCTCGCCGGACGGCTCCGACCGCACCCTTCCCCGCCTCATTCGCGACACCCTGCCCTTCGCCCTGGACGTCGCGGTGGAAGTCGCCAAGAACAACGGCGTCTGCATCCGCCCCATCGAACTGCGGCGCCTCGACACCCACACCGGTACGACCGAATCGTTCAACATCCCCTGCGGCGCCACCCAGGAAGCCAAGTGCCCGCCGTGTGCTCAGCGCAACAAGCAGCTGCGTAAGGCTCAGTGTCGCGAGGGCTGGCACCTGGAGGCCGAACCCGTCGCCGAACCTCACCCCTCCACCGACGACCAGCAATGGCTGATCGAGTTCCGGGCCGACGTCCAAGCCAAGCGCGACGAAGCCGAACGCGACGGGGAAGACACCCTCGACTGGGACGAAGCCATTGCGGGCATTGACGCGGAGATCAACGCCGCCGGGATGCGCGGCAACGTCCTGGGCGGGCGGATGGCTCCCAAGCGGTCGCGTTCGACGAGGCGGCGTCAGGATGCGCCGGATTTGCCCAAGCGGGCCAAGCAAGACACCACCCTCGGCCGGACGTTCATCGCCCCCGATGGCAGGGTGTATCGGCCGTCGCTGTTCGTCACGCTCACCCTGCCCTCGTATGGCAAGATCCGTTCCGGTCTGGGCGTGCCGGTCGATCCGAGCACCTACGACTACGCTCGCGCGGCTCGTGATGCGCTGCACTTCTCCAAGCTCGTCGACCGCTTCGTGCAGAACCTCCGGCGGGTGGCGGGCTATGACGTGCAGTACTTCGCCACCGTCGAACCACAGAAGAGGCTCGCCCCGCACCTGCACATGGCCATCCGCGGCACCATGCCGCGCGCGGAGATCAAGGCGATTGCCGCCGCGACCTACCACCAAGTGTGGTGGCCCTCGGTCACTGAGGTCCGCTTCGACGGCGACCACCTGCCCATCTGGGCGGAACGGGCCGACCTGGGCGACGGCGCCACCTACCCGGACGGCCAGAGCGGCGACTACCTCGACCCCGCCACCGGGGAACTGCTGCCCACCTGGGACGAAGCCCTCGACCAGCTCGACACCGACGAGGCGGCCGAACCGCTGCACGTGGTCCGCTTCGGTGCTCAAGTCGATGTTCAGGGCCTCGTCGCCGGATCACCGGACGCGCACAAGCGCATCGGCTACCTCACCAAGTACCTGACCAAGAACCTCGGCGACCCCCTCGACCCTGACGACCGGGACAACCAGGCCCGACGTGACCACGCCGTGCGGATGGTTGAGGCGCTGCGCTACGAACCCTGCTCGCCGACGTGCCCGAACTGGCTGCGGTACGGCGTGCAGCCCAAGGGTGCCAAGGCGGGCATGTTGCCGGGCCGGTGCAAGGGCAAGGCGCACAAGGCCGAACACCTCGGGTACGCGGGCCGTCGCGTCCTGGTCTCGCGCAAGTGGTCCAACAAGACCCTGCGCGAACACAAGGCCGACCGCCGGGCCTGGGTGCTCGACATGCTCGGCCTTCCCGACGAGACGGTGACCGACCCGCACCGCTACGTCTGGCGACCGGTCTCCTCCAAAGACCCCAACCGCACTCCACTGGCCAAACGACTGCTGCGTGAGGTCGCCAACCGCCAGCGCACCCGCGCACGCCTGATCGAACTCCAGGCCAGAGCAGACGGACAACCTATTCCAGACCTTTCGGTGACTTCACTGGCCGCCTGACACCTGACAGGAGAATCCATTGGACGAACTACTCAAAGCGCACGAGGCCGCCGCACTGCTTCACACCTCCGAGCGCTTCATCCGCCGACTGATCGCGGAACGCCGGATCGAGTTCGTGAAGATCGGCCGTCACGTCCGCATCCGAGAGTCCGCACTGCTCGCTTTCGTCGTCGCGGGGACGGTTGAGCCCCTGATGACTCACGACGTCACCGGAAAGGCGGCCTGATGGCAAACAAAGACGGTCACCGACGTTTCGGCAACGTCCGCAAGCTCCCGTCCGGACGTTTCCAGATCCGCTATCCCGGCCCGGACGGGCGTATGCGGACCGGCTCGGACACCTACGACCGTAAGGGGGACGCGGAACGGGCACTGTCCCTCGTTGAGGCTCAGATCATCAAGGGGGAGTGGACGGACCCGGATCGCGGGAAGATCAAGCTTCAGGACTACGCGGAGACGTGGATCTCCCAGCGTGCAGGCCTTCGCCCCCGCACCGTCGACCTCTATCGCTGGCTGCTCAAGAAACACATCACCTCGTACCTGGGCGGGGTCCAGCTCGGCAAGCTCTCCACCGCGATGATTCGGCAGTGGCGGGCCGACCTGCTCGGCAACGGGGTCTCGGTCAGCATGGCGGCCAAGGCGTATCGCCTGTTGCGGGCCGTGCTGATGACGGCGGCCGAAGAGGATCACATCATCTCGCGCAACCCGTGCCGGATCCGCGGGGCCGGCGACGAGCACGCCCAGGAGCGCCCGGTGCTCACCGTGGCCCAGGTCTTCGAGCTGGCCGACCTCGTGGGCCGTCGTCCGGTCGGCAACGTTCGCAAGCTCAAGGACAACGCCTATCGGCTGCGCTTCCAGCGGCACGGCGAGATGCGCACCCATCCGGAGGTCTTCACAACACGGGCGGACGCCGAACGGGCGCTGTGGAAGATGGGCACGGACGGTCGGGCTGACTGCACCCATGACCGGCGTTTCCACGCCTTGGTGCTCCTGACTACTTTCGCCAGTCTGCGATGGGGCGAGGTGAGCGCGCTCCGCCGTAGTGATATCGACCTCGATGCGGGGACGGTGCGCATCCGGGCGGCCTTCGTCGAGCGCTCCACGGGTGAGCTGGTCCTCGGTCAGCCCAAATCCAAGGCCGGGCGTCGTGTGGTCGGTATCCCTCAGGGCGTCATTTCGGTGCTGCGGGAGCACCTGGCCACCTATGTCCAGGAGGATCCCGGCGCGCTCGTCTTCCCCGGTGCCAAGGGCGGCCCGCTCCGGCGCAGTGGGTTCAACACCCGCACGCGCTGGGTGGATGTGGTCAGAGAGATGGGTCTTCCTGGTCTCCACCTCCATGATCTCCGTCACACGGGCAACATGCTCGCCGCAGAGTCCGGCGCGGGGCTCAAGGATCTGATGGCCCGGATGGGTCACGACAACGTGCGCGCCGCGATGATCTATCAGCACGCCGTGCGGGGCGCCGACAGAACGATCACGGACGCGATCGACCGGCAGATCAGTGGGCGCGACGACGAGGAGGACGGTTCGTCGGGGAAGTTGATCCCGATGCGCTGATTGAAAGCTAATGGCACGCTAATGGCACGCGAAGATCAAATAGCTTCAGAAACAAACAAGGCCCTGGTCGGGAATCCATCCCTGACCTGGGCCTTCGCTCTTGGAGCGGGTGACGGGAATCGAACCCGCGCTGTCAGCTTGGGAAGCTGATGTTCTGCCATTGAACTACACCCGCGTGCGGCGTACCGCGCGTCACCACTCTAGCGGAAAGTTGGGCGGCTCTCGCCCCTGAAGGGAAGCAAGATTCGCAGGACGGGCTTCACGGCTTCGGCGTCGGCGGGTTCCGAGTTGGTAGGTTCCAACACGTGCTGCTTTCCGATCGTGACATCACCGCTGAGATCAAGGCCGGGAGGGTGAGGATCGATCCCTTCCAGCCGGAGATGATCCAGCCGTCCAGCGTCGACGTGCGCCTGGACCGCTACTTCCGGGTCTTCGAGAACCATCGATACCCTCACATCGATCCGGCGGTCGAGCAGCCCGATCTGACGCGGATGGTCGAGCCGGACAAGGGTGAGCCGTTCATCCTGCATCCGGGGGAGTTCGTGCTGGCGAGCACGTACGAGGTCGTCACGCTGCCGGACGACATCGCCTCGCGGCTGGAGGGCAAGAGCTCGCTGGGCAGGCTCGGGCTGCTGACGCACTCGACGGCCGGGTTCATCGATCCGGGGTTCAGCGGGCACGTCACGCTGGAGCTCTCCAATGTCGCGACACTGCCGATCAAGCTCTGGCCCGGTATGAAGATCGGTCAGCTCTGCATGTTCAGGCTCAGCTCTCCGGCCGAGTATCCCTACGGTTCGGAGAAGTACGGATCCCGCTACCAAGGGCAGCGGGGCCCGACGCCGAGTCGTTCCTACCTCAACTTCCACCGGACACCGATCTGAGGACTCCGGAGCGGGCTCCCGACAAAGATGAACTGACAGTGAATTCGAAGTGAACTTTCCTGTCGGGACGGGCTGTTTTGACGGGATG
This sequence comes from Streptosporangium sp. NPDC006930, assembly GCF_040635605.1. Classification (NCBI taxonomy): domain Bacteria; kingdom Bacillati; phylum Actinomycetota; class Actinomycetes; order Streptosporangiales; family Streptosporangiaceae; genus Streptosporangium; species Streptosporangium sp. NPDC006930. The sequence continues at coordinate 503,202 of NZ_JBEYID010000002.1, read as the reverse complement.
AATCCACTGGAGAGCGGGAGTGTCCCGGGGCTCGTGAGGGCGAGAGGCCGAGGGGGCAGTCCTGCGGTCAGGGCTGCTGTGAGCAGCGACAACGCGGTTCGGCGGGTGGCCGTGACGGAAATCACTCCGAGGTTTCTCGACGGGGCGACGGCCTCTGGTGATCTCGGTGAACCGCCCGGGAAGTACGTCAGAGGCGGAGGTTTCCGACGTGAACCTGGGGAAGATGCCGGATGGCGTTCAGGGGCGAAGAAGTCCCATACTTGGCCTGTCTTCGTCATACTGTGGCCGAAAACCAGCAAAAACGGTCATCGGAAAGATGCCCTCAAGGCTGCCTCAAGCCGTGTGTCACTGGGTAGCGACATCGGGAAGAGTGCATGTCTAGCGGGTGAAGTTCGTATTTCCGCTGGTAACCCTTACCCTTCTCTGCGGACCATCCCCGCACATCTGGAGAACGACGTGCGTCTGCGTCTCACACCTAGTGAGGACAGCTACTACGACTTGTTCGCCGACTCGGCGAACAACCTCGTCACAGCGTCCCGCCTGCTGGTAGAGATCATCAGTGACGGATCGGACAGGGAAGCCCTGGCTGAGAAGATGCGCGCATGTGAGCACGCCGGCGACGAGCGTACTCACGCGATCATGAATCGACTCAACGAGAGCTTCATCACCCCCTTCGACCGTGAGGACATCTATCGCCTCGCCTCGAACCTCGACGACGTCATGGACTACATGGAGGCGGCCGCCGACCTCATCGTCCTGTACCAGATCGACCACCTCCCCAAGGAGGTCGTCCGGCAGGTCGAGGTCCTGGAGCGCGCCGCGGAGCTCACCGCCGAGGCGATGCCACGGCTGCGTTCGATGAAGAACCTCAACGAGTACTGGATCGAGATCAACCGGTTGGAGAACCAGGCCGACCAGGTCTACCGCCGCCTTCTCGCCAAGCTCTTCGGCGGGGAGTACGACGCGTTGACCGTCCTCAAGATGAAGGAGGTCATCGATCAGCTTGAGATGGCCGCCGACGCCTTCGAGCACGTGGCCAACACGATCGAGTCGATCGCGGTCAAGGAAAGCTAAGTGGATCTCACGCTCGCACTCGTCATCAGCGTGGTGGTCGTGGCGTTGGTGTTCGACTACACCAACGGCTTTCACGACGCCGCGAACGCGATCGCGACCTCCGTCTCGACGCGCGCGCTGACGCCGAGGGCCGCGCTGTTCATGGCCGCGGCGATGAACTTCCTGGGTGCGCATCTCGGTACGCAGGTGGCCGCGACAGTCGGCAAGGGCATCATCGACGCTCCGCAGGGGAGCCACGGTCTCGTCATCGTCGGTTCCGGTCTGATCGGTGCGATCACCTGGAACATGGTCACGTGGTACTTCGGCCTTCCCTCCTCGAGCAGTCACGCGCTGATCGGCGGCCTCGTCGGTGCCGCGCTCGCCTCGGCGAGCGTCGTCCACTGGGACGGGGTGGTGGAGAAGGTCGTCATTCCGATGATCCTGTCTCCGCTGGTCGGCTTCAGCCTCGCCGGGCTGATCATGATCGGGATTCTGTGGGGGTTCCGGCGCGCCCAGCCCTCGAAGGCGAACCGGGGCTTCCGGCACGCGCAGACCGTGTCCGCGGCGGCGATGGCGCTGGGGCACGGCCTCCAGGACGCGCAGAAGACCATGGGGGTCATCTTCCTCGCCCTCGTGGTCGGCGGCTACCAGAACGACGGTGACCCGATTCCCCAGTGGGTCATCCTCGCCGCCGCCACGGCCATCTCGCTCGGCACGTACGCGGGCGGCTGGCGGATCATGCGGACGCTGGGACGCCGGATCATCGCGCTCGACCCGCCGCAGGGGTTCGCCGCGGAGGCGGCCGCCGCGACCGTGCTCTACACGGCGGCCATCGGCTTCGGCGCCCCGATCTCGACCACCCACACGATCACCAGCGCGATCATGGGCGTCGGCGCCACCAAGCGCCTGTCGGCCGTGCGCTGGGGCGTCGCGGGCAACATCGTGACCGCCTGGGTCCTCACGATCCCGGCCTCCGCGTTCGTCGCCGCGCTGTCCTACTTCGTGCTCCACTGGATGATCGAGTAGTCCTCGGGCGACCGCGCCGGACCGGGGTGCCCTCGGTCCGGCGCGTCCTGCCTTCGGGGGCACCCCAGGTGCCCGGGGGACGCCTCCGCCCCCCGGGTGTCACGCGAGGGATGTCCCTACTTCCGGTACATCACGTCGACGTCCCAGCGGGTGAAGCCCAGCCCCTCGTACAGGCGGATCGCCGCGGGGTTGCTCTCGTCCACGTACAGCATCACCTGGCTCAGGCCCCGCGACCGCAGGTAGGCCAGGCCCGCGAGGGTGAGCGACCTGCCCAGGCCGCCTCCCCGCTCCGCGGGGTCGACTCCGACGACGTACACCTCGCCGAGAGGATCGTGCGCGTGGTCGCCGTCGCCGTGGACCTTGGTCCAGTGAAAGCCCACCAGCCGGTCGCCGTCGCCGGTCGGACGTACGGCGAGGAAGAATCCGGCCGGGTCGAACCAGGGTTCCCGCTCACGCCGCTCCAGATCCTCGATCGTCCACGCCCCCTGCTCGGGGTGCTGGGCGAACGCCCTGGCGTTGAGCGCCACCCACGCCTCCCGGTCGGAGGCGCCGGGCTCGAACGTGCGCAGCCGCACCCCCTCGGGAAGCTCGAAGCCGGGGATGTCGGAGGACAGGGAGCGGCGCATCCGCCACAGGGACCTGATCCTGTCGAAACCCGCCGACCGGGCGAGGGCCTCGGCGGCCGGATGCCCGCCGTGCGCCCACAGGCGCAGGTGCCCGCCGGTGTGGTCGAGCACGGACTCCAGCAGCCGGCGCCCGTATCCCCTCCCGCGGAACGCCGGGTGGACGACCAGCTCCCCGCTGGGGCCCTCGACGGGGTCGGTCGGGTCGACGTGGGCGTAGCCCGCGAGGTCGTCCCCGACGTACAGCAGCACGGCTCCGGCCCGCTCGTCGCCGCCGTAGCGCAGGTGCAGCATGACATGTTCGTTGAGCGGTCTGACCTTGTCGGCCTCGGTGGCCGCCTCCACCACCGCGAGAACGTCGGACACCTCCTGGTCGCCGAGCGCTCCCCGGTACTCCACACGCACGTTCATGGTGTGGACTCTAGGCGGGCAGGTCCTTCCCGAGCTCACCGGGGACTGGCAAAAGGCGCCATGCGCTCGCCGGGGGAATCGTTACCTCTAGGCCATTCCCTGCACAGATAGTCCCTTTAGTGTCGTGGTCCATGACGTCTCGTTCCTTCCAGCGGTTGGTCATGGCGGGTGTGCTCGCCGGGACCAGTCTCGTGCTCGCGATTGGACCGGCAGAGGCGGGCAACAAGCCCGCCAAGCCCGCCAAGACGGTGCCGGTCCGCCTGCTCTCCCTCAACGACTTCCACGGCAACCTTGAGCCACCGACCGGTTCATCCGGCCGCATGGTCGACGAGACCGGCGCGACGGTCGACGCGGGCGGTGCCGCGTACGTCGCCACCCACCTCAAGCAGCTCTCCGACAAGAACACGTTGAAGGTCGCCCAGGGCGACCTGATCGGCGCCACCCCCCTGATCTCCGCGGCCTATCACGACGAGCCTTCCGTGGAGTTCCTCGGCAAGGTCGGCGTCACCGCCTCCGCCGTGGGCAACCACGAGTTCGACGAGGGGTACGCCGAGCTCAGGCGCATCATGAACGGTGGCTGCCACCCGGTGGACGGCTGTTCGCCCGCCGGTAGGTGGAAGGGCGCGAAGTACAGCTACATCGGCGCGAACGTCATCTTCAAGCGGCCGGCGAAGGGCGCGGAGAAGCAGGCGCTGGAGGCGCTGGGCGGGACGAACAGCGCCTCGCTGCGCAACCTCCTCAAGGACTACGGCATCCCCGCGCTGCCCCCGGTCGCGATCCGCTGGATGAACGGCGTGCCGATCGGCTTCATCGGCCTCGTCACCAAGACCACCCCGGACATCGTCACCTCCGAGGGCATCAAGGACCTTGAGTTCATCGACGAGGTGAAGGCCGCGAACGTCGCGTCCAAGCTTCTCCAGATCGTCGGAGTCAAGGCCCAGGTCGTGCTCGTGCACGAGGGCGACCAGGTCACCGCGGGCCAGTCGCCCGACGCGTGCAGCGCCCAGCCCGGCGCGGGCAACCGGATCGCCACGCAGGTCGACGCCGAGATCGACATGATCCTCAGCGGTCACTCCCACCAGGCGTACCTGTGCAATGTGGCCGACCCCAGGGGCGGCAACCGTCTCTACAGCCAGGGCGGCTCCTTCGGCCGGGTCATCACCAAGGTCGACTTCCAGGTGGACGTCAAGACCCGCGACGTCGTGCGCTCCACGGTCGTGGCCGACAACCAGGTCGTGACCAGGACCGTCACCCCCGACGCGGAGATCGCCACGTTCGTCCAGACGTGGAAGGACCGCGTCGCGACGGTGGCGAACCGGCCGATCGGCAGGATCACCGCGGACATCACCAACACCGCCGTGGCCTCGGGGGAGTCCTCCCTCGGCAACCTCATCGCGGACGCCCAGCTCGTCTCGACCAGGACCGGCGGCAACGCCGAGATCGCGCTGATGAACCCGGGCGGTGTGCGGGCCAGCCTCAACTACGCGGGCTCGCCCGCCGGTGAGGGAGACGGCGTGGTGACGTATGGCGAGGCGTTCACCGTCCAGCCGTTCAACAACCTCATGCAGGTGGTCACGCTCACCGGTGCGCAGCTCAAGACCGTTCTGGAGCAGCAGTTCGTCGGCGGTCCCAACGCCCAGGCGTTCACCAAGATCCTGCAGCCGTCGTCGAACTTCACCTACACCTACAGCGCGAGCGCGCCGTGGGGTTCGAAGGTCTCCGACATGAAGATCGACGGTGTCGCGGTGACGGACACCCAGACGATCAGGGTCGCGGCCAACAACTTCCTCGTCGGCGGCGGTGACGCGTTCCTCGCCTTCAGGGACGGCACCGACCTGTGGAGCGGCCCGCTGGACATCGACGCCTTCGCCGCCTACTTCGCGGCGAACCCGTCGATCACGCCGCCGGTGCCCAACCACATCACGATCGTTCCCTGACGCGGGTGCGAACCGTAACGCGGGCGAAAGGCGCGCCGCGCCGCGGAGGTCGCGGTACGTCGTGAGGCGTGACGCACCCGTGAGGATGTGACACGCGGCAGAGGTCCACCGGACGCGTCCGGTGGGCCTCTCTTTCGAGATTCCGCACTTCTGTGGAGGGGCGGCGTACGTCAGGGGATGTACGGGTGACCTCCTCCTCGCGGGGGTCGGCGAGGCGGGTGCGGTGACCTACCGTGTCAGGGTGAGGACCAGGAGGACCGACGCGCTGACAGCGGCCGTGGTGCTGGCCGGGATCGTCGGGGGCACCTACGGCGGGCTGTCCGGTTCGGGGTCCCCCGAGCGCCCGCTGGACACGCGTCGCCTTCGCCTACGAGTCCGGACTCGTCACACCGGGCAAGGCCGGGACGCCCGGGCGCGAGGGCACCTGACTCCCGCCCTCGCGAGAGCCGTCGCGGGGGGCGGGAACGTGCCAGGGCCGTTCCCGGTGACTCCTGGAAGTCCTGGGAGCTCCAGGGAGAACGGGATCCCTAGTGGCGGACGGGCTCGCGCTCCTCGACGGCCTCGTTGCCGCGCTCGGGAACGAACCGGTAGCCGACGTTGCGTACCGTGCCGATCAGCGCCTCGTACTCGGCGCCGAGCTTGGCGCGGAGCCGCCGGACGTGGACGTCCACGGTGCGGGTGCCGCCGAAGTAGTCGTATCCCCAGACCTCCTGGAGGAGCTGGGCGCGGGTGAAGACCCTGCCGGGGTGCTGCGCCAGATACTTCAGGAGCTCGAACTCCTTGAAGGTCAGGTCCAGCGCGCGGCCGCGGAGCCTCGCGGTGTAGGTGGCCTCGTCGATCGACAGGTCACCGTTACGGATCTCGTCCGGCACCTCCTCGGCGGCGGACAGGTTGAGCTTGCCCACGGCCATCCTGAGCCGCGCCTCGACCTCGGCGGGTCCGGCGGTGTCGAGGATGACGTCGTCGGTGCCCCACTCCGCGGTCAGCCCGGCGAGACCGCCCTCTGTGACGATCACCACCAGGGGGCAGGCGACGCCCGTGGTGCGCAGCAGCCGGCACAGGCTTTTGGCCTGGACGAGCTCGCGGCGCGCGTCCACCAGAATCGCATCGGCGGGCGGGGCGTCGAGCAGGGCGGATGCCTCCGCGGGCGCGACCCGTACCGAGTGCAGCAGTAGCCCCAGCGCCGGAAGCACCTCAGTCGAGGGCTCAAGGGCGTTGGTGAGCAGCAGGAGATTGCTCACGATGCCTCCTTCCCGCGTCATGTCGGCGATAGCCGTACAAACACGTAAGGACCCGGGGGCTACGTTGCCCAGGTCCCGTAGTAGGTGAGGATAACCCACAAGGCCGTAGCGTCCAGCGAACGTCCACCTGGTGAACACCCGTTCTCCAGGTGAATTCGCCGTAATGGTGCGGTAACCCTACGTGTGTTTGGGGAGTTGATTCACAGATGGCGTTGGTCGTTGTCAGATATTGGGCTGCGGCAAAGGAAGCGGCGGGGGTCGCCGAGGAGCGTTCGGAGGCCGCGAACCTTGCCGAGTTGATGACGAAAATCACATCGAACCGTGACAGGCTGGCTCGCGTGCTGACCCTGTCGTCGTTCCTGGTGAACGGGGATCCGGTGGGCAGGAGGGCCCACGAGACGATCATCCTGACGGACGGGGCGACGGTCGAGGTGCTTCCCCCGTTCGCGGGCGGCTGAGGGGGGTGGAAGCTACCGTCGGCGCGGCGTTTCGGACAGGATTGCCGGGGGAGGTCACGCCAATGGCACCCCTTGGGCCGGAGAACGAAAAGGGAGTCGAATGCGCAAGCTGATCGGTTTTCTCCTCCTACTTCTCGTTCTCGTGGTGATCCTCGACAGGGTCGCCGTCGCGGGTGTCCAGCGCGAGATCGCCACGCAGGCGACGGCCAAGTACGACCTCTCGGCCCCACCCGAGGTCACGATCGAGGGCATCCCCTTCCTCACTCAGGCGATCGCCGGGCGCTACGAGGAGGTCAACGTCGCCGCGGGCGCGATGACCGTCTCGGGTATCCGCCTGTCGAGCGTCGACTTCACCCTGCGCGGTGTCACGGCCCCGCTGGAAGACCTGGTGCTCCGTCCACGGCAGGTGGACATGCGCGCCGAGCGCGTGGAGGGGGCGGTGGTCGTCCCGGTGGAGACGATCAACCAGAGGGCACCTCGCGGGATCAAGGTCGAGGTCGCGGGTGACGCGCTCAACCTCAGCGGGGAGATCACCGTGCTGGGGCAGAAGGTGCCCGTGAAGGCGGATCTCAAGGTCGAGATCGCCGAGGGCGGCCTGCAACTCACCCCGGGGAAGGTGACCCTGGGCGGCGGTATCCCCGTCCCCAACCCCGAGCGGTTCATCAACTACCGCATCCCGATCGGGAAGCTGCCGTACAACCTCAAGCTGACCGAGGTGAAGGCCGTGCCGGAAGGGCTGCGCATCTCGGGCGAGGCCTCCGACGTACCCCTCCGAGGCTGAACGTGGCCCGTGCCTGAACCGGATCGTCCCGCCGTACGTCGTGAGGATGTGAGCCAAGCCGGAACCGCCGACGAGCAACTCGTGAGGGCGCTCTTCGACGAGCACGGCGGGCCACTGTACGGCTATGTGCTGCGGCTGACGGGCGACTCGGGGAGAGCGGAGGATGTCGTGCAGGAAACGCTGTTGCGGGCCTGGCGCCATCCCGACGCGTTCGCCGGCCGCTCCATCCGCGCGTGGCTGTTCACGGTGGCACGCAATCTCGTCGTCGACCAGCATCGCGCGCGCAAGGCGCGCCCCCCGGAGACGGGGGACGAGGCGCTCGCCGTGGTGCCCGCCGACGACGAGCTGGAGCGGGCCGTCGAGTCGTGGGCGATCGCCGAGGCGCTGGCCGCGCTGAGGCCCGAGCACCGCGAGGTACTGGCCGAGGTCTACTACCAGGGGAAATCCGTGAAGGAGGCCGCCGAGTCGCTCGGCATCCCCGCAGGGACGGTTAAATCGCGCACGTATTACGCGCTTCGGGCGCTCAAGCTGGCGCTGGAGGAGCGGGGGCTCGCGCCATGATGACCTGTGAAGAAGTACGGATATCGCTCGGCGTCTACACGCTCGGTGCCCTGGAGGCGGACGAGCGGGTGCTCGTCGAGGCCCATCTCGCCGAGTGCGCCGAGTGCCGGGCCGAGCTGGAGGAGCTGTCCGGGGTGGTGACGTTCCTCGGCAGGGTGTCCGAGGGCGACGTGGCGCAGGTGGCGAGCCCGCCCACGGTGGTGCTCGACCGGCTGCTCAGCGCCAAGGTCAGGCGGCACCGTACGAACCGCCTGATGCTCTCGCTCGCCGCCTCGGTCCTGGTGGTCGGGCTCGGCGGCGGGACCCTGTGGGCCGTCACCCAGTCACCTCCGGAGACCACCACCGCGTCGGCGCCCCGGTCGTCGGCCGAGGACGCCGGGGACGCCGGTGACGCCCAGGAGGACACCGAGGGCGGGGCTCCGGCCGACGCCGCCGGCAGTCAGGAGAGCACCCGGTCCTTCTCGGACTCGGCCGCGCCCGACGGCGACGCCAGGGCGAAGGCCTCCCGTTCCCCGGTGTCCAGTCCAGCGCCGGAGATCCTGCTCGCCCCGAGCGAGCTGCGGTTCGAGGGAGCGGACGACACGGGTACGGTCCGGGCGGTGGTGACCGCGTCCGCGGGCGAGGGGGCGACCACGGTCAAGGTCGTGCTCACCGGGGTGGCCAAGGGCACGCGCTGTCGGCTGGAGGTGATCGGGGAAGGCGGACTGAGGGAGACGGCGGGCAACTGGGTCGTCAACCGGGCCGCCTATGACAGGTCGGGCTCTTTCACGGCCACCACCACGATCCCGCCGGAACGGATCACGGCCTTCGAGATCACCACCGCCGGCGGACGGGTACTGCTCACGATCCCCACCCGCTGAACATGTCGGGGGTCGCGTTCGGGATCTTCACCCGTTGAGCCTGCCGGGGGTCGCGCTCGCGATCCCCGTCGCCGTTGAACCCGTTGACGTGCTGCTCGCGGTTTCCGTCCGCCGAGCCTGCCGGGGCGGCGGTGCTCACGGCTCCCACCGGCCGAAACCGTTGGGGCGGCGAGGGAATGGCCTGGGACGTGCGCCTGTTGTCGTGTTCCGTGACAGGTTCGACGGTGGTGGTCGTCACCATCGCCCTCGCCACGCTCACGGGGGTGGCGATGCGGCGGCGAGACGGCGTGGCGCGAGAGGTGACGGACGAGGTGGAGCGGCTCACGTCCGGCGACATCCACGCGGAGCTGGGGGAGCGGGCCACGCTCGTGCAGTTCTCCACCTCCTTCTGCCAGCCGTGCCGGGCGACCCGGCGGATCCTCGGCGAGGTGGCCGAGATGGTGCCCGGCGTCGCGCACGTGGAGATCGACGCGGAGTCCCGCCTCGACCTGGTCCGATCACTGAACATCCTGCGCACCCCCACCGTCCTCGTCCTCGACGCGTCCGGGCAGGTCGTCAAGCGTGCCTCGGGCCAACCCAGGAAAGCCGACGTCATCGGCGCCCTCGGTCTGGCGGTGGGCGAATGAGCGGGGCACCCTATCGGCCATTGAACGATCATGTCTCAGAAATTGGACAGGGATGTGACAGATGGCGGGACGCCGGGGTAATGTCATGGACATGAACTCCACGACAGAGCTGCTCACGAAGCGGCGCGCGGTTGATTTCTGCCGCGTGACCACCGCGCTCTGTCGCATTTCCTAAGGGCGATCTCAAGCGGCCGTCGAGCCGCACCGATCTGCACAACCCTTCAGGAGCATCAAGCGATGCAGGTTGATTCCCGAGCTCTCCGTTTCTCCGCGGTTGTGACCACCGTTGTGCTCGCACTCGTCCTCGTGACGGGGAACGCATGGCTGCTGGTCGCGCAGGCCGTCGTGTTCGCACAGGGCGTTCTCGGCACCTCGCCGTACGGGATGATTTTCAAAGGGATAGTGAAGAGTCCGCCGAAGGAACTCGAGGACGCAGCCCCGCCGCGCTTCGCGCAGGGGGTCGGACTCGCTTTCGCACTGGTGGGCTTGGTCGGATACGTCGCACAGATCACGCCGTTGGCCCTCGGCGCCGTCGCAGCGGCACTTTTCGCCGCTTTTCTCAATGCCGCTTTTAGTTTCTGTCTCGGCTGCGAGATGTTTTTGATCATTCGCCGTTTACTACCCGCCGCACGATGATCCTGGAGGATCACCATGAGCCGCTCCGCCGTCCTGGTCGACGCCGACTGGGTCGAGGCCAACCTCGACACCCCCGGTGTCGTCCTCGTTGAAGTGGACGAGGACGCCAGCGCATATGACAAGGGCCACATCCGTGGCGCCGTGAAGGTCGACTGGAAGCAGGACCTGCAGGACCCGGTCCGCCGTGACTTCGTCGACCGCGAGGGCTTCGAGGCGCTGCTGTCCGCCCGTGGCATCGCGAACGACGACACCGTGGTTCTCTACGGTGGCAACAACAACTGGTTCGCCGCCTACGCGTACTGGTACTTCAAGCTGTACGGCCACGAGAACATCAGGCTTCTCGACGGTGGCCGCAAGAAGTGGGAGCTTGAGTCCCGCGAGCTGGTCAAGGAGGTGCCCAGCCGCCCCGCCACGACCTACAAGGCCAAGGAGCAGGACCGGTCCCTGCGTGCCTCCCGTGACGAGGTCGTCGCCGCGATCGGCAAGCTCAGCCTGGTCGACGTGCGCTCGCCCGACGAGTTCACCGGCAAGCTGCTCGCCCCCGCGCACCTTCCGCAGGAGCAGGCTCAGCGTGTCGGCCACGTACCCACCGCCCGCAACATCCCGTGGTCCAAGGCTGCCAACGACGACGGCACCTTCAAGTCCGACGAGGAGCTCAAGTCCCTCTACGAGGGCGCGGGCGTCGACTTCGGCAAGGACATCATCGCCTACTGCCGCATCGGGGAGCGCTCGGCTCACACGTGGTTCGTGCTGCACGAGCTCCTCGACCAGGCCGGTGTCAAGAACTACGACGGTTCATGGGTTGAGTACGGCTCGCTGGTCGGCGTGCCGATCGAACTGGGAGAGGCCCGATAATGACTCAGGGATGCGCTGCTCCGGAACAGACGGTTGCCCTTCCGGCCGGGATCGATCTTGCGAACCAGGCCGTCATCCAGGGCGTGGTAACGGGCGCGGGCACGGCCTACGCCCGTCTGCTCGACCACTCCGGTGAGTTCACCGGTGAGGTCGTGGTGTCCGAGGAGGGAGTCTTCCGCTTCTTCGCCGCCCCCGGTGACTGGACCGTCCGCATCATCGCGGGCGGCGGGGTCACCAAGGACATCCCGGCCCAGGCCCGCCTGGGTGAGGTCACCCAGCTCGCCGTGGCCGTCTGACCCTTCGGGGCCGACCTCGCCACAGCGAGAACCGGTACGTTGCTCGACCGGCAAGAACGGTAAGAACCAGCACGTTGAAAGGACCGGCGTTCCCTCGGGAGGGCCGGTCCTTTTCGCTGTGCCGGACGCGCGGAAGGCTCGCCGTCCACGGCGGTCCGCCGGTTCCGCGGACCGGCTGTTCCGGAGGGTCGCCCGTTCCGGGGCCGATGTTCCCGGAGGTCAGTCCCCGGGGGTCGCGTCAGGCGGTTGTTCCCGGAGGTTCACCCTCGGGGAAGAGGGCGAACCTCCACTTTCTCGCGTCAGACGGCGAGCCGGCTCTCGACGCGGTCGACGGCGTCGACGTAGTCGGGATCCGGGGACATGGCCGCAGCCAGACGCAGGTGCGGCAGGGCCTCGGGGTGCCGGTTGGCGCGTTCGAGGGTCCTGCCGAGCAGGAACCGGGCGTAGTGGTCACCGGGGGTGCGCTCCAGAAGCGCCTCCAGCGTCTCCCTCGCCCTGCCCAACTGGGCGGAGCCGAAGTAGGCGCGGGCCGCCAGCAGCCGGACGGCGGGGTCGTCGCCATGATCGGCCAGTAGCGGGCGCAGCGTTCGCAGGGCGCCGAGGGGGTCCCGCGCATCCAGCAGGGTCTCGGCCTGGCGCAGCCACCTGACCTCGTCGGGGAGTTCCCGCCGGGGAACGGCGTGCCGTACCAGATCGGCGAGGACCTCCGGCGGCTGCGCGCCCGTGACGGCCGTGTCGCCGACCACGAAGGTCGGCGAGGTGGTGACGCCCTCGGCCTTTCCGCGCAGCAGCCAGGAACGAACCTCGTCCGCGCCGTCGCCGCGGTCGAGAGCCTCGGCCATGCCGTCCAGACCGGCTTCGGCGGCGAGCGCCGCCAGGGTGGCGCGGTTCCCGATGTCGGAACCTTCGACGAAGTGGGCGCGCAGGATCCGCTCCACGACCGTGTCCTGGAGCGCGGCCCCGCCCTGTTCGTAGGCGAGGGCGATCACCCGGTGGGCGTCGAACGTGTTCGCCCGCCACACGGCGCCCCGTCGCCCGCCGTCACCGGGCCGGTTCCCCGCCAGGGCCGGAGCCGTCGTCGCGACCGGAGTGGAAGCCGGAACCGCGGTCGGGGTGGAAGCCGAAGTCAGGGGCGAGGGCGGGGTCGGGTTCGAGGGCGGGGTCAGGGCTCGCAGGGCGCCCTCGGCGACCTGGTCGCGAAGCTCCTCCTCCAGCGGCTCCGACGGCACCGGAGCCATCGGATCGATGACGTACGGGCGCCAGACGATCTCCACGTCCTCGCCGAGTTTCGCCTGCTCCAGGCGTCGCTTGCCGATGTAGGCCCACGCGCAGGCCATGTCGGCCCAGACTTCCATGCGCTTCATTGCCGCTGCAACAAACGGGGGCGGTCGTTTATTCGACCGGCGTTTCGGCCTCGTCGGCCGGGCTGCGTTCCTTCAGGGGAGTCGTTAGCATGCGTCGGTGCCTGAAACGCCTGTCATACCCACACAGTCGCCGGCAGTCGACCGGAGGCCCGCCTCGCTCTCCGCGGTCTCGCTGCCCATGCACACACTCAAGATCTTCGGCGCCTGTGCCCTCACGTTGATCCTCTGGTTCTCGGTGGGCAGGGTGGTCAGGGAACTGCTGATGGTGGCCGCCAGCGAGGTCTCCCACGGTGACCACCGGCAGGTGCGGCTCGTCATCACGATGTTCGTCTTCACGTTGATCGTGCTGAACGAACTCGTGGTCATGGTCGGCATGCTGCACGCGGTGCGCGGTGCGCTCCGGGAGATCCGGGTGCGGCGGGAGGCGGGCGAGGCGGACGAGAGCATGTTCGGCGCGCTGAACCGTGCCACCCTGCTCTTCGCCACCATCTACCTCGCCTGGGGGTTCCACACCGCGGACGCCAGGGAGTTCATCGCCGTCGACACCGCGAGGCGGGTCGACCAGGACTTCGCATCGAGCCTCGCGGGGAACGAGATAGAGGGCGGCACCGGGCTCTCCACGCTGGACGTTCGGGTCTCCATCGGGGTCGCCGTGGTCGCGTACCTGCTCAGGGTGCTGTTCGGCCGGCGGCACGTCAACGGCAAGGGCAGGGGCAGCGGCGTGTTCGCGACCTTCTTCGAGCTGGCCTTCGCCTTCTACAGCATCAACGCCCTCCTCGCCTTCGCGGAGGCGCGGGCGGACTGGCTGGACCAGCGGGTCGTCGTGGTGACGTTCAAGGAATGGGCCGAGGCGGCGGGTGAGGCACTGCCGTGGTGGAAGCCCTTCTGGAACGCGGTCGGGGACACCTGGCCCCATGTGGTCGACGGGCTGATCGTCCCGCTCACCTGGCTCACGGTCGCCTCGCTCGTCTACGGCGCCTTCGCCGAGGACACCCGGGCCGTCGTACGGGGAACCAGGCTCGACAACGTGGCCACCAGGGTGGAGCGGAGCCACGATCTCACCCGGAGCACGATGGCCCACGCCACGGCCGGATTCCAGGAGCGCTGGGTTCCCCCGGTGAACGCCTTCCGGCTCGCGGCGAGGGGTGGTCCCGTGCTGTTCGGCGCCCTGTGCCTCTGTTATGTCGCGATCCGCGTGGTGACCGACTACGCGGACCGGGGTGTGCGGATGCTGATCGGCAACGAGGACCCGTTCGTCTGGTTGGCACTGGCCGGGCCGGTCGAGTTCGTCAGGGAGCTGGTGGTGCTGACGCTGACCGTCTGCCTGCTGGCGGCCACGTTCGACATCGCGGCCACACACGGCCGTGAGGCGGGGAAGACGCTCACCGCCTGAAGCGCAGCACCTGGTCCTGGACGGGGTCCTTCTCCGTCGCCGCCTTCTTGAGGATGTCCTCCACGGGTTGGTTCTCCACCACGTGGAACGTGGCGGGACGGACGTGGACCTCGACCTGCCCGGCCAGATGCCTGGGCACCACGCTGATCATGTCGTAGGAGTAGGCGGTGCCGACCCTGTGGTCCTTGACCTCGTCGGGGATGTCGTCGCTCTCGGGGAGGACCTTCCACACGCGACCGTCGGAGTGCCTCACCTCGACCTCGGGATCACCACGCAGGCTGACGCCCTCGGCGTCCAGCGCGGTCCTCGTCACCTTGATCTTCAGCCACTGGCGGTCGGGCGGGAGGGGCTTCTGGCCGGGCAGGTCGTCCACCTGCTCGACCGAGGCCTTCCACGACACGTGCATCAGCGTCATGTCACCCCCGGCGGCGACGGTGTAGATCCTGTCGGCGGGGTTGCCGGTCCTGTAGACGGTGTAACCGCTCCAGGTGGAGGCCACGATGCCGAGTCCGACGGCCACGATCGCCCCGCCGACCCGCAGTGTCGTACGGCGGCCTCGCCTCGGCGGGGTCTTCGGTGCGGACGGTTCTCCGGCGGGCACGCCGTCGGCCGGTACGGCGACGGCTGCAGCCGTTCCCGTTCGGGTGGCGGAGGAGCGGGGAAGCGGGGGAGCGGAGAGGGAGGGGAACGGCTGGGTCGAGACCTCCGCCGGCTCCTCCGCGGGCGGCTTGGGAGGCCAGACCTGTTCGTCAGGAAATATCCGCAGGGGAGCGGGAGTCCACTGGCCGCCCGGAGGTTGCCGACGCTGAGGTGGGGTGGGACGGTTCCGGGCGGGGGCCGGGGGTGCGGCCGGAGGTTCCTGGGTCTGTCCGGTACGCGTTTGCCGGTCGGTGGAAGGCACCGGCCAGGTGCCGAGGGCGGTGGGCCAGGGGCTGCCTCGGTAGGGATCGTGAGGCGGTGCGGAAGTATGACCTTCCTGGGCGGGCCGTTCCTGTCGTACGGGCCGGTTCTTCGGCGCGAGTCGGTTCTCCCATGCGGGCCGGTTCTCCATCATGGGCGGGTTTCCCGTCGAGGGGTTCTCCCGCGCGTGCCGATCTTCTCGCGCGTGCCGTTCCTCGTGCACGGGCCGTTCCTCGTGTGCGGGCCGCTCCTCCCGCGAGGCGGACCAGGTGCGGTCCTGATCGTCCTCGGAGACTCCCCGGTGCGGCGTCCCCATCAGTTCCTGCTCGCCAACTCGTAGACGTCCTTCGCGGTGGAGGTGAGTTGCCGCGCGGCCGTCTCATCCAGGCCCAGGTCTATCTCGATCTCGGGTCCGTTCGGCTCGACGATGAAACCCGACGAGGGGGCGAGCAGGATCCGGGAGTCCGGGAGTTCCCCGGGCGGGATCTCGAAGACCGTCACGCCCTCGGTCCACCAGCCCGGCTGGATGTAAGGGTGGGTGATGGTCAGCGTCTGGTCCACCCTGTCGGAGGCCACGTAACGGCGCCCGCCGGCCGTGAGCAGCCGGGGAGGCCCGAA
Source organism: Streptosporangium sp. NPDC006930 (assembly GCF_040635605.1). Lineage (NCBI taxonomy): Bacteria > Bacillati > Actinomycetota > Actinomycetes > Streptosporangiales > Streptosporangiaceae > Streptosporangium > Streptosporangium sp. NPDC006930. The sequence continues at coordinate 487,563 of NZ_JBEYID010000002.1, read as the reverse complement.
CCGCTGCGGCTCCCAGGTCGCGGTGGCGCCCACCTCGACGATGATGAAGATCCCCTTGGCGGTCACGCGTTCCTGCTCGCCGCTCGCCTTCCTGGTCGCGATGGCCTTGGCCGCGTAGACCGCCTTGACCCGCGCGGAGATCCGGGAGCCGGTGACCTCCTCGTTGAAGGCGCCGGTCGAGGTGAGGGGCGCGTCGTGGTCGGCGATCTCCGCGCCGAAGGCCTGCAGTCCCACGGCGGAGGCCGCGAGCGAGATCCCGGCCAGTACGGCACCGGCGGTGCGGGGACGGGAGGAGACGTTCACGAGCGCGCTCCCCCCGGCATGACGGGCAGCGTGACCTGGGCCGTCACCACGGGCTTCTCCCTGCCCTCGTCGCCTTCGTCGTCCTCCGTGACCAGGAACCAGCCCGGCGCGAGGGTGATCCCTTCACGCCACTCGTACGTGCCGACGTCGATCGTGAGCTGTCTGGGAGGCCGCTGCCCGTCCTCCAGTTCGTACCGGACCACGACGCTGGTCGGCAGGGCCGGGTGCAGTTGACTGCTTTCGCCCCCTCCTGTGGGGGTGAACACCGACGCGCCGTACTTGCCGTTGATCTCCGGGGTCACTTTGAGCAGGGACGTCCCGAAGGATCCGCCGACCAGGCCCTTCTGGTAGGGCGCCCCCATGCCGGCGGTCTCCTCGCCCTTGTTGACGACGAGGAGCTCGATCTCCAGGAGACGCTTGGCCGGGCCGCCGAACAGGCCGGGCTCGCTCACGGTGCGGGATCCGACGAACGTGGTCGTGAACTGTTCCTGATCCACGGTCGAGCCCTGGCCCAGCCGCTTGGGCGGCTTCTCCGAGGCCGTGGCGAAGCCGCCGAGGACGGTGGTGACTGCCAGACCGGTGACCGCCACCAGAGCGACGAGCGGGACCGCGATGGGGCGCCGTCCGGTGGGACCCTTGGGAGGGGCAGTCATGAGAAACGATGTTAAACGCTGATGTCCGCCCCATCTGCCCCACCTGTCCCTTAAGTAGTGGTAAACCTGGGGAAAATGGAGCGGATTGACGGGAACGCTGCCCGAATACGATGGCGAACTCTTACGCTGTCTCCGAGGCTTTCGATGAGCCCGATGGCGGAGGTTCCGTGGCGGACGTGCATCCCGAGCATGCGCAGCTCCAGGCGGACCGGATCTACCTGGGCTGGCAGTACGCCTTGTTGCACCCTGATCCGGGTCCGGCTCCTAAGCGACCCTCGCCCGTCGAGAATCCTCCTGAGCCGCTCGACCCCGAGTGGGTGCGCAGGGAACGCCTCAACGAGGACCTCCTGAACCGGCCGGTCAAGATCGTCCGCGGGTTCATGGCCGCGCTCGCCACCCTGATCCTCGTCCTCGGCCTCACCGAGATGCTCAGCTGGTCGTTCGCCGCCGTCGGGGTGATCGCCGCCGGCGGCATCGCGGCGTTCTGCAGCTACGCCGTCCACCAGGGCGACCGGGCGGTACGCCAGCGCATCAAGGAGCGCGAGATGGCGGGTGACCGGCTGCGGGAGGAACGCGACCGGGAGCTCTTCCTCGCCCAGGAGGAGCACGCCGCCCGATACCGGGAGTGGGCGGAGAAGAAGGAGCGTCACGACCGCCAGCTGACCTGGTACGCCGTGGCCGTGCCCGACGAGATCGACCGGATCGACGTGGCCGGAGGCACCCTGCCCGGCTGGTCGGCGCTGATCACCCTGCTCGGCGCGACCCGTCTCTACAGCGGCGGCCACCTGACCGTGCTCGACCTGTCCGAGGGCGCGATCGCCAAGGACCTGATCGAACTCGCGCGCAGGGGTGGCGACGACCCGCTGGTCTGGGTGCTGCCGGTCGACCTGCCCCGGCTCGATCTGGGCGCCACGCTGGCCCCGGAGGCCTTCGCCGACGTTCTCGCCCACGTCGTGAGCGTGAGCGAGGAGCACCGTACGACGAGGGATCTGTCGTTCGACAACGCCATCCTGGAGCGGGTCCTGGAGGTCCTCGGCGAGAGTGCCACGATCAACCAGGTCACCGCCGCCCTGCGTGCCCTCGCCCAGGTCGGCGACCCCCGCGAGGACCTGCGGTTCGGCCTGATCACCGCCACCCAGCTGGAGCGGATCGGCACGCTGTTCGGCCGGGGCGTGAGCGACCGGGTGGTGATCGAGCGGGCGTGGGCACTGGAGTCGCAGTTGCGCAAGCTGGAGACCCTCGGCTCCGAGGCGGTGCGCCTGCCGCCCGCGCGCCTGCGGGTCGTGTCGATGGACCGTCAGGCGGGCGTGTTCGGCAACCGCGTCCTCGGCACGTACGTCGCGACCGCGCTCACCCACATCCTGCGCCAGTCGCCCGCCTCCGAGCGGCCGTGGTACCACACGATCATCGTCGCCGGCGCGGACAAACTCCGTGGCGACGTGCTCGACCGGCTGATGGACGCCTGCGAGACCTCAAGGACCGGCCTCGTGCTCACCTACCGCGCGCTCACCCCGACCGTACGGGAGCGGCTCGGGCGCGGGCACGCGGCGGTGACGTTCATGCGGCTCGGCAACGCCGAGGACGCCCGGATCGCCAGCGAGCACGTCGGCACCGAGCACCGCCTGGAGCTCGCCCAGCTCACCGAGACGATCAGTGCCGCGGGAGCGGGGATGGACGGCGGTTACGTCTCCACGGTCGGCCAGGCGGAGGAGGGCGACGAGGAGCGCGACGTGAACCACACGGACCTCAAGGAGGACATCACCTCCTCCACCGAGTGGGGCCGCCGCGCGACCAAGGCGATGGGGGAGACCGAGCGGGTGTTGCACCGCTCCAGGGAGTTCCTCGTCGAGCCCCATCAGCTCCAGCAGCTCCCCACCACCTCGGTGATCGTCACCGACGCCACCGCCGAGGGCCGCAGGGTCCGCCTCGCCGACGCCAACCCGGCCATCCTGACCTTCCCCAAGACGACGCTGGGCGAGTTCGACGAGATCAAGGAGGCCGCGCTGGAACAGGCGCAGGAGAAGAAGCCGGAGCCGCACGCGTCGAGCGCGTTCGAGGACGCGCCGCCCAACCTCGGCCCGCCTCCGGCGAGGCTCGACTGGCGCCGTCGCTGATGAGATTCCGGTCCACGCCGAGGGGCCTGCTCCGGGGGGGGAACTCAAGGTGAGGATCGTTCGAGCGGCGACGTTTTCGCCGGGTGCGTCAACGAGGCGTCCGTATGTCGTAATGGGATGGTCAATGCCAGGGTGCGAGCCCCGAGTCAGGTTCGACCGTGGTCGCGGGGGTGACCTACCCTCGATCTCGATCATGCGTCGGCCGGTACAACGGAGCGATCCGTGAAGCGTCAACCCTCCGGCCTGGAGCCGGGTCCCCCGGGTGGAGACCAAATGCAGCCAAGTGTTTCCCGTCCGCCCAACGCCCTGACAGGGCCCTGGTACAGAATCCAGGCGATCACGGCGCCCTCGCGCAGTTCCTCCGCCGAGTGGGACTTCGTCACCGTCCTGCCCGCGGTGCTCTCCACGGCCCAGCGCAACCGTCCCTTCGTGGTCGGCTGGCTCTCGCGAGGGTCGGGCGCCCCGCTGGAGCTGATCACCAACGCGGGGCCGCTCACCCCGCCGCGCCCGCCCCGCAGGGCCGCCACCGAGGTCGAGCAGGTCCCAGGCGGTCCGGAACCGCTGCTCTTCCCCAGCGGTGCCCGTGGCGTCCGGATCGGCGACGAGTGGCTCCGCGACCTGTCCGACCTCGCCTGGACCGTCTGTCCGGGACGTCAGGCACCTCCGCTCGGCGGACGCCGAGAGCCGGACGCCGATGAGATCAGGCGGCCCACACTTTTCGAGTCGACGCTGGTCACGCTCATGTCCCGGCCGTTCGCCTGGCTGGTGGTGGCCGAGCAGACCGACCTGCTCGACGCCGAGGTCGCGCACCTGCGCACCCAGCTCAACGTGCTGCGGCAGTACGGTGACGCCTCCGAGCGTTCCCGCTACGACGCGGAGCGGGCCGAGCGGCGCATGCAGGAGCTGGACGCCTTTCGCGAGGCCGGGCTCTGGAACGTCCGGGTGCTCGCCGGGGCCGCCGGACCCGAGGAGCTGCGCCAGATCGCCCCGGTGCTCGTCGGCTCCGCCGAGATGAGCCATCACCCCTACCGCCTGCGCAGCGCGCTGTCCGGCCCCGTCTACGGTTTCGCCGAGGCGCTCGCGACCACCCTGCAGGACCCGGCGGACGGCGCGGCCTCCCCGTTCGCGGCCACCGCCGGGGCGCTCGCCGCCCTCGCCGGGTTGCCGCACCGGGAGGTGCCGGGAGTACGGGTCCTCGACGCGGGCTTCTTCGACGTGACCAGCGAGGCGGACACCGTGCCCGGCGAGCTCACCGTCGAGCTCGGATCCATTCTCGACGGCCAGGACAGGCCGGTCGGCTCGTTCAAGGTCCCGCTGGCCACCCTCAACCGGCACGCGTTCATCACCGGTGCCACCGGCTCCGGCAAGTCGCAGACCGTCAGACACCTGCTGGAACAGCTCACCGGCGCGGGCATCCCGTGGCTCGCGATCGAGCCCGCCAAGTCCGAGTACGCCTCCATGGGCGGCAGGATCGAGCCCCTCGCCCCGGTGACCGTGATCAATCCGTCGGCACCGGAGAGCGTGCCGTTCAGCGTCAACCCGCTCGCCCCCGAGCCCGGATACCCGGTCCAGGCCCACATCGACATGGTCCGAGCCCTGTTCATGGCGGCCTTCGACGCCGAGGAGCCGTTCCCGCAGATCATGTCGCTCGCCCTGCAGCGGGTGTACGAGGCCAACGGCTGGGACGTGGTCACCGGCTGGGCCGCCCCCGGTGCCGCCGTCAGGCCCGCCGTGCCGACCCTCGAACAGCTCCAGCAGCACGCGATGGATGTGATCAAGGAGATCGGCTACGGCAAGGAGGTCCAGGCCGACGTGGAGGGCTTCATCTCACTGCGGCTGCGGTCGCTGCGGGTGGGCTCCGCGGGCCGTTTCTTCGAGGGTGGACACCCCGCCGACATCGGTGACCTGCTCCAGCGCAACGTGGTGCTCGCGATCGAGGACGTCGCGAACGACGAGGACAAGGCGTTCCTGATGGGCACCTTGATCATCCGGATCGTGGAGCACCTGCGGATGCGGGCCAGGAAGGAGCGCAGCAGCGGGCTCAAGCACGTCATCGTGATCGAGGAGGCGCACCGGCTGCTGCGCGACCGGGGCGCGGGGCGGGCCAGCACGCACGCCGTCGAACTCCTGGCGGGCATGCTCGCCGAGATCCGCGCGTACGGCGAGGGCATCGTGGTCGCCGAGCAGATCCCCACGAAGCTCGTCTCCGACGTGGTGAAGAACACCGCGCTGAAGGTGATCCACCGGCTCCCCGCCGAGGACGACCGCCAGCTGGTCGGCGCGGCGACGAACCTGAGCGAGGAGCAGTCCCGGCAGGTCGTCTCGCTCCCTCCCGGTGTCGCCGCAGTCTTCGCCGACGGCATGGACCGGCCGTTGCGCGTCCAGGTGCCGCTGGGCGAGGATCGCGAGCGTCCGGTTCCCGGCCAGATGCCGCCCATCTGCGGCCGTCGCTCGGCGGCCTGCGGGCAGGAGTGCCGCACCGGCCGGGCGTGCACGCTGGTCGAGCTGCGCGAGGCGGACCTGCTCGCCGCGGCCTCCGAGTGGGCCTGGCTGCGGATCTGGGCCGACACGCTGGTGCTGGCGTTCTGCACCAACCGGCCGCTGCCGGGAGTGCCCAGGGCGCTCGCCGGCCTCTGGGCGGATCTCCCGCCGCGACGGCGCGAGTGCCTGCTGGCCACGGCGGTGGAACGCTGCGTGGGCCGTCGCGCGTGGTCGCTGCGGACCGTGAACGACCCGACCACGTTGACCGAGCAGGTCGCCGTGGTCGCGACCAGACTGCTCGGCCCCGACCGCGACCCCGGCGAGCGGCCGGGACCCGCCTGGGTGATCCCGCAGGTGCGGTGGCTGCATGAGGTGGACAGGCTCTTCCCCCACGGCCAGCCCGCGCCCAACCCGCGCGGCTCCGCGCCGGTCATGGAGTACGCCCTGTTCAACCGTCCCGCCGGGGGCACCGAGCTGCTCGGTCACCGGGCCAAGGCGCTGCGCCACCACCCGCTGTCCATGGAGGTGGAAAGGAACCGGGAGCTGGCCTGGCGGGTGATCCTCGGTGACGACGAGCGAGAGAGCGTGGAGCGCGACATTCTCACGGTCACCATCGGCCTCGACCCGGCGGAGCGGCTCCGGCACGTGTCCCAGACCATGGGGGCGGGCTGGCTGGAGAGTGTGCTGTCGTGGCCGCGCCGGTTCGTGCTGCCCTTCGACGAGGATTCGCCGGAGTCGGCGGAACTCGTCTTCACCGAGGGGTGAGGACGGTGTTGTCTGTCGGCTTTTTTCGGTTCTTTCTTACCGGATGCGAAGGCTTCCCTATCTCACCGTCACCGGGGGGCGCGTGTGACGTGCCTCCGGGGGTGACGGTGCCGAAGCAGGGCTAAGATCTGCGGCATGAACGATTCGGTGATTCCGGTCCCGCGGCCGGGCCGGTCGGCCGCCGGGTCGTCCCGTGACGGGTCGCCAAGCGAGGAGACGGCATGACTCAGCTTCCGCTGCGGGCGCAGCTCGCCACCGCTCTCGGCCGGACGGCCGCGACCCTGTCCCGGGTCACCGGGCGTGGGGACGGATCGGTGATCGGGGGCAGGGTCAGCCTGGTCCTGGAGCCCGATCTTCTGCGCAAGCTCGCGCACGACCGCAAGCTCGCGCTGGTGAGCGCGACCAACGGCAAGACGACGACGACCCGCCTGATCACCTCCGCGCTGTCGGAGCTCGGCGACGTCGCCACCAACGCCTTCGGCGCCAACATGCCCGCCGGGCACGTCTCGGCGCTGTCGTCGGCCAAGTACGCCCCGTACGGCGTGCTGGAGGTCGACGAGAAATACCTGCCCGAGGTGATCGACACCACGGGGGCCGGGGTCGTCTGCCTGATGAACCTCAGCCGCGACCAGATGGACCGGGCGGGTGAGATCTGGCTGCTCGCCCAGAAGTGGCGGCGGGCGCTCGCCGGCAAGAACACCCACGTGATCGCCAACGCCGACGATCCGCTGGTGACCTGGGGCGCCTCCACCGCGGCCTCGGTCACCTGGGTGTCGGCGGGACAGCCGTGGAAGGAAGACTCCTGGTGCTGCCCCGAGTGCGGCGGCCCCCTCGACCGCAAGGGCATGGAGTACGTCCCGCCCGGCAGCATCGGCGCCGGCGCCACCTCGACGGCGGGGGAGAACGACTGGGCCTGCCGCGAGTGCACCTTCCGGCGGCCCGAGCCGTCCTGGGTCCTCGACGACGACGCGGTGATCGACCCGCGCGGGCAGCGCTGGGTGCTCGACATCCAGCTTCCCGGGCGCGCCAACCGGGCCAACGCGGCGATCGCGCTCGCCACCGCGGAGGTGTTCGGCCTGCCGGTCGAGCGGGCCCTGCCCCGGCTGCGCGAGGTGAAGTCGGTCGCCGGTCGATACACCACGGTGGAACGCGACGGTCGGCACGCCCGGTTGCTGCTCGCCAAGAACCCGGCCGGATGGCTGGAGGCTTTCGACGTGCTCGACGCCTCGCTTCCGGTGATCCTCTCGGTGAACGCCCAGGGGCCCGACGGCCGCGACACCTCATGGCTGTGGGACGTCGACTACCGCGTGCTGCGCGGCAGGCCGGTCTTCGTGACCGGCGAACGGCGGCTCGACCTCGCGCTCCGGCTGGACGTGGCCGACGTGCCGTTCCAACTGGCGAACTCGTTCGAGCAGGCGCTCGCCGCGCAACCGTCGGGCAAGGTCGACGTGATCGCCAACTACACCGCCTTCCAGCAGATCCGATCGGAGTTCGGTCGTGCAGTCTGACAGCGCCCTGCGCCTTGTCTGGATTTATCCGGACCTACTGAGCACGTACGGCGACCAGGGCAACGTCCTGGTCCTGGAGCAGCGCGCCAAGCGCCGGGGCATCCCGGTCGAGACCGTGCACGTGCGCTCGGCCGACCCGGTTCCCGAGAGCGGCGACATCTACCTCATCGGTGGCGGTGAGGACCGGCCGCAGATCCTGGCCTCCGAGCGGCTCCGGCGCGACGGCGGCCTGCACCGGGCCATCCAGCGGGGCGCGGCCCTGCTCGCCGTGTGCGCGGGCTACCAGATCATGGGCACCACGTTCGGTGGTGAGGAGGGCCAGCCGGTCGACGGCATCGGCCTGATCGACATCTCCAGCGGGCGCGGCCAGGGCCGGGCCGTCGGGGAGTTGGCGGGGGAGGCGGACCCGGCACTGGGCATCTCCACGCTCACCGGCTTCGAGAACCACATGGGTGTCACCAGGCTCGGGGCCGGGATCCGGCCGCTGGCGCGTACGGCGGTCGGTACGGGAAACGGCGACGGCACCGAGGGCTGTTACACGGGCAAGATCGTCGGCACCTACCTGCACGGTCCCGCGCTCGCCCGCAACCCCGGCCTCGCCGACCTGCTGCTCACCTGGGCGGTGGGCGCCCAGCTGCCACCGATCGACGACGCCTGGTTCGACCGGCTTCGCGAGGAGCGCCTGGCGGCGGTGCTGCCCCGCTGACGGAGGTCTTCCGGTGGGGGCGTTCCTGCGGTCTCAGTAAACGAGAGCCTGGACGCCCTCGCCCAGGACCTCCTCCACGAAGGTGGGGGCGCCCGCGATGCGTACGCCCTCGATCACGTCGTCGACCGTGATGTCCCGCCGGGCCGCGCACTGCGTGCACAGGGTCACCCTGCCACCCGCGAGCACCGCGTCGAGCAGGTCGCCGAGCTGGGCCGCGTGCGGGAGGGTGAACTCCTTCGCCCTCCCGGGAAGGGCGAACCAGGCGGACTCGCCCGTCAGCCAGAGCGAGACGGGAACCCCGCTCGCCAATGCCGCCGCGGCCACCGTGAAGGCCTGGTTGCAGCGCTCAGGTGAGTCTTCGCCGGCGGTAACCTTGATCACCAGTGATCGTGCCATGTTCGCAGCCTATGTGGCCCGGCGTCACCGGCGCGAACCATATCGCAGCGGCTCTAGGCTCGTTTCCATGGACGTTCCCGAACTGCATCCCGATCTTGAGCCGATCGCCTTCCTCGTGGGTCGATGGGAAGGCGCCGGGGTCGGGGGATATCCGACGATCGAGAGTTTCAACTTCGGCCAGGAGATCGTCTTCGGTCACAACGGCAAGCCGTTCCTGACCTACAGCAGCCGCACCTGGCTGCTCGACGAAGCGGGCGGCAAGGTCCGCCCGCTGGGCACCGAGACCGGTTTCTGGCGCCAGCTCCCCGGACGCCAGCTTGAGGTGTGCCTGTCACACCCCACCGGCATCGTGGAGATCTACGTCGGCGAGGTGGTCTTCAACAAGATCGAGCTCCAGACCGACGTGGTGGCCCGCACCGCGACCGCGAAGGAGTACACGGCGGGCCACCGCCTCTACGGCCTGGTCAACGGCAACCTGATGTGGGCGTACGACATGGCCTCCATGGGGCAGCCGCTCCAGTCCCACATCTCGGCCGAGCTCAAGAGGGTCGGCGACTTCGTACCCGACGAGGTGTGAGGCCGGCCCGATGGGGTCCACCCGGTGGGGTTCGTCCCGACGGCGGGTGAGGCGGGGTGTCCGGCACCCGCGCTCGGGTGAGGTGGGGCGCTGGTTACGCTCTGGGACATGAGCACTCCCTTCACCCCCGACGTGGTCGAGGCGATCAAGCGCCACATGAACGACGACCACGCCGATGACGCGCTGCTGATCTGCAAGGGCCTCGGCGGGCAACCCGAGGCCACCGGTGCGACGACGACCGGCGTCGACGCCGAGGCGATCGAGTTCGCCGCCGTGGTCGGCGGGCGGGACGTCACGGTCCGGGTGCCCTGGAGCACCACGCTGACCGAACGCGCCCAGGTCCGCACGGAGGTCGTCCGCCTCTACCGTGACGCCTGCGCCGCCCTCGGCGTCCCCGCCCGCGGCGAGCACTGAGGGAACGTCAGGGAACGAGCACTGAGGGAACGTCAGGGAACACTGAGGCCGCGCCGACCGGCGAATCCCCGCCGTACGAGGTGGCGCCGCCGGTCGGACCTCGCCCACCGGCTCCTCCTGAACGGGAGAGGCGATCGAGAAGGAAGAGCCTGGAAAGGGAAGAACCCCGGGCCACTTCCCCCTGCTCGGCAGGGGGGCCGGTGGACTACAGGCGGGATCGCCCGCCTCCGGCGGCCCGGGGTTCCGGTGATTGTCGTGGATTCGCCGAACGTCGCCTGACGCCCGGACAGAGTCCGGTCGCGGCGTCCTAGCGGACAGCCACCTCGCTAGCCCAACTATGATCAACCATCGTTCGGACCACCTCCTTTCGGCGTGCCTGTACGTTACGAAATTCCGCGCCCCCGGGGCAAATGAATTTTCCCGGCCCGTCGCGGCTCTCCAGAACCTGTCATCTGACCTGCCCTGACGCGGCTCGGCGAGGGGCCGACGTGACGTGTTCAGGGGGCCCGGCGCGATCGGGTCATGGGACCGTGCTCGGTCGGGCGACAGTGGATGATCAGTCTGCCGTACAGGCGGATGGCGTCGGTCATGGCGACGCACGTTCCGGTAGCGCTGGTGAGGAACAGTTCGACGCCGGGGTGGCCGTGGACGAACCACAGACGGCCGGTCGCCTCCGACGAGACGATGTCACCGGGGTACGGCTCGATCATGATGGTCTCCTCGCTGCCTGACGGGTGCGGATTACGGAGCGATGCCTTACTCTTCGGCACCCGCCCGGCCGATCCGTTCTTGTCGAGGCCGGTCCCCGCTCGCACGTGGGGCGAGCGGGGACCGGATATCCAACGGCAGGCACGGGGGCACCTGCCGTTGGACGACTGGAGGTCTCCGCCCGAGCGTGGGCGGACGGAGACCAGGCCCGGTAGAAGGTGGGACTTCTTCCGGGCGGGGGCCGGGCGGGAAGTACGAGCTTCTCTGCCGACCCCGTATTGGGCGGCCCCGCCCTTTCACCCCTCCAAGCTGGGGGCGGGACCGCACCTCACGGGCCCCTACGACGCGTGAGGTTCCCGGCCTGTCATGGCAGGCCGGGAAATGGCCCGACTACCGCACATCCGGTGGCAGCGGCAGTCGGGGGCTCAGGTGGTGGAACCGCTGCACTTGTCGGTCAGCGCGGCCTGCTCGGTTAGCTGCCGGCACAGGTCGGCCGGGGTGTCGGCATCGATCGTGCGGTCGATGCCGGGCTGCTGCTCCTCGGCCCTGCTGAGCGGGGCGTGGCGGGTGGCCCACCAGCGTTCGGTGTCGCTGCGCCAGATGGTCCAGCGAGGAAACTTCTCGGCGAGCAGGTCGCGAGCGGTCGCCTCAGCAAGATCGGGCGTGGGGGTCATGGGGTGACCTTCTTTGTGGCTTCGGTAGGGCTGTCCAAGATTTTCTTGCCGATCATTAGCGCCGAATGCTTGGCCGTCGTCCATCGGCAGCCCGTTTCGAGAAGCCCGATCAGCCAATCGAGATGGGCTTCACGCACGCTGTCCGCAGACAGCATTACTCGCACAGTCATGAGTCCTAAACTCCGCGTAGCGGTTGAGTGCTTCTATAATCACCCCCAAGACTCAAACTTGCAAGACCAAAACAAGCAAGACCCAAATGTTCGTTTTGCGTATGATCGATTTCTCCCTTCAGGAGGCATTCATGACCTACAGCCCTACGGTGAGACGTCGTCGCCTGTCCGCAGCTCTTCGTCGGGCGAGGGAAGAGGCTGGTCTCACCGCTGATGCAGCAGCCAAGCTCCTGCGTTGGCCCGCTTCCAAAGTGACGCGTATCGAGCGGAACGAGTGGAGGCGGCCAACGGTCAGCGATGTGACCGATCTGCTCGACATCTACGGAGTCACGGACGAAGTCGTACGCCTGGCAATGACCACCCTCGCCCGGCAGGCGCGTGAACGTGGCTGGTGGGAGGGGGAGATGAAGGCCGAACTGGGTGGCAGCCTGGTCGAGTTCGAAACCGAAGCCTCACGGATCAGAACATTCGAAGCGCTCCTGGTCCCCGGCCTGTTGCAGACCGCCGACTACGCGCGGGCGATATTCAAGGGCGGTATGGTCCTCGATGAGGTCATGATCGAACGACGCGTCCAGGCAAGGCTCGCTCGTCAGCGGATCCTGGACCGTGATCAGCCGCCCGTCTTCTGGGCGGTCATCGACGAGGCCGCTCTGGCCAAGTATGTCGGCGGTGCGGCGACGATGCGTGAGCAGCTTCATCACCTGATCGAGATGGCTGCCAGGCCGAACATCGGGATTCAGGTCCTCCCGAACGTCGTAGGCGCTCACGCGGCGATGACCGGCTCGTTCGCGATTCTGGCCTACGCGACACCTGATGATTCAGAATTGGTGTACATAGAGACCGGGGCGAACGGAGACCTCTATATCGAGTCCCCGGAGGAGATAGAGCGCTATACGCTCAAGTACGACCATGTACGCGCGAGCGCGCTCTCAGTGGATGCCTCGGTGTCGTACCTGTCGGACCTGGTCGAACAACTGAAGTGAGGGAGATCGTGGACCACACCCAGTCTGAGACGCTCACCTGGCGTAAGGCCCGTCGCAGCAGTGCCGAGGGCGGCAATTGCGTCGAGGTGGCAGACCTGTTCGACGGCGGCAGGGCTGTCCGTGACAGTAAGGACCCGAGTGGGCCGGTGCTTCGCTTCACTTCCACGCAGTGGGGTGCGTTCGTCGCCGGTGTGAAGGCCGACGAGTTCGGCTGATCGACTCCGGTCACGAGTGGGCCTCCGCTCATCCGGTGAACGGCGGGGGCTTTTCTCCCCCGGTGCCGTAAAGATCTTTGCTGTGAAGGGGTAGGCGTGCGGAGCCGGGGTCCTCATAGACTCTTGGTATGACCGAGACGTCGTGGCATGAGGAACTTCGGGCGCGCGGTTACCGGGTCACTCCGCAGCGCCAGCTGGTGCTTGAGGCGGTCAAGGCCTGTGAGCACGCCACTCCGGAGGAGATCTGCAACCGGGTGCGGGAGACCGCTCGCGGGGTGAACATATCCACCGTCTACCGGACCCTTGAGCTCCTTGAGGAGCTCGGCATGGTCACCCACTCCCATCTCGGGCACGGTGCCCCCACCTACCACCTGACGTCCGAGGCCGATCATGTGCATCTGGTCTGCCGTGGTTGCGGGGAGATCAGTGAGGTCAGTCCGGAGCTGGTGGAGGGCTTCGTCGCCAACCTCGACCAGAAGCTCGGGTTCCTCACCGATGTGCACCATCTGACGGTCTTCGGCCGCTGCCGCAAGTGCCGTTGAGCCGCAGAGGAGGTCGTCGCCGGACCGGCGGGACCCCGGTGCCGGGACTCGTCGCGCTTCGGCCGCCGAGCCGCTGAGCCGCCGAGCCGAGCCGCCGGGGTGTGTCGCGCAGGCAGGGACCCGTCTGTGGGAAGAGTCGCCGCCGTCCTCTTTGGCGGAGCCTCGTAGGCTGTGTTCATGCGAAGCCCTCTGCTGGACACTCCCGGCGCGGTCGCGGCCGAGAGCCCCGACGCCGACGTCGCCGGACACTACGGCGACCCGTTCGCCGAGCAGCGCGCGCTGCTCGCCGGGGAGGCGATGGTCGACCGGAGCAACCGCGAGGTCGTCCGGATCTTCGGACCCGACCGGCTGAGCTGGCTCAACAGCCTCAGCTCGCAGAAACTCGACGACCTGAAACCCGGTCAGCCCACCGAGACGCTCCTGCTGGACGCCCAGGGCAGGGTGGAGCACCATCTCGTCCTCGTCGACGACGGCGAGGCGGTGTGGGCCCACGTCGAGCCGGGCACCGGCGCGGAGGTGGCCGCGTTCCTCGACAAGATGCGGTTCATGCTGAGGGTCGAGGTCGCCGACGTGACGGATCGCTACGCCGTGGTCTCCGTGGCGGGGCAGGCGCGTCCAGACCTGCCCGAGGGCGCCGTCGCCGTGGGGCAGGACATCCTGCTCCCGCGCGAACTGCTGGCAGGGCGGCTCGGGCTGGGGCTCGCCGGGCTCTGGGCGTACGAGGCGTTGCGGATCGAGGGGCACCGTCCCCGCCTGGGGTTCGAGACCGACCACAAGACGATCCCGCACGAGGTGGGCTGGATCGGCTCGGCCCTGCACCTCAACAAGGGCTGCTACAAGGGCCAGGAGACCGTGGCCCGAGTCCACAACCTGGGCCATCCGCCCCGCCGTCTGGTCTTCCTGCACTTGGACGGCAGTGTCGACACCCTGCCCAAGCACGGTGCGCCGGTCACCCTGGACGGGGTGGAGGTCGGTTTCGTGGGGAGTTCGGCGCGCCATCACGAGCTGGGGCCGGTCGCGCTCGCCGTGGTCAAGCGGACCGTGCCGGTGGACGCCACGCTGGAGGCCGCAGGAGTGGCCGCGTCCCAGGAAGTCATCGTGCCGCCGGACGCCGGACGCAACGTCCAGATCGACCCGAGCCTGCGCCGCCGCATCCGCTGACCCCCGACATCTGACGGCGTCGCGTCCCGGCCATGGTCTTCGGGGCGCGGGGGTCAGATGTCCAGGATCAGGGTGATCGGGCCGTCGTTGGTCAGTCCGACCTTCATGTCGGCACCGAACACCCCGGTCTCCACGCGGGCGCCCAGCGCGCGCAGTTCGGCGCAGACCGCCTCCACCAGCGGTTCGGCGACCGGCCCAGGGGCGGCGGCCTGCCAGGTGGGGCGGCGGCCCTTGCGGGCGTCGCCGTACAGGGTGAACTGGCTGACCACCAGCAGTGGCGCGCCGATGTCGGAGCAGGACTTCTCGCCTGAGAGGATCCGCAGGCCCCAGAGCTTGGCGGCGAGCCTGGCCGCCTCGGCGCGCGTGTCGGTATGGGTCACGCCGACCAGGACGAGCAGCCCCGGTTCGTCGATCGCCCCGACCGTCGCGCCGTCCACCACCACCGACGCGGAACTCACCCGCTGTACGACCGCACGCATCCCCCCATCATCCCGTGTCCCCGGGCGTCCCTAGACTTCGGGCGAAAGGAGACAAAGGTGTCTGCTGAGTCATTGTTCGTCGAGGTTGTCCGCTCGGGGTTCGTGGAGTCCACCCATCGGGCGCGGATGCTCGCGGTGGCCGCCGACGGGTCGCTGGTGAGGGTTCACGGGGCGGTGGACGCCCTGGTGTCGCCGCGTTCGTCCATGAAGCCCCTGCAGGTGCTCGCGATGGTCCGCGCCGGGCTCCCCCTGGAGGGGGAGTTGCTCGCGCTGGCGTGCGCGAGTCACGTGGGGGAGCCGTTCCACGTGGACGGGGTACGGAGGATCCTGGCCGGGGCGGGGCTGGAGGAGAGCGCGCTCGGCTGTCCTGCGGACCTGCCGGAGGACGTCGCCTCCCGCGAGGAGGTGCTGCGCTCGGGAGGGGGCCGGGCCAGGGTCTACATGAACTGCTCGGGCAAGCACGCGGCGATGCTCGCCACCTGCGTGGCCAACGGCTGGCCCCCGGAGGGCTACCTCGACCCGGCGCATCCGCTGCAGCGGGCCGTGCGCGCCACGGTCGAGGAGCTGACCGGTGAGCGCGTCGCCGCGAGCGGGGTGGACGGTTGCGGCGCACCGCTGTTCTTCGTCTCGATGCTGGGCGTGACCCGGGCGTTCCGAGCCCTCGTCCTCGCCGATCCCGACTCCCCGGAGCGTCGCGTCGCCGACGCGTTCCGCGCCCACCCCGAGTGGACGTCGGGGACCACCCGCCCCGAGGCCAGGCTGATGCGGGCGGTCCCTGGGCTGCTGGTCAAGGCCGGCGCGGAGGCCTTCGACGCCTTCGTCTTCACCGACGGGCGCTCGGGAACCGTCAAGATCGAGGACGGTGGCCAGCGCGCCCGCGTCCCGGTCACCGTCGCGGCCCTGACCGCCCTCGGCTTCGAGGCCCCGGGACTCGACGAACTCGCCACCGGGGTCGTGCTCGGCGGAGGGCGTCCGGTGGGCGAGGTCCGCGTGCGGTAGTCGCCGCGGGCTCGCGTACGGGCTCGCGTACGGCGGCTCTCACAGGGAGCGGAACTGGCGGGTGGTGGAGATCGCCCCCGAGGTGGACATGGTGAAGGTCCGCATCGAGTCGGCGAACCTGGACAGGTCCCACTCGGCCGGGCCGTGATACCAGTACAGGTTGTCGGCCTGCTGGCCGTTGCCGGTGACCGAGGAGACCACGCGGGCCCAGCGGTCGACGTTGTCGAAGATGACGGCGTAGGGCAGGTAGCGGGAGAACAGCTCCACCCGCTGGGCCTCGGGGACGTCCGCGCCGAGGTCGGCGCTGGACAGATACTCCCTGAAGCCGAGGGTGTGGGCGAGGGCGCCCGCGCCCTTCGCGGTCTTGGCGGGCATGTACTGGCCGCCTACGGCGAGGGCGGCACCGGCGATGATCAGGGCCAGGCCGAGCACCCCGTACGTGGTGAGCCAGGCCAGCCCGACGGTGGCGAGGACGCCGAGCCCGGTGAGGACCACCCCGAGGGTCGTCCAGCGGGTGCGGACGGTGTCGGGGCGGCGGGCGAACCAGCCCTGCGTGACCACGTCGCGGTAGAGCGCCTCGCGGACCCTGCCCAGCTTGGCTCCGAACGATCCCTGGAGCTCCGAGAGCAGCACCGCGTCACGGCCGTCGAAGATGGCGTCGTAGAGCTCCCGCTCGTAGGGCAGCAGCGGGTCGACCTGGGCCGCGGGCATCCGCACGAGCCGCCAGTCGGGGGTCTCGTACGTCTGCCGGGGCTGTTCGTCGATCCTGAGGTAGCCCCGCACGGCCAGGTCGACGATCGTGGCGGTCACGTCGATCACGTCGGCCTGCTCGTCCATGAGGGTGCCGATCTGGCCGGGGCGGACACCGTCCGGCGGGGCGAAGTGGCCGTTCTCGACGCCGCTGAGCGAGCCCGACTCGTGGCCGACCACGCGGGCGTCGCGGCCCCTGGTCCAGTAGAGGAGGCCGAGGCCGCCGAGCATCAGCAGGAGCAGGCCGGCCAGCGCGCCGCCGGTGACGGCGTTCAGGGTGAAGGCGTTGGACAGCTCGAAGCGGCGCTCCAGGACCGGTGCCCCCTTGGTGGCGCCGGCGGGGTAACCGACGACCACGGTGAGCACCTCACCGGCGCCGAGGTCCTGCTGCCCGAACTCGGCGGCGACGCCCGTGTGGTCCATGGACGCCTCGGTGCAGGCGATCGCCGAGGTGAGGGGGCCGGCGAAGCACGACAGGTTCTGTGTCGCGGCCGGCCCGCTCACGCTGACCCTGGCCTGCTCCACGGGAACGGACCAGGCGCCCACCGCGTACCAGCGCAGCTCCTGGGCGTCGGCGAGCGGTGTGACGGCGCCCTGGACGTCGTACTCCAGGGTGGCGCTTCCCGATCCCTTCAGGGTGATGGTCCCCTCGGTCAGCGTGGCGTCGCCCTTGAGGCCGGTGACCTGGTAGAGGCGGTCGCTGCGATCGTCGTAGCGGGTCCGGGCGACGAGGTCGCGCGACGGCGCGTCACCCTCGAAGACGATCTCCTCCTTGACGTGGAGCACGCCGTCCTGCCGGAGCTCCAGCTGGACGGTCGTGCTGGTCACCTTGCCGTCCTGCGCGGAGCGTACGGCCTGCGCGGGGCGTGCCGCCTGGACGATGCTCCGTCCGGTCCGAGAGGAGTGGGGCTCCGACCCGGTCCACCCGGCCTTGGGGGGCTCCGCTCCGGTCCGCCCGGTCCGGGGGGACTCCGCTCCGGTCGGGCCGCTCGCCAGGGCGGGGGACGCGAGGGCGAGGGACGTGCCGAGCGTGAGCGCGAGGATGGCCGTCGTGGCCAGGGTTCCGGCTGCTCGGTGCGAGAAAGATGCCGCCATGTGCCGGGAGCTTAGCGAGATCCACCGACCTGTGACGGCCCACCTCGTATCCATTTTTTCCCGCTTATAAACCCATATGTGGTTATATCCGCTAGATTGCCGCCCGTAGATCAACTCTTTGGAGGGGCGGTCGCATGCGCTCACGGGGGGCGAACCCGCTGGCCTTCGGCGTGCTCGGCGTGCTGGCCACGGCGTTCACCGCGGTCGTGGTGATCGCGAGCCTGGCCGGTGAGAAGGATGTCGAGCTTCCCGCCGGGCCGGGGACCGCCCCGGTGGCGACGAGGAGCGCCGTCCCCCAGCAGACGGGTGACAGCGAGATCACCACGCCGGACTTCACCCCGCCGGAGAAGCTGAACCTCGGCTCCCTGGGCGACGCCGAGATCATGCCGGTCGCCGCGAAACGGAACGCCGCGGGAAGGAGCGCCGCCGTCGACCTCCGCCAGATGCGGCGTTCGGACACCGCGGCCCGGCTCAAGCGCAACCCGCTGTACGGCACGGGCCTGATGCGCCCCACCTCGTGCCGTGCCCCGCGGCCCTCGACCCGGCCCCGCGAGATGCTCTCCTATCTCAACGCCGTCACCGACTGCCTGGACCGGGCGTGGTCGGCGAAGTTCTCCCAGGCCGGCGCGCTCTTCCTCCCGGCGCGCAGGGTCTACTGGTCCCGTCAGGGGCGAGGACCCTGCGGGACATACCCCGACGCCAACGCCTCCGCCTACTACTGCCCGTCCAACCGGGGCATGTACATCGGCCTGAGCCATGTGATCGAGCAGAGCGGCGCCCTCGACCCCGCCGCCAACCACGTGCCCTACATGACCGTGCTCGCCCACGAGTACGCGCACCACGTGCAGAGCATGGCGGGTATCGGCGGAGCCTGGTGGTGGGAGGTCTCCAACAGGTCCCGTGCCGCCCAGGACTCCCACTCCCGCCGCAGCGAACTCCAGGCGCAGTGCCTCGCCGGAGCCTTCGCCCGCACCGTACGGGTCCCGCTGGGAGTCACCAACGCCCGCTGGCAGGAGGTCCTGCGCACCGAGTACGGGCGCGGTGACGACCAGAACGGCGGTGCCCGGCGCGACCACGGCAGCGGCGAGCGCTACGCCGCCTGGCTCGACCATGGCTGGAAGTACGCCAGGATCGCCTACTGCAACACCTGGTCCGTCGGCCCTTCCGATGTCAGCTGACCCCTCCCCACCACCGGTGGACATCTGCAATCATGTCGGGAGCCTGACGTTTCCTGAGGTGGTATGCGCGCGCCCGTACGTAGCCGACCGTGGGCGTTCGCGGCCGCATTCCTTGTAGCGATTTCTTCCCTTATTTCGGGATGTAGCACTGGAAGCGGTGTGGCCACGCCGATGACCGCCGGTACGAAATCCCCGCCCGCCTGGCCGTCCCGGGCCCCGCTCGTCATGATCGTCGGTGACAGCTTCACGGTCGGGTCGGGGCCGGTACGAGGATGGGACGGCTACGCGGCCCGGGTCGCGCGGGAGCTGGGCTGGCAGCTGATCACCGCGGGCGCCGCGGGGACGGGCTTCGTCAACCCCGGCAGGGTGGGCCGGACCTTCCAGGACTCCTTCGTCAAGGAGCTCTCCTGGCGTCCCGAGCCCGACATGCTCATCATCTCCGGAGGACGCAACGACCGCCGGGTCGAGGCCGCGAGGGTCGAGAACGCGGCCGTCCGGCTGGTGGAGCTGGCCAGGCGGAGGTGGCCGCACACCAGGATCGTGCTGGTCGGTCCGATCTGGATGACGAAGGCACCCCGGTGGGCCTACGGCGTGCGGGAGGCCGTCGCGCTCGCCGCCGACCGGCAGGAGGTGTCCTTCCTCGACCCGTTCGAGGCCCTCGGCCCGCACGGCCGGGGCTGGGGGCGCGGAGCGGTGCTGCCCGACGGCGTTCACCCCACCCTCGTCGGCCATGTACGTCTCTCGCGCTGGATGGTCTCCACGCTGCACAGGCACGGCATCGACGCGCGTCCTTCCTGAGAGGGACGGGGATCGGCCGACCGGGGACGGAAGGTCTGGTAGCAGACGGGCGTCGGCCCTCATGGAACATAAAGGACATTTCACCATAAAACCATCTGCCGGAGTTTAATAACTGTCATAAGCGGACAATCGCTGTGCAAAAGGATTGAAATACCGTTTATGGGCAGACATGGCAGGAAAGTATGACAAGCGGGATGGCTTGCATTCATCCATCTCTAGGTGATTTCCGACTGATCCAGAAATGTCGGTAATCGGGGTAATTGAACCTTTCGAGGGGAAAAGCAATGCCCAAGTTCAAGAGTGTCATCACCGGGCTCGCCTTCACCGTGGCGCTGACCGGAGGGGTCGTCGGCGTGGGGGCGGCGACCGCCGCCGCGAGCGCCGCCGCGTCGACCGCCGCGGTCACCGCGGCGGCCTTCCCGACCTGGGGGGGCGGTGGCTGTGGCCGCCGCTGCGGTTGCGGCGGCGGCGGTTGCGGCGGCTGGGGAGGGGGCTGGGGCCGGCACGGTGGTGGCCACCAGCGCTTCAAGCTAAGGATCAACAACCAGAACAACAACCACAACTTCCTGTCGAACAGGAACAGTAGCGGCCGCTTCTTCGGGCTCGACGACTGACCGGACCTCCCGATTCGGGAGCATGCGCGCCCGGATCCGGGCGCGATGCGAAAAGCCCCGTGGCCGGTGTGAACCGGCCACGGGGCCGCGGTGAGACCGCCGATGACGGTGGTCTCATCGTCCGGTCTGCGGCCGGGAGTCGCAGACGCGGGCAGGGACGCCTGGGGGTACGGCTAGGAGATGGCGGGGGTGGGCGGGGTGCCCGTGCCCGACCAGCTACCGATGAAGCCGAAGGTGGTGGACCCTCCCGCGGGGATGGATCCGTTCCAGGCGGCGTTGGTGAAGGTGAAGACCGGGGGAGCGGCGGAGAGGGTGGCGCTCCACGCCTGGCTGATGTTCACGCCCGAGGGATAGGTGAGGACGGTCCGCCAGCCGGTGACGGCCGAGGTGCAGCGGATGGTGACCTCGCCCTGGAAGCCCCCCTGCCAGTGGTTGGTCGTCTGGTAGGTCGAGGTGCAGCCGCTCGGCGGGGTCGCGGTGGTCGTGAAGGTCGCCGCCGGTGAGGCGGTGGAGGTGTTCCCCGCCGCGTCGCGGGCGACGACGGTGACGGTGTAGGCGGTCTGCGGGGTGAGCCCGGTCAGGGTGATCGAGTTGGTCGCGGACGAACCGAGCTTGGTGGTTCCCCGGAAGACGTCGTAGCCGGTGACCGCGCGGTTGTCGGTGGAGGCGGTCCAGGACAGCCGGGCACCGGTCGAGGTGATGTCCGAGGCGGTGGGCGTGCCGGGCCTGGTCGGCGCCTGGGTGTCCGGGGTGGTGGTGCCCCCGTAGATCGTGGCCTCGACGGAGGTCTGCGCGATGCCGTTCGCCCCGTTGAACAGGCGCTGTCCCCAGGGAGTGAGGCTGGCGACGTTGAAGTTGGTCACCTGGTCGAGATACTCGACGCCGCCGCTGTTGCCGCTCCAGGACCAGCCGAGGTAGCCGATGCCCCTGGCCTGGGCCTGGGCCATGATCGTGTCCTCGTCCGGGTTGCCGTCGGAGTGGTCGAAGCCGAACTCGCCGATCACCAGCGGCAGTCCCGCGGTCTGGAACGCCTGCATGTAGGAGGTGACCTCGGCGGCCGTGTCGAACACCCCGTACATGTGGACGGAGAAGACCGTGTTGCGCTGCGGGTCGGCGGCGAAGACCGTGGAGGCGCTGTCACGCATGGTGAAGCTCCAGTCCTGGCCCCAGTTCGGCGCGTCAACCATGATCAGGTGCTGGAACCCGTTGCTCCGCAGCCGGGCGATCGCGGCCGAGGTGGCCTGGGTCCAGTTCGGGGTGGTCGCGTTGTTGCCGATGGGTTCGTTGCCGATGTTGAGGACGACGTAGTCCTCCTGGCCGACGATCGAGTTCTTGACGCTGATCCAGTAGTCCACGGCCTGGTCGAGGGTGTACGCGCCGGCCTGCTCGCCATACCCGGTGGTGTCATGATTTTCCAGGACACAGATGAGCTTGTTCTGCTTGCAGAGCGAGACGACGTTCGCCACGTCGGAGGCGCTGTTCGCGGTCCACCGGCCGCCGCTGAGCACCACCCTGACGGTGTTCGCGCCGAGTGACTTGATGCCCGCGAACGAGCCGGTCTGGGTCGGGTACCAGGTGTGCGCGTGGCTGGTTCCCCGCATGACGAAGGCGTTGCCGTTCGCCTCAAGGATCCGCGTACCGCTCACGCGGAGGCCCACGGCGGCGTGGGCGGGCGGTATGGAGACGACGAACGGGAGAAGGAGCGCCAGGAGCAGCGCCAGTTTGATTCGCATGACCTACCTCGATTGGGGGGGTGCCCGGCCGGGCGGAGGGGTCGTCGCGCCCGGCCGGGGGCGAGGAGGCGTCCGTGGGGGAGAGACGGACGCCTTGCTAGGGAGCGGGAATCGGTTCGCGGTGTGGACGGTCGGGGGTCAGCGCGAGGTGCCGGCGGGTGGTGGAGACGGTCGGATCGGGGTGCCGGTTCGCGGTGCGGACGGTCGGAGGTCGGTGCGGGGGTGGTCGGAACGAAGGTCAGCCGGTGGTGCAGTTCACCGGGGTGGGAACGCCGTTGGTGCCGCTCTGGGTCGCGGTGAACCCGAAGGACGTCGAGGCGTTCGGAGCGAGGGTCCCGTTCCAGGCCGCGTTCCTGACGGAGACGTCCGCGCCCGTCTGGGTGTGCGTGCCGCTCCAGAGCTGGCTGATCGTCTGACCGTTGGGGAACTTCCAGGTCACCGTCCAGCCGGTGATCGCCGAAGTGCCCGCGTTCGTGACGGTGACGTCTCCCTGGAAGGCGCCCTGCCAGCTGCTGGTGACCGTGTACGTGGCCGTACAGCCGCCCACCGGGGCCGTCGTCGTGGTGAACGTGGTGCTTTCCGAGGCGGTGGAGGAGTTGCCGGCCGCGTCCTTGGCCACCACGGAGACGGTGTAGGCCGTCGCGGGGGTGAGGCCGGTGAGGGCGTACGTGGTGGTGGTGGCGGTGGCGACCTTCGTCGTTCCCCGGTAGACGTCGTAGCCGACGACGCCCACGTTGTCGGTCGAGGCCGTCCAGGTCAGGGTGGCACCGCTGCCGGTGATCGCGGAGACGGTGGGCTTGCCCGGCCTCGACGGCGCCTCGGTGTCGTTCTCCGGGGCCGTCGTCGTGGTGAAGGCGGTGCTTTCCGAGGCGGTGGAGGAGTTGCCGGCCGCGTCCTTGGCCACCACGGAGACGGTGTAGGCCGTCGCGGGGGTGAGGCCGGTGAGGGCGTACGTGGTGGTGGTGGCGGTGGCGACCTTCGTCGTCCCCTGATAGACGTCGTAGCCGACGACGCCCACGTTGTCGGTCGAGGCCGTCCAGGTCAGGGTGGCACCGCTGCCGGTGATCGCGGAGACGGTGGGCTTGCCCGGCCGCGACGGCGCCACGGTGTCCGCAGGCTCGTCACCGGGCGGGTTGCCCCAGATCTTCGTCGTTCCCGCGTAGACCGTCATGTTCTGCGTCCGCACCGGGGTCGCGCCCGGCGTGGTGGGGATACCGGTGTACGACCAGTCGTTGGACGGGTCCCACGTCCCGGTGCTGGCGATGCGGAACTGCACCTCGCGCCGGTGCTGCGACTGGCCCGCGGGGGCGATCGAGGTGTTCGAACAGTCGACGGTGACGTAGTAGGTCTTCCCGGACAGCAGGGTCGGCCCGGTCGGCGCCTTGCACTGGTTGTAGGCGGACGTCACGGAGACCTGGCTCGCGGTCGTGCTGCCGTCGAGGGTGAAGTAGTAGCGGAAGGAGCCGTTGGTCAGCGCGCGCGCCGGCCAGGCCGACTGGTTCCTCACGATCGCCTTGATCTCGGTGAACGTCGAGCCCGTGGCGTTCACCCCGGCCTCGACGAAGATCTCGGGGCCGTCGGGGGTCTCGGCGACGGGGAAGTTCGCGGCCGGGGCTCCGCCGTACTCGCGGTACAGGCGGGCGAGGGCACTGGTGAAGCCCGCGTTGTAGTCGGTGGCGACCTCGTTCATCACGTAGTCGTCGCGCTTGTCGGTGTACTTGTCGTCGGGGTCGGGCGGGCCGCCGACGAGGGCACCGTACAGGGTGTGCCGGGTCTCGACCGGGTTGGTCATCTGGTCGGTCCACGAGCCGTGCGCGGTGCGGTGGTGCGGGTTCTTCGGCGGGTTCGCACCGAACCCGATCATGTACGAGGAGTTGCGCGGGTTGTCACCGAGGGCGTAGTTGATCTGCCTGACCGCGAAGTCGTGGTACCGCGCCTTCCGCGTCGCGTCGGTGATCGAGTCGGAGTGGACGAGCGCGGCGAACGAGGTGTTGGCCGCGTAGCGCAACGACCCCCATCTGTCGAGCACCGCGTGGCCGCCGGGGGAGTACTTCACCCGCTGCCCGTTCACGCCGACCGTCCAGAAGTCGAGCCAGCGGTTGGCGTCGTCGAGGTATTTCTGCTTGCCGGTCAGCTTGTTCAGCAGCACGTAGGCGCCGTAGGACTTGTCGTCCCAGGCGATCGTCCACTTGTATGACTTGATGGTGGACTGCGGCTCGGTGCCGAGGTTGTCGTAGTACGACTCCGCCTTGGCCAGGTAGGAGGCCTCCTGGGTGGCCCGGTACAGCCAGATCGCGCCCCAGACCAGCTCGTCGTTGTAGCCGCTCCACGACTGGTAGTAGCCCGACGCGTCGGTGATGCAGTCGCTGTACTTCTTCCGCACGGTGTCGGCGAAGGTGTAGAGCTGCTTGGCGTGCGTCACCAGCGTGTCGGCGTAAGTCGGATCCGTCGGACGGAAGACGATCGAGGAGGCCGCCATCGCCGCCGCCGTCTCGCCGGCCAGGTCCGACCCCCCGCACGAGGCGTCGATCTTGTAAGAGGGCCGCTCCATCTGCATCGCCTCGGCGGGGCCCCACCAGGCGTGGTCCTTGCCGCCGTTGCCGACCTGCCCGTACAGCACGTTCGCCGACGGGTGGGCCTTGATGAAGTAGTCGTTGACGAACTTGAGGTTGTTCAGCAGGTGGGTGAGTTGCCCCGAGGAGGCGTACGCGTCGCGGTACTCCACCGCGCCCCAGGCCAGCATCGTCGCGCTGGCCGCCATCGGCAGGCCGAACTTGACGTGGTCGCCCGCGTCGTACCAGCCACCGGTCAGGTCACGACCGACGTCCTGGCCGTCGCCGAGCCCGGAGGGGCCACGCCAGCTGACGCGGTTCCAGCTCGGCAGCGGCCCCGACTGCTGGGCCTCGTAGAACCAGAGGGACTTCTGCAGCGCCTCGCCGTACGCGAAGGCGGGCGCCGCGGCCTGGGCGCCGGTGGCGGACACTGTCACCGGCACGGCCGCCAACGCCAGCAGCGCGAGCGCCGCCAGGGTCTTCTTCATGGGGGGTGCGCCTCTCGGAGGTGGTGCTCGGGGCGTGACGGCAGGTCAGGGGTACCGTCACGCCCCGAGGTCTCAGGGGGTAGAGCCCGGGTCCGGCCCGGGGGAGAGCCGGACCCGGGGGGCGGGTGGTCAGGGGAAGAGGCGGCCGTACTCGGCGAGGGCGACGGCGACGTCCACCTGCGCCCAGAACCGGTGGTAGTTGAAGGACGGGGCGGGGCCCGTGCCCTTCAGGTAGGCGTCCACCTTCGGCCAGTCCGGGTCGTTCTTGTAGAAGGACCGGATGGACAGGAAGGTCGAGTTGGAGTTGATCACGTCGCCGTTGGGCATCTTGCCGGTCCAGCCCGGGGGCACGTAGACCGGGTCGTTGAGGCGGTTGTAGTCGGCCTTGGTCTCGACGACCGAGACGCCCTTGGCGTCCTGGTTGTTACGCCACATGCCGTCGAGCAGACCCTTGGCGACGGTCTTGGCCGTGGCGTTGCCGGACTTGGCCGCGTAGTACATCAGCACCTTGGCGTACGAGCCCGCCACGCCCACGTCGGTCGTGTAGTCCCTGATGCTCACGTGCAGGTTGGTGTTGGCCGTGGGGTTGTCCGGGTTCCAGGTGTTGGGCTGGCCGGTCCAGATCAGCGTCGAGGGGATCTGGTAGGTCCCGTCGGCGTTGATCGTGGTGTTGTCGGTGGCCCACTTGACCCACTTGTCCAGGACGATCTTGGCGTCGGCGTTACCGGTCGCGTAGTAGAGCTCCGCGACCCGCTCCAGCGACCACGCCTGGAAGCCGAACCACTGGTTGGACGGCGGGTCGTGGTAGACCGGCTGCCAGTCGTAGGCCATCCCGTAGAAGGTGGGCAGCGTCGACGGCGGGGCCGCGTAGTGGCCCTGCCAGCTGTTGGTGGCGCCACCGGCGATCGCGCCCTCGCTCGACTGGAGCCAGCGGTAGAACTCCATCTGTCGCTTGGTGCTGGTGGTCCAGTCCTGAACGGCGGTCGCGCCCTTGGGCTTGAGCGCGTCCACGCTGGACAGCACCCACGCGGCCATCGGGTTCTGGTAACCGGAGTGGTTGTGGCTGGAACCGATCCGCCAGGACCAACCGGCGGAGGTGTCGTAGGCGCCACCCCAGGCGTAGTACCAGCTCAGCAGGTAGGCCGAGCTGTCCTTGCCGGTTCCGGCCGGGCATCCGGTGCTGGTGCAACCCTGCTTCTTGAAGTACTTGTCGTACATCGCGTAGCGCAGGTAGTCGCCCATCTTCGCGGCCTTGGAGATCGTGGACGAGACCTGCGAGGCCTTGCCCTGCTCCGTGGCCCAGGTGTGCGCCCAGTAGGCGACCTGGACGGCGCGGGCGTCGGCGTCGGGGGCGTTGGTGTACTTCCACTGCTTGGCGTACGCGCTGTCGCCGGTGAACAGGTCCAGGAACCCGTTCGTGCCGCCGTGCTTGAAGGTGTCGCAGGACGGCTGCGGAATGGTCTCGAAGACCGACTCCTCAGGACCGCGCTGGTAGGTGTTGATGTACGCGGGCTTGGTGGTCCCGTCACCGCAGCGGCCGAAGCCGTAGGTGTTGTCCACGTCCAGCAGCCAGTGCATGCCGTAGATGTCGCTGGTGCCGTACGCCGTCTTGAGCTCGTTCGCGATCGGGTCGACGCCGACGCTCACGCCGCTGTCCAGCTTGGACGGGTACTGCTTGATGTCGTCCCACTCGCCGGCGTACGTGGCGGGCTTGGACGGGTTGTAGGTGGAGTTGGTCGGCTGGTCGGCCGTGGCCGGGATGATGTACTTCTCCATCGAGGCCCAGGCCGCGTTGAACTTGGTCCAGTCGCCGGTCACCTTGCCGTACGCCGCCTCCAGCCACAGGTAGTAGCTGTAGGCCTCGGAGGTGGTCTCGTGCCCGTGGTCCGGAGCCTCGACCAGGAAGGTCTCGACGGAGTGGTAGGGCACGCCCTCCGGCGAGAAGTAGCCGTTCGCCGGATCCTTGAGCTTGTTGTACATCGTGATGAAGCGCTGGATGTACTCGTTGTCGCCGCCGCCCGAGTCGTTGTCGACCTCGGTGGCGGTCGTCGTGGCCGAGGTGTGGCCGGTGGCGCTGGAGGTGAACACCGCGCTGCCGGAGGTCTGGTCGGCGTCTTCCGCCGCCGCGAGCCGTACCGTCTGCGCCGTGTTCCAGTTGGAGGTGGTGAAGGTCAGCGACGCGCCGGAGGCGACCGTGAGGTCGGTGTCACCGCTCGTCCTCGCGGTCGTCACGGTGACGTTTGAGGACGGGGCCCGGGAGAGCTTCACCGCGAGGTCGGCGTTGCCGCCCTCGGGGACGGCGACCGTGGCCGGGGTGACGAGCACGGCGGGGTCCGAGTTGGCGCTGACGGTGATCCCCACCGGGTTGGAGGTGGTCGTCGCCCCCTTGTCGTCGGTCGCCCTCGCGGTGAGGGAGTAGCTTCCGGCGGCGACGTTCGCCCAGCTGTAGGTGTACGGCGCGGTGGTGTCGGTGCCCAGCAGCGTGGTGCCGTTGTAGAAGTCGACCTTGGAAACGGTGCCGTCACTGTCGGTCGCGTTCGCGGCGATCGCCACCGTCGCGGGTGCGGCGAAGGTGGCGCCGGCCGCCGGGCTGGTGATGCTCGCGGTGGGCGGCTGGTTGACGGGGTTGGTCCCCCCACAGGTGGTGCCGTTGATCGTGAAGGAGGTCGGCTTGGGGTTGGAACCCGACCAGCTGCCGTTGAAGCCGATGCTGGTCGAGGCGCCGGTGGCCAGGTTGCCGTTCCAGTCGAGGTTCTTCGCGGTGACGTTCTGACCGCTCTGCGCCCAAGTGGCGCTCCAGCCCTGGGAGATCCTCTGGGTGCTCGTCGGGAAGGCGAATCCGAGGGTCCAGCCGGTCAGCGGGTCACCCAGGTTCTTGACGGTCACGTTGGCGGTGAAGCCGCCCTGCCAGTCGTTGGTGGCGTACGTCACATCGCAGGAGACCGCCGCGAGGGCAGGGGAGGCCGCCAGTGCGGTGGTCGTCCCGGCCGCCAGGCTGAGTAACACCAGTGCGGTGATCCGTCTCCGGAAGCGTGGGAGCGCTCCCGCTTTGATGGGGAACAGATGCATGAAATGGGCCTCCGTGAGTGTGGATCGATGCGAATCCGCTGGTGGTGACACCGCATCGGATCAAGCAAGGGAGAGAGGGGGTGGGAGCGCTCCCATAAAGGATTCTGGAGACGGTGAACGGGATGTCAATGGCATGTGCCTCCGGTTACGTCGATGTTTCACGGCCCATGCCGCCAGGCTGCTGTGATCCGGTCGGCCTTTTTTCCGAACCGTGAAAGTTTCAGAGCTGTTGATCTTTCCAGCCGAGTGCTTGTTTGTGCGGGTGTCTCCACCCCCGGGCCCGCAGCCCAGGGCGGCCACCGATCCACACGGGTCCCGGCGTCTCGGGCGGGCGCGTGACGGCCCGCGCGTCCGGTGTGTTCGGTGGCACGCGGCGGGCTGTGCGACGGCCTGCCCTTCCCTCCGTCAAGTGCTACGCCTCACCGGCCGGCGGGGCGGCTTCGCCGGCGCCGGGCGGCGGGTGGCTCTCATGGGGCCTCACCCCGGCCGGCGACGGCGACCGGGAAAGGCGAGCGACGAGGAAGAGCCGTGACAGGAAAAGCAGTGCGCTTTCGTGCCTCCTGGGAATTCCCGGGCGTCGCTCCTCGGGAATTCTCCATTTTTCGAACCCCGGCCGATCGCTTCACCTTTCAGGGGTCTCCGACTCTCGGAGGCATCCGAAGACTCCAAATCCTCCGGCGTCTTCGGGGGTCGAGAACATGTTCTCCTCCGGTCTTTCAGCGCTGATGGCGATAGTGTCCGGACCGTGGGTGCCGGTGACGGTTGCGCTCCCGGTTCTTTGCCTTGAACATTTTTTTCCTGGGCGGATATGTAATGGTGCTCCGGTTGCGTTTCTTGTCGTCGCGCGCGTCGCCCGCGTTGCCCGTGCCGCCCGAGGAGAGGGGGCCGGCGCCGGTGGAGGCCGGACTCACCGTTGACGCCGGGCAGACCCCCTTGGGGCCGACGACCATGGTCAGGACCGGCGAGGAACTGGGATCGAGTCGGTTCGTGCCCGCGAAGGCGGCCACGAACTCATGGGTTCGTTGCGGTACCTGGGACACGATCAGGGTCGCGCGGCCGGTGGCGTCGGACTGGGTCCTGTCCTGGCTCACCCCGTTGGCGAAGAACTCGACAGGCCCTGCCGGAGGGACCGGCCCCGAGGAGGTGACGCTCGCGACGAGAGTGAGGTGACCCGGCGCTTCCGGATCGCAGAACGCGGCCAGCTTGGTGGAGGTCTTCCTCGGCGGCACGACCGTGCAGGCGGATCGTGTGACGGTGGTGCCGTCCATGCTGATGCTGCCCTCGCGGGCCAGAAGGCGGCCGTTCACGGTCGTGCCGTCGGCCGTGGTGATCGAGGTCAGCGCGAGGATGTTTCCGACGAAGCCGGAGCCGGCCCCCAGTGTGGCCGAGCCGTCGACCTGCCAGAAGACGTTGCACGCCTGGGCGCCGTTGACGAGGCTCACCGTGCTGGCGGGCGCGGTGATCAGGCCGGGTGCTCGCAGGACGAAGAGAGCGTTCGGGTTCCCCTGACCGTCGAGGGTCAGCTCCCCGGCGAGCTGGAAAGCGCCCGAGACGGAGTTGTAGACGCCCGGCTTCACGGTGGTCCCCCCGAGCTGCGCGGGGAGGGAGGCGGTGCCGCGCCGCCCCGCCACGTTCTTGTAGGCGGTGGTCAGGTCGATCTGCGCCTGTGCGGCGACGGGGTCGGCCGTGTAGACGGCACCGGCCATGACGCCGGGCGGGAAGCCGGTGGCCACCGATCCCGGGCTCACCCCCAGCTCGCCGGTGACGACGCCGGAACCGGTGTTGGTGACCGTCTTTCCCGCCAGGATCGCGAAGTTCGTGGCCGTGCCGAGCTGCACCGGTGCCATCGCGTCCGTCTCGGGCGTCGGGTGCGCTGTGGTCGCCGTGTGCACCGGGTCGGTCTGACGCGTCGTGTTCGCCGCGTGGGCCGTGTGCGGGGTCGCGGCGACACAGCCCAGCGTGACCGCGACGGTGAGTGCCCCTGTCAGCCAGGAGCGGACGGTAGTTCGAGCGACAATACGTGAGTGACCAATTCTTGTCACAATGCTTTCCTTTTCTTTTTGGTATTTCTCCGTTCATGCGCATTGCCTATGATGCGCCGTTTTTCCGACACTACTGACCTTTGGCGTCGCGGTCGTCGTACGACATGCGGATTGTTTTGTCGCGTTGCCCGCGATGAGCGTCATGAAAATACGGCCATGTTATTGTTTGTGTGGATATCCAAGGGAATGCTGTGGCGTCCGTGGGCCTCGCACCTCTGCCGTGAGCGTCCACGTCCGACGATTTCCCGCGCCGAATGATCGCCGTAGGACGCCCCCGCTCATCACGAGAGGGCGTGCCGCCAGGCGGCACGCCCTCGATGGTCCCGGGGCACGGGAAGGCCGGACACGGTCCGGGAGACGAGATGCGCCGGGTGCCCGGACACGGCCCGGGAGACGACACACACGGGGTGCCCGGACGCGGCGGATGGGCTTCCGGCGCGGGGCGCTAACGCGGGTGGCGGCAGCACCTGGCCCACGAGCGGTGGCGGTGATGCCCACGCTTACGGTCCCTTATCTTGATCGCGTTGCCGCTGTGCTGCCTGTTTTTGATGCTCTGGCCACCCTTGTTCTTTCTGTTCCCCGCCGCCGTCGTCTGCGCCTGAGCCTGGGCCGGGCAGAGAGCGTTCCGGCCGACGACGAGGGGCTGCGGTGTCGAGGCGCTGGGATCCAGGTCCGTGTTGCCGGGGAAGGCGGCCACGAGCAGGTGGGTTCCCGGTTCGATGCCGGTCACCGGCAGGAGGGTGCGGCCGTTCGTTCCGATCGGGGCCGTACCCAGGCTCACCCCGTCGGAGAAGAACTCGGCCGATCCCGTGGGTGCGGTGGGCCCGGATGGTATGACGTTCGCGGTGAGGACGAGCCGGCCCGCCCCCCTCCGCGAGCACGCCGTGGCCAGCGTGGTGGCGGTCTCCCTCGGTGGTGAGACCGCGCAGTCGGCCGTCGTGACGATGCCGGTGTCCAGGGTGACGGCGCCTTCGCGGGCGAGGAGACGGCCGGCGACGTTCGCGCCGGTGGCCACGGTGATCGAGATCAGCGCGAGGATGTTTCCGGCGAAGCTGGAGCCGGGGCCGAGCGTGGCCGAGCCGCCGACCTGCCAGAAGACGTTGCATGCCTGGGCGCCGTTGACGAGGTTCACCGTGCTGGCGGAGGTGGTGACGAGGTCGGAGGTCGTCTTGAGGATGAAGACGGCGTTCGGGTCGTTCTGTCCGTCGAGGGTGAACTCCCCGGTGATCGCGAAGGCGCCCGTGGCGGAGTCGTAGGCACCGGGGGTCACGGTGGTCCCACCGAGCTCCGTCGGGAGGGTGGCGTCGACGGGCTGTCCCGCCGCGTCGTCGTAGGCGGCGGTCAGGTCGAGTTGGGCCTGCGCGGCGGTGGCGTCGGCGGCGTGGACGGCACCGACCACGATGCCGGGCGGGAAGCCGGTGACCACCGATCCCGGGCTCACCCCGAGGTCCCCGGTGACCACGGTGGGGCCGGTGTTGGTGGTCACCGTCCCCGCCAGGACCGCGAAGTTCGCGGCGGTGCCGAGCGGCGGTGTCGCCGCGTTCGCCGTGTGCGGGGTCGCGACGACACAGCCCAGTGTGAACGCGACGGTCAGGAATCCGGCCTGCCAGGAACGAGCGGCATTTCGCGAAGCGGTATGCGAGTGACCAACTCTTGTCACAATGCTTTCCTTTTCTTTTTGGTATTTCTCCGTCCAGACGCATTGCCGATGATGCGCCATTTTCTCTGACCCTACTGATCGGCGGTGTCGTACCTGTTATACGACATGCGGGATGCTTTATTGCGTGGTTATCGGCTCATATTAGAGAGATATGGCCGTGTTGTTTCCCGGAATATCTCGATCCGGGGCGGGGCTGCCCTCCGGTGGGTGAAACGAACAGAGGGCGTGCCGCTCGGCGGCACGCCCTCGATGGTCCGACGAGATGACGCGTCAGGACCGGGTGCGGGATCGACGGTGCATCAAAGGTGCGCGGTCAGGTGCAGGTGATGCCGGACGCGCCGGGGGTGGAGGGTCCGTTGGCGGTGAATCCGACGACGACGGACTGGCCCGCCGCGAGACTGGTCGCGTGGCTCGGGGCCTTCGCGGTGAAGGTGGTCCCGCTCTGCGTGACGGTGGCGTTCCAGCCGCTGCCGAGTGTCACCCCGGACGGCAGGGTCCAGCGCACCGACCAGTTGTTCCAGGCCGAGGTTCCGGTGTTCTTCACGGTCAGCGCTGCCTGGAAACCTCCCGACCAGGAGTTCGTGAGCGCGTAAGACGTTTCGCAGGCCGCGGAGCCCGGCGTCGGTGTCGGGGTCGGTGTGGGTGTACCTGTGCCGCCCCCGCCGACCGGTGCGATCAGGTACGGCTGGAGGATGTCCTGCTTGTCTTGGTTGATCGAGCTCCAGTCGTCCTTGGCGATACCACCGGTGTCACCCGAGTTGGGGTTCCACGACCAGTAGGTGAACGACATCCCGTTCACCCCGGTGCCCAGGTACTTCATCAACTCCTGGAGCCAGACCTTGTCCACGGCCGCCTGCATGGTGGTCCCGAACTCGCCGAGCATGATCGGGGCGATGTTCTGCTTGTAGAGGTAGCCCCAGTACCTGTCCCAGACCGCGGGCAGGTTCGCCGGATAGTTCGGCGCGTCGAACCACGCCTGGCGGTAGACCGAGGTGGCGTAGTCGTGTGGCGAGTAGACCAGCCGGTTCGCCACGTTCAGCCGCACCGGGAACTCCCCGGCCTTCGACAGGTTGCCGCCCCACCAGCCGCAGTCCTCGTCGTTGCTCGGGTCGTTGTCCCAGACGTTGGACAGGCCCCCGCTCGGGCAGCTCACGCCCTCAACGAAGATCAGCCAGTTGGGGTTGACCGAGAGCACCGCGTTGCCCGCCCGCTCGGCGGCGAGTCGCCAGTCGCGGGCGGTGTCCCCACAGCCCCAGCACGCCCCGGTCGCGGCCGGGTTGGTGCCCTCGGCGTGCGGCTCGTTGTGCAGGTCGGCGCCGATGACGGTGGTGTTGCCCGCGTACCGCTGGGCGAGTGCCTTCCAGTCGTTGATCCAGGTGCTCTCCGGCGTCGCGGGCACGTACCACAGCGGCGACTGCCCGGCGGCGGTCGGCCGATGCCGGTCGAGGATGATCCGCATGCCCTTGCTTCCGGCGTACGCGATGACCTTGTCGAGGATCTGCAGCGGGCTGTTGCCGACCAGGTCGGGGTTGACGAAGTCGTTCACGCCGCTGGCGACCGCGCCGGGCTTGAGCGCGTCGTTGGAGAACGGTACGCGGAGGGTGTTGTAACCGAGCGAGGCCATCTTGTCGATCTGGCCTCTCCACGGGTTGTTCGACCACAACCCGTGGAAGGTCTTGTTGTCGGTCTCCATGCCGAACCAGTTGATACCGGTCAGCCGGACGGTCGCCCCCGTACTGTCGACGATCTTGTTGCCGGAGGTGCGCAGGTAGCCGGTGCCGGTCCCGCCCGCGGCACCGGCCGGGGAGGAGCCGAGCGCGACCGCCAGCGCCGAGGTGACCGCGAGCGCCGCGAGCGCCGCCGGCCACCTGCGAACACGCAGGACTTTCATGGAAGGGCCCTTCAAGGACGTGATCTGTTCGCGGGGTGGGAACCTCGCGATCGAAAGGTGCGGCCGGACGCGATCGCCATGGTTCGGCGCCCGCCCCGCTCCCGTCAACCACCGTGGGAACCGGTTCGCCCCGATGCCACGCCCGCACCCCGTCCCAACTCGCCCTGTGCGACCTCGGCGCACCTGTCGTTCCGTGAAAGTTTCACCGTGCCGGACCGCCTCTCCCACACCCGGCGTCCAGGGCGGCGGTCACCGTCGGTGAATCCCCTTCGGCGTGTGCGACCTCGACCCGCCGTCGAATGGAGCGCGTTCCGACCGTCCGGTGAAAACGGCGGCGACCGCTTGGCGGCGCCGATCCTGTCAAGGATGAAAGGTGGCCGGGAATCCCTCTCGATCGGGCGTCGGTGTTCGCCCGAGGTTTCACCGGCGATGTCGAAAACGGCGAATTCGATAGGCTCCCAAAGTCGGCGCCCGGGTCCTCTCGATTCAAGAATCGAGAGGACCCGGGCGCGTTTTTCGACTTTCCTGCCGGTTGGTTTTCTAGCCTGTCAACGCGACCGCCACGAGCATCAACTGGGCCTCCAGGGCGTGACGGAAGTCGTCTGGCAGCGAGCCCTCCCGGTTGCGCTCGGCGATCTTTTTTCGGATCGGGTCGAGGTCGCCGGAGCCCCAGACGCTGTTGGCCAGCACCTGCCGCAGGTCCAGGGCCACGTCCGGGCGGATCTCGCCCTCGTCCTCTCCCTTCGCGAGCACGGCGTTGAAGTGCCGCACACTCTGGTTGAGGTTCGGTGCGTAGGAGTGGATCGCCTCCGACCCGGGCGCCGGTTCCGCCATCTGCCCACCCCACTTTCGGGTAGGAGAAGTAGGAGAAGGCTGCGGATTCGTGCCCGGTTGCGGGTAGGCGGTTGTGGGGTCGAGCATCGTGGGCGGTGCCGTCCCGCGACCCTGCGGACCGGCCACCTGCTCGTTGTGCGAGCCGGAGATCCGGCTCCACAGCAGGAGTCCCGCGAGCAGAGCCGCCACCGTCGCGACCACCACCCAGCGCACCAGCCCACCCCTGCCCGCCGAGTGCGCCGGGGCCAGGGGGGTGGCCGGTGTCCTGAGGGCCGCGGTCAGGCCGTCGGCCACCTCATGGGCCTTGGGTCTGGCCTCGGGCCGGTGCGACAGACAGACCTGGCAGAGCGCGCTGATCCGCGCGGGCATGCCCGGGACCTCCGCCAGCGGCGGAGGTCCCTCCCTGCGGACGTTCTCGATCTCCTCCCAGGTCCGTTCCGGGTACGGGGGAGCGCCGGTGAGCATCTCGAACAGCAGTACGCCCAGCGCGTAGATGTCGCTCGCCGGATCCGCGACCGTGCCGGTGAGCCGCTCCGGAGCCACGTAGGGAGGCGTCCCGTAGTCGGAGGTCCAGTCGTCGCCGTCCTCCCCGATGAAGGCGGCGATGCCGAAATCGAGCAGCTTGGCGCCGGTCGAGGTCAGCAGCACGTTCTCGGCGGTGACGTCCCGGTGCACGATGCCCCGCTCGTGGGCGGCGGCCAGCACGGTGGCCAGCCTGGCGGCGATCGTCGCCGCCTCCGTCCACGGCAGCGGGCCCTCGGCGACCCGGTCCGCCAGCGGGCGTCCGTCCAGCAGGCGCATCACCACGTACGCGGCGAGGCGCCCCTGCGAGGTCACGGTCTCCCCGTAGTCGTAGACCTCGATCGCGTCGGGGTGAATGAGGCGCGCGGTGGCACGCGCCTCCCTGCGGATCAGCTCGCGCTCCCCTCGGTCGAGGCCCAGCTCGCCGTCCAGCAGCTTGACGGCGACCATCCGCTGGAGCGACTGGTCGAAGGCACGCCAAATGACGCTCATGCCCCCCCACGCGATGCGCTCCAGCAACAGATACCTGCGGGTGAGCACATCTCCCGCGCGAAGCCCGACGTGCTGGTCAGGCGGACTCACGGACCACCAGCTCAGTGGGGAGTACGGGATTGTCGCGGGGAGAGCCGGCCGAGCCCATGGAGAGCAGCAACAGCCGGGTGGCGAGTGCGGAGAACTCCTCCACCGGCTGGCGGACGGTGGTGAGCGTGGGTGAGGTCCGCCGGGCGGTGGGGGAGTCGTCGAACCCGATGACGGCCACATCCTCCGGCACCCGGCGGCCGGCACGCCGCAGGGTCTGCAGCGCGGCGGCGGCCATCACGTCGGAGGCGGCGAAGACCGCGTCGACGTGCGGCATCCTGCGCAACAGCCACTGCATGCCGTGCACGCCCGACGCGTGGCTGAAGTCGCCGTACGCGACCGGCACGCTGGTCATCCCGGCCAGGGCGAGGGTCTGCAGGAACCCGTCGAGCCGGTCGCGAGCGGCCGGAAGGGCGGGTGGGCCCGCGATCACGCCGATGGACTTCCGGCCGCCGAGCAGCAGGTGTTCCGCCGCCTGCCGACCGCCGTCGCGGTTGTCCATGTCGACGTGGGGGAGGTCGATGCCGTCTGGGGGACGGCCCGCACTCCGTACGGGAATGCCCGAGGCGGCGAGGGTCACCACGAGCGGATGCCTGTCGCGGGCCGCGATCAACAGGACGCCGTCGATGCCTCCTGCGACGAGCGGTGGCGTGGCGATGGTGGAGGTGGCCGCCGTGGCGGTCATCACGGCGAGGGGTACGCCGTGCCCGGTGAGGACCTCCTCCGCAGCCGTGATCATCCGCGCGTAGAACGGCTCGGTGAACAACCGGTGCGCGGGTTCGCAGACCACGATGGCCACGACCTGGTCGGATCGGCGGCCGGAGCCGCCACGAGGAGCGCGATGCCTTACGTAACCAAGACGCGATATTGCGTCATGCACCTGCCTACGAGCCGACGTGCTGACTCTGACTGAACCGGTGAGTACCCGGGACGCCGTGGCGGGGGAAACCCCTGCCTCTGCTGCGACCTGGGCAAGTGTGGGTAGATCGGTCATAACTTCCTCCACACCAAGATTCCGCACAGGTGGGAGCGCTCCCATTGAACCTAGCATTGTTTCGGAAGTGTCAAAAGATGTTTCCGAAAAATCACCTTGTGTATGTCAAATTTCCCTGACAACCCAGTCAGGGGCAAGTATCGACATGATTACGGAGTCATACCATTCCCCGTTTAGGTGCAGGGCGTCACGGCAGACACCCTCCTGGACGAACCCGAGCTTGCGGTAGACGTGCGCGGCCCGTTCGTTGAAGGCGTAAACCTCCAGGCCCACCCGATGCAGCGGCGTGGTGCGGAAGACATGGTCGAGGGTGAGCCGGATCGCCTCGCTGCCGTAGCCCCTCCCGTACGCCCGGGGGCCGATCAGCGCGATGCGCAGGTTGCAGGAGAGATTGTCGGCGTCGAGCTGGTTGAGCACGATCTCGCCCACGTAGGCGTCGTCACCGGCGGTGCAGATCGCCAGGTCCAGCCGGTCGTCGATGTCGCCCCGCGAGCCGTACCAGGCCTTCAGTCCTTCGTAGTCGGGCTTACCGTGCGAGCCGGTCAGCCGGACGGTCTCGGGGTCGTTGACCAGCTCCCAGAGGCCGTCCACGTGCTCGGGGCCGACCGGCCGGAGCGTCACATGCTCTCCGGGGAGTGTGGGTTTGCGCGCGAACATCATTCGGCGTGTCTACCGGCAGGAATCCCGCCGGGCAAGCCGATTCCCCGCGAGGGCACGACGGACCCCCGCTCGGGGGTGGGCCACCGGGGTCCGTACGGACCCCGGTCGCACGGCGCGGTCGAGGAAGCCGCCGATGACGCGGTCCGGTCACCGGGGTCGGTACGCACTCCGGTCGCCTGACCCCGTGCGAGCCGCACCATGGCGCGTCCCCGCGTCACCAGGGTCCGTACGGCCCCTGGTTGCCGCCGCCCCTGCCGATCTCCCCCACGGCGGGACGCACGTCGGCGAGGTAGATGCCCGAGGCGATGACGGACGCGATCGTGAAGATGCTCAGGACGCTGAGATACTGCACCGCGGCGGCGAAGCCGAACAGCGCCGCCAGCCCGAGGATGACCAGCCACAGCTTCTTGGTCTGCTTGCCGGTGGCCGCGAACGCCCGCGCCGGGGTCTTCGCCGCGTGGATGAGCGCCCAGCCCGACAGTGCGAACACTCCGACGGCCAGGATCCAGAAGACCAGGTCCAGAGCACCGTGGATTTCGATCATCGTCTCTCCAGAACGTTCGCCTCGCCGGTCTCCCTCAGCCTAATGCCGAAAGTCCCGTTCGCGCCGCCCTCGACTCTTACCGGCTGGGGCCGGTGGCTCGTTTCCTGCCCGTGCCGGCCGGGACGGCTCGTCCCCGCGTCCGCGTACCGGCCAGAGCCGGTGGTTCGTTCTCGCGCCCCATCACGTCGATCTCGCTCGCCCCCGGCACGGTCCCAGGACGCCACAGGACCCGCCCCGGCCGTGCCGGAACGGGTCCTGGAACCGGAGCGTCGTCCGGTCGCCACCTCACGGGGTTTGTGGAGGCGGCCGCGAGCTCGTGCACGGCCCGGCCGCGCGAAGCGGTGGCGAGTCCGCGGGGGCCGGTCTGGGGTTTTCGTGAGGTCCGCCGGACCGGTCAGAAGGTTTCGCGAAGGGCTCGCTCAGCTCTTGGTCGTGCCGGACGTCCTGGAGGTCCTCGTCGTGCCCGACGTGCCCGACTTCGTGGTGCGGGTGCCCTTCCTGGGCGTCCGGGCGGAGGTGATCGCGGGCTCGGCGGCCTCGGAGACCTCCTCCAGCTCCAGGGCGATCTCGCCGCTGGTCTTGGAGACGACCTTGCGGCCGCGGCTGGCGAACTCCTCGTACAGCTCGTTGGCCCTGCCCGCGATGTGGTCGGCGTAGTCGCGCGCCTTCACGGGGAAGTCCTTGGCGTAGACCTCGGCCTTTCCGGCGAGCTGCCTGGCCCTCTCCGGGAGGTCCTTCGCGGCCTCGCGGATCTCCTCACGGCGGCCCTGCAGCTTGTGGATCTGCTCGGGAAGCTCAAGGAGCTTTTCGACGGCGAAGTCGCCGGCCCCGGCGACGGCGTAGAACGGCTTGGACTCGGCCAGCTTCTTGACTTCGGTGGTGATGGGCATGGGTTAACCTTCCTTGGTTTCCTTGGTGATGTGGCCGTTGCTCGGAGGGGCCGCGTAGGGCTTCAACGCGGTGAGGTATTCCTTCGGGAGCGGCACCTCGTCGTCAGACGAGGAGTCCGCGTCACCTCGCCGGGGCTCCGGTGCGAGAGGCGCTTTCTGGGAGGTCTGCGCGTCGTCGTCCGGGGCCTCGGCCTGTTGGTTCTCCTTGCGGAACGACTCGTAGATGTCGATCAGCACCTGGCGCTGGCGCTCGGTGATGAGATGGTCGGCCCTGATCGCGGTCAGCACGTCGCTGTCCGGCTCGCGCTCCTCGATGAGGCCCGCCTGGACGTAGAGCGCCTGCGACGAGATGTGCAGGCCCTTCGCGATCTGGTTCAGGATCTCGGCGCTGGGCTTGCGCAGCCCGCGCTCGATCTGGCTCAGGTAGGGGTTGGAGACCCCTGCCGCCGCGGCGAGCTGCCGAAGGGAGATCTTCGCGTGCGTGCGTTGCTCGCGGATGTACTCACCGATCGAACCGACCTTGGGTAGTGCCATGGTTCGAGTCTGCCGCACGGTGCTTGCAATTGCAAACGGGTTGGCTAACACTTGCAAGCACTTTGGGGTGAGCTTGGTTAAACCTGGATGAAACCGGCCGCATCACCAGGGCGGCCCCCGGTTTCGGCATGCGGATCCGTCGTACCTTCACGGAGGCCCAACGCGGGACCGCACTCGTACGGGGGTCTCGGTGCCGTGCGTGCGACGGTCGCCGCGCCCGGTAAGGAGCCCGATGCGGGTTCTTCGATGCGGGACCGGCCACAACAGCGGCGCCGACTTCAGTACGGGACTAGCCACAAGAGCGGCGCCGACTTCAGTACGGGACTAGCCACAAGAGCGGCGCCGAGGACGTCAGGGCGACGGAGAAGGCGACGATGGCGTAGCGCACCCCGCGCGGCAGGACCGGGACCGGGTTCACCAGACGCTCGACCCTGGCCATCACGGCGGCGGCGGAGTTCGTGGCGCCCAGCGCGCCGTGCGGGGCCGGGACGGCGCCCGCGGTGCCGAAGCGCAGCAGGGCGGTCGCGAGGCGGCGTGCGGAGCAGCCGCGGCGGGCGACGTCGTCGGCGGCCATCTCCACGAGCAACCCGACCTCGCCCTGCGCGTCCCTGACCACGCGCGACCAGGGCAGTGCCCTGCGCAGCGCGGCGAACGGCAGCAGCACCAGATCGTGCCGCTCACGCACGTGGGCGGCCTCGTGGGCGAGCACCGCGCTCAGCTCGTCGGCGGAGAGCAGCTTCAGCGCCCCCTCGCTCACCACCACCTGGGAGCGCAGGCCGGGCACGCAGTAGGCGGTGGCACCCGGGTGGTCGAGCACCCGCACGCCGGGGATCACCGGATCCTCCCTCGCGATCAGGGCGAGCAGGGTGCGATGGCGCCTGCGGGCGCGGAGCGTCTGCGCGCCCGCGGCGAGGAGGACCAGGATCAGCACGGCGAGCGCGGTCAGTCCCGCGACGAGCGCGAGGATCCTCGGCATGTCGTACGGCCTGGGAAGCTCCTCCCCGGCGCCGAACGCGGAGATCGCGAACTCGTGCAGGCCGTGCAGCACGCCCTCGCCGTAGGGCTCGAGCGCGTAACCGAGCAGGGCGCCCGTCCCGGCGAGGCCCCAGGTGACCCCGAGCGCCTGCCACAGGACGATGGCCACGTGCGGGGCGCGGTAGGTCCATCGAGCCCGGGTGAACCGCCAGGCGCCGACCGCGCAGACCAGGGCGAGCGTCGCCAGCGCTGCCGCGGTCATCTACTCGTCCTCCAGCTCCTCCAGCTCCTCCAGGTCCGTCAGGGCCCTGCGCAGGATGTCGGCTTCGGTGCCGGTGACGGCCTGGGCGAACCGGGTGAGGGCCGCCGACCGGTCACCGGTCAGATCCAGCGCTTCCAGCATAAGCTCCGCGATGTAGGCGTCGCGGCTCTCCGCCGGTGCGTACCGCCACGCGCGCCCGTCGCGGGTGCGGAGCAGGAAGCCCTTGCGGGTGAGTCGGTCGAGCACGGTCATCACAGTGGTGGGCGCCAGGTCGCGGTCGGCGATGAGACGCCCGACCTCCCGCGCCGTCACAGAGGATGGCTGTGCCCAGATGATGTCCATGATGCTGCGTTCAAGCTCGCCGAGACCCTTCACGCATCCAAGCCTAACTCCCGCACCACGAGGGGTAGTACTACGGGTTGTCGAGTGATGTGCGTCACACGCGTTTGACCATGTGTTATCCCACCCCCGTCGTCGCCGGGGCGCACTTCGCGATCATCGCGGAGCGACCGCGGACCAGGGCAGGGTGATCTCGCCGAGCCGCCAGCGCGACCGGCCGCCCAGCGGGGGACGCTCGGCGAGCGGCCAGGTCCCGGCGAGCGTTCCCGCGGCGGCGATCCAGCGCTGCCGGGAACCGTACGAGCTCAGGGGGGCGTTGACCGCCCAGGCGCGGTCGAAGTCGCGCAGGAAGGCGTGGACGGGCTCACCGGGGACGTTGCGGTGAATGAGCGTCTTGGGCAGCCGGTCGGCCAGGTCGGAGGGGCGCTCGAAGGAGTCGAAACGGGCCGAGATGGTGAGTGTCCGCGGCCCCGAGCGGTCGAGCCCCACCCAGACCGCGCGGTGGCCCACCTCCGAGCAGGTGCCCTCGACGATCATCCCGCCCGGCGCGAGCCGTTCGGACAGCATCGCCCAGTATCCCCACGCCTGCGCCTCCTCGTACTGTCGCAGCACGTTGAACGCCCTGATCAACAGGGGTGGCCTCGCCACCGGCAGCTCGAAGCCGCCCAGCGCGAAGGACAGTCCCGGCCGCTCGTACGGTTTGGCCGCCGCCACCCGGGCCGGGTCGATCTCGACGCCGACGACCTCGACCGAGGGGCAGACCGCGCGCAGCCGCAGGAACATCTCCAGGGTCGTGGTGTGCGAGGCCCCGTACCCGAGGTCGACCACGAGAGGGCGGACGGCGGAGCGCAGCGCGCGGCCGTGCGCGGCGACGATCCAGCGGTCGGCCCGGCGCAGCCGGTTGTGCCCCGTGGTCCCCCTGGTGATCTCTCCTATCGGCTTCGGCACGGTCAGACGCGGTGG
Source organism: Streptosporangium sp. NPDC006930 (assembly GCF_040635605.1). Lineage (NCBI taxonomy): Bacteria > Bacillati > Actinomycetota > Actinomycetes > Streptosporangiales > Streptosporangiaceae > Streptosporangium > Streptosporangium sp. NPDC006930. The sequence goes on along the minus strand of NZ_JBEYID010000002.1, from coordinate 445,749 downwards.
ACCTTGTGCTGGGCGGCCTGGGCCCGGGGGCGGATGACGAGGCGGTCGATGTTCACGTGGGCCGGGCGGGTCACGCACCAGGCGATGGCGTCGGCCACGTCGTCGGCGGAGAGCGGGTCGGGCACGCCCTCGTAGACCCGGTCGGCGGCGGCGGAGTCGCCGCGGAAGCGGTTCAGCGAGAACTCCTCGGTGTGGACCATCCCGGGGGCGACCTCGACGATCCTGACCGGCTGTCCGACCAGCTCCAGCCTCAGCACCTCGGTCATCGAGGTCTGCGCGTGCTTGGCCGCGTTGTATCCGCCGCCGCCCTCGTAGGAGACGAGCCCGGCCACCGAGGTCAGCATCAGCAGCACGCCGTCGCCCGACGCGACCAGCTTGGGCAGCAGGGCCTGGGTGACACGGAGCGTGCCGAGCACGTTGACGTCGTACATCCGCTGCCAGTCGGCCACCTTCCCGCTCGCCACGGGTTCCAGGCCGATCGCGCCACCGGCGTTGTTGACCAGCACGTCGCAGCGGTCGAGCGAGGCGGCGAGCTCGTACACCGACTCCTGCGACGTCACGTCCAGGGTGACCGGGCGGATGCCGGGCACCTCGGCGGCCAGCTCGTCGAGCCGCTCCCTGCGCCGCGCCGCGGCCACCACGTCGAAGCCCTCGGCGGCGAGTCTGCGGGCCGTCGCCTCGCCGATTCCGCTACTGGCCCCTGTCACCACAGCTGTCCTCTTCATGGCCCCTCATCCTGCCAGGAGCCCTCGGGACCCATCCGTCCGGACTCGGAGAGGCCATGTGTCGGGAATGTTGCGGATTATCCGGTGGTTGAGCCCTCTCGGAGGTGGTGTCGGTGAGGCGACGGCGGGTCAACCGGGTCGCGACGATCAGCATGCACACGTCTCCCCTGGATCAACCGGGGACCGGGGACGCGGGCGGGATGAACGTCTACATCGTCGAGGTGGCGAAACGCCTGGCCGAACTCGGGGTGGAGGTGGAGATCTTCACCCGGCAGACATCCCGGGATCTGCCACCGGTCGCGGAGATCGTTCCAGGTGTCTCCGTCCGCCACGTCACCGCCGGACCGTACGAGGAGCTGGACAAGGGAGACCTGCCCGGCCAGCTCTGCGCATTCCTGTCGGGCGTGCTGCGCGCCGAGGCCATGTACGAGCCGGGCCGCTACGACGTCATCCACTCCCACTACTGGCTCTCCGGCCAGGTGGGCTGGCTGGCCAAGGAACGCTGGGGCCTGCCGCTGGTACACACCATGCACACCATGGCCAGGGTGAAGAACCTCCTGCTCGCCGCCGACGACAGGCCGGAGCCCGCCGCCCGCGTACTGGGCGAGCAGCAGGTCGTGGACATCGCCGACCGCCTGGTGGCCAACACCCCGACCGAGGCCGAGGAGCTCGTCCAGCTGTACGGCGCCGCCCCCGCCCGTGTGGAGGTCGTCAACCCCGGTGTGAGCCTCAGAGTCTTCCAGCCCGCCTCCCAGGGGGCGGCCCGGCGCCGGCTCGGGCTGCCGCAGGACGCGCACGTGCTGCTGTTCGTGGGCAGGGTGCAACCGCTCAAGGCCCCGGACGTGCTGCTGCGCGCCGCGGCCAGGATGCTCATCGACGACCCCTCGCTCAGGTCCAGGCTGGTCGTCGCCTGTGTCGGCGGCCCCAGCGGCAACGGCCTGGCCAGGCCCTCCTACCTCAACGACGTGGCCGCCTCGCTGGGGATCTCCGACGTGGTGAGGATCGTTCCCCCCGCGCCCCAGCATGAGCTGGTCGACTGGTACCGCGCGTCCGACGTGACCGTCGTCCCCTCCCACAACGAGTCGTTCGGCCTGGTGGCCCTGGAGTCCCAGGCCTGTGGCACCCCGGTCGCCGCCGCGTCCGTAGGCGGGCTGCGCACCGCCGTACGCGACGGCGTGTCCGGGGTGCTCGTCGAGGGGCACGACCCCCACGACTGGGCGCGGGTGCTCGCCAGGTTCGTCTACGAGCCCGCGTGGCGGGAGACGTTGTCGGCGGGCTCGGTGGCCCACGCGGCGGCCTTCGGCTGGTCGGCCACCGCGGCCCGGCTGGCGGACGTCTACGCCGGGGCGATGGCGAACCTGCACCGGCTCCCGGTCGCGGTCAACTCGTGAGGACCACTCGCGAGGCCGTCGACGCGACCTCCGGACTCCGCTTGCGAGGGTGGTGACGCGGCCTCCGGATCCCGCCGCTCACGAGGCGGGTGTGACCCGGACGCCGGCACATCGTCCGAGGGGCTCGTGAGACGGGGACGGCCCGCGCGTGAGAGCCGCTCGTAAGCTGGGCCCATGCGTGAAGTGATCGAGGCGGCGCTGAAGAGCGCGGACGCCTCCTACGAGCAGCCCAGGCCGGGGGCCTTCCTGGTGAGGCTGCCCGGCCAGCACAAGCTCGCCACCATGACCTGGTTGATCGTCGGTGACCAGGCCCTGCACGTGGAGGCGTTCTTCTGCCGTCAACCCGACGAGAACCACGCCGAGTTCTACCGTTGGCTCCTCACCAAGAACGGCTCCATGTACGGGGTGCACTTCGCCCTCGACCCGATCGGCGACGTCTACCTCGTGGGCCGTGTCCCGCTGGCCGCGGTCACCGACGAGGAGGTCGATCGCCTCCTCGGGTGCGTGCTCACCTACTCGGACGAGGGCTTCGACCGCGCGCTCGAGCTGGGCTTCGCCTCCTCGATCCGGCGCGAGTGGGAGTGGCGCGCCAAGCGCGGCGAGTCGCTCGCCAACCTCCAGGCCTTCGCCCGCTTCGCCGACCCCGAACGCTGAGGACGCCGTCCCGAGAACGGGTCGCCCGGTACGTCGGGCGGTCCCGGGGCGGGTGGAGTGTCCGGAAACGTCCAGCAGGCGCCCACTAAGCTTGTCGGCATGTCGACTTTGGTGCTGCTTCGGCACGGTGAGAGTGAGTGGAACGCGAAGGGTCTGTTCACCGGATGGGTGGACGCGGGGCTCTCGGCCAAGGGCGAGGAGGAGGCGCGGCGCGGCGGGCAGCTGCTGCTCGACGCGGGGGTGCGGCCCGATGTTGTGCACACCTCCCTGATGAGCAGGGCGATCCAGACGGCGAACCTCGCGCTGGGCGCCGCGGACCTGCTCTGGCTGCCGGTCTCCCGGTCCTGGCGGCTCAACGAGCGCCACTACGGCGCCCTGCAGGGCAAGGACAAGGCGCAGACGCGGGCCGAGTTCGGTGACGAGCAGTTCATGCTCTGGCGCCGCTCCTACGACGTCCCGCCGCCCCCGATCGCCGACGACGACGAGTTCTCCCAGGTTGGTGACGCCCGCTACGCGCTCCTGCCGAGCGAGCTGATGCCGAGGACCGAGTGCCTCAAGGACGTCGTCGAGCGCATGCTGCCGTACTGGTACGACCAGATCGTGCCCGACCTCGCGCAGGGGAGGAGCGTGCTGGTCGTCGCGCACGGCAACTCGCTCCGCGCGCTGGTCAAGCACCTGGACGGGATAGGCGACGACGAGATCGCCGGGCTCAACATCCCCACCGGCATCCCGCTCAGGTACGAGCTGGACGCCGACTTCCACCCGGTCACCAAGGGCGGACAGTATCTCGACCCCGCCGCGGCCGAGGCCGCCATCGAGGCCGTGGCCAACCAGGGCAAATAGCCCTCATGTCCTGAAAAATACGGAAAAGTCCAAAAAAGCGTAAAAAGAGGGAGGGCCCGCCGGATCCGGCGGGCCCTCCCTCTCTCCCTTTTTCCATGAAGACGTTCGTGAAGACCGGCGGGGATCGGCCGACGGGGGACTCAGAGCACAGAGGTGTCCTGGGGACGGGAGCCCGTCACCAGATAGACCACGTCGTGCGCGACGCGGACCGCGTGGTCGGCGTAGCGCTCGTAGTAGCGGCCGATCAGCGTCACGTCGATGGCCGGCTCGACGCCGTACTTCCAGTCGGGGGCCATCAGGATCTTGAACAGCCTCCGGTGCAGCCTGTCCATGGCGTCGTCGTCGGACTCCAGCTCCAGGGCCGACTCCACGTCGCGCGAGGCGATGCAGCTGCCGGTCTTGGTGACGAGACGTTCGGCGATCTGGCCCATCTCCAGGATGGTGGAGCGGACCTCGGGCGGGATCGCGGAGTCGGGGTGGCGCAGCCTGGCGATCTTGGCCACATGCTCGGCGAGGTCGCCCATCCGCTCCAGGTCGGTGCCCATCCGCAGCGCCGCGATGATCATTCTGAGGTCCACGGCCACGGGCTGCTGCCGCGCCATCAGGTCGAAGATCGTGGCCTCGACCTCCGCGAAGATCCGGTTGACCTCCTCGTCCTGGGAGATGACGCTCTCGGCGAGGTGGAGGTCGGCGTCCAGGAGGGCCGTGGTGGCCCGCGATATCGCCGACCTGACGAGTCGGGTCATCTCGACCAGTCGTCCGGTGAGGGCGTCGAGGTCTTCGTGGTAGGCGTCGCGCATGCCACTCACGGTAGGGCGGTAACGGTGAACGAACCTCGACCGTAAAGTGAACTTTATGGGAAAGCCCGTGGTCATGCCCCTTTAGCCGTCCCCAACGGGAAAACCCCGACCTACCATCGAGGACGTGAAGCCTACGGGAGGACCACGTGAGTGAGCTGATGGCGAGCCTGGCCGCACTGGCCGGTTTCGTCGTGGGAGCGCTGGCCGTGATGGTCGTCCGCCAGAACCACGGACAGCGGAGAGCGATGACACCGGTTTACGGCGTCGAGCCCGGCGCGTTACCCCAGGGGGTCGCCTCGGTGCTGGCCGTGCTGCCGTCCTCGGCGGTCGTGCTTGACAAGGAGGACCGCGTGCTGCGCGCCAGCTCGGCGGCCCGCGCGTTCGGCCTGGTCAAAGGAGATCACCTCATGGCGGCCGAGTTGCTCGCACTGGCCAGGAAGGTGCGCAGGGACGGCGAGATCCGCGAGAGCGAGATCGAGGTGGCCGGCCACAAGTTCGGCCAGGAGTCGACCAGCTTCGCGGTGCGGGTCGCCCCGCTCGGCTCCCACGGCCAGGTGCTCGTCCTCGCCGAGGACCAGACCGAGCACCGCCGTGTCGAGGCGGTTCGCCGCGACTTCGTGGCCAACGTGAGCCACGAGCTCAAGACGCCGGTGGGCGCGCTCTCGCTGCTGGCCGAGACCATCCAGGACGCCGCCGACGACCCCGAGGCCGTCACCCGCTTCGCGGGGCGCATGCAACACGAGGCGGCCCGGCTCACCTACCTGGTCCAGGACCTCATCACCCTCTCCCGCATCCAGGGCGCCGAGCCCATCCCCACCCCCGGCCCTGTTCTGATCGACGAGGCGGTCCACGAGGCCATCGACCGCTGCAACACCACCGCGGCGGCCAAGGACATCACCCTCGTCGCCGGCGGGGTCGAGGGCCTGCGGATATGGGGCGACGACGAGCTTCTCGTCACCGCCCTGCGCAACCTCATCGACAACGCGGTCGCCTACAGCCCCGAGCACACCCGGGTCGTGGTCAGCGCCCGCGCGGCGGGCCCCAACACCGAATCCGTCGAGATCAGCGTGAGCGACCAGGGAATCGGCATCCCCGAGAGCGCCCAGGAGCGGATCTTCGAACGGTTCTTCCGTGTCGACGCGGCACGCTCGCGGGCGACCGGTGGCACGGGCCTGGGCCTGGCCATCGTCAAGCACGTGGCCGCCTCCCACAACGGGGCGGTCACGGTGTGGAGCAAGGAAGGTTCCGGTTCCACATTCACCCTCCGCCTGCCCGCCTTCGGCGGCATGGCGGTTACGGAACCAGCTACGACCACGATCCCCCTGGAGGCCGCGCAGTGACCCGCGTGCTCGTTGTCGAGGACGAGGAATCGTTCTCCGACGCCCTGTCATACATGCTGCGCAAGGAAGGCTTCGAGGTGGCCGTGGCCGCCACCGGGCCGGAAGCGCTGGAGACCTTCGACCGCAACGGCGCCGACCTGGTGCTGCTCGACCTGATGCTTCCCGGCCTGCCCGGCACCGAGGTCTGCCGCTCGCTCCGCCAGCGCTCCAACGTGCCCGTCATCATGCTCACCGCGAAGGACAGCGAGATCGACAAGGTCGTCGGGCTGGAGCTCGGCGCCGACGACTACGTCACCAAGCCCTTCTCCTCCAGGGAGCTGGTGGCCCGTATCCGCGCGGTGCTGCGCCGCCAGGGCGACGTGGAGGAGCTGGAGTCGGCGGTGCTGGCCGCCGGTCCGGTCAGGATGGACGTCGATCGCCACATCGTCGCCGTACGGGGTGAGGCGGTGCAGCTGCCGCTGAAGGAGTTCGAGCTGCTGGAGGTGCTGCTGCGCAACGCCGGGCGGGTGCTCACCCGGGGCCAGCTCATCGACCGGGTCTGGGGCGCCGACTACGTGGGCGACACCAAGACCCTGGATGTGCACGTCAAGCGGCTGCGGGCCAAGGTCGAGTCCGACCCGTCCAACCCGCGCTGCATTCTCACCGTCCGGGGGCTGGGGTACAAGTTCGACCCCGCTGAGATCTGAGTCTCTCCGCGGCCTCGGAGGCGCCCGTCCGGCGACGATCGGTCGCCTCCGCGAAGGCGACCGGCTTCCGCGACGCCGACTTTGGGGTGATCACTCGCCTCCGCGAAGGCGACGGCTTCGGTGACGTCCGCATCGGGATGATCGCTCGCCTCCGGACGATCCGAGGGGCCGTACGGCGTGCCCGCGCCGTACGGCCCCTCGGCGTGTCCGGAGGCCCTCACCGGGAGCGGCGATCAGTGTCCGGAGGAGTGCTCCTCGCCGGTGGCGGTGGCCGAGGGGGTGGGCGACGGCGTGGGCGCCGCGGAGGCGCCGGGAGCCTGCGGGTAGGCGGTGAACTCGCGGCTGCGGGTGATCACCGGGATCGTGAGCTGCACGATCCCGGCGTTGGCGAACTGCAGCTGCACCTTGACGCCCTCGCCGCCCCTGAGCGGCTTCTTCAGCCCTTCGATCAGGATGGTTGGGGTCGGCTTGCCGACGCTCACCCGCTGGTTGTGAGGGAGCGGCACGGGCGCGCTCACCTTCGCCGTACCGAGGGCGGGGTCGACGCCGAGACCGACGAGCTGGTCGGAGCCCGCGTTGGTGTTGATCAACGACAGGTAGAGCGGGGTGGCCGCACCCTCCGGCAGCGTCGCGCCCGAGTCGGGCCCCAGGAAGAAGGCCTGGGAGATGTCGATGCCGTTCGTCTTGACCGTGAGGGCCTCGGTCGGCGAGTAGGGCTTGTTGGTGATCGCGTCGGATCCGGCACCGCAGCCGGCCAGTGCCGAAGCGGCTGCGAGGAACGCCGCGGCGACGATCGCCCGGTGGCGGATGTTGCGGGTCACGGTGCGAGTTCTCCTTGTCACGCGTGAGATAGGGCAAGGGCAACCCTATCGGCGACGTTCACCGGGTTTCCCGCCGACCCGCCTCATCATCCGAAGGCGGGGAGCGCAGGTCATAAGCGCTTTTTGTCCCTCTGATTCATACACTTGGCCACTTGTCAAGTCATAAGATGCGGCTTTGACCTGCAGTTATGGTGATTTCACTGTTCCGGGAGGCTGTGGATACGTGGTACTCTTGAGTACAGCGGAAGGGGTACTTGTCACATGACTTTCCAGGTCGGCGACACTGTCGTCTACCCCCACCACGGGGCTGCTCGGATCGAGGCGATCACGACCCGAACCATCAAGGGTGAGGAAAGGACCTACCTGGTTCTTAAGGTCGACAAGGGCGACCTTACCGTCCAGGTGCCGGCAGACAACGCAGAGCTCGTGGGTGTTCGCGATGTCGTCGGACAAGAGGGCCTTGAGCGCGTTTTCGACGTGCTTCGAATGCCTCACACCGAAGAGCCCACGAACTGGTCACGACGCTACAAGGCGAACCTTGAGAAGCTGGCGTCCGGTGACGTCAACAAGGTTGCCGAGGTCGTTCGCGACCTGTGGCGGCGAGACAGGGAGCGCGGACTCTCCGCGGGAGAGAAGAGAATGCTGGCGAAGGCCAGGCAGATCCTCGTCAGCGAGCTCGCGCTCGCGGAGAAGACCAACGAGGACAAGGCCGAGGCCCTGCTGGACGAGGTTCTCAACTCCTGAACAAGACATTTCCACGGGTGGGCGTCGGGGTCGACGTCCACCCGTTCGCTTCTGGTCGCGAGCTTCACCTCGCGGGTCTGCACTGGCCGGGTGAGACCGGCCTGGCCGGCCACTCCGACGGTGACGCCGCGGCCCACGCCGCCTGTGACGCGCTGCTCTCCGCGGCGGGTCTCGGTGACCTCGGCGGCCTGTTCGGCACGTCCGACCCCCGGTGGTCCGGCGCCTCGGGCGCGGCCCTGCTGGAGGAGACCGCCCGCAAGGTGCGCGCCGCGGGCTTCGAGATCGGCAACGTGGCCGTTCAGGTGATCGGCAACCGTCCCAAGCTCGCTCCCCGGCGTGTCGAGGCCGAGAAGGCCCTCAGCGCCGCCGTGGGGGCTCCCGTGAGCGTCAGCGCCACCACGACCGACGGGCTGGGCCTCACCGGACGGGGCGAAGGGGTGGCCGCCGTCGCGACCGCGATCGTGGTGAACCTGTAGCGGGTGCCGGACGTCTCCTATACGGAACGTGGAAAACGTTCCGGCGAGCGGCGCGGAATGCTCGTCGATCCATATCGAGGCGGTGGCCCGTTTCCTGGCGCGGTACGGGCCACCCCTTTTTACAGCGTGATCGTTTCTTTAGCGTGATCAGTGAATGCTCTGGGTAACCCCTTGGTGACCGTGTCTCGTAACAGGGGGAGCCAGACATGATCGTCTCGATTGTCTCCGCAATCATCATCGGCGCCATCATCGGCGCCCTGGCGCGACTCATTCTTCCAGGACGCCAGAACATCAGCATCGGCCTGACGCTCATCGTCGGCATCGTGGCCGCGCTTATCGGCACCGCGATCGCCGGGGCGCTCGGCCTGATCCACACGCGCGGGATCAACTGGTGGGAGCACATCATCCAGTTGGCACTCGCGGTGCTGGGGGTGCTCCTCGTCGTCCAGATGCAGGCGAGAAAGACGCACTGACGGATTTTTTGCCGCCGACAGGCATATCCGTGACCCAGGGGGTAGCCACCTCCCCATGAGAGTGAAGGTCTCACCCTCACTGGGAGGTTGAAATGACTATCGCGTCCATTCTCGGGGCAATCGTTATCGGCGCGGTCATCGGAGCCCTCGGCCGTCTCCTGCTTCCCGGTAGGCAGGCGATCGGAGTGGTTCTGACCGTTGTCGTCGGTATCATCGCCGCGCTTATCGGCACCGCCATCGCCCAGGGTCTCGGCGTCGCCACCACGAGCGGTATCGACTGGATCGAGCTCGTCATGCAGGTGGGTCTGGCTGTCGTCGGTGTCGGCCTGGTCGCCGGTCTCAAGCGTTCCAGGGTTTAGGCGAACACCCGGGTGAAGATCCCGGTGACCTCGCCGAGGCTCGACTGGACCCCCTCCGGTCCGGAGGTGCTCACGGTGCCGACGATGTCACCGTGCTCCAGGAGAAGACCCGCTCGGCTCCGTCTGGCATGCCGAGCGGGTCTCGGCCGTTTCCGGCCGGTTCGAGGCAACGTGCCGAATCGGCTTCCGGCCGATCCAGGACACGGGCCCGGAGGGGAGCAAATCGCCGGTCCGCAGCGGGGCGCCGCTCACACATGTGTGAGCGAATAGCTGCGGGCCGGTCCAACACCGGGTGGCGAACGGCGGTCTTGGCCGAAGGCCGCGCCGTTCGTTCCATCCGAAGGGTGAGTTCAGGCCTCGCGGCCCGGCCGCGAGGCCTGAACGGACACCATCCGAAGACGTGGTTCTCGAACGTCTGGGTCTCCAGCGCGTACGGCGGGACCGAGACGACGCCGACCACGTAGCCGAGCTCGACGATCTCCGCGGGGGAGATCCGGCCGAGCCGACGGCCCGAAGACCGGGTCAGCTCCTCCCAGGCCCCGGAGCTGACCCGACGGGCGTACGACGGGTGACCCGCGTCCGCCCCTGTTCCTAACTGTTCCTCACTCGCCCGGTGGTACGGGCGTGCTGCGCATCCGCCCGGAGGGCGGTGCCGCGGTGCCGTTCTCGTCATCGTAGGACCGCGCCGCGGCCTCCTCCCCGGCCTCGGCGGCCTCGGCGCCGTGCGCGAGGTCGGGCGCCCCTGCCTTTCTTCCGCTCGTGCGCGCCTCTCGCGCCGCCACAGGCGCCCGCACGGCCGTCTCCTCGGACGTCTCGGCGCTCGCCCCTCGGGCCTTCCTCGTAGCCCTCTCGGTGGCCTTCGCCGGGGCCTTCTCCGCGGTTTTCCTCGCGGTCGTCCTCGTCGCGGCCCTCGGGGCGACATTCGCCGGACGGTCCTGCCGGTCCTGCCGGTCCCCCTCGTGGTCCTTCACGGCGAGGAACGGCTGGGTGTCCTCGTCGCGCTCGCCCTCCTCGTCCGTGCCGCGCCGTGCCGTGGCGCGCGGGCCGGTCCCGGCCGTACCGGACTCCTCCGCACCGTCCGTTTCCGCGGCCTGCTCAGGTGGGAGGTCGGCGTCGCTGTCCCAGGTCTCCACCCGCTCGCTGACCCTGCCCTCGCTCTCCGGCTCCTCGCTCGGTGTCCGTACGGCGGGACGAGGCGGGTGGACGAGCAGGTCGCCCTGGCGGGGCCTGACCAGGTCGCCCCAGCGCATCGGCTTGCCGGGACGGGGAGCCGCAGGTCCCTGAGGGTCCTGTGGGATGTCGGCGACCTCGGGCGTCTCCGGCGCCGCCGTGGGGCCGACCACCGGCTCGCCCACCGGAAGGTCATGGTGCGGTGCGGTCTCCAGGGGAGGCGCGGCGTGCGGGTCCAGCATGATCTCGGCCGCGGGGTGGTGCACCAGCTGGCCAGGGTGACCCGGGTGGCCTCCGTGGTCGGGGCGGGCAGGCTGCTCAGGATGGGCGGGCGGGGCCTGCCCCTGCCACCGTTCCCCGGTGTCGGGCGCGCCCGAACGCTCCGTGGCCGCCCGGTTCGCCTCGGGGAACGGCACGATGTCGCGCTCGGACGACAGGCCGGAAAGGGCCGCGTCGGCCGCGGCCCTCCGGGCGGCGGCGTGTTTGATCAGCAGGAGCCAGAGCCACAGGGCCAGGATCAGCATCACCCAGGGGGCGACGGCGACCACGACGGCCGCTCGCCCTTCGTCCACCGCCATCCGCATGGCGGTGGCCACCTCGGCGGCGACCGCGCCGGCGAGCAGCAGCGTCAGGATCACGCCCGCCTGCAGCCGCACCGGCCACCAGCCGCCCCTCAGCAGCAGTACGCCGATCATCGCGATGACGAGCAGGGCGTCGAAGGCCGCGGGGTAGAGGTACGCGAGGTCGGCGGTCGCCCTGCCCGCGACGGCGAGAGCCCGTAGATCCTCGAAGGAGAGCACGCAGGCCGCCGCGGTGAGGGCGGCGACGCCGACTCCGGTGACGACGATCCCGGCGTGGCGCAGGGCGACGGCCATCCGGCTCGGCTCGGGGGCGGCGATGGTCAGTGGCGGGGGCGGGGACGGGCGGGAGATCGAGCCCGTCGCCCCGGGGGATTTGGCGTCCATGGCTCTTTGAGCCTACAGAATCGACATCTAGCATGATCGGGGAAGTTTTCCGAGGGCGACAGAGAACGATCGAGGCGAAGAAATGGCAGAACTGTCCGATTCCGTACGCGAGATGTTCGACGCCGCGAACTTCGCGACCGTGACGAGTCTCAACGAAGACGGGAGCCCGCAGGCGAGCGTCGTCTGGGTGAAGACGGACGGGAACGACGTGGTGTTCTCGACGATCAGGGGCAGGCGCAAGAGCCTCAACTTCGCGCGCGACCCGCGCACGGCCATCGTGGTGTTCGATCCCGCCGACCCGTACCGCTATGTCGAGGTGCGGGGGACGGTCACCCTCGCCGACGATCCCGACGGGGCGCTCATCCAGGAGATGTCGCACAAATACCGCGGTGAGGACTGGGTCGAGGAGAAGCCTGAGGTGGAGAGGCTGATCGCCAGGATCGTCCCTGAACGCGTGGTCTATCACGGTGCTGTTTCGACGGACTAGTCGGGCGACATTCACCGCTAGTGGTCATAAAACACTCTGCTGAGTGTCTTCAACGTCCCGCAACTCGGTTTGTGAGGCGAGGTGAGGCATTAGCCTTGCCTTCGTGAGCCTGCAGCTATACGACACCAGCGTACGCACCGTCCGCGAATTCGTCCCGGTAGAACCCGGCCGGGCCTCGATCTACCTGTGTGGTGCCACCGTGCAGGCTCCCCCGCACATCGGGCACATCCGCTCGGGCGTCAACTTCGACGTGCTCCGTCGCTGGATGATCAGGTCTGGGTACGAGGTGACCTTCTGCCGCAACGTCACCGACATCGACGACAAGATCATTAGGGTCGCCGCAGCCGAGAACGTGCCGTGGTTCGCCGTCGCCGAGCGTAACCAGAGGGCCTTCACCTGGGCCTACGAGGTGCTGGGTTGCCTGCCCCCGACCGTCGAGCCGCGTGCCACCGGTCACGTGCCCGAGATGATCGAGCTGATGGACCGGCTGATCGCCGCCGGTCACGCCTACGCCTCCGGCGGTGACGTCTACTTCGACGTCATGTCCTACGCCGACCGATACGGCTCGCTGTCCAACCAGAAGCTCCAGAACATGCGAGCCGCGGGCGACACCGAGACCGACTCCTGCAAGCGAGACCCGCGCGACTTCGCGCTCTGGAAGGGCGAGAAGCCGGGGGAGCCGACCTGGCCGACCCCGTGGGGCCGGGGCCGTCCCGGCTGGCACCTGGAGTGCTCCGCCATGGCGACCAAGTATCTCGGCGCCACCTTCGACATCCACGGCGGCGGCGTCGACCTGATCTTCCCGCACCACGAGAACGAGCTGACCCAGTCCCAGGCGGCGGGCGACGGCTTCGCCCGCTACTGGATGCACAACGGCATGCTCAAGATCGGCGCGGAGAAGATGAGCAAGTCGCTCGGCAACTCCCTGCTCGTCCCCGAGGTCACCAAGAAGGTTCGCCCGGTCGAGCTCCGTTACTACCTGGCGGCTCCGCACTACCGATCCTCGATCGAATACTCGGAGGAGGCGCTGTTCGAGGCCGCCTCGGCCTACCAGCGGATCGAGGGCTTCGTCACCCGCGCGGCCGAGGTCATCCACGACGTCGACGCGCACGCGCCGCTTCCCCAGGCGTTCTCCGACGCCCTCGACGACGATCTGGGCACCCCCCAGGCGCTCGCCGTGGTGCACGAGGTGGTCCGCGAGGGCAACGTCGCGCTGGCCCAGGGCAACAAGGAGCAGGTCGCCAGGCTGCTCGCCGAGACGCAGAACATGCTCGACGTCCTCGGCCTCGACCCGCGCTCGGAGCAGTGGCGCTCCTCGGGCGGCGAGACCGGCATGCGGGCGACCGTCGACGCGCTGGTCGCCGTCGCGCTGGAGCAGCGGCAGGCGGCGCGGGCGCGCAAGGACTTCTCGGCGGCCGACGGCATCCGTGACCAGCTTTCCCACGCGGGAATCCACGTCGAGGACACCCCTCAGGGCCCGCGCTGGGAACTCTCGCGGTGAAACCAGGCCGTACGCTATAGACCATGGCTGGTGGGGGTAAAGGGTCCGGGCGACCCGCGAAGAAGAAGAGTCCGACCAAGGGCACGGGCGGTAACGTCCGCCGAGGCTTGGAGGGCAGGGGAGCCACCCCGCCGGCGCACATGCGGCACTGGCACAAGGACAAGGCGCGCACCGAGCGGGTCGAGCGCGAGGAGAGGACCGGCAGGTCTCCCTCCCCGCGCACCCCGGTCCGCACCCGGCGTAGCGACGACGCGCCCGAGCACATCGGCGGGCGCAACCCCGTCGTGGAGGCGTTGCGGGCCGGAGTCCCGGCCAGCACGCTCTATGTGGCCCTGCGCATCGACAACGACGACCGCGTCAAGGAATCGGTCCGCATCGCCGCCACCCGGGGCATCGCGATGCTGGAGGTCGGCAGGGAGAAGCTCGACCGCCTCACCGAGGGGGGGATCCATCAGGGCATCGCCCTGCAGATCCCCCCGTACGACTACGCCCACCCCGACGACCTGGTCCGCATCGCCCAGGAAGGTGCGGAGGTCCCGCTGATCGTCGCTCTCGACAGCGTCACCGACCCCCGCAACCTGGGCGCCATCGCCCGCTCGGCCACCGCCTTCGGCGCCCACGGTCTGGTCATCCCCTCCCGCCGCTCGGCCGGGGTCACCGGCGGGGCCTGGAAGACCTCGGCCGGCACGCTGGCCACCCTGCCGGTCGCCCGCGCCGCCAACCTCACCGCCACCCTGCGGGAGTACCGCGAGGCGGGCCTGTTCGTGATCGGCCTGGACGGCGAGGGCACGGTCGACATCGGCGAGGCCAACCTCCTCGACGGCCCGCTGGTCGTCGTGGTGGGCTCCGAGGGCAAGGGCCTGTCCCGACTGGTCCGCGAGGCGTGTGACCTGGTCGTCCGCATCCCGATGCGGGCCGCCGCCGAGTCCCTCAACGCCGGCGTAGCCGCGGGTATCGCCCTCTACGAGGTCGCCCGCCACCGCCGTTCCTAACGGTTCGCAATCGGCGGGGCATACCTCGGTGACGTACGGGGAGCGAGCCGACTACACTCGACTGGCGACCGTGCCGACGTAGCTCAATCGGCAGAGCAACAGTCTTGTAAACTGTAGGTCAGGGGTTCGATTCCCCTCGTCGGCTCGCAGTAAAGGGCCAGGTCAACCGGCATACGGTGACCTGGCCCTTTGATCGTTAAGCGGACTTTTTGCCTTTTCGTGCCACCCGCGTGCCCCTGGTCTTCTTCGTGGACGTCTTGCGTGCGACTTTGAGTGCCTTGCCCAGGGCCTCCGCGATGGCCTTGTCGCGGTCCTGGCTTGTGGCAAAATCGCGGGATGCTGCAACTCACCGATTTCATCATCGACTGCCCGGACACGATGAAGCTGGCAGCCTTCTACTCTGAGGTGACGGGCCGCCCGATCAAGGAAGACAGCGACGAGAACTGGGCCGGCATCAAGTTCGGCGAGGTCGAGCTGGCCTTCATCCGGGTGGACGACTACCGCGCTCCGCAGTGGCCCGACAGCGAGCACCCCAAGCAGTTCCACCTCGACTTCGAAGTGGACGAGATCGAGTCCGAGCAGCGCCGCGTCCTCGACCTCGGCGCGACGCTGCGGCAGGACTTCATCGGCCCCAACGGCTATGGCTGGCGGGTCTACACCGACCCGATCGGCCACCCCTTCTGCCTGTGCCGCAACAAGGGCGTCGTCTGGACCGACCAGGGCCTGGTCTGACCCTGGCCATGGGGCAGCCATCACAGCCGTACAGGTCGCGATCGCGCTGTGGCTGATCACCGAGCGGTTGACGGTGATCGAACGTCCGCCCGGTCGATGTCGGTGGTGACCTTCCACCGTTCAGGGGTGATCGGCTACGTGGACGACGTCCGGTGGTCGCTCGTGTGCCGGGCGGACATCCCGGTCGGTGGGGTCTCCTCCTGGTCGAAGGTGATCACGATGTCTCTGCCGTTGGCGTAGCTGACCACGGGCCGTTGGAGCATGTCACCCGCGTGGCGGGCGACCCTCTGCCACAACTCCACCATCTCCGGGGTGTCGGCGGTTATCCTGAACCGCCCGTTGGCGACGAGGTTCTGAACGACCAGGGAAGCAAAGTTCGCCTCGGCCCGGGCACTCTCCTCTGAGTCGAGAGGGGTACGCCGGGGCGCGAGGTGCGGACCGGGAGGGTGAATCATCGAATACCTCCAGCGTGGCCGCCGATGACGGCCGCGAGACCGTAGGCGATCACGTCGGGGGCCGCGACCCGGGGACGGGCTTGGTCGCCACGCTCATCGCGACGCCCACCAGGACCCCGACGAGCACCGCCAGGCCGGCGTCGGCGGGGTTCGTCCCTCGGCTCACGGTCTCACCTTAAAGCGCGAGGCGTGGAACGCGTCGCGCGATCGCCACCGGACTTCTTCATGGCCACCTCGAACGTCCGTGATGCCCCTGTCGCAGCGCGGGCCGGCGTGCTGGTAGATCGGCCCGAGTGGAGGAACGCCACCGGACGGCGGCGAGAATCGGGCCGCCGTGCATCGCCCCCAGTCGGCCCGCCGTACAGAGCTCTACGGCTGTCCGTGGTGGAAGATGCAGGTCATCTGTGTGATGGAGTCCGCGTACACGCTCTCCGACACGTGACTGAGCGTCCACCCCTCACGTTCGATCCCCTCGATCAGATCGGCCGCCTCAGGGCTTGTGGAAGCCCCGGAACCGCTGTAGTCGATCCGAAGGCGGGACACGAAGACCTTGCGTCCTTCCGCGTGCGCCTGCCGAGCCTGCTCGATGGTCTCGGTGATTTCCTGTCCCTTGTCCTTGGATTTAAAGAAGCTCATGATCGTCCGACTCCTTCATGAGAGCTGCCACAGCGGGGTCACCAAGGAATGCAACGACCTCGTGTCCGAGTGGGTTCCGCCGGAGGGCGACGATCAGGCCTCAGGCTTGGGAGTGATCACTTGGGAGCGAAGGTGGTGCCGATTCTCCTCAAAGGCCGGTTACGCGGTCATGGGGCGGGTGTTCGGTAGCGTGCCGGGTGGCGATCGGTCGGTGAGTGTTGGAGCTGGGATGGAGATCGGCCAGACGGGTCCTCGGACCGGGCAGCGCATGACCCGATGGCTCCTCGAGGCCGGCCTTCGGTCGCGAAACCTCGGAGTCGGGAATCGACGCTCACTCTGAAACGGCCGGTTTGAGCAGGCCGGTCTCGTAGGCCGCCGCGACCGCGGCCGCCCGGTCGTTGACGCCGAGCTTGGCGAAGATGTGCAGCAGATGCGTCTTCACCGTCGCCTCGGTGATGAACAGTTTCGCGGCCACCTCGCGGTTGGTCGCGCCACGGGTGATGAGGCCGAGCACCTCGATCTCCCTGCGGCTCAGCACCCGTTGCTTCGGCGTGCGCACCCTGTGCGCCAGCACGCCGGCCACCGAGGGGGACAGCACCGTCTCGCCGCGGGCCGCCGCCCGTACGGCATCACGCAGCTCGGCGCGCGGGGTGTCCTTGAGCAGGTAGCCGGTGGCGCCCTGCTCGATCGCGGGCAGGACGTCGGCGTCGTCGTCGAAGGTGGTCAGGACCAGCACGTGGATGCCGGGCGTCTGTTCACGCAACCGGCGGATGATCTCGGCGCCGCTCATCTTCGGCATGCGCAGGTCCATGAGCACGACATCGGGGTTCGTCCGCAGCGCGACGGCGAGGGCCTCCGGCCCCTCGGCCGCCTCGCCGACGACCTCGAAGGCGTCGTCGCCGGTGAAGATTCCGCGCAGCCCGTCGCGGACGACGGGGTGGTCATCGACGATGATCATACGAATCGGCATGTCTCAGACCGCGTTTCCGTGGTTTCGGTGGTTTCTGCGGTGGCCGAACGAGCCGGGGCCCGTGTCTGCGTCCGTGTTTGCATCCGCGCCGGCGTCTGTGTCCGCGTCCGTGTCGGCGGGAGGAATGGCGGGGACGGTCGCCGAGATGCCCGTTCCCTGGCCGGGGGCCGTCTCGATCACGAACTCGCCGGCCAGCCGGGTGACTCGCTGGCGCATCGCGATGAGGCCGAAACCGCTCGCGGTCGAGGTGTCCGCCGCCCCGGGGGTGAAGCCGCATCCGTCGTCGCGCACGTCCAGCACCACGACATCCTCCATGTACGACAGGGTGAGTCCGACCCGGGTGGCCGAGGCAGCGTGTTGCGAAACGTTGGCCAGCGCCTCCTGCGCCACCCGCAGCAAGGTGGTCTCCACCTCCGCGTGCAGCGGCCGGGGGTCTCCGGTGACCGACACGGAGGCGGGTTTGCCGGTGGTTCGTGACCATTTGGTAGTGACATCGTGAAGGGCGGTGGCGAGCTGGGCCTCGTCCAGCGGTGCCGGACGCAACCCCTGGACCGATCGCCGTGCCTCGTTCAGGCTCTCCCTGGCCAGGGTGCGTGCCGTGTGCAGGCGCGCGCGAACGGCCGGTATGTCGTCGAGCACGTCGTCGGCGGCTTCGAGCTGGGTGAGGATGCCGGTCAGGCCCTGCGCGATGGTGTCGTGGATCTCCCTGGCCATCCGCTGCCGCTCCCCGAGCACGCCGGCCTCACGAGCGCTGGTCAGGAGCCGGGCCTGCAGGTCCGCGTTCTCCTCCGCGAGCGCGGCGAGCGCGGCGCCGGTCTTCCTCAACTGGAGGATCATCGCTTTGCGCTGGTCGTTCTGGTCGGAGACGATCCGGGTCAGCAGGCCGATCGCGGAGGCGACCAGCGTCGCGACGAGGAAGGCGTAGAGCATCTCGGCCGGGGAGCGTCCGGGGCGAGGGGTGACGGTGACCAGCACGCCGGCCGTCGCGGCCACACCCGCGTACGCCCACCGGCCGGGCAGCAGGGCGAAGGCCTGGATGAACGCCCCCACGCCTGTCACCGTGAACATCGTGTCGATTCCGATCAACGTCCCGATGGCACCGAGCGTCACGGCGAAGTGGACGGCCATCGCGATCGGCCGTTCGGTCCAGGCGGGGTGCGAGGTCACCATGAACCAGTGCCAGGCTCCGGCGAGCACCGCGAGTGCCAGCACCTCCGGCCTCCAGTCCCGCAGCAGGGAGAAGACCGTCGGAAGCAGGAGAAACACGTATGGCAGGGCGAGCCGGGCGCGATCCCAGCGTGAGGTGTCGAGGTCGGTGCCGGTCACCACCGGAAGGCCCTGACGGCGATGCCGCCGATGACGAGGGCCGTCGCCACCATGAGCCCCAGGGTGACCGGGGCGATCGCATCGCCCTCCCACGCGGCGCGGATCGCCTCGACCACGGGGGCCATGGGGGTGAGGTCGCCGATGGCGCGCATCGAGCCGGACATGGTCTCGCGGGGGATCATGGCACCGGAGAGGAATACCATCGGGAAGAACACGCTCAGCCCGATCACGGTCGCGGCGCGGCCGTTCGGGACGAGAGCGCCGATGAAGAGGCCGATGGCGCCAAGGCTCAGTGCGCCGAGTGTCCACGCCAGAAGAAAGCCCATGGCGTCGGCCGGCACCGACAGTCCGAGGGCGGCCAGTCCGATGGCGATCAACAACACCGTCCCGATCGCGGCCAGCAGCGTGTGAGCGGCCCACTGTGCCCCGACCAGCATCGCGGGCGAGGCGGGGGTGGCACGCAGCCGCTTCAGGACGCGGCGTTCCCTGTACTGCGCCAGCGTGGCAGGGAGGACGACCAGCCCGGCCAGGCCGATAACGAAGACGCTCAGCATCGGCACCGTGGCGTCGATGACCGGCAGCCCGCCGGGAAGGGTCTTGCCGGTACGCGTCTTGACCCACAACATGATGGCCGGGAAGGCGAGGGCGAAGAACCCCGACATCGGATCACGCACGATCAGTTTGAGTTCGACCGCGATGACTCGTGTGATGCCTTTCACGTCGTTTCCCCTCCGGTCAGAGCGAAGTACGCGTCCTCCAGTGAATCGGATCGTCCCTTCGCGATCAGTTCGCGTGGGCCGCCCTCGGCGACGACGCGGCCCCGGTCGATGATCGCGATGCGGTCGCACAGGGCCTCGGCCTCGTCCATGAAATGGGTGACGAGAACGACGGTGACCCCGCGCTCGCGCATGTCGCGGATCAGGCCCCAGGTCGTACGGCGGGCGGAGGGGTCCAGGCCCGTGGTCAGCTCGTCGAGGAAGACGACTTCCGGGTTGCCGACCAGGGCCAGCGCGATGAACAGCCGCTGTTTCCAGCCGCCGGACAGGCCCGCGAAGCGGGTGCTCCTCCTGTCCGCCAGCCCCCACTCGTCCATGAGCTTCCGCCAGTCGGCGGGCTTGTCGTAGAAGGAGGCGTACATCCGCAGCGCCTCGCCGACCTTGATCGCGTCGGGCAGGGCGGCCTCCTGCAGCTGGACGCCGACGCGTTGCAGCAGCGCGCGCCGGTCGCGATCCGGGTCCAGCCCCAGTACGCGCAGGGTGCCGCCGTCCCGCCGCCGCAGCCCCGACGCGCACTCCACGGTCGTGCTCTTCCCCGCTCCGTTGGGACCGGCTATTCCGAAGATCTCGCCGTGCTCCACCTTCAGGGAGACACCGTCCACCGCCTTGCCGCCCCCATAGCTCTTTTGCAGGCCGTCGATCTCGATGACTGTCATGTTCCGAGAATCATCGGTGGGCGGCACCTTCGGAATCCACCGGACGGTTGATGGGGGCGCCCCTTTCGATCCCCGCGACCTGATCATTCCGGCTGGTCGGGGGTCCTGTGGCCGATCTCGTAGGAGGTGGAGACCCCCTCGTAGGTCATGCCGTCGGCCGCGTGGCCGAGGTCGTGGCAGTGGTCCACCCAAACCTCCGGATTGTCGGCGAGGAATTCGATCTCGTAGGTTTCGCCAGGTCGGCGTCGGCGGCGGGGTGTGTCCCTCGGCTCACGGTCTCACCTTGAAACGCGACCCTGAAACGCGTCGCGCGATGGCCGGGGTGCCCGTGGGCACGAGAAAGACACGTCCTCCCGGAGCCTGCGCTATCTGTGGTCAAACGACTACTATTCTCAAAAAGGATCTTGATGTGCCCTTTGGGTGCGGGGGGTTCGGGGGCCCGGCGGTGCTCGTGGGCGCGATGACGGTAAGTGCGGTGGCGGGCATGGCCGCCCGAGCGGACTCCGGTGGCGTTCCACGACGGTAGGGGGATGTGCGGTGGCCGGAAGACTTCAGTGCGTGATCGTCGCGTTTCTCCTGGCGGGCGACATGGCGTCGGCGATGGGTTCCGTGGCTTCCGGGACGTCCGGCTCGGCCCCGGACTTCTCGCTGACGGTGAGCCCGGCACGCCTGGTGGTCGGGCCGGAGGAGATCGGCAAGCCCCAGTCGTTCCATGTGGCCAACAAGGGGCGGTCGCCGGTCGAGGTGGTCGTCGACAGGGCGAGCTTCGCGGTGGACCGAACCGGCAGGATGGTCTTCGAGCGTGACACCCCCCGCTCCGCCGCCGGTTGGCTCAGGGTCACGCCGGCGGCCTTCCGTCTCGCCCCCGGGGCGGAGCGGAGCGTCACCGTACGGATCGATCCCCCGCCCAGGCCCGAGCACGGCGGGCACCAGGTGGCCCTGCTCTTTGCTGTTCCTGCTGATTCCGGCGGGAAGGACATCAAACTCGACCGGGTGATCGGAACGCCCATCTATCTCACGGTTCCAGGGCCGATCGACACGTCCGTGCGGCTCGGCGACCTCGCCACCTCCGGCGGCCTCGCGACGGGTGGTCCTGTCGACTTCACCGTCACCGTCGACAATGTCGGGACCGTCCACCGCGATTTCTTCGCCCCCCGGGGCCTGAAGGTCGCCGTGAACGGGTACGACGTGCCGTTCCCGGACTTCACCCTGCCTCGCGGGGCCAGCAGGACCGTCACCGCGAGGTGGGCGAATCCGCCGTTCATGTGCGTCTGCCGCGCGACGGTGTCGATCTCGGGTATCGGCTGGACCTCCACTCAAAGCACCGTGCTGATCATCCTTCCGCTCCGTCTCCTCGGGGTGCTGTTCGTGGTGGCGGTGGCCCTGTATGTCCTCGCCTGGCTGCCGCGTCGTCGGGTCCGAGCGTGGGTGTCCGCGGCGGTTCGAGCTTCGCGCGGTCGTGACGACCATGCCCGGGAGGACGACGACGATTCAGGCCCGGGAGATGACGACCTCGCCGGGGACGGCCGTGAGGACCCTGCCGGGGTCGGTCGCGAGAATTCCGCAGGGGCGGCGTCGAGGTCCAGTGAGGTCTAGCGGCGGCACAAGGTGCACGAAAAGGGTGTTTCGCTCCCCAGGGGTCTGCAGCGCCGGCAGATCGGGAGGGCAACCCTGGGGATTCGCTCCGTACGGACGGCCCTCCATCACATACTGAGACGCTAGATAAGCGGAGAGTGACCGACGAGGGGCGCGGCGGTGACAGTAACGATCCTCCAGCGAGTCCGCACGGGGCGGGGTGGCTGTGACATCACGGGTATGGAGCGGGGCGGCCATGACATCACGAGCGAGGAGGCGCTCCGGTCCGACATCGACGTCACCGTGATCGTTCCCCTTCACAACTGCGGTCCCTATCTCGACAGATGCCTGACCTCGCTGCTGATCCAGCGCGTCGCCCTGGAGGTGGTGGTCGTCGACGACGGTTCCACCGACGGGGGTGTCGCGCTGCTCGACCTCTACGCCTCCTGCCACCGCGGTGTGATCCGCGTCGTCAGACAGGAGGCGTCGGGCGGCGCCGGGCGCCCGCGCAACGTCGGGCTCTCCCATGCGCGCGGCAGATACGTCTTCTTCTGCGACGCGGACGACTACCTCGGCCCTCAGGCGCTGGAGCGGATGCTCGCGATGGCCGACCGCAACGGTTCCGACATCGTGCTCGGGAAGATCGTCGGGCATGACCGCAAGGTGCCGATCTCGATGTTCAAGGAGAACGCCGAACGGGTGCCGCTCGGCGACAGCGCGGTCTACAACAGCCTGAGCTGCTTCAAGCTCTTCCGCAGGGAGATGCTGGAGCGGCACGCCATCCGTTTCGACGAGACGCTCCTGGTGGGGGAGGACGTCGTCTTCACCACCCACGCCTACTGTCACGCGGAGGTGATCTCGGTGGTCGCCGACTACGACTGCTACCACCTGGTCGCCCGGCCGGACGGCACCAGCATCATGCAGCGGCAGGGGAGCCGCGATCCGGTCTCCTGGCTGCGGATGATCAAACGGCCGGTCGAGCTGATGCTCGCCCACGTGCGCCCGGGAGATCTCCGTGACCACCTTCTACGGCGTCACTTCCGTATGGACGCCTTCGGCAACCTCGGCAGGCCCTTCCTGGACGCCGGGGAGGTCGCGCGCAAGGAGATCGTCGCCGAGGTGGCCGACATGTGCGAGCGGTGGCTGACCGACGGGGTCCGTGAGCGGCTCCCGGCGATCGACCGGAGCCGGATCGCCGCCCTGCAGGACATCGACCGCCTGGTGCGGCTGGCGCACATCGAGTCGGCCTCGGTCCGCCGGGAGCTCACCGCCCTGCGCTGGGAGCGGGAACGGGAGGGGCGGCTGGCGATCTCGGGCAAGGTGGCGCTGAGCACGTTGGAGCGCTACGGCTGCCCGGAGATCACCGGCGGGGATCTCGCCCTGGTGCTGCGGCGCCGGCACACGGGAGCCGGCCCCTGTGACGAGGTCGTGGTCCCGGTGACCGGTGACTGCGCGGGGTTCACCGGGACTGTCGACGTCACCACCCTGTCCTCCGGCATCTGGGACGTCCACGTGAGCGTCGTCTTCGAGGGCGTGCCCCGGCTCGCACGTCTGGGCACCGAAGGGGAGGGGCCGATCGCGCCGCCCGCGCCTCGCGTGGTGGGCGATGTCGTCGCCGTCGTCGCCCTTCCGTACTTCACCCACCCGTACGGCAACCTCAGCCTCGACATCGGCGGGCACGTGGTCTCGGTGCCGGGGAGCGTGAGGCTGGTGCGCGCCCGCTGGGCCGCCGGGCACCGGCTGGTGCTCGACGGTGAGGTCAGCGTGGGCGCGGAGGCCCCGGCGGCGGACGCGGTGCGCTTTCTGGTCTGGCGGGAGCGGGAGTCGAGCCGGGAGCGGCGCGAGCCGGTCACGGTCGGCGAGGGCGGTATGTTCACGGCCTCCCAGGCGATGGGGCGACTGGGGCCCGGCACCTGGGACGCCTACCTGGAGCTCGCCCTGGGTGGGCCGCCCGCGCGCTTCAGGATCGAGGCGGTGCCCGAGGTGATCGAGCATCCGCGCACGTGGTGGCGTGGCGCGGTCAGGTGGAGTGTCAGGCCCTACGCCACGGCGGGGAAGGGCAGGCTCAGCACGGTGGTCCGGACCCTCGGCCCCAGAACTTTCATCAGACGTATCGTGCGTTAATGCCACCTTCTTGCAACTACAAGCTCATGGCCTAAAGTTAGGGGCAAATCCGCATTTCGGAGGCTTGTAGTGCACGTACCCGATGGCTTTTTCAACGCCGCCGTCTCGGTGTCGGCGGGGGCGGTGGCCGCCGCCGGTGTGGCCGTATGCCTGCGCGGCGCCCGTCGCGAGCTCGACGACCGCACCGCTCCGATGGCCGGGCTGGTCGCCGCCTTCGTCTTCGCGGTCCAGATGCTCAACTTCCCGGTCGCCGCGGGCACCAGCGGGCACCTTCTCGGCGGTGCGCTGGCCGCGATACTCGTCGGCCCCTACACAGCGGTGTTGTGCGTGGCCGTCGTCCTCCTGGTGCAGGCGTTCTTCTTCGCGGACGGCGGACTGACCGCGCTGGGCGTCAACATCACCCTGATGGGCCTCGTCGCCGTGCTGGTCGGGTGGGGCGTCTTCCTCCTGATCACCCGGAGCGTTCGGAACAGGGGCGTCGTGGTGGTGGCCTCGTTCGTCGCGGCGCTGCTCTCGGTGCCCGCCTCGGCGCTCGCGTTCACCCTGCTGTTCTGGATCGGCGGCACCGCGCCCATCGAGATCGGCACGGTCGCCGCGGCGATGGGCGGCGTGCACCTGCTCATCGGCGTGGGGGAGGGCCTGATCACCGCGGTCACCGTCAGCACCGTGCTCGCGATCCGGCCCGACCTGGTCTACGGCGCCCGCGGGATCGTCGCGCCGCTCGTTCTGCGTGGCGCGGACGGCGACGTGATCGTCACCTCGGAGACCCGGAAGGCGCCTGTCGCCGCCCGCCGTCCCGGCTGGTTCCTGCCCGCGGGAATCGCGGCGGCGGCGCTGCTGGCGGGCGTCGTCAGCTTCTACGCCTCCTCCTCGCCCGACGGCCTGGAGTGGGTCGCCGAGGACAAGGGCTTCAGCGACCAGGCGACCGACCACTCGCTGGGTGAGCAGCCGCTCGCCGACTACGGGGACGTGGGCGGCATCCCGGTGGGCGTGGCGGGAGTGATCGGCGTCGGGGTGACGCTCGCCGTCGGCGGCGGGGTGTTCTACGCTGTGCGCCGCCGGGGTGACCACGGTGACGGCACCGGCTCCGACGACAGCGACAAGAAGGTGTCCGCCTAGTGGGATCGGGCCACCACCACCAGCTCCACCGGCCGGGTGACACGCTCGTGCACCGGCTGCCGCCCCAGTGCAAGCTGGCGGCGGTGGCCGGGTTCGCCCTGGTGGTGGTCGCCACTCCGCGCGAGTGGTTCTGGGCCTTCGGGCTGTACGCCGCGCTCCTGGCCGTCGTGGCGGCCCTCGCCCGGATCCCGGTGGGGTTCGTGCTGCGGCGGATGGTGGTCGAGGTCCCGTTCGTGGTGTTCGCGCTGGCCATCCCGTTCATCGGGTTCGGCGAGAGGGTGACCTTCATGGGACTCTCGCTCAGCGTCGCCGGCCTGTGGGCCGCCTGGAACATCCTGGCCAAGGCGACCCTGGGCGTGGTCGCGAGCGTGCTGCTCGCGGCCACCACCGAGCCGCGGCTGATACTGCTTGGCGCCCAGCGCCTGAGGCTGCCGCCGCTGCTGGTGCAGATCGCGATGTTCATGCTCCGCTACATGGACGTGATCCTGGACGAGATGCGCCGGATGCGGGTGGCGAGGGAGTCGCGCGGGTTCGTGGCCAGGGACGTGCGGCACATCCCGGTGATCGCCAGGTCGGCGGGGGCGCTGTTCATCCGCTCGTACGAGCGGGGCGAGCGGGTGCACCTCGCGATGCTCAGCCGGGGCTACGCCGGTGCGATGCCGGTGATCCAGGACCTCTCCGCCGCCTCGCGGCAGTGGCTCGTCGCCGGTATGTTGCCGGGTGCGGCACTCGCCGTGTTACTCGGGAGCTGGGGGTTCGTGTGACAGTGCCGTCCTCGCGGCCCGTGCCGGCCTCGTCCCCGCCGCCCGCGCCGCTCTCGCTTGAGGTGAGCCGCCTGGCGTACGCGTACCCGGACGGCACGCAGGCGTTGTTCGGCGTGGACCTTCGGGTGGAGCGCGGTGAGCGGGTCGCGCTGCTCGGGCCGAACGGCGCGGGCAAGACCACGCTGGTGATGCACCTCAACGGCATCCTGACCGCCGGGCACGGCACGGTGGCCGTGGCGGGACTGCCGGTCGCCAAGGAGTCGCTCAGGGAGATCCGCAGGCGGGTCGGGCTCGTCTTCCAGGACCCCGACGACCAGCTCTTCATGCCGACCGTCCGCGAGGACGTGGCCTTCGGTCCGGCGAACATGGGCGTCGCGGGCGAGGAGCTGGAGCGGAGGGTCAAGGACGCGCTGGAGCGCGTGGGCATGCTGGAGACGATCGACAGGCCACCGCACCACCTGTCCTTCGGCCAGCGCCGCCGGGTTGCGGTGGCGACGGTGCTGGCGATGGAGCCGGAGATCCTGGTGCTCGACGAGCCCTCCTCCAACCTGGATCCGGCCTCCCGGCGCGAGCTGGCCGAGATCCTGCGAGGGCTCGACGTGACCGTCCTGATGGTCACCCACGACCTGCCGTACGCGCTGGAGTTGTGCGAACGCTCGCTCATCCTCTCCGGGGGCGTGATCGCCGCGGACGGGCCGACCCGCGAGATCCTCGCCGACGCGAGCCTCCTCGCCGCCCACCGGCTCGAACTGCCGTACGGTTTCGCCGCCCCCTGACTCCGACGCCTTCGGCTCCGGGGCTCGTGTCACATCAACTTCCTGTGAACAATCGCGCATGACCTCGCGTGGAGTGAGGGCGAAGTAAAGTGGATCTGCCCTTCGGGCGCGAGGAGGACTGATGAAGCTACGGCTGGCTCGCCGCGCCGTCGGTGACGCCGTGGTGGTGGCTGTCGAGGGCGAGCTCGACCTGTTCACCGCTCCCTTCCTGCGAGACGAGGTCCGCGACGCGATCAAGCTGGATGGCGCGCGGCTCGTCCTCGATCTCACCGCCTTGTCCTTCATGGACTCCAGCGGCCTGTCCGTGCTGATCGAGGCATGGCGGCTGGCCACGGGCGAGGGCGGCGGGGTCTGTTTGGCGGCACCTCAGCCTCCGGTGGCCCGGATCCTCCGCACGACGGGCCTCGACCGGCGGATCAAGGTCTATCCCGACGTGAGCAGCGCCGTTGGGGAGATCTAGCGTCGGCGAGTTTTACCCTACCCCGAGTAGAACTTCATTCGGTCTGCGCGTTAAGGTCCGCACATGGACGTGAACGGAGCAGCAGCAATCATCTCGGGCGGTGCCAGCGGTCTCGGCGAGGCCACGGCCCGCGACCTCGCCGCGCAGGGTGCCCTCGTCGTCATCGCCGACCTCAACGAGGAGCGCGGCAAGTCACTGGCCGACGAACTCGGTGGCGTCTTCGTCAAGACCGACGTGTCGGACGAGAACCAGGTGCAGGCGGCTGTGGACGCGGCCGTGGCGACCGGCAGGCCGCTGCGTGTCGTGGTGAACAGCGCGGGCATCGGCTGGGCGAGCCGGACCGTGGGCCGTGACGGCTCGCCCCACGACCTGGCTTCGTACCGCAAGGTCATCGAGGTCAATCTGATCGGCACCTTCAACCTCATGCGCATCGGCGCCGCCGCGATCGCGAAGACCGAGCCGGTCGACGCGGACGGCCAGCGCGGCGTAGTGATCAACACCGCCTCGGTGGCGGCGCTGGAGGGACAGATCGGCCAGGTCGCCTACTCGGCGTCCAAGGGGGGCATCGTCGGTATGACCGTCCCTGCCGCGCGTGACCTCGCCGCGATCGGCGTGCGCGTCAACACCGTCTGCCCCGGCATCATCGACACCCCGATCTACGGTTTCTCGCCCAACGCCGATGAGTTCAAGGCCAAGCTCGTGGCCCCGGTGGTCTTCCCCAAGCGCATGGGGCTCGCCTCCGAGTTCGCGCACCTGGTTCGCTCGTTGATCGAGAACGACTACATGAACGCCGAGACGATCCGTTTCGACGGTGGTATCCGCTTCCAGCCCAAGTAGGAGTCATCCGGTGTCTGACGAGGTTCTGGTCGAAGTCGACGGCGGCGTGGCCGTCATCACGATCAACCGCCCCAAAGCCAGGAACGCGGTCAACGGCGCCGTGGCTCGGGGCCTCGCGGCCGCGATGGACGAGCTGGAGGAACGAAAGGACGTGGCGGCCTACGTCCTCACCGGCGCGGGCGGAACGTTCTGCTCGGGCATGGACCTGAAGGGGTTCCTGACCGGGGACTTCCCGGTCCTGGAGGGCAGGGGGTTCGGCGGTATCGCCGAGGCGCCGCCGAAGAAGCCGCTCATCGCCGCCGTCGAGGGCTACGCCCTGGCCGGAGGCTGCGAGCTCGCGCTGGCCTGCGACATCATCATCGCCTCCGAGGAGGCGAAGTTCGGGCTCCCCGAACCCAAGCGAGGCCTGGTCGCGGCGGCGGGCGGCGTGATGCGGCTGCCGCGGCGCATCCCGTACCACATCGCGATGGAGATCGCCCTGACCGGCGACCACTTTCCCGCCTCCCGGCTGTACGAGCTCGGCCTGGTCAACCACGTCACGCCCGTAGGCGAGGCCCTGGCCACGGCCGTCGAGCTCGCGAGGAGGATCGCCGCCAACGCCCCGCTGGCGCTCGCCGCGACCAAGCGCGTGATCGTGGAGTCGGCGGACTGGAGCCGTGACGAGATGTTCGCGAAGCAGGGAGAGATCATCAACCCGGTGTTCGCGTCCAAGGACGCGATGGAGGGAGCGGCGGCCTTCGCCGAGAAGCGCGCTCCCCGGTGGGAGGGCGAGTAGCGCAGGGGGCGGCGGGAATCGAAGGGAAACCGTGTGCCGGGCGCGATCCGAGGGGTCGCGCCCGGCGCATTCACAGCCAGGAGTGCGTACGGTAAAGGTGTGGACAGGTGTGGCGAGGGCACTTGACATTCACGCCGACGCTCCAAAGGCCAGGAGAGTGCATGAACGACCACGCGACCGGAACGACCCCCACCGGCCGATCCTCCGGCGATCTTCTGAAGCGCAGGGCGGGAGATCTGGCCGCGGGCGCGCTGGGCGCCGCGATCGTCAACGTCCTCCTGGTCGGTGTCATGTGGGTGGTCGAGATCGCCGACTACGTCCTGCCGGGGGAGTTCGACGTTTACGGCATCCGGGCCTGGAATCCCGACAGTCTGGGCGGCATCTTCCTCGCCCCCTTTCTGCACGCCGGATTCGGCCACCTGATGGCCAACTCGCTTCCCCTGCTGATTCTCGGGTTCCTTGCCGCGCTGCGCGGGATCGCCCGTTTCCTGGGGGCCAGCCTGATCATCGTGCTGGTCAGCGGGCTTGGTGTCTGGTTCACCAGCTCGCCGTATGCGGTCACGGTCGGTGCGAGCGGCCTGGTCTTCGGGTACTTCGGTCTTGTCGTCGCCCGAGGGCTGTTCGACCGCCGGGCCCTCGACATCGTGATCGGTGTCGGTGTGGCGATCGCCTACTACTCGATCATCTGGGGCGTGCTTCCCGGTGAGGACGGCATTTCCTGGCAGGGGCACCTGTTCGGGCTGATCGGCGGCATCATCGCGGCCTGGGTGATGCGCCGCAGGCGCCCCAGGGCCGTCACTCCGGCCTACTGAGAGACACAGACCTTTCAAAGGCGCGCCGCGTCCGGCTTCGGGAGCCTCCCCGGAAAGTCACCTCAGGAAAGCCGCATCTCCGTCTACCGAACCTCCAGGTATCGGGCCTGTCTCGGAGACGGGTTGTTCGACCGACTTTCGAGGGCTTTACCGAGGAAGGGTGCTGTACGGGGCTGTGGGCGCTATGTGGCGCTTGGTAGCGCCTTGGGGGTCTCATGGACCGGGCAGGGTGGTTCGTGGCCTCCGGGGGCGAATAAAGCCGCTCCGGGGGTCGTCCGTCGGCGGGGCGATGACTGTCCGGGGACGCGGCCGGCATCCGGGATGGCCGGACCCGGTGGCGGCGAGTTCTTTTCGGCCGCATTCCCGAGGAGTTTTTTCCGTGAACGCGCAACAGAAGATTCTGCTGTAATTCATCAGCTATGGAAGCATCGGTTGATTTAAGTGACAATGTGACAAAATTTCATGTGTGAACCTGCCTGGCCGCGTGCCCGTACATGTTCCAGGGCCATCACAGCCGGGCGCGACCCTCGAAAGGTGGCCGCGGGTGAACCTGGGATCCCTGGAACGCGCGATCATGGACGTGCTGTGGGGCTGCAAGCAGCCGATGCTGGTTCGCCAGGTGCAGGACATGCTGAACCAGAATGCCGAACGGAGCCTGGCCTACACCACGGTGCAGACCGTCGCCGAGCGCCTCGTCAGGAAGGGCCTCCTGGAAAGGGCGCCCGTGCGCAACGCCTTTCGCTACACCGCGAGCCGCTCACGGGACGAACACGTGGCGGGGCTGATGCTCGCGGCACTGGCGAACAGTCCCGATCGGGCTCCCGTACTCTCGCGGTTCGCGGAGGGGGTGGATCCGGACGACGCCCTGCGCCTGCTGCACGAGCTGGCGCGGCTCGCGGGCGAGCGGGCGCACGCCTCGGCGGGCGGGACCCCGAGCGCGCTGCCCTAGGCTCCCGTCCCGGGAGCCGGTGATCCGGCTTCCGGGGCGGGAGAAGGGGAGCGAGTCCTCGCGGACCGTCCTCGCCGGGCCGACGAGGACGGATGCCCGACCTCGGTGAAGCGGGGACTACAGGCGCTCGACGACGTAGTCGACGCAGGTGGTCAGGGCCTCGACGTCGTCGGGGTCGATGGAGGGGAACATCGCGACGCGCAGCTGGTTGCGGCCGAGCTTGCGGTAGGGCTCGGTGTCGACGATGCCGTTGGCCCGCAGGACCTTCGCGATCGCGGAGGCGTCGACGTCGTCGGAGAAGTCGATCGTGCCCACCACGTTGGAGCGGAACTCGGGAGCCGCGAACGGGGTGGTGTAGGAGGTCTTCTCCGCCCAGGTGTACAGGCGCCGGGCCGAGTCGGCCGTGCGGGCGGTCGTCCAGGCGAGGCCGCCGTTGCCGTTCATCCACTCGATCTGCTCGGCGAGCAGGAAGAGGGTGGCGACCGACGGGGTGTTGTACGTCTGGTCCTTGGAGGAGTTGTCGATCGCCACCGGGAGGCTGAAGAACTCGGGGACGTAGCGCCCGCTGGAGGCGATCTCGTCGACCCTGGCCAGCGCGGCCGGGGACATCAGGGCGATCCAGAGGCCGCCGTCGGAGGCGAAGCTCTTCTGCGGCGCGAAGTAGTAGACGTCGAACTCGCTCGCCTCGACGGGCAGGCCGCCGGCGCCGGAGGTGGCGTCGACCAGCACGAGCGAGCCCTCCTCACCCACGCGCCTGATCGGCATCGCGACGCCGGTCGAGGTCTCGTTGTGGGTGAGCGCGTAGACGTCGACGCCCTCCTCCAGGCGGGCCTCGGGGTGAGTGCCGACCTCCGACTTGATCACGGTCGGGTCGCCCAGCCACGGGGCCTTGGCCGCCACGGAGGCGAACTTCGAGGAGAACTCACCGAAGTGCAGGTGCTGGGACCTGTCACGGATCAGTCCGAAGGCGGCGATGTCCCAGAACGCGGTGGTGCCGCCGTTGCCCAGGACGACCTCGTACCCCGCAGGGAGGGAGAACAGCTCGGAAAGCCCCGCGCGAACGCGCCCGACCAGCGCCTTGACGGGCTTCTGCCGGTGAGAGGTGCCCAGGAGACTGGACCCGGAGGCCGCGAGAGCCGAGAGTTGCTCGGGGCGCACCTTCGAGGGCCCGCAGCCGAAACGGCCGTCGGCGGGCTTGATGTCAGAGGGAATCACGATGTCAGCCACCTGACCAGCCTACTGAGCCCGGGGATCGATCCAGGACGTGGTCCGGATTTCGAGACGAGCCGTTGAAGGGTTTTGGGCAGGGCGGGACGATCACGCGGGGTGCCGCGGGTTCTTCGGGGTTCCGGGGCGCTCGACACGTCCGGTGAGCTCCGGGGGGCGCAGCCGTGTGCCGTGGGTTCTTCGGGGACCCGGGACCGGCAACGGCTGCCGCGCGAGATGTCGCGCGACAGCCGTACAGGAGGGGGACTTCAGAAGGGGTGGATGACCTCGGCGGCTCCGGGGACGTCCTGGACCGAGCGCTGGGACGGACCCACGTAGTCGGCGCTGGGGCGGACGAGCCTGCCCGTGCGCTTCTGTTCCAGGATGTGGGCGGCCCAGCCCGCGGTGCGTGCGCAGGTGAACATCGAGGTGAACATCGAGGAGGGGACCTTGGCGAAGTCCAGGATGACCGCCGCCCAGTACTCGACGTTGGTGGCGAGCACCCGGTCGGGCTTGCGGGCGTGCAGTTCTTCCAGCGCGGCCTTCTCCAGCGCCGCGGCGACCTCGTAACGCGGCGCGTCGAGTTCCTTGGCGGTGCGGCGGAGCACGCGTGCCCGGGGGTCCTCGGCACGGTAGACGCGATGACCGAAGCCCATGAGGCGCTGCCCCTTGTCGAGCTCCGACTGGACGTACTTCCTGGCGTCGCCGAGCTGCTCGACGCCCTCGATCATGTGCAGCACGCGCGCGGGCGCACCGCCGTGGAGCGGTCCGGACATGGCGCCGACCGCACCGCTCAGCGCCGCGGCGACGTCGGCTCCGGTGGAGGCGATCACCCTGGCGGTGAAGGTGGAGGCGTTCATGCCGTGCTCGGCGGCGGACGTCCAGTAGGCGTCGATGGCCTTGACGTGCTTGGGGTCGGGCTCACCCTGCCAGCGGATCATGAACCGCTCGACGATGCTCTCCCCCTTGTCGACCTCGCTCTGGGGAACCATCGGCTTCCCCAGGCCGCGCGAGGACTGCGCGACGAAGCTCAGGGCGTTCACGCTGGCGCGGGCCAGGTCGGCACGGGCCTGTTCGTCGTCGATGTCGTGCAGCGGCTTGAAACCGTACGCGGGGGCCAGCATGGCCAGCGCGCTCTGCACGTCGACGCGGATGTCACCGGAGTGGACAGGAATGGGGAAGGGCTCCGCCGGGGCCAGGCCCGGCTGGAACTTGTTGTCGACAAGCAGGCCCCACACGTGTCCGAAAGAGACGCGACCGACCAACTCTTCGATGTCGACGCCCCGGTAGCGAAGGGCGCCCCCTTCTTTGTCCGGTTCCGCGATCTCCGTCTCGAAAGCCACCACGCCTTCGAGCCCGGGTTTGAAGTCGGACATTCTCGGCTGCCTCCCTTTCTTGAAGTCAAAGCCTTGATGTCGAGATACCGGCGGGTCATATTCAACCCCCTGGGCCGAGGCGGTGTGCCGCCGGACCCGCCGGAACGCGATCGCCCCAGGTGGGGGGCGCCGCGCGGGCTTCCTGCTCGGCACGGGAGAATACCTTCCCGTGGATGCCACATCGCGACCGCCTTCGATGGCGGGCCTTCGCCGCACGTACCAGGGGCTGCCCCTGATCGAGGCAGATCTCGCCCCCGACCCCTTCTCCCAGTTCGCCCTGTGGTTCGGCGACGCCGTGGACGCCGGGCTTCCCGAGCCGAACGCGACCGTGCTCGCGACCGCCTCGGCGGGTGGGCGGCCGACGGCGAGGACGGTTCTGCTCAAGGGCTACGACGAGAACGGGTTCGTCTTCTACACCAACTACGAGTCGCGCAAGGGCCGGGACATGGCGGAGAACCCGCGTGCCGCCCTGCTGTTCCCCTGGCACTCCATCCGTCGCCAGGTGCGGGTGGAGGGGTCGGTGGTACGGCTGCCGCGCGAGGAGTCGGCCACCTATTTCAGGTCCCGGCCCTACGGGTCGCGGATCGGCGCGTGGGCGTCGAGGCAGTCGGCGGTCGTGCACTCCAGGGACGAGCTGGACGCCCGTTACGAGGAGTTGGCGGAGCGCTGGCCCGAGGATCCGCCCGTCCCTGATTTCTGGGGCGGGCTGCGCGTGGTGCCGTCCGAGGTGGAGTTCTGGCAAGGTCGCACCGACCGCATGCATGACCGCCTCCGTTACCGGCGCTCCGGCGCCACCTGGGTCGTCGAACGTCTGGCCCCCTGAACACCCTCCCCGCTTTGTGCTGATATATCCATGTGTGTCGGTTGAGGGGTGTTGGGGTGGGTTTCGGGAACTTCGTTGGTAGGCATGCGGCTGATATGCGCCCGCTCGCCATACCCGCCTACCGGAGGCTCTGGGCCGGTCAGGGTGTGTCGTTCATCGGCTTCCAGCTCACCTCGGTGGCCGTCAGCGCCCAGATCTACGACATCACGAAGTCGTCCTTCTGGGTCGGCATGCTCGGTCCGGCCAACCTGATCCCCCTGATCGTCTTCGGACTCTGGGGAGGCGCGATCGCCGACGCGGTCGACCGGCGCAGACTCCTCATCGTCGGCGCGCTGATCGCCTGGTCGGGGACGCTCGCGCTCCTCGTCCAGGCGGCACTGGGCTCGACGAGCGTCGGCCTGCTGCTGGCCACCGTGGCCGTGCACGCCACCGGATTCGCCATCACCGGGCCGACCAGAGGCGCGATCATCCCCAGGCTGGTCCCCGTCGACCTGATCCCCGCGGCCAACACCCTCAACTTCCTGGCGGGCGGCCTCGGCACGGTCATCGGGCCACTGCTCGGCGGGGCGGTGCTCGCGCGAAGCGGCTTCGCCGCCGCCTACCTGATCGACGCGCTGCTGTTCGGCGCCGGTTTCTACGCCGCGCTGAGGCTGCCGAAACTCGAACCGATCGGAGAGGTGACCCGCCCGGGTCTGCGGTCGGTCGTGGACGGTCTGCGCTACATCTCCGGGCATCCGGTCGTGCTGATGTCGTTCGTCGTCGACCTCATCGCCATGGCGTTCGCGCTGCCCAGGGCGCTGTTCCCGGAGATCGTGGACGAGCGGTTCGGCGGCTCTCTGATCGCGTTCGGCTGGCTGTCGGCCAGTATCGCGATCGGCTCGGTGCTCGGTGGCCTGCTGTCGGGCTGGGTGGGCCGGGTCCAGCGCCAGGGACTGGCGCTCACGTACGTGATCGCCGCGTGGGGGCTCACCGTCGCCGCGGCAGGGCTCGCCGACCAGTTGTGGTTGATGGTCGCCCTGCTCGCGTTCGGCGGGGCCGCCGACCTGGTCTCCGCGGTGTGGCGGCAGACGATCCTGCAGACCCACGCACCCGACGACATGCGCGGGAGGATGCAGGGGGTGTTCTTGGTGGTGGTCGCGGGAGGTCCCCGGCTGGGCGATCTGCGGGCCGGCGGCACCGCCTCGTGGTTCGGCGCCACGTGGGCCTGGGTGGGCGGCGGGATCGCCTGCGCGGTGGCCGTGCTCGCGGTGGGGCTGGCCGTCCCGGCCTTCAGAAAATATCGTCCGCTCGCGCGCAGCGTTTGAGCAGCTAGGGAAGGATTTGGCGTCCTCGGGCGTTGCCCTTCTTTGTCATCGTGGGCTGTTCTCCCAATAGGGTCGTCTTCTCAGACTTCCGAGGTCCCGCGCCGCCCTCCCGGGAACACCGCGCGATGGACGTAGCATCGAGAGAGGACGGGAGGAACCTTGACCGCACACGGCCTGATCGACACGACGGAGATGTACCTTCGTACGATCTTCGAGCTGGAGGAGGAGGGCATCGTCCCCCTACGCGCGCGTATCGCCGAGCGTCTCCAGCAGAGCGGTCCCACCGTCAGCCAGACGGTCGCCCGGATGGAGCGCGACGGCCTGGTTCGCGTCGAGGGCGACCGCCATCTGACCATGACCGATCTGGGACGTACCCTCGCGACCCGTGTCATGCGCAAACACCGCCTCGCGGAATGCCTGCTCACCCAGGTGATCGGTCTGCCCTGGGAAGAGGTGCACATCGAGGCGTGCCGCTGGGAGCACGTCATGTCCGAATCCGTGGAGGCCAGGCTGATCAGTCTGCTCAACAATCCCACGGAGGACCCGCACGGCAATCCGATCCCGGGCCTTGAGGAGCTCGGTGTCGTCGGCCATCCCGGGGGGAGGCTGGAGTCGCTGCCGTCGATGGCCGCGATGGCCGGACCCAGAGATATACCCGTTGTCGTGCGGCGAATTAGCGAACAAGTGCAAAGCGATCCGGCTGTGATGCTTAAACTCAAGCAAGTTGGGATACAACCCGGACGCGAGGTGACGCTCGCGGCGAGCGACGACGGTGTGCGGGTGACAGGTGACGACGAGGCGGACAATTTTCTTGCGGATCTCCCGCGAGAGATTGCCGCGCACGTTTTCGTCTCCACACGCTGACCGAGGCCCCCTAGCTCGGTTGGATCCCGTTCGGGAGTCCCTCCGCTCCCAGGCCGAGACTGCAGGAGCAACCGTGGTTCGCTTTGCACACACCCGCCCACGAGGGGCGGTCACCGGATGAAGCGGTGGGGGGATGTCTCCCAGGACGCCGCTGATCATCTCACGGCCGGCTCCGTCCTGGATCTCGCCGAGATGGCGGTGGTGGTCACCGACAGGTTCAGCAACCTTCTCTACTGGAACCCGTTCGCCGAAAGGCTGTTCGGGCGCCCCGGCACCTCGGGACCCCGTGACCAGTCGCTCTCCCTGGGCATCATGGAGAAGGACCACCCGCTCGCCGTCGAGCTCTCCAAGCACGTCCTCAAGGGCGGCGTCTGGGAGGGCACGTTCGACGTCAGGCGCGGTGACGGGACGATCATCTACGTACGGGCACAGGCCGTGCCGCTGCGGCATCCCTCGGGAGCGGTGACGGGCATCGTCATCACCGCCCGCGAGGCGATGCGCAGCAACGAGCGGGAGAAGGACCGCTTCGGCCTGCTGGAGCGGATCGGCGAGCGCCTCGCCGGATCGCTCTACGTCGAGGAGACGCTCAAGCGCGTCGCGGAGATGCTCGTCCCGCAGTTCGCCGACCACTGCTTCATCGAGTTGGTGGAGGAGGGGCGGCTCACCCGGAGGGTCTCCACCCACGTCCAGGGCTGGAGCCCGCCGCCCAACACCTGGGCGCCGCTCGGGGCGGAGATCCACTACCCGGTGGGGCACTACGCCGAGATCGCGCTGCGCCGCCAGGAGACGATCCTCGTCGAGGACTTCTCCCAGACCAACTATCCCAGTCCGGGCGAGGCCAACACCCGCCTCGCCGCCGAGATCGGCATGACCTCGGCCATCGTCGCGCCGCTGTGCGTGCGTGGAGAGACCCTCGGGCTCATCTATCTGGGGCTGTCCAATCTGACCGACCGGCGCAGCCCGCACTACGACGCCTTCGACCGCGACTTCGTGGGGGCCATCGCCACCAGGGTCGCCCTCGCCGTCGACAACGCCCTGCTGTTCGAGGAGGAGCGGCACACCGCGGAGTCCTTCCAGAAGCACCTGCTGCCCCGTGCGCTGCCGCAGCTCGACGGTCTGGAGATCGCGGTCCGCTACTTCCCCGCCGCCCCTCTGGTCAGCCACGGGCAGGGCATCCAGACCCAGGTCGGCGGCGACTGGTACGACGTCATCCCGCTCTCGGCGGGCCGGGTCGGCATCGTCATCGGCGACGTCGAGGGCCGGGGCGCCAAGGCCGCGGCGGTGATGGGACAGCTGCGGGCGGCCCTGCGGGCGTTCGCCCAGGACGACAAGCCGCCCGCGGAGATCCTCGCCAGGCTCGACGAGTGGACGCGCATCATCGCGACCCCCGAGCAGGACGAGAGCGGCACCGACATCAGCGTCCCGCCCATCGTCACCTGCCAGTACCTCGTGTACGACGCCTGGTCGCGGCAGCTGTCGTTCGCCAACGCCGGTCACGCCCCTCCGCTGCTGCTGATCGGCGACACCTGCACCGAGCTGGACATCCGCGAGGTCGGCCAGCCGCTGGGAGTGCGGGCCAAGGGCATGCACGCCGACCTGGTCTACAAGGAGGAGACGCGGACGCTGCCCCCCGGGGCCTCGTTGCTCCTCTACACCGACGGGCTCGTCGACCGCCGCCCCATCCGCGACGCCGACGGCAGGCCGCCCAACGTCGAGGAGGCGCTGGCGCAGCTCTGCGGCAAGCTGATCAAGATCAGTGACGCCTCCGTCGAGGAGATCGCCGACGCCGCCACCGTCGCGGTACCCGGTGAGATCGACGACGACATGGCCATCCTCGTCCTCAGGTCCGCCTCCGAGGACCTGGCCGTCGAGGAGCGTACCTTCCCCGCTCAGCCGATCATGGTCGGGGAGGCGCGCCGGATGGCCTCGGAGGCGTTCATCGGCTGGAACGTCCCCGAGGAGCGCGCCGAGCTCGCCTGCCTGCTCGTCTCCGAGGTCGTCACCAACGTCGTGCTGCACGCCGCCACCGCCAGCATCCCGCGCAGGGAGCTGACGATGGACGGCCCCCCGCTGCCGTTCGACGAGTCCTGGGACGTTCCGGGCTTCGAAGACGAGATCGTCAACGAGAAGGAGTTCACGCTCAGGATCCGCCGGGGCAGGGAGTCCGTCTGGGTCGAGGTCTTCGACCAGGACCTTCGGCTGCCACGCATCCGCAGCGCGGGGGAGAACGACGAGGGCGGGCGGGGTCTCTACCTCGTCGACCAGCTCGCCAGGCGCTGGGGCTCCCGCCCCACCAAGGAGGGCAAGGCCGTCTGGTTCGAGATCCCCACCAGGTCGCGCTGAGCCGCAAGCGGCACGACTGGCACCCGTTCCCGATCGATGGTTGACTCGGGGGCATGGAGCTGGCGTTCGAACGGCGCGGGACAGGTCCTCCCCTCGTCCTGCTGCACGGCATCGGGCATCACTGGCAGGCATGGTTGCCGATGCTCGACAGACTCGCCGCCGAACGGGACGTGATCGCGGTCGACTTCCCCGGTTTCGGCATCTCGCCGCCGCTGCCGCCCGGTACGCCGTACACGGCGGAAAGCCTGGCGGACGCGATCGAATCCTTCTTCGATGTGCTCGGCCTGCGCGACCCTCATGTGGCGGGTAGTTCCCTGGGGGGTTACGTCGCTCTCGAACTCGCCTCACGCGGGGTGGTCCGTTCGGCCACCGCGCTCTCTCCGGCCGGATTCTGGAACCGCAGCGAGCTCATGTACGCGCGAGCCGTCCTCCGCGCCGGCAGGGCCTCGGTTCGCGACCTTTCTCCCCGGCGGGCCGCCGCCCTCGTGGAAGATCCGCTGGGCCGCCTTCTCTGCGCCGGTGTGATGGTCGCCCATCCGAGAAGGATCTCGTCCGAGGCGCTGCTCGCCGGGTTCCAGGCGCTGGGGGACGCCTCCGGTTTCGACGAGACCCTCGCCTCGTTCGCGGGGCTGATGCCTCCCGCGCCACCGAAGGTGCCGGTCACGATCGCCTGGGGCGAGCGCGACCGCCTGCTTCCGCGCCGGCAGGCCGTCCGCGCGGCCAGATGGTCGGGGCAGCGGGTGAAGCTGCTCAAGGGGTGCGGACACCTGCCGATGACCGACGACCCCGAGCTGGTCGCGAGCGTGCTGCTGGAGGGCTCCCGGTAAACGGGGCTTTCGAGGATTCACGGCTCGGGAGGGCGTCCGAGAGGCGCCCGGGGCCGGGGGAGAGATCAGCGGACGGTCTGTCCCCAGATGGCGAGCATCGCGATGACGAACACGGCCATGACGCCGATGTACGCGACCGGGCCGAGCCGGAAGGCACGCCGCACCCGGTTCAGGCCCCAGGCGAACAGGAACGCCAGGAAGATCAGCAGAATCAGTCCGCTGTCCATCGTCACCACCTCGGGGAGTCTCCGTTGACCAGTATGCGGCGCCGAAGCCGTCTTCGCGGTTGGTAAACGCAATCCCCAACCCATGGGATCGTTACCTTTCGTGAACAGGACCTCGAAGGCGACGCGTGCCCTGCTGGTAGCAGCCCTGGCCGCAGCCCTTTCCGCATGTTCCGGTGGGAGTGGGGCCTCCGGCACGCCGGCGACCGTCACAGCCACCGTTATCGTGACCGCCTCGGTCACTCCGTCTCCCGTGGCCTCCGCCACGCTCTCCCCGTCCCCCGCGCCGACCCCGGCCGCCTCCGCGTCGACGGATCCCGACGATTCCGTCACGCCGTTGCCGTCCGTGAGCGTTCCCGGGAGCCGGGACGTCGACGCCACGATAAGAGGGAAGATCGCCCTGCGCGGGGCGGACGGGATCACCGTGACCTCGGAGAGCGACCGGGAGGTGAAAGCCCTCCTGCTGCCGTTCACGGTCGTGCGCGACGCGCGGGGGCTGGTCTGCAGGGAGGGACAGGCCCCGTACAGCTGCTCGATGGAGCAGTTGCAGGCGGCGATCAAGAAGAGGGGCGCACTGTTCGCCAAGGTGACGATCAAGGACGGGGTGGCCACCCAGGTCGAGGACATCACCGAGGGGTGAGGGCCCGGCCGGTCGCGGGGAGCCGCAGTCCCGCGAGGGCGTGGACTGCGGCTCTTCGCCGGGCGTTCCGGGGTGTCTCAGGAGCCGGGTGTCCTTGAGCCGGAGTGGCCCGTGAGCGGGAAGAGCCGGTCCTGGATCGTCTTCCCGCGTCGGGCCTCACCTGCGTGGCCGAAGCCAGGGCTGCGCGCCCGGCCTCTCCGATCGGGTGCCGAGGCCGGTCTCAGAAGCCGAAGGAGCGACCGATGATCTCCTTCATGATCTCGGTGGTGCCGCCGTAGATGGTCTGGACGCGGCTGTCCATCCAGGCCTTGGCGACGGGGTACTCCATCATGTAGCCGTAACCGCCGTGCAGCTGGAGGCAGCGGTCGATGACCTTGGTCTGCAGCTCCGTGGTCCACCACTTCGCCTTGGCGGCGTCCACGGCGGTGAGTTCCCCTGCGTTGAGGGCGAGGATGCACCTGTCCACATAGAGGCGGGCGATGTCCACCTCGGTGTCCAGCTCGGCCAGGACGAAACGGGTGTTCTGGAAGCCGCCGATACTCCGGCCGAAGGCCGTACGGTTCTTGCAGTACTCGATCGTCGTCCGCAGGACCGTCTCCGCCGCCGCCACCGCCATCACCGCGATCGAGAGGCGTTCCTGCGGCAGGTTGGCCATGAGCTGGAAGAAGCCCTGCCCTTCCTGCGGGCCCAGCAGGTTGGCCGCGGGGACCCGGACGTTGTCGAAGAACAGCTCCGCCGTGTCCTGGGCGTGCATGCCGATCTTCTCCAGGTTGCGGCCCCTGCTGAAGCCCTCCATGCCCCGCTCGACGACGAGCAGGGAGATCCCCCGCGCGCCCGCGTCCGGGTCGGTCTTCGCCACGACGACGACCAGGTCCGAGTTGATGCCGTTGGTGATGAAGGTCTTCTGGCCGTTGACCACGTAGTGATCGCCGTCGCGTACCGCGGTCGTCCTGATGCCCTGCAGGTCGCTGCCCGCGCCGGGCTCGCTCATCGCGACCGCCGTGATCAGCTCACCGGAGGCGAACCCGGGCAGCCAGCGGGCCTTCTGCTCGTCGTTGGTGAGGTCCACGAAGTACGGGGCCATCACGTCGTTGTGCAGCGAGTAGCCCAGGCCGGTCGCGCCGATCGCCATCACCTCCTCGACGATCACGGCGTTGTAGCGGAAGTCCGTGATTCCCGCACCGCCGAACTCCTCGGGCACCCCGAAGCCGAACATCCCGATCTCTCCGGCCCTCTTCCACACCTCGCGCGGGACGATGCCGTCCTTCTCCCACTGATCGTGGTGAGGCGCGACCTCGCGGGCCAGGAACTCGCGCACGGTCTCTCGGAAGAGCTGGTGCTCCTCCTCGAAGAGGTCTCGCTGCATGGTGTGCCTCCTTGGGACTCGTGGCGACTCGCGACGGCTCGTGATACAGAATACAATTCTGTTACTAGCAGGTACAGTCGATATCGCGCTGTTAGCGTGGCTTGCTGTGGTATGTAGAGGTATATCCAGATCACAAGTACGCCACGGTCTTCGAATCCACCCACGATCTCGCTGCGCCGAAGATGGTTCAAACCGTACGATCTACCCTCGGTGTGCTATGGGTATGCCTGTTGGCGGCAGCCTTCGTGATCGGAGTATGTGGTGGTTCGGTGGCGATCTGGGCTCCGTAGGTCCCTCGCGGTTTCGGCCCTGTGCCTTTTCGGTGGCGCGCTCGTCGCACTGCCCTCCGGCGCCTCCGGTGCGTCCGGCTCCGGCATCGCCGAACTCGTGGTCGACTACAGCTGCACCGGGGGGATCGCCCTGGGAGGCAGCACGGTGAACCTCCGGACCAAGGTGTCGATTCCCACGACGCTCACCGTCGGGGAGCCGCTCAACATCGGCTGGGACCTCAACTACAGGAACGGCGACCCGGCCAGGTTCGGCTCGCCGGACTACTTCGGCCCCGGAGGCAAGGTCCTGGTCACCGGGAACGTGCAGATGTCCGGGAGCTGGATCGGCGTACTGCAGCCGAAGGGTGTCGTCGACCAGCCGGGCAAGCTGCAGCCGGGCAGCATCCTGAAGCTCCCCGAGGGGATCTCCGACGCCGCCCACACCGACCAGGCGGGCACGCTCAAGGTCTCTCCCCGGAAGCTGTTCGTGGACTTCATGCCCCCGGCCGGCGAGATCATGGTCAACAACGACGACCCCCGGGTGAAGTACCACGCGGCGGCCGACTGGTACGAGCTGAACGACGAGGCGCTCAGCATCGGCGACTACGGCCGCGACCTGCACCGCACCGACAGGGTGAACTCCTTCGCCACCTTCACGTTCACCGGCACCGGGATCGAGTACATCGCCCGGCGCAGCACGGAGGCGGGGCAGGTCGGCTTCAAGATCGACGGCCAGGACGCCACGCCGGCCTTCATCGACGCCTCGAAGGACGCCGACGGCACGCCGACGAACGCCGCGCACCGGGGCGGGCTCACGCTGTGGAGGTTCAACGGCCTCAAGTACGGCGAGCACACCATCCAGGTCACGAACCTGGAGGCCGGTAAGTTCGCGCAGGTAGACGCCTTCCGGGTGATCACGAAGCAGTTGCAGAACCCGCCGGCCGACTACCGGGCCACGTGCGCGCTCGTCAGCGCGCCGGTCTCGGTGGACGTCACCATCTCCGAGCGGGGCGTGTCCCCCTCACCCAGCGGGACGGGCTCCCCGGACCCCAGCGTCACCCCCAGCACTACGCCCACGGGCAGCCCCACGGCCACTCCGACGGGCACCCCGACGGGCACCCCGACGGGCACGGCCACCCCCACCCCGACGGGCACCCAGACCGGGGCCGGCAACCAGACGCCCGGGCCGAACAACACCACCAGGAGCACCACCACCTCGACGCCCAAGCCGACCCTCACCGTGACCGCCACCGTCACCCCCACCAGGCCCACCCCCACCGCGCCGCAGGTGGTCATCACGCCCAGCGGCGGGGCGCAGACGGGTGAGGCTCCCGAGGGCGGCTCCGGGCTGGGGCTTCTCAGCGCGGGCACGGCGATGGTGACGGGAAGCGCACTGGGCGGTGTGGCCTTGATGAGGCGGCGGGCGGCACACGCGCGCGGCCAGAGGGACAGCTGAAGGAGGCGCCGGATGTATCAAGGACCTGGTCAGGGCGGCCCCGGCCCCTATCACGGCACCGGCCCCGCTCCCAAGCCCAAGGGGAGCATGCTGATGGCCGGGCTCCTCGTGGCGGGGTCGCTCGGCGGGGTGGCCGCGATCATGGCGGGGCTCCTCGCATACCTGCCCCCCGCGATAGAGGACGCGCCGTACGGGCCGCCCGTGCCGCAGGCGGCGGACAGCAACATCCAGATCCAGGAGGTCCCTGCCGCCGGACAGCAGCCCGTGGGAGTGACGCCGTCCTCGGTGGGGCCGGGCGGGCTGGACGCCCCGCTCACGGCGGCCGCGCCCACGGCGGCGCCGCCACTGCCGGTGACCATGCCTCCGGAGCCGCTGAAGAGCGACGGCGTGCAGCCCCGGCGGATCGCCATCCCGAAGATCGGCGTGCTCGC
The DNA here is from genome assembly GCF_040635605.1 of Streptosporangium sp. NPDC006930. Classification (NCBI taxonomy): domain Bacteria; kingdom Bacillati; phylum Actinomycetota; class Actinomycetes; order Streptosporangiales; family Streptosporangiaceae; genus Streptosporangium; species Streptosporangium sp. NPDC006930. The sequence goes on along the minus strand of NZ_JBEYID010000002.1, from coordinate 402,451 downwards.
CCCGCTGATGGCACTGGGTGTCGACTCCAAGCGGGAGATCCAGACGCCTCCGCTGAGCAGGCCCAACCAGGCGGGCTGGTACAAGCACGGCCCGACCCCCGGGCAGCAGGGGCCCTCGGTGGTCCTCGGGCACGTGAACACCAAGAAGGGCGCCGCCGTCTTCAGCAGGTTGAAGGAGATCAGCCGAGGGGACAAGATCAAGGTCTCCCGGTCCGACGGAAGTCTCGCGGAGTTCACGGTCGACGGTGTGGAACAGGTCAGCAAGACGGCCTTCCCGTCCAAGCGGGTCTACGGCAACACCGGTGAGGCGACGCTGCGGCTGATCACCTGCGGCGGTGTCTACAACCGCGCGACCGGCCACTACACCGACAACATCATCGTCTACGCGACCCTGTCGAAGACCCGGCGCGCCTGAGTCCACCGTGTCCGGCCCGCGGTCCGGGCGCGGTGTTTTCCAGATCGGGCGCGATACACCGCGAATCCGTGGGTCACGACGTTTTCGCCGCTCGTTAGCCTCCCCGTCAATCCGGGTAGGAAGTTGTTCGATAAGAGGCATCCCCCCGAATGATCAGAAGGTGGGGGTGTGCCCAGGTGAGCATCGTGCGGGCCGGGGTCGTAGCCGTACTCATAGGGGTGGCCGCTCTTGGCGCGGTACAACACCCGAAGGGGCACGATCGCACGGGGTGGGGTGGCAAACGTTTCGCGCATTCGGCGCCGAAGCACGCCGGGGGCTGGACGACCAAGAACTGGGGCAACGGCGGGCGGACGGCCGAGCGTTCGAGGACGACCGTCGAACGCAGGGGAAACTGGGGATTCGGACGGCCGAGACACTCGGACGGCGGACGGCACAGGGCGTGGGAGACCGGTCGGCGGTATCCGGGGTGGAAACACCGAAGTAATCGCGGTTTCTGGCGTCGAGGCCCGGAGGGCGAACGCGGCGAGGGGCGAGGGTTCGGGAGCCGTGGAGACCGGGATTCCCCGCGGTCGGGCCCGGACGCCGAGGGCGGCGACGACTGGGACCGGGAGCGACCGGGGGCGCGGGAGTCTCGGCGTCGAGGTCCGCAGGCCGGATGGCGAGAGGGCCATGGGGGCGGACGGCAGGGACAGGGCCGGCGAGACGGGTCACGGGGCGAGTGGTGATCCGAGGTCGGGGCTCGGAAGGCCGAGCCGTCAACCGACCCGCGTTTCTCTTCGTCGAGGAGTGAGTGATCAATCGCTCACTCTTTTTTTGTGGACAGCAATATCGGGATATATGTGGTGAAATGTCCTAGGAAGTGCTTATGTGGTGTTATCTCGGCTAGAAATCGCTTCTGATCGTTAATTGCATCTCCAGTCCGGGTATAGCCGCTTATGCGGATGTGTCCCCCTGCTGAACCGGAGCGGGGGGTGTACGCGGGTGAACAAGGCGCGGGCCGGTGTGCTGGCCGTATTCATAGGGATGACCGTGATCGGCGCCCTTCACCACGTCGATTCGACGGGCACGCGGTCCGTGAGCCCCGCGGACGGGCGATCCGGTGACTCGGTGGCCGAGCGGCCCGTGAGTTCCGCGAGTTCCGCGGACGGGCGGTCCGTGAGCTCCCCGGCGAACCCGGAGGCGCGGCATTTCGGCCGCCACGAGATCGCGCCGATCATCATCGCGCATCGCGGAGCCAGTGCCTTCCGGCCCGAGCACACGCTTCTCGCCTACACGGTCGCCATCTCGATGGGTGCCGACTACATCGAGCCGGACCTCGTCTCGACCAAGGACCACGTGCTGGTCGCACGGCATGAGAACGAGCTCTCGGCGACCACCGACATCGCCGGACACCCCGAGTTCGCCGACCGCATGACCTCCAAGGTCATCAACGGCATCCGGCACACGGGCTGGTTCACCGAGGACTTCACCCTGGAGGAGTTGCGTACCCTCCGTGCCAGGGAGCGCTTCTCCAAGGAGCGGCGGGAGAACACCGCGTACGACGGGATGGAACGCATCCCGACACTCGACGAGGTGGTCCAGCTCGCGCAGAAACACGGGGTGGGCGTCTACGCGGAGACCAAGTTCCCCACCTACTTCGCCTCGATCGGGCTGCCCCTGGAGGAGCCTCTCCTGGAGACCTTCGCGCGCTACGGATGGGACGACGAGCGGGACCCGGCGTTCATCCAGTCCTTCGAGGCGGGGAATCTCAGGCGCCTGCGTTCCCTCACCCGGCTGCGGCTCATCCAGTTCGTCGGCGCGACCGGCGCCCCGTACGACCTCGCGAGCGCGGGTGACCCGCTCACCTACGACGACATGGTCACCCCGGCAGGACTGCGGGAGGTCGCCAAGTACGCCGACGGCATCGGTCTGGTCACCAAGCGGATCGGTCCCGCAGGTCTCAGCGGAAGATCGGTGTCACCCGTCACGCTCGTCAGGAACGCACAGAGGGAAGGGCTCCTCGTCCACGCCACGACGGTTCGCAGGCTCGCGCGGCTTCGGGCGGATCTCGGGAGCGGCGCCTCCGGTGGGCGCGCCGCCGAAGGGGTGAAGAGGTGGCTGCAGCGCCTGTACAGGCTCAACGTGGACGGAGTCATCGCCGACGACCCCGGGCTGGCACGCGCCATACGGGACCAGCTGCGCGGCGGAGGCTGACGCGCGGCAGGCCGGATGTCGGGCGGTGCCGCAGGGTACCGGGGCCGGCGCGTCGGTCGGATGGCGCGCGGTGCCGCCGGTACCCGGCGCGCGGCAGGTCGGGTGTCGCGCGCCGGGTGTCGGCGCGCGGGTGGGTTCGCTCGGTGCGGTCTTCCGTCAGCCGGCGCGCATGGCCGCCCGTACCCGATCAAGAGTGATCGGCAGGTCGCGCTGCCGGAAGCCGGTCGCGTGGAAGACGGCGTTCGCGATCGCCGCGGCGGTGCCGACGATCCCCACCTCGCCGATTCCCTTCACACCGACCGGGTTGAGCTCGTCGTCCTGCTCGTCGATCCAGTGGGCCTCGATCCCGCGGACGTCGGCGTTCGCCGCGATGTGGTATCCGGCCAGGTCGTGGTTGACGAAGTCACCGAACCGGGGGTCCATCCGCAGGGCCTCGTGCAGGGCCATGGATATCCCCATCGTCATGCCGCCCAGGAACTGCGAGCGCGCCGTCCTGGCGTTCACGATCCGGCCGGCCGCGAAGACTCCCAGCAGCCGCTCGACACGGACCTGTCCGCTGTCGACGTTCACGCTGACCTCGGCGAACTGTGCCCCGAACGAGTGGCGTGAGAGGCGCTTGGCGGCGGCGAGATCCTCGGTGGTGTCCGCCCGCACCTCCAGTCCCTCGGGAGGGACGACGCCGGACCGCTCGTCGAGCTCCTTCACCAGCGCACGGCACGCCTTGCTCACCGCCCAGCTCCACGAGGAGGTGCCCATGGACCCCCCGGCGAGAGGCGCGGGACCGAAGACGCTACGGCCCACCCTCACCGTGACCAGGTCCATCGGCACGCCGAGCTCGTCGGCGGCCACCTGGGTCAGCGCGGTGCGGGCGCCGGTGCCGATGTCGGCCGCGGCGATCTCGAGCACGAACCTGCCGGTGGGCTCGGCGTAGGCGGTCGCGGTGGAGGCCATGGTGAAGACGGGGTAGGTCGACGACGCGACGCCGGTCCCGAGGAGCCGGTCGCCTTCCTCGCGGACGCCGGGCGTGGGGTCGCGCCCGGCCCAGCCGAAGCGCGCCGCACCCTCACGCAGGCAGGCGATCAGGTTGCGGCTGCTGAACGGGAGTCCCGACTCGGGGTCGGCCGAAGGCTCGTTGACGATCCGCAACTGGACGGGGTCCATCCCGAGGACGTACGCCAGCTCGTCCATCGCCGACTCCAGGGCGAACATCCCCGGAGCCTCACCGGGGGCACGCATCCACGAGGGGGTCGGCACGTCCAGCTGCAGCAGCCGGTGAGCGGTGTGGCTGTTGGGCGCCGCGTACATCACGCGGCCGGCCGCGACCGTCTGCTCGGTGTACTCGACGAGCTTCGAACTCTGCTGGAGCGCCTCGTGCCACACCGCGGTCAGCCTGCCGTCCCGCTCGGCTCCCAGGCGTACGCGCTGCACGGTGGGCGTCCGGTAGCTGACGAGCGCGAACATCTGCTGCCGGGTCATCGCCACCTTGACCGGTCGTCTCACGGCGCGCGCGGCCAGCGCCGCCAGCACGGTCGGCGGGCGGGGCGCCGCCTTCGACCCGAAACCGCCGCCGGTGTGGTCGGCGACGACGCTCACCGCGCTCTCGGGAAGACCGAACAGCCGGGCGATCGTGGTCGCCGACTTCCACGGTGCCTGGTCGGCGTTGTAGAGCGTGAGGGTCTCGCCCTCCCAGAACGCGATCGTGGCGTGCGGCTCGATCGGACTGGCGTGCTCGGTCGGGGTCGTGTAGACGGCGTCCACGCGGACCGGTGCCGACGCGAGGGCGCCCTCGGCGTCACCCCGGTCGACCGTCCCCGCGAGGCCCGCGTTGACCGTCTCCGGAGAGAAGATCCGCGGGTCGCCGGGATCCAGTTCGACGTCGTACTCCTCGTCCTCCTCGTAGTCCACGCGCACCGCCGACGCCGCCTCGCGGGCGCCCTCCAGGGTGGTCGCGACCACGGCGGCGACGATCTGCCCCCGGTAGGCGACGTCGGCCGACTGCAGAACGGCCAGCTCGGCGTCCTGCGCGGGACGCAGCCGAAAGACGTTGCCACTGTCCAGTACGGCGATCACCCCGGGCAGGGCGAGCGCGGCGGCGCCGTCGACGGAGCGCACCCGCCCCCGGACGATCGTGGACTGCACCGGCCAGACGTAGACGGCGTTCGGCACGGGGTACTCGTACGCGTAACGGGCCGCGCCGGTGACCTTGTCGCGTCCCTCGATCCTGGCCGGTGCCCCGCCCACCACCTTGTCGAGCACCTTGTCGACGGTCATCCCCGCTCCTCCCGTGTGAAGCTCCCCGCGGACCCCGCCGGTCTCGTGAGATCGCGCACGCTCGCCGCGATCAGGTCGCCGGCGAGGTCGATCTTGAACTCGTTCCCGGGGAGGGGGCGCGCCGCCGCGAACTCCGCCTCCGCCGCAGCGAGCAGCAGTGCCCTGGTCGGCCTGTGGCCGGTCAGCATCCCCTCGGCTTCCCTGGCCCGCCACGGCACGGGGGCCACCCCGCCCAGCGCGAGCCGGATCTCCCGCAGCGACCCGCCGGCCTCCGTCGCGACCACCGCCGCGATCGAGACCACCGCGAACGCGTAGGACCAGCGGTCGCGGACCTTGCGGTACAGCATGACCGCGCCGGCCACGGGCGGTGGCAACTCGACCCCGGTGATCAGGTCACCGGGGTCGAGCACGGTCTCCCGGTCAGGGGTGTCGCCGGGCAGCAGGTAGAAACGGGAGAGCGGCACCGCCCGCTCCTCGCCTTCCGCGAGTCTGATGTGCACCACGGCGTCGAGGGCGGCCATCGCCACCGCCATGTCGGAGGGGTGGGTGGCCACACACGCGACGGAGGTGCCGATCACCCCCAGGTCGCGGTGGTCGGCACCGCCGATCGCCGAACAGCCGGTATCCGGTTCGCGCTTGTTGCACGGCTTGGTGATGTCCTGGAAGTACGGGCAGCGTGTGCGTTGCAGCAGGTTACCGCCGGTGGTGGCCATCGACCGCAGCTGCCCCGAGGCCCCGGCCAGCACCGCCTGGGAGACCGCGGGGAAACGCTCCCTGATGCCCCGATCGCCGGACAGATCGCTGTTGCGCACCATCGCGCCGATGAGCACGCTCCCGTCGGCCCGGTGCTCGATGCGGTCGTACGGCAGTCGCGTGACGTCCACCAGCGTCGCGGGCCTCGCCACGCCGAGCCTCATCAGGTCCACGAGGTTGGTACCGCCGGCGAGGAACATCGCGTCGGTGCCGTCCAGGAGGGCGGTGACGGCGGCATCGGGGTCGGTGGCGCGCTCGTAGGTGAAGGGTCTCATCGCGCGTCCCCTGAGCTCCGCCCGGTGAGAACCGGCTCCCGGTTCTCACCGCCGGCCGCGTCGAGGACGGCTTCGACGATTCCGGCGTAGGCCCCGCAGCGGCAGAGGTTGCCGCTCATCCGCTCGCGGACCTCCTCGGCGTCCAGGGCGCGGCTGGAGGCGACACCGGCGGCGACGTCCTCGGTGACATGGCTCGGCCAGCCCTGTTCCGCCTCGCCGAGCGCGCCGATGGCGGAGCAGATCTGGCCCGGCGTGCAGTAGCCGCACTGGAAACCGTCGTGGTCGAGGAACGCCTGCTGTACGGGGTGCAGATCACTCCCGGGGGCGAGGGCGGCCACCCCCTCGATGGTGACGATCTCCTGCCCGGCGACCGCGACGGCGAGCGTGAGGCAACTGTTCACCCGGCGGCCGTCCAGCAGAACCGTGCATGCCCCGCACTGCCCGTGGTCGCACCCCTTCTTCGTCCCGGTCAGTCCGAGACGCTCCCGTAGCGCGTCCAGGAGGGTCACCCGGTTGTCCAGAGAGACGGGGTGGTCGGCACCGTTGATACGCAGCGTGATATCGCTGCCGAACGCTTCGACTGCCATGCGTTTATCCTGTCAATTCCCCGATGAGGGGCGGATTTCCTGCCAATCTGAAATTCCCAAAGAAGCGGCAATCCTGTCGCTTCGAGAATCACCGGGGAGCCAAGGAGGGGCCAAGATCGGCGCCGATCCCGCTCGGGGCCCCGAGATCGGGTGAGCTCGGCGGATCAGCCCGCTCGTCTGTCGGCGGCCATCGCCGACACGGTGGCCCCGCGCCGTTGGATCCGCTGTTGCCCCCGGTCCAGAATCACGGCGAGAACGAGCACGACCCCCTTCACGATGATCTGCCAGAACGTCGACACGCCCACGAGCACCATGCCGTCGGAGAGGAGGCCGATGGTGAAGGCTCCGATGAGGGTGCCTCGCACCGTGCCGCGCCCGCCGCTCAGCGCGGCGCCGCCGAGGATCACCGCGGTGATCGCGTTGAGCTCGTACATCTCACCGGCGAGCGGTGCCGCCGAGGTGAGCTCCGAGGCGATGATCAGGCCCGCGAGCGCGGCGCAGGCGCCGGAGATCACGTACACGGCCGTCTTGACGCACCTGATCGGGACCCCGGAGAGCTCCGCGGCACGCTCGTTGCCGCCCACGGCGTACAGCCATCGCCCGAACGGCGTCCTGCCGAGCACGAGCGTGACGGCGACGGCGAGGAAGATCATGATCCACAGGCTCGTCGGGAGGCCGAGCGCGCGCCCGTTGCCGAGAACGTGGAAGCCGGTGTTGCCGAGCCGCGGGTCGCCGTCCAGATCGGGGTAGGTCGAGCCATTGGAGATCAGCAGCGCGATTCCCCGCGCCACGTACAGCATGCCGAACGTCGCGATGAACGGCGCCACGTCGAAGCGGGTGATGACGATGCCGTTCACCAGGCCGACGAGCATGCCGACCGTGACGCAGAGCACGATCACACCCCACACGGGCGGGTAGGCGACCACGTCGGCGAACCCGAGGCCGAGCCCTCCGAGCAACTCGCCGGCGACGACGCCGGAGAGCCCGGCGATCGAGCCCACCGACAGGTCGATGCCGCCCTTGACGATGACGAGCAGCATGCCGAGCGCGATGATCGCGGTGATCGCGACATGCTTGGTCATCATGACGAGGTTCGGCACCGTGAGGAAGGAGTCGGACAGCAGGCCGAAGACCGCCACCACGACCGCGAGCGCGATGAGCGCCCGTAACTCGAACAGGTTGTTCACCAGCGACAAGCGACGTGCCTCGGCCGTGACCGCCTCGGGCGGGGAGTGGTCCGGGGACTCCGACGTGGAAGACGTTTCCCGAGACGTCACTCCGCCGTCTCCTCGCCCGTGTCGACGGCGGCGCCGTCCGACACCCTCATCAGCTCCTCCCTGGCCGTCTCGCCGCGCCGGAACTCACCGGCGAGGACGCCGCGGGCGAGCACCAGCAACCGGTCGGGGACGCGCAGGGCCTCCTCGGCGTCCGACGTGGTGAAGACGACGGCCAGGCCGCGCTCCGCGTGTGCCGCCAGGAGCTCGAAGATCTCAGCCCTGACATCGGTGCCGACGCCGCGCGAGGGCTCGTCCAGCAGGAGTACCCGGGGGGCGGTCAGCAGAGCCCTGCCGATGATCACCTTCTGCTGGTCGCCGCCGCTCAGGGACGCGACGGCCGCCCGCGCGTCCTCCCTCCCGACGTCGATGTCGGTGATCATCCGGTTGACGACCTCCCGTTCGCGGGCACGGGAGACGAACAACCGGTGGACGAAGGTGCCCAGCCGGGCCAGGGAGAGGTTCTCCCCGACCGACATCGTCGGGACGAGGCCGTCGCGCCACCGGTTCTCGGGGACCAGGACCACGCCCTGGGCGATGCGGTCGCGGATCCCCGCGTGTTCCAGCGGGACGCCACCGAGCAGGATCTCGCCCGACTGCGAGGGGATCAGGCCGGCGAGCGCCTCCAGCAACTCGGTGCGGCCGGAGCCCGTCAGGCCGTAGATCCCCACGATCTCGCCCTCCCTGACGGTGAGGGAGAGGTCGTCGATCGCGAGACGGCCGGGATTGGCCGGGTCGGCCACCACGAGGCCGCGCAGGCTCAGCACCTCCTGCCCGCTGACCGGCGCGTGGTACGGGAAAAGGTCGTCCCGGTCGCGGTCGGTCATGTGCTCCAGGAGCCACCGGACGGAGACGCTCTCGGCGTTCGCCGTGGCGACGAGTCGCCCGTCACGCAGGACGACGACGTCGTCGGCGATCTTCAACGCCTCCTCCAGGTGCGAGGAGACGTAGACGACCGCCACCCCGTTCGCGGTCAGCTCCTTGATGACCCGGAACAGGACCTCGATCTCAGGGGTGGTGAGGGCCGAGGTGGGCTCGTCCATGATCAGAACTCGGGCCTCCTGGAGGAGCGCCCGCGCGATCTCGACGATCTGCTGCTCGCCCGGCATCAGGTCGCCGACAGGCAGGTCGGGATCCGGATACTCCTTCAGGCTGTGGAGAATCGCCGTGGTGGTGGCCCGCTGGGACGAGCGGTCGATCACCCACGCCCCTCCGCAGATCTCCCTGGCCAGGAAGAGATTGTCCTGGATGCTCAGGTTGGGGCAGAGACTGAGCCCCTGGTGGACGATCGAGACGCCCTGGTCGGCCGCCTCGCGGGGCGACGCGAACCTGACGGGCTCGCCGTCGAGCTCGACATGGCCGGAGGTGGGGTGCTCGCTCCCGGACAGGATCCTCATCAGGGTCGACTTGCCGGCCCCGTTCTCGCCGAACAGCGCGGTCACCCGGCCGGCGGCGACGTCGAAGTCGACTCCCCTGAGCGCGGGCGTGTCCCCGTAGAGCTTGGTGACGTCGCGGGCGCTCAGGACGGTGGCGACGGAGGTCTTCACGAGACCTCCTTGATCGAGACCGGGGTGATGGTCACGACGGAGGGGGTGAGGAAGCTGAAGGCCCCGACGAAGGAGATCTTCCTGCCCTTCAGCCGCGGTGCGTCCAGGTGCCTGAGCAGCCTCTCCCGCACCTGGTTGTTCAGCGCGGTGGCGGCGTCGGCGTACTCCACCTGGTTGAGGAACTGTCCGAAGGTGATGAATCCGACCGCGTCCCGCAGCGCCGTGCCATCGATGACCGGACCGACCTGCAGCGACACCCGGGTGCCCGGGGGCAGCCCCGGTACGGTCACGGGCATCAGCCCGGACCTCACCGCCCCGGCCGTGCCGGTGCCCTTGACCGTGAAGGTGTAGGGGCCGTTGCCCTGCCGGACGCCGTACAGCTTCCCGGCCCCCTCCGCGTCGGTGGTCATCGCCTTCACCAGTACGGGCAGTTCGACGGCCTTCCTCCTGATCACGGGCACGACCATGGCCTCGTAGGTCCGTGCTCCGTACGCGGCCGCGTCGAACGGGCCGGGACCCGAGGCCGCGACCGACTCCACCGAGCGGTACCGCGTGCTGAGCCCGACGGCGACCAGGACGGCCACCGCGAGGGCGAGGGCGACCCATCTCGTCGGGATCCGCCGACGGGACACCTGCCCGCGACGCGCCCGCGGTGCGACCGGGGTGCTCATCTCAATCCTTCCGGTGGGGAGAAGAACTCGGGGAGATCACTGATCCGTCCGCTCCTCTCCGAACGGGAGCCGGTCGATTCGCCGGATGCTGTTCCAGCCCGCCCCGCGCGGGGCGCGGGGCGGTAGGGGTCGATGATCGCCGTGTCCGAATTGATGGAATATTTCCGCACCCCAAGAGGTGATTCCGGGCGTCCGAATTGGATCTCCCGCAGGTTCCAGCCTGCCCGATGACGCTCCACGGATGGTGATCTTCAGGCCTGATATCACCAGTCTTGACCTGGTCTTTTCTGTATATCCAGCCGCTGATTGCCGATGCCGGACCGCCGTCCCATCGGATGGCCGGGTGCGAGGCAGGTGTCTCGGTCGGACCCCGGGAGGCTTCTTCGCCCCCGTCCGGCACCTGGTAGGCGCCCGTCCGATCCCCCGTCGGGCGCTTTACCCATGTACGGTGTCGTTTGCTGTGGGATAGATGGGAATTTGTGTCCGTTTAGCCGACTTGCTCGCGCGTCCCGGTCTCTGTTCGTAGGATCTATGCCGAACCTTGACCACAATCTGTAAGCCTTGGACGGCCGGTGCGCCGACCGATCGATCTGGAACGGGGAGAAACCGTGCTGAAGTCCAGGACGCGGCTGCGTGTCGCGGCCAAGACAGCCGTGATCGCTACGGTGGGCGCGGGCGTCTTCGGTGCGTTCCCCGCGCTCGCCTCCATGTACGCCGCTCCCAAACCGGTCGCCTACACCTGCACGCTCGCCGGTGCGGTGACACCGTCGGCGACGCACACGTTCCAGATGGAGTTGACCGGCCCGACGTCGGCGGTGACGAACGCCCCCCTCGTGGCGACCTGGAAGATCGGCCAGCCGGCCACCATCCCCACCCTCACCCCGTCCGCGCCCGCACCGGCGGGCGCGAGCCTCATCGCCGACGCGGAGGTGCGGATCAGTGCGAGTCCCACCGGAGTTCTGGCGCTCCCCACCGAGCTCCGCCAGGTCCTGGTCACCGCCGCGCCCCCCGTCGCCGGGCAGGCGATCACCGCGCCTCCCGTCCTCGTCACGGTGACCCCCCTCGCGACGGGTGTCGTCGCCTTCGAGCCCGGCGCGTTCACCCTGCTCCTCAAGACCGGCGCCGGGACGGGCACCGCGGACGAGGTCGAACTGCTCGACTGCAACCTTCCCGACGCCGCTCAGGCGTCCGCCGCCGCGCTGCGGGTGACCGTGGGAACGGGCTCTCCCAGCCCTTCGGCCAGCCCTTCGGCGAGTCCTTCTGCGACCCCTACGCCGACGGCGACACCTTCGGCCACCCCGACGACCCCCAGGCCGACGCTCACCGTCACCCGGACCCAGACCGCCGAGCCGTCCTCCGATCCCAACGAGCAGATCGACGAGACTCCCAAGGGCGCCGCCTCCACCGGCGGCGGCGGCGACGCCGGCCCCGACGCTCGGATGATCATGTTCAGCGGTGTGCTGATGGTGGCGCTCGCCGGGATCGGCGGGCTCGTGCTGCGACGTCGCACCGTCGGTCGCGGCTGATCGGGGTGGCCGGATGACCACCCCACCTCCGGGCGGCTGGCCGCCCTCCGGGCATTCTCAGGGGCCGGTTCCCCACTATCGGCCGGTTCCTCCCGTCCAGCCGCCGTACCCGCAGCCCGGCCCCCCTCCGTACGGCTCGCCGTACGAGGGATGGCCGCCCGGACAGGAGCCTCTCGCCGGCGGACGGATGATGCGGTCGGTGCTCATCCTGGCCGGGATCGCCGGGGTGGTCACGGTGCTGGTGGGCCTGCTCTACATGCTGGCCGCGCCCGAGGAGTACGGCCTGGCCGACCAGCGCACCACGCTGCCGCCCCGCGACCTGGCCGCGGCGCCGGCGAACCCCTACTTCCAGGCGCCACCGACCGTGCCGCCGCCCCTGCCCAGCCTGCCCGCGGCACCGGCCATGCAGCCCTCGTCCCCGGTGCGCCTCGTCATCCCGCGGCTCGGGGTCAACGCGCCGGTGAAGTCCGTCGGGCTCGACAAGGAGGGCGCCATCGAGGTGCCGCCGGTCGGCGACCCGAACCTGGTCGGCTGGTACCGCTCGGGCCCCACTCCCGGTGAGGCGGGCCCCGCTGTGATGCTCGGGCACAAGGACACGCGCGCCGGAAGCGCGGTGTTCAGCCGTCTCGACGAGATCCGCAACGGCGACGTCATCGAGGTGCACCGCAAGGACGGGATCATCGCCGTCTACACCGTGGGCGGGCTGGAGCAGGCGGAGAAGGCGGTGTTCCCGACGGAGCGGGTGTACGGCCGGTCGTCGACCCCTCAGCTGCACCTGATCACGTGCGGCGGCACCTACAACCGCGCGACCGGTCACTACACCGACAACGTCATCGCCTACGCGACCATGACGAGCAGCAGGAGAGCCTGAGCGGGCCCCTTCCCCTGTGCCGAAAGGTGCGGCCTCGCTGTCGCGCGGGCGGTTCCCGTTCAGGGCACGGACGAAGGTTCTGTTGTAACCTCCTATCAACCGAATGTTGCTCGGTTTCGTAGGCGGCTCGGGTTCGCGAGCAGGAGGCACTGTGGCAGAGGCGTACATCGTCGGGGCGGTCCGCACCCCCGTCGGCAAGAAGAAGGGCGGTCTGTCCACCGTCCATCCCACCGATCTGGCCGCGCACACCCTCGGCGCGCTCATCGAGCGTACGGGCGTCGACCCGTCCGCGGTCGAAGACGTGATCATGGGCTGTGTCATGCAGTTCGGCCCGCAGAGCATGGACATCGCGCGCAACGCGTGGCTGTCGGCGGGCCTCCCGGAGAACGTCGCCGGTGTGACCATCGACCGGCAGTGCGGCTCCTCCCAGCAGTCGATCCACTTCGCGGCACAGGGCGTGCTCTCCGGCACCCAGGACCTCGTCGTGGCGGCCGGGGTGGAATCCATGAGCATCGTCCCCATGGGGTCGAGCATCACCGCCGCCCTGGAGAAGGGCATGCCCTTCCCCTTCGGGGACAAGTGGGTGGAGCGCTACGGCAAGCAGGAGATCTCCCAGTTCCGCGGCGCGGAGCTCATGTGCCAGAAGTGGGGCCTCAAGCGCGAGGAACTGGAGCGGTTCGCGTACGAGAGCCACCAGCGGGCCTCGAAGGCCATCGCGAACGGCTGTTTCAAGGACCAGATCGCTCCGATCAACGGTGTCGAGGACGACGAGGGCCCGCGCCCGGACACCACGCTGGAGAAGATGGCGTCGCTGAAGACGCTGAAGGAGGACGGCGTGATCACGGCCGCCACCTCCTCGCAGATCTCCGACGGCTCGGGAGCGCTCCTGATCGCCTCCGAGCAGGCCGTCCGCGACCACGACCTCACCCCCAGGGCGCGCATCGTCACCCTCGCGCTCACCGGCGACGACCCGGTCTACATGCTGACCGCGCCGATCCCCGCGACGCGGAAGGCGCTGAAGAAGGCCGGCCTGTCCATCGAGGACATCGACGTCACCGAGATCAACGAGGCGTTCGCCCCCGTCCCGCTGGCGTGGATCAACGACCTGGGCGCCGACCCGGCCAAGGTGAACCCGAACGGCGGCGCCATCGCCCTGGGCCACCCGCTGGGCGGCACCGGCGCGATCCTGATGACCAAGCTCCTGCACGAGCTGGAGCGGACCGGCGGCCGGTACGGGTTGCAGACGATGTGCGAGGGCGGCGGCCAGGCCAACGTCACGATCATCGAGCGTCTGTGACGACCTGGTTCACCGAAGGGGCGTCCGTGGGGCGCCCATGAGGTCCGGGGAAAGCCCCGGTCCCGGGAGGGAACCTCCCGGGACCGGGGCTTTTCTCGAAAGGGCCCGCGGGTCAGCGGCCACCCTTGCCCGGGATCCGGCGCGGCTGCCGGGTCGGCCTCGTCGGCATCGGAGGCAGCGGCATGTGCCGCGGAGCCGCGGGCACGACGTGCTCGGGGAGCGGGGTGCGAGGCTTGGGAGTTTTGGCGGTCTTGGACTTCCCGCCACGCTTCTGGGCGACCTTCTGGGCAGGATGAATTCGCATATGAGGACTCCTCGAAGAATGTGACGACGCGGCGCGATCCCGGGTCGGACAACTCAGCTGCCACGTCGGACGAACGGGGCCAGAGGGCTGAGTGCGGGCGGATCAGCGAAGGCTGATCGACGCCGGCTCTTAGGAGTTGATCCACATGCGGACGAACATACGGTGCTGTCGCCGAGGCGTGCAACCCATTAAAAACCGCGTGCGGTGCCGCCCCGGAAGTCCGGGAGCGGCACCGCACGGGATGACGCGGGCTGTTCGAGCAGGGGGTTACTTGGGAACGCGGGCGACGCAGAAGACGGTCTGTCCGAACGGCGGGCGGACGAAGCGCTCGATGAAACGGGTGAGGGGCACCACCGTACGGTCGTAGATCTTGACCAGGCGGGGGTCGGGGTAGCCGACGCCTCCGCGGCGGACGGCGGCCCACCAGGCGATGCCGCCCAGGAAGTTGATCGGCTTGAGCACGTCGATGTCCAGGCCCGCCTTGGAGACCGTGTTGCGCAGGGTGGCGGGGGTGTAGCGGGTGACGTGGCCGACCTTGCGGTCGAAGTCTCCGTACAGCTGCATGTAGCCGGGCACCCAGATCACGATCCGGCCGCCGGGGAGGGTGACTTTGGCGAGCGAGCGCAGGGCCTCGACGTCGTCCTCGATGTGCTCCAGGACGTTCATCATCACGACGGTGTCGACCTTCTCGCCGATCGGGATCTCGGTCGGCAGGCCGAACTGGAGCACGTCGATGTCGTCGCGGCCTTCGAAACGCTTCCGCAGCTGTTCCACGCAGTATGGGTCGAAATCGCTGACCACCAGCCGGTCGAGGCGGGGCAGGAAGGACTCGGCGAAGTGGCCAAGCCCGGAGCCGATCTCCAGCATGGACCGGCCCACGTGCGGGGCGACCATGTCGAGCTCGTACTGCCGGTAGTTCTTGGCCTCGTCCCCACCCAGGTGGTTCTCCAGGGCCTCGTCACCGGCCGCGGGTTGCACTACGCGGTCATACCCAGACATGCGGTTCCGTCCAGCTCGCTTACGGAAAGGCCGGGGCGAGGCCACGGCCAGGGACAGCCAGAGTCTAGTGGCGCTTCCCCCGCGGCGACCCCCTAAACGCTTCACGGCCGGTGCCACGGCCCCGTGACGAGCGATCTTTCGCGGCGAGAATCGGCGCCGTCGGCGGAGGACGGCAGGCCCGGCCTCACCTCGATTACCGGCTCCGCCGAATCGGCCATAAAGCACCAGCATTTCCGCGCTTCACGTCGAACGGGGGAAGTTCGACCTCGACCCGGCGGTGAGATTTGCACCGAAGAACAAAGAAACCCTCCTGGGAAATGGGCGGCCGACCCGTTCGTGATTTGGAAACGGTGCGATTCCCGGTGAGTGGAGAAAGGAGCGCGAATCAATGGAACAGACCCAGTGGTGGCGCGGGAACCTGCCCGCGGAGACGAATGACTTCATCGGCAGGGAAGGCGAGGTACGGCGGCTGCTGAAACTCCTGGCCGACACTCCGCTGGTCACGGTCACCGGCGTCGGCGGCATCGGCAAATCACGAATCGCGGTCAGGGCCGCGCGGGAGCGGCAGGAACACCACCCGGACGGCACCTGGCTGGTGGAGCTCTCCGGCGAGCGCGACGGCGATCTGCTCGCCCACACGGTCGCGGCGGTCCTGGGCCTTCCCGAGCGGTCCGCGCGGCCACAGGCCGAGACGCTCGTCGAGTTCCTCGCCGGCAGGAGACTCCTGCTGATCCTCGACGCCTGCGAGCATCTCCTGCCCGCCTGCCGCGCCCTCGTCAGGGAGATCCTGGCGGGGGCGCCCGGCGTACGGGTCGTCACCACCTCCCGTCGGCCACTCGGGTTGCCGCAGGAGGCGCTGCTCCCCGTCGGGCCCTTCGAGGCACCCGTCCCCGGGGCGTCCGTCCGATGGGCGGAAGGCGCCGTCTCGGAAGGCGCGGGGGCGGACGACGCGTTGCGGCTCTTTCTCGACCGGGCCAGAAGCGTGGTTCCCGGCCTGGAGACGACCGAGGCCGGTGTGGCGGCCGCGGCCAGGATCTGCCGGCGGCTGGACGGCGTGCCGCTCGCCGTCGAGCTGGCCGCCGGATGGCTGGGATCCCTGCCGGTGGAGTGGCTCGCCGATCACCTGGAGGACCACTTCGAAGTCCCCCACGGCAGGACACCGGCCCCCCGCCACCGAATCGTGCGCGCCGCGATCAGCTGGAGCCACGAGCTTTGCGACCCGCGGGAACGCCTGCTCTGGGCGAGGCTCTCGGTCTTCGCGGGAGGCTTCGACACGGCCGCCGCCGAGTGGGTGTGCGGCGACGACCTGCTGGGCGGCGTACCGGACCTGCTGGAGAGCCTGGAGCGGAGGTTCCTCCTGGTCCCCGTGCCCGGAGGCTACCGGCAGCCCTCCACGGTGAGGGAGTACGGCAGGGAACGGCTCGCCCTGCTCGGCGAGGAGGCCCGGCTGACGCGGCGGCACCGCTACCACTACCTCGACCTGGCGCGCAGGGCCGAGGCCGACTGGTACGGCCCCGGGCAGGAGGAGTGGGCGGCGAGGCTCGCCTTCTCCATGACCGAGCTCCGCCTCGCCCTCGACCCCGCCTCCCCGACCTCCGTCGAACTCGCGGGAACGCTCTGGATCCTCTGGTTCTGCCTGGGACGGCTGAACGAGGGCCGCCACCACATGGCGAGGGCGATCGAGGCGGCCCCCGTCACCGATCCCGGGCTGCCCAGGCTCCTGTGGGCCGACGGCTGCGTGGCCATCGCCCAGGGCGAGCCGGAGGTGGGCCGCCGCCGCGCGGAGGCGGCGCTGTCGGCGGCCCTCGACTGGGGCGACTACGCGGCGGCCGGGCACGCCCAGCTCAGGCTGGCCAGCAGCTCCCTGTGCGCCGGCGCCCTGGAGGACGTCGAGCCCCGCGTCGAGCTCGTACGCGAGTACTTCCGCCGCGCGGAGGCCGCCACCGTGAGCGAGCCCTTCGCCCTGGTGACCGCGGCGACGGCGGTCACCTGGCGTGGAGAGTTCGCCAGGGCCGTCTCCGTGCTCAAGGAGGCGCAGCGGCTCTGCGACGCGCGCGGCGAGCGCTGGGCCCGCGCCTGTGGCGACTACGTCCTGTCCATCGCGCAGCTGGGTCTTGGACGGGTGGACGAGGCCGCGGAGGCCGCCCGGCAGTCGCTCGACGTCAAGTGGCGCCTGCGTGACGCCACGGGCGTGGCGCTCGCGGTCGACCAGCTCGCGGTGATCGCCGCGGTCGAGGGCGACGGCCGGCGTACGGCGAGGCTCCAGGGAGCGGGGGTACGGCTGGGGGCCACCTTCGGGCTCCAGGGGTTCGGTTCCGAGGGCATGTCCGAGCCGAGGACCGTCGCCGAGCGGACGGCCAGGCAGCTGCTCGGAGACGAGACCTACGACGCGGTCTTCGCCGAGGGCTACGAGGCCGACCCGGACGAGGCCGTCGCCTATGCCCTCCACAGAAAGGTCCTCCGAGAAGTCCTGTGAAAGGTCCTGCGAGAGATCCTCGCGCCGGCGTCTTCCGCCTCTCTCGGACACCGCGCCCTCCGGATGTCCTCCGAACCCGAAAAGGTCACCCTCGGCGCATCCTCCGAATCCAAAGGGAGCCCTCCGGCGGACGGGATCACGGTCTCGCCCCGAGCGAGGGGTTTCACGAAGGGACGGGGGCTTTCGCGAAGGGCTGGTATGCGGTGGAATCTCTCCCAAACATTCGCGAAGGAGCCCCCGACGGACGACGATGAGGCGATCACCCGATCGCTCGCCGGTGACCTGGACGCCTACGAGGTGCTGGTCGCCCGTTACAGCGTGCTCGCGCACCGCACCGCGGCCATGCTCGGGGCCGCCGACGAGGCCGAGGACGTGGTCCAGGAGGCGTTCGTCAAGGCGTACCGTCACCTCGTCTCCTTTCGCAGGGACGCGCACTTCCGCCCCTGGCTGCTGCGGATCGTGGCCAACGAGACGCACAACCTGACCCGCTCCCGTGGACGCCGCGACAGGCTGACCGTGCGGCTCACCGAGGTCGTTTCCCTGCCGGGCGAGGGACCCGAGGAGGCGGCGGTCGCGACCGACCTGAGGGCGCGACTCCTCGACGCGGTGCGTACGCTGCCCGAACGGGAACGCGAGACCGTGGTCTGCCGGTACTTCCTACAGCTGTCGGAGGCCGAGACCGCCCAGGTGCTCGATCTTCCCATCGGTACCGTCAAGTCGCGGACCTCCCGCGGCCTGGCCCGTCTGCGTGAGGAGGTGGCCCGTGACCTCACCTGACGACCTCGAAGCCCGGCTCCTCGCCCTCGGGGAGTCCATCGACGTCCCCTCCCCGCCCCCGGACGACGTCGCGCGGGCCGTACGAGCCCGTCTCCGATCACAGCTCGCCCCCGCCACGCCGGCACCGGACTCTGGGACGCCCACTCCCGAGGCGCCCACCGCTCCTGCAAGCCCTGCTCCCGAGGCGCCCGCCGTTCCCGGAGGCCC
Organism: Streptosporangium sp. NPDC006930; assembly: GCF_040635605.1. Classification (NCBI taxonomy): domain Bacteria; kingdom Bacillati; phylum Actinomycetota; class Actinomycetes; order Streptosporangiales; family Streptosporangiaceae; genus Streptosporangium; species Streptosporangium sp. NPDC006930. The sequence goes on along the minus strand of NZ_JBEYID010000002.1, from coordinate 384,008 downwards.
TGTTCCCAGAGACCCCGTTCCCGAGACGCGAACCCCCGAGGCGCCCGCCGTTCCCGGAGGTCCCCGCGTGCTCCGGCGCGCGTGGGAGGCGCTGCGAGACGGCGGGCGGGTACGGCGGCGGGCGGTGGTCGCCGCCGTCGCGATCCTCACGGCCCTCCTCCTGGGGGCGACACCCGCGGGAAGGGCCGCGGTCGCGGAGATCCTGCGCTTCGCGGGGGTCGAACTCAGGGTCGGCGGTCCCGGGCCGCTGCCGTCCGGGGTGCCCCAGCCGCTGCCCGGCGAGCGCCGGGTCACCATGGAACAGGCGAGGGAACAGGTGGCGTTCCCCATCTCCGTCCCGGCCGCGCTCGGCGATCCCGCCGAGGTGAGGGTGAGCGACGGAGGCCGGGTGGTGTCGCTGTTCTGGCCCGGCCTCAGGCTGGACGAGTACGACGGTAGCCTCCACCTCGTCTTCAGAAAGGAACTGGGCCCGCCCTGGCCGGAGGAGACCGGTGTGGGTGGGGTGAAGGCGGAGTGGATCCCGGCCCACCACGGCCTGACCTACCTGCCCAGGAGCGGAGGAGAGGCCGAGATCCGTCCCCGTTCGGCGGGACCCACTCTCATCTGGCAGCGAGGGCGGGTCGGCCTGCGCCTGGAGGGCGTCGGGGAGCTCGGCCGCGCACAGGAGATCGCCCGTTCAGTCCGATGACGCCAGCCAGTCGTCGATCCCCTGGAGGAGCTTCTTGCGCACGTCGTCCGGAGCCGCCGAAGCCCTCACCGACTGGCGGGCCAGCTCGGCCAGCTCCGGGTCGGAGAAGCCGTACATCTGCCTGGCGAGCTCGTACTGGGGCAGCAGCCTGGCACCGAACAGCAGTGGGTCGTCGGCGCCCAGCGCGATCGGCACCCCCGCCTCGAACAGGCGCCGTAGCGGTACGTCCTCGGCGCGCTCGGCCACCCCGAGGCCGACGTTGGACGTCGGGCAGACCTCGCACGTGATCCCTCGGGCCGCGAGGCGCTCCATGAGCCTCGGCGACTCGGCCGCCCGCACCCCGTGCCCGACCCGGTCGGCGTCCAGCACGTCGACGCACTCGGCAACGCTGGCCGCGCCCAGCAGCTCCCCGCCGTGCGGCACGGCGAGCAGCCCGGCGCGCTTGGCCAGCCGGAAGGCTCCGTCGAAGTCGCGGGCCCGGCCGCGTCGCTCGTCGTTGGAGAGCCCGAACCCGACCACGCCCTCGTCCATGTGGTGCGTGGCGAGGCGCGCGAGGGTCTTGGCGTCGAGCGGGTGGCGGGTACGGTTGGCGGCCACCACGACGGCGATCCCTATCCCCGCGTGGTCCGCCGCCCTGCGTGTCGCGTCGAGCATCAGTTCCATCGCCGAGGTGAGACCGCCGAACTTCGACGCGTACCCCGACGGGTCGATCTGGATCTCCAGCCAGCCCGATCCGTCGGCGGCCTCGTCCTCGGCGGCCTCGCGCAGCAACCGGTAGACGTCGCTCTCCCGCTGCAGCACCGAGCGCGCGATGTCGTACAGCCGCTGGAAGCGGAACCAGCCTCGCTCGTCGGTCGCGCGCAGCCGGGGCGGCCAGTCCTCCTCAAGCGCGTTGGGAAGGTGTAACCCGTGCTCGCGGGCGAGCTCGACGAGGGTCGAGTGACGCATGGAGCCGGTGAAGTGCAGGTGCAGGTGCGCCTTGGGCAGTTCGCTGAGGGGACGTGGCATTTCAATATGGTGCCGTACCTTCGGGGGCGCCGATCGACGGCTCCGATGTTTTTGGCGCAATCTAACGGTCCGTTCACGTCCCGGGAGGGCGGAGGACGCGGAGGCCGGACCGGTGAACGGGGAGAGCCGCCTCGTCCGTTCACGTCTCGGGGAGGGCGGAGGACGGCCTCGCGGAAGCCCGGGGGAGGGCGGTGAGCTCGACGTGGGCGGCGGGCCGGGTACGCTCACGCTCGTGTGGACGGAGCGCGGGGGCCTCGCCGTCGAGATCGTCATGGGCACCGCGCATGCGGGTAGGCCCGCTGAACAGGGCCGGAACCCCGCTCGCCTTTCCCGACATTTCCCGCGAGTTTCCCCGATTGGTTATTTATAGGGTTTTAGGTGTTATTTCGGGCAGGCGTTGTGGGGGCACGGCACACCCGCCCATATCCCATCCCCCGTTATATCGAGGAAATTTAGGAAACGGGCTTTCAGTGGACCATGTCGCCGTGCGACCGTGGAGGCACACATTGTCAGGACGCTGGGGCTGCCATGGAAGCGGATGTTTTCGTCGGCAGGGAGACAGAACTCGCAGACGTATCCGCACTGCTCGAAAGGGTCCGGCACGTCACGTTGACCGGTCCCGCGGGGGTCGGGAAGACCTGTCTCGCCCTGCGGCTCGCCCGCACCCTCGAACCCGCGTTCCCCGGCGGTGTCCACATCGTGGAGCTGTCGGAGGCGCCCGCCGACCTCGACTCCCTGACCGAGACGCTCGCGGACGCGATCGGCGCCCGCCGCGGGCCGGACACCCCCGCGCTGCGGACCCTGGTGGACGAGTTCCTCACGCGCCGGACCCTGCTCGTCCTCGACACCTGTGACCGCGTCGTCGGCACGACGGGCATCCTGGTCGGCCTGCTGTTGCGCTCGGTCGAGGGACTGCGCGTCCTGACCACCAGCAGACAGCGGCTCGGCCTGCCCGGCGAGCACCTCTACCCGGTCGGTGGCCTGCCGGACGCCGACGCCGTCCAGCTGATCACCGCCCTCGCCGGTGACAGGTTCGGCGGCACGGATCCGGCCGAGCTCTGCAAACGCCTCGACAACCTGCCGCTCGCGATCCGGCTCGCCGTGGCCGAGGGCACCCCCGGTGGTCTCGGCACCCTCGACGGGCTCGCCGCCACCCTCGACGGCCGCCCGATCTCCACCGCGGGGATCACCGCCTTCGACGGCCACGTCACCTCCCCGGACGAGCTCGCCGCGTCCCTCGAAGGCCGTACGGTCCCCACGGCCGAACGCGAGATCCACGCCGTCGGATTCGGCGCCGCCCCGCCCGCGCGGGCCGCCGTTCCCCGGCGGCACAGCTCCATGCGCGTCGCCCTCGGCTGGAGCCACGAACTCTGCACCCCGCAGGAGCGCCTGCTGTGGGCGCGGGCCTCGGTTTTCGCGGGCACCTTCGACATCGAGGCCGCCGAGGAGGTCTGCGCCGGCGGCGCCCTCGCGGCCAAGGACGTCCTCGACGGCCTGCTCGGCCTGCTCGACAAATCGGTCCTCGTCCGCGAGGAGGGCGAGGGCGGGGTCCGCTACCGCCTGCTCAACACCGTCCGCGAGTTCGGGGTGGTCTGGCTCGACCGGCTCGGCGAGACCGACGAGGTCCAGCGCCGCCACCGCGACCACTTCCTCGCCCTGTCCGCCCGCGCCGAGATGAGCTGGCAGGGCCGCCAGCTTGAGTGGTACCGCAGGCTGGTCCTCGAATGCGGCAACATGCGTGGCGCCATCGAATACTGCTACTCCCGGCCACCGGAATACCGTAAGGGCCTCGACCTCGTCGGCAACCTGTGGTTCCTGTGGGCGTGCTGCGGCATGCAGGCACCCGGTGACGACCTCCTCCAGCGCGGCCTCGACCTCGATCACACCCCCAGCCCCGAGCGGGTCAAGGCACTCTGGGTGCACGCCTGGGTCTCGATCCAGCGAGGCGACCTCGAACGCGCAGAACGCATCCTCACCGAATGCGCCGCCGAGGACGCCGACGGCTACGCCACGGCCTACGTCAGCCAGTTCCAGGCCCACCTGGCCGTGGTCAAGGGCGATGTGGTCGAGGCCTTGAGGCTCATCAAGCACGCCAGGGTGCGCCACCGCTCCACCGGCAACGTCTTCCCCGGCTTCCTGCCCACCTACACCGTGGTCGCCACCGCGATGATGCTCGCCGACCACCATGAGCAGGCCGTCTCCGTCCTGCGCGAGGGACGCGACCTCTGCGAGTCCTGCGGCGACTACTGGACCCTCATCCGCCTGGACCTCCTCCTTGCCCAGGCCGAGCACTCCCTGGGCAACACCGTCTCAGCGATCGATTCCGCCTGCGGCTCCCTGCGCGGGGCCCGCCTGTTCGGCGACAGCATCTCCTTGATGGAGGCACTGGAGGTGTTCGTCGTGATCGCCGAGGCGTGCGCCGACGACACCTTCGCCGCCACCATGTTCGGAGCCTCCCGCGCCGCGTGGAGGAGCGCCGACGTGCCGCCCAGCCGTTCACCCATGATCGCGACGCAGCTGCGCGCGACCGAGCTGAGGCTGCGGGGGCGCATGGGCAGGACGGAGTTCGAGCGACTGGAGGCGCGGGGAAGTTCGATCAGCCTGCGTGACGCCGTGGAACACGCACTCCAGAGGGAGCTTTCTTGACGCGCTGCGGCAACCTGCCGGCCGAGATGAACAGTTTCGTCGGCCGCACCACCGAGCTCGACGAGATCGCGAAACTCCTCACCCGGACGCGCCTGCTCACCCTGCGCGGCCCCGGGGGCGTCGGCAAGACGCGTCTGGCCCTGCGGGCCGCGAGAAACGTCCGTGACGACTACCCCGACGGCGTCTGGGTGGCCGAGCTCTCCGCCGAGACCGACGGCGACCTGCTCATCCACGGCGTCGCCGGACTCTTCGGCCTGCACACCCCGGCCGAACGTCCCGCCCTGGACTCCCTCGTCGAGCATCTCACCGACCGGCGGCTCCTCATCGTCCTCGACACCTGCGAGCACCTGGTCGACTCCTGTGCCGCCCTGGTCGTGGCCCTCCTGACCGGCGCGCCCGACGTTCAGATCATCGTGACCAGCCGCCAGGAGCTCGGCCTGCCGCTGGAGGTCGTCATGCTCGTCGAACCCTTCCCCGTCCCCCCGCCCGAGACCGCCGACCTCGCGGACCACGACGCGCCGAGCCTCTTCCTCGACCGCGCCAGGGCCGTGGCCCCCGGATTCCGTACGGACGAGCGGGCCATGATGGCCGTCGCCAGGCTCTGCCGCAGGCTCGACGGCATGCCCCTCGCCATCGAGCTGGCCGCGAGCCAGATGCGCGGCCTCTCGGCGACCCAGCTCGCCGACCAGCTCGACGTCCACTTCAAGCCGCTGACCGACGGCGAAGGGCTCCCCATCCGCCACCACACGCTCCGCACCGCCGCCGGCTGGAGCCACGAGCTGTGCACCCCCGCCGAACGTCTGCTCTGGGCCCGCCTGTCGGTCTTCCCCGCGGCGTTCGACTCCGAGGCGGCGCGCGGCGTGTGCGAGGACGAGCGCCTGCCCGACGTCCCCGGCGCGCTCACCGCGCTCGCGGCCAAATCCGTCGTCGCCCGCGTGGGTGACCGCTACCGCCTGCTTGACACCATCAGGGACTACGGGCGGGACTGGCTCGACGAGCTGGGCGAAGGCGCCCTGATGATCCGCAGGCATCGCGATCACTACCTGTCCACCGCCCGGCGCATGGGCGCCGAATGGTACGGCCCGCGCCAGCTCGAATGGACCTGCTGGGCGCACAGGGAACTGCCCAACATCCGCGCGGCCCTCGACCGCTGTCTCGGCGCGGGCGACCACCGCGGCGCTCTGGAGCTGGCGGGAGCCCTGTGGGTGCTCTGGTGCCGTCTGGGGTTCGTCAGGGAGGGCCGCCGCTATCTCGACCGCGCCCTGGCCGCCGTCCCCGCCCCCGACAGGGCGAGGTCCAGGCCGCTCTGGGTCGTCGCTCATCTCGCGCTCATCCAGGGCAACATGTCCCTGGCGCGCGACCGGGCGGAGGAGGCCGTCGAGAGCGCCCGGCGCTACGGTGACGGCGACGCCGAGGCACACGCCCTTCTCGCCCTCGCGCAAACCCGCCTGTTCACCGGCGACCTGGATCGAGAGGACGCGCGGGCGTACGCGCTGCGTGTGGCCGACGGGCTGGACCCCACCTCGCCGGGAACGTTCTTCCTGCCCTCCTTCCTCGCCCTGGCCGCCACGTTCCGCGGCGACTTCGACGAGGCGGTGAGGACCCTGCGCGAGGCGCGGCCGGGCCACGAGGCGCGAGGGGAGCTGTCACAGCGCGCCATGGACGACTACGTCCTCTCCCTCGCCCTTTTCGGCCGGGGTGACCTCGCGGAGGCCTCAGCGGCGGCCAGGGCCTCCCTGGAGGTCAAACGACGGCTGCGGGACACGGTCGGCAGTGCTCTCGCCATCGACCAGCTCGCCAGGATCGCCGCCACCGAGGGCGACGGCGGACGCGCGGCCTGGCTCCTGGGGGCCGCGCAACGTATCTGGACCACCTTCGGCCCCCCCGGCACCGAGGCCCACACCATGGCCGCGCTCCGCGAGGCCGTAGGGGCCCGGGCCACGTGCCTGATCGGCGAGACCGCCTACGCGCGGGTCTTCGACGAGGGCTCGGCCGCCCACTTCGAGGCCGCCGTGGCCTACGCCCTGCGGGACTGAGCCCCGCCCGGCGCGTACGGAGGCCGTGTTCGACCAGCGGGGGAGCCGTCCTGATCGGCGGCCCCTGCGGGAAACCTCGCGCTCGGCGGGGAAGCGGTCGCGCCCGGCGGGCCTGCCGGGGAACCTCGCGCCCGGCGAGCCCGGCAGGGAGGCCGTTCTTATCGGCGGGCCCTGCCGGGGACCTTACGTGCTCAGCGGCCAGGCGGTCAGGCCGCCGCGTTCAGCCGGCCTGGCCGAGGAACTTGGCGAGGCGGCTCACACCCTCGACGAGGTCGTCGTCACCGAGCGCGTAGGACAGGCGGAAGTATCCCGGGGTGCCGAAGGCCTCACCGGGGACGACCGCCACCTCGGCCTCCTCCAGGATGATCTCGGCCAGCTCGGCGGAGGTCGCCGGGCGCCTGCCGCCGAACTCCTTGCCCAGGAGCGCCTTGACCGAGGGATAGGCGTAGAACGCGCCCAGCGGCTCGGGGCAGACCACGCCCGGGATCTCGTTGAGCATCCTGACCATGGTCCGGCGGCGCCGGTCGAAGGCGGCGCGCATCTCCGCCACCGCCGACAGGTCGCCGGTGACGGCGGCCAGCGCGGCGGCCTGGGCGACGTTGGAGACGTTGGAGGTGGCGTGCGACTGCAGGTTGGCGGCGGCCTTGACGACGTCCTTGGGACCGATCAGCCAGCCCACGCGCCAGCCGGTCATCGCGTAGGTCTTGGCGACGCCGTTCAGGACCACCACCTTGTCGCCCAGTTCCGGGACCACGGTGGCGATGCTCGCGAACGTCGCGTCGCCGTACGTGAGGTGCTCGTAGATCTCGTCCGTGACGACCCACAGATCGTGCTCGACGGCCCAGCGGCCGATCTCCGCGACCTGCTCGGGGGTGTACACCGCGCCGGTCGGGTTGGACGGGGAGACGAAGAGCAGGACCTTGGTGCGGTCGGTGCGCGCCGCCTCCAGCTGCTCCACGCTCGCCAGGTATCCGGTGGTCTCGTCGGTCACCACGTCGACCTGGACGCCGCCGGCGAGCTTGATCGCCTCGGGGTAGGTCGTCCAGTACGGGGCCACGACCACGACCTCGTCACCGGGGTCGAGCAGGGTGGCGAACGCCTCGTAGACGGCCTGCTTGCCGCCGTTGGTGATCAGGACCTGGGCCGCGTCCACCCGGTAGCCGGAGTCGCGGAGCGTCTTGTCGGCGACGGCCTGCTTCAGCTCGGGAAGGCCACCGGCCGGGGTGTACTTGTGGAACCTGGGGTTCCTGCACGCCTCGACGGCCGCCTCGACGATGTAGCCGGGGGTCGCGAAGTCCGGCTCACCGGCGCCGAAGCCGATGACCGGGCGGCCCGCCGCCTTCATTGCCTTGGCCTTGGCGTCCACGGCGAGCGTGGCGGACTCGGAGATCGCGGAGATGCGCGCTGAGATGCGAGGACGGGTCATACCTCCATGGTTACAGACCTGTGCCGATGTTTCCGCCGCGTATCCACCATGCGGACGTCACCCCGAGAGCCGCCTGAGCACCGGCGGCAGCCTCTGAGCTGGACGATCGTCCGCCGGTTCGACGTGGTGGCCATTCACCCGTAGACTCCGGCATGGTCTTTCCGCCGTATGCGTGAACCGGCGGTCAAGACCGTGAGCCACGGACAAACTTCGGTCCAACCGATGTATGGTGGTTCATGTCTTAGGGCACTAGCGCAATTGGTAGCGCACCGGTCTCCAAAACCGGCGGTTGGGGGTTCGAGTCCCTCGTGCCCTGCTAGGAGCGGTCCGCGCATCAGGCGTCCAGCGCGCCGCTTATGTGCGTTGGACTCGATGGATTCAGGTGAGGACTGTGGCGATCGACACGCGCGGCGAAACCGCAGACAAGCCGAGCGGTGAGAAGAAGACCAAGCGCACTTCTCCCGCCCTTTTCTACCGGCAGGTAGTCGCCGAGCTGCGTAAGGTCATCTGGCCTACGCGCAAAGACCTTATTTCGTACACCATCATCGTCCTGATCTTCGTTCTGATCATGGTCGGGATCGTGTCGGCTTTGGACGCGCTGTTCACCGAGGGCGTGCTGAGAATCTTCGGCGGAGCCTGAGTCGCGGTCTCCGGCGGGCGGACAGCCTCGCCGACGACTCCACAAGCCATCGACGAAAAGAGAAAGAGCACCGTGTCCGAGTCTGCACAGTCGGCCGGCGAGTCCCGCGAAGAGCGCGAGGACGAGCTGGAGAAGGCCGTCGACGTCACCGAGGATTCGCTTGACGAGTCCGACGGGCAGGATGTCGACGCCGAGACCGACACCGACGCCGAGGGCGAGGCCGAGCAGGCCCCGGCCGGCGTCGTCGACGAGGACGGTGACGTCCTTCCCGACGTCGACCCGGTCGAGGAGTTCAAGCGGCACCTGCGGAGCCTGTTCGGCGAGTGGTACGTCATCCACTCCTACGCCGGTTACGAGAACCGCGTGAAGTCGAACATCGAGACCCGCACGCAGTCCCTCAACATGGAGGACTACATCTTCCAGGTCGAGGTGCCCACCCACCACGTGACCGAGATCAAGAGCGGCAAGCGCCAGCTGGTCAAGGAGCGGGTGCTGCCCGGATACGTCCTGGTCCGGATGGAGCTCACCGACGAGTCCTGGTCCGCGGTGCGTAACACCCCCGGTGTGACCGGTTTCGTGGGCCTCTCCAACAAGCCGAGCCCGCTGAGCCTCGAAGAGGTCGCCAAGCTGCTCGCGCCGGAGCCCTCGGAAGAGGTGAAGAAGTCCACCGCGAAGGCCTCCGCCGCGACGGTCGACTTCGAGATCGGCGAGTCCGTCACCGTCATGGACGGCCCGTTCGCCACGCTGCCCGCCACGGTGAGCGAGATCAGCGCCGAGTCGCAGAAGCTCAAGGTGCTCGTGTCGATCTTCGGCCGTGAGACTCCGGTCGAGCTCTCGTTCAACCAGGTCTCGAAAATCTAAACCGGTCGCGTAGACTTCACCAGTCTGCCCCGCGGTCGCGGGGATGGTTCCTTCTTCACTCCGGTCGAAATCCAGCCGCCGGAGTGGGTCCCGCCTGCGCGGGGCCAGCAGGGACATCGTTCAGAGAAGCAAGGACCCGGAGAGAAGCATGCCTCCTAAGAAGAAACTCGCCGCCCTGGTCAAGGTCCAGCTCCCCGCTGGCCAGGCCACGCCCGCGCCGCCGGTCGGTACCGCCCTCGGTCCGCACGGCGTCAACATCATGGACTTCGTGAAGCAGTACAACGCTGCCACCGAGGCCCAGCGCGGCAACATCATCCCCGTTGAGATCACCATCTACGAGGACCGCACCTTCACCTTCATCACGAAGACGCCCCCGGCGCCTGAGCTGATCAAGAAGGCCGCCGGTGTCGCCAAGGGTTCGGCCGTCCCGCAGAAGGACAAGGTGGGCAAGCTCACCAAGGAGCAGCTGCGCCAGATCGCCGAGACCAAGATGCAGGACCTCAACGCCAACGACATCGCGGCGGCCGAGAAGATCATCGCCGGCACCGCCCGGTCGATGGGCATCACGATCGCCGACTAGCCGAAACGGCTGACCGGGCCCTGCGGGCACGAGCGCGGGAGCATGATCCGCGCGACCGTCGAGGGGCCGGACAACGGGCGGAGCACGAGCGACGTCCGGCAGGAAAATTTCGTAGTAAGTGGAGGGGTCAGGCGCTGGCCCGCACCACGAACACTCGGATCCACAGGAGTGATCACATGAAGCGCAGCAAGGGATTCCGCGCCGCGGCGGCGCAGGTCGACCGCGAGACCCTGTACACCCCGGCGCAGGCGGCCAAGCTGGCCAAGGACACCAACGTCGCCAAGTTCGACGCCACCGTCGAGGTGGCCCTGCGGCTGGGCGTCGACCCTCGCAAGGCCGACCAGATGGTCCGCGGCACCGTCAACCTCCCGCACGGCACCGGCAAGACCGCCCGGGTCCTGGTCTTCGCGACCGGTGACCGTGCCGAGGAGGCCCGCGCCGCGGGCGCCGACATCGTCGGTGCCGACGAGCTGATCGACGAGGTCGCCAAGGGCCGCCTCGACTTCGACGCCGTCGTCGCCACCCCGGACCTCATGGGCAAGGTCGGTCGTCTGGGCCGCGTGCTCGGCCCCCGTGGCCTGATGCCGAACCCCAAGACCGGCACCGTGACCCCGGCCGTCGGCAAGGCCGTCACCGACATCAAGGGCGGCAAGATCGAGTTCCGTGTCGACCGGCACGCGAACCTGCACTTCATCATCGGCAAGGTGTCCTTCGGCGAGCGCCAGCTTATCGAGAACTACGCCGCCGCCCTCGAAGAGGTGCTGCGTCTCAAGCCGTCCGCGGCGAAGGGACGCTACGTCAAGAAGGTCGTCTTCTCCACGTCGATGGGCCCTGGCATCCAGGTCGACCCCAGCCAGACGCGGGCGCTGACCGCCGAGCTCGACGCCTGATAGCAGACGTCTTCTGAGGAAGGCCTCAACCGAATGGCCATTCGGTTGAGGCCTTTCTTCGTTCTCCCGGACGACGCGCCCGGCTTTGCCGACGCGTAGTGTCGTTGTCATGGATCACCGGGGGAACGAAAGGGTGGAGACGAAAATGCGCCGATTGGCTCCCACAGTCGCACTGGGAGCGGCCGCGCTCATCGCGGTCGCGGGATGCGGTGCGCAGGGCACCGGCTCCCTCGGAAACGTCAAACTCGCCGCGGCGGACGCGGTGCAGCAGAGTGCTCAGAAGGCCGAGGAGGTCACCTCCTACTCCGCGGACGTGGTTCTCGACGCCACCGGTGGCGAGAAGGGGGCGGGCAAGGTCCAGGGCAGCATGCTCTACCAGAGCAAGCCCCAGCTGGCGACGGACATCAGGCTCGACACGATCACCTTTGGCGGACAGAACGTGCCGGGCGGGGCGCGGGCCATCCTGTCGGGTGACACGGTCTACGTGAAGTCCGAGCTCATCAACAGGGTCGCCGGCACCAGCAAGCCGTGGACCAAGGTGTCGCTCAGCGAGCTCGACGCCAAGGGGCAGTCCGAGATCAGGAAGTTCATGGACCAGGCGCAGCAGTTCGACCTGGCGGGCACCGTGAAGCTGCTGACCGCGTCCAAGGACGTCAAGGCGGTCGGCACCGAGACGGTCGGTGGGGTCGACACGACCCACTACAGCGGCACATTCCCGGTCGCCGAGGCCGCCCAGCTGATCGACCCGGCCAAGCGTGAGAAGCTTCAGGAGCAGCTCTCGCAGGCCAAGGACGTGAAGTTCGACCTCTGGGCCGACGCCCAGAGCCTGCCCCGTAAGGTCACGCTCAGCGGCTCCGAGAAGGACGCGTCGTTCAACCTGACGGCGCTCTTCAAGGGGTTCAACGAGCCCGTGGAGATCACGGCCCCGCCCGCCGACCAGGTGGGTGACCTGCCCGAGCACCGCGGCGGAAACTGACGTTTCCCGGAAATCCGCGCCCCCGGCCGATCGGCCGGGGGCGCGAGTTTTTTCCGGCTTACCGCGCTGAGGTGGCGCCGAGTTGGCATTCGTGGCGTCAGCGCGTAAGCTGTCAACGCCGAAGACCGCCGGTCGTCGTCAGGTCGCATGACCTGATGGCTTAAGGATCCACGTCAGTGGACGGCCCGCGTAGGTTGTGATGTGAGTTTTCATCTGGACTAACCTCCTTATGTGAGCCCCGTGCGCCTGCGCCGGGGCTTGTTCGCTTTTCTGGGCCCTTGCCCCGGCGGCACATCTGGAAGGAGGCCCATGGCGAAGGCAGAAAAGGCAACGGCTGTCGCTGAGCTGAAGAGCAGCTTCGACGGCTCCAATGCTGCCGTTCTGACCGAATACCGCGGTCTCACCGTCGCCCAGCTCAAGCAGCTGCGCGTTTCTCTCGGTGAGAATGCGAAGTTCGCCGTGGTGAAGAACACGCTGACCAAGATCGCGGCCACTGAGGCCGGGTTCAACCAGCTCAACGACCTGCTCGCGGGTCCGTCGGCGATCGCGTTCGTCAACGGCGACGTGGTCGAGGCTGCCAAGAGTCTGCGTGACTTCGCCAAGGCCAATCCCCTCCTGGTCATCAAGGGCGGTGTCGTCGACGGCAGGTCGATGACGCCGGACGAGATCAGCAAGCTTGCCGACCTTGAGTCGCGTGAGGTTCTCCTCGCGAAGCTGGCCGGTGCCCTGAAGGCGAAGCAGGGCCACGCGGCCGCCGTCTTCAATGCGCTGCCCACCAACATGGCTCAGCTGGCCGAGGCCCTGCGCGCCAAGCGCGAAGGCCCCGGCGAGTAGGTCCGCGCAGGCGGTCACAGGGGATTAACGCAAACCGCGGTCCCGACTTTCTTTAGTAGTTCAGATCCGTATGGAGGAACCATCATGGCGAAGCTCAGCACCGACGAGCTGCTCGACGCTTTCAAGGAGATGACTCTTCTTGAGCTGTCCGACTTCGTGAAGCTCTTCGAGGAGACCTTCGACGTCAAGGCCGCTGCCCCCGTCGCCGTCGCCGCCGCCGCCCCCGGTGCGGCCGCTGTCGAAGAGGTCGAGGAGCAGGACGAGTTCGAGGTCGTCCTCGAGGCCGCCGGCGACAAGAAGATCCAGGTCATCAAGGAGATCCGCGCCCTGACGAGCCTGGGCCTCAAGGAGGCCAAGGACCTCGTTGACGGCGCTCCCAAGTCCGTCTTCGACGGCAAGGTCAACAAGGAGCAGGCCGAGAAGGCCAAGGCCGCCCTTGAGGGCGCCGGCGCTTCGGTGACCGTCAAGTAGTTCGTTTCATCGAAAAGAGCGGGTCCACCTGGTGCCGGTGGCCCGCTCTTTTCGTGTTTCCGCCCTCCTGCGACCCGTACGCGGGTGAGTTCGCATCCGGGTGAGAGGGGCGGGAAGCGGTCGGCCGAGATGCGCGTCGGCGGCGGGGGAGGACCACCCGCACCGGGCCGGACGCCTCGTCGTTCCGGGGACGGGGTGCAGGGGCGGGCGAAATGGCCCGGGGCATGTGGGCGAAGGCCGTTATGCGGATCTGCGCGGCGGGTTATGATCCGGCGATCGGGGAGCGTACCGTCCGGCGCGGTGAAGCGGTCGCGCTCGCCGGCCCGCGTTCCGCAGACCGTGCGATGGGAGAGAACGCATGGCAGTGCACGCCACTCGTTCCCGTCGCTCACGCCGCTACCGTCGCCCTCTCAGGATCGTGGGGCCGATGCTGGGGGTTTTGATCGTGGCGTTGCTCGCCGCCGCGTTCTGGATCGGTGCCGCCCTGCGCGACGCCCAGACGGCCGCTGACGACCGGCAGGCCGCGCTGAGGGCGGCGGGGGCCCACGCCGTGCATCTGCTCTCCGTCGGCTACAGGAGCGTCGACGAGGACATCGGGCGCATCCTCGACACCTCCACGGGCGTGGCCAGGGCCGAGTACGCCAGGACCGCCGCGGAGCTCAAGAGGAGCACGGTGAAGGACAAGATCCTCCAGACGGGTGCGCTGCGGGCCTCGGGGCTGGTCTCGTTGAAGGGGAGCACGGCCCAGGTGATGGTGGTGGGCGACGCGGTGATCCGGCGGGACGGGAGCAAGGACGCCCCGCAGGAGCGGTTCTACCGGTGGAACATGGAAGTGACCAAGGTCGGGGGATCGTGGCTCGTGTCCAAGGCGGAGCTGGTGCTGTGAGACGTGCCTCCCGGCTGGCGATCGGGCTCATGGTCGCCGTCGCGCTCGCGCTCGCGGCGGCCGTCTGGATCATGTTCACCGACCTGAGCCGGCTGCGCGCGGACGAGACGGCGGGCCGGGAGGCGCTCGCCGCGGCCCGTTCTGTCGCCCCCGACATGCTGTCGTATGACTATCGTACGATCGAACAGGATTTCGCAAGAGCGAGCGAATACACCGTCGGGGCGCTCAGCCTGCACTACCGGCAGCTGGCCAGGAGCATCGCTCCACAGGCCAGGAGACAGAAGACGGTGCAGCAGGCCACGGTGACCGGGGCCGGGGTCGAGTCGGTGGAGTCGGGAGGTTCCGGCCGGGTCGAGGTGCTGCTCTTCATGAGCATGAGCACGGTCAAGACTCCCGAGGGGGAGAAGGAGCCCCGCCGCGTCGTCAGCCAGAACCGGGCCAGATTCATCATGATCAAAAAGGATTCCCGGTGGCTGGTCTCGGAGCTCTCCACCCTGCTCGGAGACCCTCCGCCCCCTTGATCGGCGCGTCGCTTTATTTAATTGTTAGCAAAGCCTCGGTTTGGGTTGGGTTGGCTGTTGGGTACACCGGCCATGGCAGCGTCGATCGTCGGTCGATCCCTCGGCCGGTGTTCGATCCGCCGCGTGACTCAGCGTCAGCCACACCAGGTCGGGCATTGTCTCCGCTGTGGTGGTGTACGCAGGTCACCCGGTGGGAAAACTCCCAGGGTCTCGGCTGTTTCCCGGCCGAAATGTCGGCTCCCGGGCTTGACGTTTCGGCTCTGACGGGCGATGCTGCGACCAACGTGGAGCTTGCAGTGAGACTGAAGTGGACAGGTGTATGCCGTTCGGCTACACTGCCCCTTTGCGCTGCCCTTTGACGACCCGCTTCTTTTGGTGCTCTGATGCATGGTCGTCTGGCGTGCGTGTAGTCAGTCCGCCGCGAGCCCTCGGAAGGACATCTGTTGGCAGCCTCGCGCAACGCCTCCGCCGTACCCGCCGGTCCCCGTCGTGTGTCTTTCGCACGAATTCAGGAGCCGCTAGAAGTTCCTGACCTTCTCGCTCTTCAGACCGAGTCCTTCGACTGGTTGCTCGGCAACGAGAAGTGGAAGGGGCGGGTCGAGGCGGCTCGCCAGGCCGGGCGCAAGGACGTTCCGGCCCAGTCGGGCCTCGAAGAGATCTTTGAGGAGATCAGTCCTATCGAGGACTTCTCCGGGACCATGTCCCTGTCGTTCCGCGATCACCGGTTCGAGCCGCCCAAGTACTCAGTCGATGAGTGCAAAGACAAGGACATGACCTACTCCGCCCCGATGTTCGTCACGGCGGAGTTCATCAATAACACCACTGGTGAGATCAAGAGCCAGACCGTGTTCATGGGCGACTTCCCGCTCATGACCGGTAAGGGTACATTCATCATCAACGGCACCGAGCGTGTCGTCGTCTCCCAGCTGGTCCGGTCCCCGGGCGTCTACTTCGACCGCAGTGTCGACAAGACCTCGGACAAGGACCTCTATGGATGCAAGGTGATCCCGTCGCGGGGCGCCTGGCTTGAGTTCGAGATCGACAAGCGCGACAGCGTCGGTGTCCGCATCGACCGCAAGCGCAAGCAGGCCGTCACCGTGCTGCTCAAGGCGCTCGGCTGGACCAGCGACCAGATCCTTGAGCGTTTCGGTCAGTACGAGTCGATGCGCGCGACCCTGGAGAAGGACCACACGGCCGGCCAGGACGACGCTCTGCTCGACATCTACCGCAAGCTGCGCCCGGGCGAGCCCCCGACCAAGGAGTCGGCGCAGACGCTGCTGGAGAACCTGTACTTCAACTCCAAGCGCTACGACCTCGCCAAGGTCGGCCGATACAAGATCAACAAGAAGCTCGGGGTCGACAGCGAGATCACCCAGGGCACGCTCGCCGAAGACGACATCGTCGCCACCATCGAATACATCGTCCGGCTCCACGCCGGCGAGACGGAGATGCCCGGCGCGAACGGTTCGATCGTCGTCGAGACCGACGACATCGACCACTTCGGCAACCGCCGTCTCCGTACGGTGGGCGAGCTCATCCAGAACCAGGTCCGCCTGGGCCTGGCCCGCATGGAGCGCGTCGTCCGCGAGCGGATGACGACCCAGGACGTCGAGGCGATCACGCCGCAGACCCTGATCAACATTCGCCCGGTCGTGGCGTCGATCAAGGAGTTCTTCGGCACCTCCCAGCTGTCCCAGTTCATGGACCAGACCAACCCCCTCGCCGGACTGACGCACAAGCGTCGTCTGTCCGCGCTGGGCCCCGGTGGTCTGTCCCGTGAGCGGGCCGGTTTCGAGGTCCGTGACGTTCACCCGTCGCACTACGGTCGCATGTGCCCGATCGAGACGCCGGAAGGACCGAACATCGGTCTGATCGGCTCGCTGGCCTCCTTCGGCCGGGTCAACTCCTTCGGGTTCGTCGAGACCCCCTACCGCAAGGTCGTCGACGGCCGGGTCACCGACCAGGTCGACTACCTGACCGCGGACGAGGAGGACCGGCACGTCATCGCCCAGGCGAACACGCCCATCGGTTCCGACGGAACGTTCCTCGAGTCGCGCGTGCTCGTCCGCAGGAAGGGCGGGGAGTTCGAATCCCTGCGCGCCACCGAGGTCGACTACATGGACGTCTCGGCACGCCAGATGGTGTCCGTGGCGACCGCGATGATCCCGTTCCTGGAGCACGACGACGCCAACCGTGCGCTCATGGGCTCCAACATGCAGCGCCAGTCGGTGCCGCTGCTCAAGAGCGAGGCGCCGCTGGTCGGCACCGGCATGGAATACCGTGCCGCGACCGACGCCGGCGACGTCATCACCGCCGACAAGGCGGGCGTGGTCGAGGAGGTCTCCGCCGACTACGTCACGGTGATGAACGACGACGGCACCCGTACGACCTACCGGGTCGCCAAGTTCAAGCGCTCCAACCAGGGCACCTGCTTCAACCAGAAGCCGATCGTCGCCGAAGGCGACCGGATCGAGGTGAACCAGGTCGTCGCCGACGGTCCCTGCACCGACGAGGGCGAGATGGCCCTGGGCAAGAACCTCCTCGTGGCGTTCATGCCGTGGGAGGGCCACAACTACGAGGACGCGATCATCCTCTCCCAGCGTCTGGTGCAGGACGACGTCCTGTCCTCGATCCACATCGAGGAGCACGAGGTCGACGCCCGTGACACCAAGCTGGGCCCCGAGGAGATCACCCGGGACATCCCGAACGTCTCCGAGGAGGTCCTGGCCGACCTCGACGAGCGCGGCATCATCCGCATCGGCGCCGAGGTCGTCCCCGGCGACATCCTCGTCGGAAAGGTCACGCCCAAGGGCGAGACCGAGCTGACCCCCGAGGAGCGCCTGCTGCGCGCGATCTTCGGTGAGAAGGCCCGCGAGGTCCGTGACACCTCACTGAAGGTGCCGCACGGCGAGCAGGGCAAGGTCATCGGGGTGCGCGTGTTCAGCCGCGAGGAGGGCGACGAGCTCCCCCCCGGCGTCAACGAGCTGGTCCGCGTCTACGTGGCCCAGAAGCGTAAGATCACCGACGGTGACAAGCTGGCCGGCCGTCACGGCAACAAGGGCGTCATCTCCAAGATCCTCCCGGTCGAGGACATGCCGTTCCTTGAGGACGGCACGGCCGTCGACATCATCCTCAACCCCCTGGGCGTGCCCGGCCGAATGAACGTCGGCCAGGTCCTGGAGACCCACCTCGGGTGGATCGCGGCCAGAGGGTGGGACATCAGCGGCATCCAGGAGGCCTGGGCCGAGCGGCTGCGCGACAAGGGCTTCGCCGAGGTCGAGCCGCACACCAACATGGCCACGCCGGTGTTCGACGGTGCCAACGAGGAAGAGATCATCGGTCTGCTCGACAACACCCTGGTCAACAGGGACGGCGGGCGCATGGTCGGCGCGAACGGAAAGGCCCAGCTGTTCGACGGCCGTTCCGGGGAGCCGTTCCCGCACCCGATCTCGGTCGGTTACATCTACATCCTGAAGCTGCTCCACCTGGTCGACGACAAGATCCACGCTCGTTCGACCGGCCCGTACTCCATGATCACCCAGCAGCCGCTCGGCGGTAAGGCCCAGTTCGGTGGCCAGCGCTTCGGTGAGATGGAGGTCTGGGCGCTGGAGGCGTACGGCGCCGCCTACGCCCTGCAGGAGCTGCTCACCATCAAGTCCGACGACGTCCTCGGCCGCGTGAAGGTCTACGAGGCGATCGTCAAGGGCGAGAACATTCCCGAGCCGGGCATCCCGGAGTCGTTCAAGGTGCTCATCAAGGAAATGCAGTCGCTGTGCCTGAACGTCGAGGTGCTCTCCAGCGACGGCATGTCCATCGAGATGCGCGACACCGACGAGGACGTCTTCCGCGCCGCGGAAGAGCTCGGCATCGACCTGTCCCGGCGTGAGCCGAGCAGTGTCGAAGAGGTCTGATCTAGAAGCTGAGGAGGGGATTACATAGTGCTCGACGTCAACTTCTTCGACGAGCTTCGGATCGGCCTCGCGACCGCCGACGACATCCGCCAGTGGTCGCACGGTGAGGTGAAGAAGCCGGAGACCATCAACTACCGGACGCTCAAGCCCGAGAAGGACGGACTCTTCTGCGAGAAGATCTTCGGTCCGACTCGCGACTGGGAGTGCTACTGCGGTAAGTACAAGCGCGTCCGCTTCAAGGGCATCATCTGTGAGCGCTGTGGCGTCGAGGTGACCCGCGCCAAGGTGCGTCGTGAGCGGATGGGCCACATCGAGCTGGCCGCGCCCGTCACGCACATCTGGTACTTCAAGGGTGTCCCCTCCCGTCTGGGATACCTGCTCGACCTGGCCCCGAAGGACCTTGAGAAGGTCATCTACTTCGCGGCCTACATGATCACGCACGTCGACAAGGAAATGCGCGAGCGTGACCTGCCGTCGCTGGAGGCGAAGATCTCCGTCGAGCGGCAGCACATCGAGCAGCGTCGTGACGCCGACATCGAGGCTCGCCAGCGCAAGCTGGAGAGCGACCTGGCCGAGCTTGAGGCCGCGGGCGCCAAGGGCGACCAGCGCCGCAAGGTCCGGGAGGGCGCCGAGCGTGAGATGCGGCAGCTGCGCGACCGGGCCCAGCGCGAGCTGGACCGGCTGGACGAGGTCTGGAGCCGCTTCAAGAACCTCAAGGTCCAGGACCTTGAGGGCGACGAGCTGCTCTACCGCGAGATGCGCGACCGTTTCGGCCGCTACTTCCGCGGCGGCATGGGCGCCCAGGCGATCCAGGAGCGCCTGACCAACTTCGACCTCGCTCTTGAGGCCGAGAACCTGCGCGAGACGATCCGCAGCGGCAAGGGCCAGAAGAAGGCCCGCGCGCTCAAGCGTCTCAAGGTCGTGTCGGCGTTCCTGAACACCCGCAACTCGCCCAACGGGATGGTCCTCGACTGCATCCCGGTCATCCCGCCGGACCTGCGCCCGATGGTGCAGCTCGACGGTGGCCGGTTCGCGACCTCGGACCTGAACGACCTGTACCGCCGGGTGATCAACCGGAACAACCGCCTCAAGCGACTTCTCGACCTCGGCGCCCCCGAGATCATCGTGAACAACGAGAAGCGGATGCTCCAGGAGGCCGTCGACGCGCTGTTCGACAACGGCCGCCGTGGCCGCCCGGTCACCGGTCCCGGCAACCGCCCCCTGAAGTCCCTCAGCGACATGCTGAAGGGCAAGCAGGGCCGGTTCCGCCAGAACCTGCTGGGCAAGCGAGTCGACTACTCCGGCCGTTCGGTCATCGTCGTCGGCCCGCAGCTGAAGCTGCACCAGTGCGGTCTGCCCAAGCAGATGGCCCTGGAGCTCTTCAAGCCGTTCGTGATGAAGCGTCTGGTCGACCTGAACCACGCGCAGAACATCAAGTCGGCCAAGCGGATGGTCGAGCGTGCCCGGCCGGTCGTGTGGGACGTCCTCGAAGAGGTCATCACCGAGCACCCCGTGCTGCTCAACCGTGCGCCGACCCTGCACCGCCTGGGCATCCAGGCCTTCGAGCCGCAGCTGGTCGAGGGCAAGGCCATCCAGATCCACCCGCTCGTCTGCACCGCGTTCAACGCGGACTTCGACGGTGACCAGATGGCCGTGCACCTGCCGCTGTCGGCCGAGGCGCAGGCCGAGGCCCGCATCCTGATGCTGTCGACGAACAACATCCTCAAGCCGGCCGACGGCAAGCCCGTGACCATGCCCACCCAGGACATGATCATCGGTCTTTACTCGCTGACCACGCTCAAGGACGAGGACGAGAACGGTGTCGGCAGGGGCCGGGTCTTCGGCTCGGTGTCGGAGGCGCTCATGGCCTTCGACCGCCGCGAGCTGGACATCCAGTCGCTGATCCAGATCCGGATGAAGGGAGACGTCCCGCCGCCCCGCGGCTGGTCCGCTCCCGAGGGCTGGGAGGCGGGTGACAGCTACCGCCTGGAGACCACCCTGGGCCGTTGCCTGTTCAACCAGACCCTGCCGGCGAACTACCCGTACGTGAACTCGCAGGTCGGCAAGAAGCAGCTCTCGGTCATCGTGAACGAGCTCGCCGAGAAGTACCCCAAGGTCGAGGTCGCCGCGGCGCTCGACGCCCTCAAGGACGCCGGTTTCTACTGGGCGACCAGGGCCGGTGTGACGATCTCCATCGAGGACGTCATCGCGCCGCCGAACAAGGCCGAGATCATGGAGACGTACGAGCGCAGGGCCGACAAGGTCCAGCGTGAGTACGAGCGCGGTCTGATCACGGACGAGGAGCGTCGTCAGGAGCTCATCGAGATCTGGACGCACGCGACCAGTGACGTGACCGACGACATGCAGAAGGCGTTCCCGAAGACCAACCCGGTCTGGATGATGGTCCAGTCGGGCGCCCGAGGAAACCTGATGCAGGTCCGGCAGATCTCCGGCATCCGTGGCCTGGTGTCCAACACCAAGGGCGAGACGATCCCGCGTCCGATCAAGGCCTCGTTCCGCGAGGGTCTGTCGGTGCTGGAGTACTTCATCTCCACCCACGGTCAGCGGAAGGGTCTGGCGGACACCGCGCTGCGGACCGCCGACTCGGGTTACCTGACCCGTCGTCTGGTGGACGTCGCGCAGGACGTCATCGTCCGCGAGATCGACTGCGGCACCGACCGTGGCGTCCCGCTGCACGTGGCCGACCGCGACGCCCAGGGCAACCTGGTCAAGGCGGAGAACGCCGAGAGCAACGTGCACGGCCGCATCCTCGCCGAGGACGTGGAGGTGGACGGCAAGATCATCGCGCCGATGGGTGTCGACATCAACGACATCCACGTCACCGCGCTGGTCGAGGCCGGGGTGGAGACCGTCAGGACCCGCAGCGCCCTCGTCTGCGAGGCCAAGATCGGTGTCTGCGCCACCTGCTACGGCCGTTCGCTCGCGACCGGCAAGCTCGTGGACGTCGGCGAGGCGGTCGGCATCATCGCCGCCCAGTCGATCGGCGAGCCCGGCACCCAGCTGACGATGCGGACCTTCCACACCGGTGGTGTGGCGGGCGCCGACATCACCCACGGTCTGCCCCGTGTGCAGGAGCTCTTCGAGGCGCGCGTCCCCAAGGGTGTCGCCCCGATCAGCGAGGCCGAGGGCCGGGTCCGCATCGACGAGACCGACAAGACCCGGAAGATCGTGATCGTCCCGGACGATGGTTCCGAGGAGGTCGCGTACCCCGTGTCGATGCGGTCGCGCATGCTCGTCTCCGACGGGCAGCGCGTCACGGTCGGCCAGCAGCTGATCGCGGGTGCGGTCAACCCCAACGAGGTGCTGCGCATCCTCGGCCCCCGGGCCGTGCAGTTGCACCTTGTGGCGGAGGTCCAGCAGGTCTACCGCTCGCAGGGTGTGTCGATCCACGACAAGCACATCGAGATCATCGTGCGGCAGATGCTCAAGCGCGTGAACGTGCTGGAGTCCGGCGACGCCGACATGCTGCCCGGTGAGCTCGTCGAGCGGCCGCGCTTCGAGCGGATCAACCGCGAGTGCGTGGCGGAGGGCGGCACGCCGGCCTCCGGACGTCCGGTGCTGATGGGCATCACCAAGGCCTCGCTCGCCACCGAGTCCTGGCTGTCCGCGGCGTCCTTCCAGGAGACGACCCGAGTGCTCACCGACGCGGCGATCCACGCCAAGTCGGACTCGCTGCTCGGTCTCAAGGAGAACGTCATCATCGGAAAGCTCATCCCGGCCGGTACGGGCATGCCCCAGTACCGCAACATCCGGGTCGAGCCCACCGAGGAGGCGAAGGCCGCCATGTACACCGTCGGAGGCTACGACGGCTCCGCGGCCGACTACACCTTCGGTTCGGGCTCCGGCGAGGCCGTGCCGCTGGAGGAGTACGACTTCGGTCAGTACAACCGCTGAACGGCACGACCGCTGAGCGGTCGCTGACGGCAGAGTGGTCGCAGACGGCGCCCGGTCCCCGAAAGGGGGCCGGGCGCCGTCGCTTTCCCTCCGGTACCGTCGCCTTTCCTGCCCGCCGACCCGATAGTTGGGGATGTGGACCTTTCTTGACCGGAATGTTGCGGTGAAAGCCACACGTTAATGCGGAGAACGGCCGGAGAAGTGCTCCGCGCCGGGTAAACTCGACACGGACCCGGAAGCGGTCGGTCGGAAACCGATCGCGGGAGTCATGACACGAACGCCGACGCCTGGTGAGTGCAGCCGTTTTGACGTGTTGCGTTGGGCTGGGTAGTCTTTCCCTTCGTGCCCATGTCTTCATGGGTCTTCATGCGTGCGCGTCGCCAGGTTCCCGATGAGGGGGCGGCAGAGGCGCCGTGTGGCCTCCTCCACCGGACCGGCCTTAACCGGGATGTGGCGCGAAACTTACGCGACACGCCCGACCGCGTGGGTCGGAGGGGATGAAAGAACCGCAGGTCATGACACCGGCAGCACCTGCAAAATGCACCACATTCGAATTACCGGCTAGCACGAACGGAGACGCGGTGCCCACGATTCAGCAGCTGGTCCGCAAGGGCCGCCAGGACAAGGTCACAAAGACCAAGACTCCGGCGCTCAAGGCCAGCCCTCAGCGACGCGGCACCTGCATGCGCGTTTACACCACGACCCCGAAGAAGCCGAACTCCGCCCTCCGCAAGGTCGCGCGTGTCCGGCTCACCAACGGCATCGAGGTCACGGCCTACATCCCCGGTGTCGGCCACAACCTCCAGGAGCACTCCATCGTGCTCGTCCGTGGTGGTCGTGTGAAGGACCTGCCGGGTGTTCGCTACAAGATCATCCGCGGCTCGCTCGACACCCAGGGTGTCCGTAACCGCAAGCAGGCCCGTAGCCGTTACGGCGCGAAGAAGGAGAAGTAAGAATGCCTCGCAAGGGTTCTCCTGGCCGTCGTCAGCTCATGGCTGACCCGGTTCACAACTCGCCCCTGGTCACCGCGCTCATCAACAAGGTGCTCCTGGACGGCAAGCGATCCATCGCCCAGTCCATCGTGTACGGCGCCCTCGAAGGCGCCAAGGAGAAGACCGGCAACGACCCGGTCGTCACCCTGAAGCGCGCGCTGGACAACGTCAAGCCCACCCTTGAGGTCCGCAGCCGCCGTGTCGGTGGCGCGACCTACCAGGTCCCGGTCGAGGTGCGCGCGACGCGCAGCACCACCCTGGCCCTGCGCTGGCTGGTGCAGTACTCCCGCGCCCGCCGCGAGAAGACCATGACCGAGCGCCTCATGAACGAACTGCTCGACGCAAGCAACGGCCTCGGCGCAAGCGTCAAGAAGCGCGAGGACACCCACAAGATGGCCGAGTCCAACAAGGCCTTCGCCCACTACCGCTGGTAACAGCGGGTTCGACGAGACGACGAGGACGCGAGAGAAGTGGCCACCACGACCGCTCTTGACCTGGCCAAGGTCCGTAACATCGGGATCATGGCCCACATCGACGCGGGCAAGACCACGACGACCGAACGCATCCTGTTCTACACCGGTATCAACTACAAGATCGGTGAGGTCCACGAGGGCGCAGCCACGATGGACTGGATGGAGCAGGAGCAGGAGCGTGGTATCACCATCACCTCCGCTGCCACGACCTGCGAATGGCTCGGCCACACGATCAACATCATCGACACGCCGGGCCACGTGGACTTCACGATCGAGGTGGAGCGCTCGCTCCGCGTCCTCGACGGTGCCGTCGCCGTGTTCGACGGCGTCGCCGGTGTCGAGCCGCAGTCCGAGACGGTCTGGCGTCAGGCCGACCGCTACGAAGTGCCCCGGATCTGCTTCGTCAACAAGCTGGACCGGGTCGGCGCGGAGTTCCACCGCTGCGTCGACATGATGATCAGCCGCTTGAACGCGACCCCCGCGGTGCTTCAGCTTCCCTGGGGCGTCGAGGCCGACTTCAAGGGCGTCATCGACCTGGTCAGGATGAAGGGCCTGTACTGGGGCACCGAGACGGCCAAGGGCGAGATGTACGAGACCGTGGACATCCCGGAGGAGTACTCCGAGGCTGCCCGCGAGTGGCGTGACAAGCTGGTCGAGACGGTCGCCGAGAACGACGACGAGCTCATGGAGCTCTTCTTGGAGGGCGTCGAGCCCACCGAGGAGCAGCTGGTCGCGGCCATTCGCCGCGCGACGCTGGCCAGCGCCATCAACCCGGTCCTGACCGGCACCGCGTTCAAGAACAAGGGCATTCAGCCCCTGCTCGACGCGATCGTCGCCTACCTTCCCGCCCCGATCGACATCCCGGCCTTCAAGGGCCACGCGGTCGGCAAGGAAGACGAGGTCATCGAGCGTCACGCCGACGTGAGCGAGCCGTTCTCCGCGCTCGCCTTCAAGATCATGAGCGACCAGCACCTGGGCCGTCTCACCTACATCCGCATCTACTCGGGCACGCTCGAGACCGGCACCGCCGTGATCAACTCGGTGAAGGGCCGCAAGGAGCGGATCGGCAAGATCTACCAGATGCACGCCAACAAGCGCGAAGAGCGCGCGTCGGCCGTGGCCGGTCAGATCGTCGCCGTGATGGGTCTGAAGGACACCACCACCGGTGACACCCTGTCGGACCCGGCTCACCCCGTGGTCCTGGAGTCGATGAACTTCCCGGCGCCGGTCATCAGCGTCGCCATCGAGCCCAAGACCAAGGGTGACCAGGAGAAGCTGGGCACCGCGATCCAGCGTCTGGCCGAGGAGGACCCGTCCTTCCAGGTCCGTCGTGACGACGAGACCGGGCAGACGGTCATCTGGGGCATGGGCGAACTCCACCTGGAGATCCTCGTCGACCGGATGCGCCGCGAGTTCAAGGTCGAGGCCAACATCGGCCGGCCTCAGGTGGCCTACCGGGAGACCATCCGCCGCAAGGTGGAGAAGGTCGACTACGTCCACAAGAAGCAGACCGGTGGTTCCGGCCAGTTCGCCAAGGTCATCATCGACATTGAGCCGCTGGGCGAGGGCAACGACGGTTACGAGTTCTCGAACAAGGTCTCCGGTGGCCGCATCCCGAGGGAGTACATCCCCTCGGTCGACGCGGGCGCCCAGGAGGCGGCCGAGTTCGGTGTTCTCGCCGGATACCCCATGGTCGGGGTCAAGGTCACCCTGCAGGACGGTGCCTACCACGAGGTGGACTCGTCCGAAATGGCCTTCAAGATCGCTGGCTCGATGGCCTTCAAGGAGGCCGCGCGCAAGGCGGACGCCGTAATCCTGGAGCCGATGATGGCCGTTGAGGTCACCACGCCCGAGGACTACATGGGTGATGTCATCGGTGACCTCAACGGTCGCCGCGGGCAGATCCAGGCGATGGACGAGCGCTCCGGCGCCCGGATCATCAAGGCGCTCGTGCCGCTCTCTGAGATGTTCGGCTACGTGGGAGACCTCCGTAGCAAGACGCAGGGACGCGCGAGCTACAGCATGCAATTCGACTCCTACGCCGAAGTGCCCGCGCACATCGCCAAGGAGATCGTCGCGAAGGTGCGGGGCGAGTAAGTCCAGCACCATTCCGGGTGCGGGTAACGAGGAGATCGTCATCCCGCCACCGGAGGGGTGCGGGGCGAGTAAGTCCAGCACCATTCCGGGTGCGGGTAACGAGGAGATCGTCACCCCGCCACCGGAGGGGTGCGGGGCGAGCAGGCCCCAGCGCTGTTCCGGGTGCGGGTGGCGAGGAGATCGTCGCCCCGCCACCGGAGGGGTGCGGGGCGAGAGCTTTCTCGCCGGCCGGTTCCGAGAGGGACCGGCCTCCCCAATCCCGAATATGAAGACGCAAGTCACGTCAGAATCTCTAAGGAGAGAGCAGTGGCCAAGGCCAAGTTCGAGCGGACCAAGCCGCACGTAAACATCGGCACCATTGGGCACATCGACCACGGCAAGACCACTCTGACCGCGGCGATCACCAAGGTGCTCCACGAGCGTTTCCCGAACCTCAACGAGGCGACCCCGTTCGACAAGATCGACAAGGCGCCCGAGGAGAAGGCTCGTGGTATCACGATCTCCATCGCGCACGTCGAGTACCAGACCGAGAAGCGCCACTATGCCCACGTGGACTGCCCCGGTCACGCCGACTACGTGAAGAACATGATCACCGGTGCGGCTCAGATGGACGGCGCGATCCTCGTGGTCGCCGCCACCGACGGTCCGATGCCGCAGACGAAGGAGCACGTCCTCCTGGCCCGCCAGGTCGGCGTCCCCTACATCGTCGTCGCCCTCAACAAGTCCGACATGGTGGACGACGAGGAGATCCTGGAGCTCGTCGAGCTCGAGGTCCGCGAGCTTCTCTCGGCTCAGGAGTTCCCCGGCGACGACCTGCCGGTCGTCCGCGTCTCGGCGCTGAAGGCGCTTGAGGGCGACACCAAGTGGGGCGACTCGATCATCGAGCTCATGACCGCCGTGGACGAGAACGTCCCCGAGCCGACTCGTGAGACCGAGAAGCCGTTCCTCATGCCGATCGAGGACGTCTTCTCGATCACCGGTCGCGGTACGGTCGTCACCGGCCGTATCGAGCGCGGTATCGTCAAGGTCAACGAGACCGTCGACATCATCGGCATCAAGGAGACCAAGACCACCACCACGGTCACCGGTGTCGAGATGTTCCGCAAGCTCCTCGACGAGGGCCAGGCGGGCGACAACGTCGGTCTGCTCCTGCGCGGCATCAAGCGCGAGGACGTCGAGCGCGGCCAGTGCATCATCAAGCCGGGCACGACCACCCCGCACACCGAGTTCGAGGCCCAGGTCTACATCCTGAGCAAGGACGAGGGCGGCCGCCACACCCCGTTCTTCAACAACTACCGCCCGCAGTTCTACTTCCGTACGACCGACGTGACCGGCGTGGTGAACCTCCCCGAGGGCACCGAGATGGTCATGCCCGGCGACAACACGGAGATGAGCGTCGCGCTGATCCAGCCCATCGCGATGGAGGACGGTCTCAAGTTCGCCATCCGTGAGGGTGGCCGCACCGTCGGTGCGGGTCGAGTGACCAAGATCATCAAGTAGTACGATCGCGGAGTGGCGGTCGGCCCTCGAGACAGGGCCGACCGCCTCACCACGAGGGGACCGCGTCGCAGGGCGCGAACCCCGGCAGGACCCCACGAACCGTGATCTCGCAGTTGGTTCGGCCGAAGGATGACCGAACTCACTGCCAGATCACGGAAGAAAGCGCGGACTCACAGCGTCTGCTACGTGGGGCATGTGCGGAGACGCCGCCCCAGGGCGAGACGTGCTCCGGCACGACGTGGCGGGACCGTCCAGACGGGCCGGCCATGACACAGCGGCAACAGGCCGCACGTAACTTTTTCAGACGACAGTGAAGGACACCGAGGCCATTATGGCGGGACAGAAGATCCGCATTCGGCTCAAGGCCTATGACCACGAGGTCATCGACGTCTCGGCCAAGAAGATCGTCGAGACGGTGACAAGGACTGGCGCCAAGGTCGCGGGCCCGGTGCCGCTGCCGACCGAGAAGAACGTGTACTGCGTCATCCGCTCGCCGCACAAGTACAAGGACAGCCGCGAGCACTTTGAGATGCGCACGCACAAGCGGCTGATTGACATCATCGACCCGACGCCGAAGACGGTCGACTCGCTCATGCGACTCGACCTTCCCGCCGGCGTTGACATCTCGATCAAGCTCTGAGGGAACGCACTGACATGGCTAACAAGATCAAGGGCGTCCTGGGCAAGAAGCTCGGCATGACCCAGGTCTTCGACGCGGACAACCGGATGGTCCCGGTGACCGTCGTCGAGGCTGGCCCGTGCGTCGTGACCCGCGTCCGCACCGCCGAGAAGGACGGCTACACCGCCGTTCAGCTGGGCTTCGGCCAGGTCGACCCGCGGAAGGTCAACAAGCCGCTCGGCGACTACCTGCGCAAGCACGACATCACCCCGCGCCGTTACTTCGCGGAGATCCGCACCGACGACGCGAGCGACTACACCCTGGGCCAGGAGCTCCTCGCCGACACCTTCGAGGCCGGCCAGTTCGTCGACGTGACGGGCAAGAGCAAGGGCAAGGGTTTCGCGGGTGTCATGAAGCGCCACGGCTTCAAGGGTCTGGGCGCCTCGCACGGTACGCAGCGCAAGCACCGCTCGCCCGGTTCCATCGGTGGCTGCGCCACCCCCGGCCGCGTCTTCAAGGGCGTGCGCATGGCGGGCCGGATGGGCAACGTCCGCACGACCGTCCAGAGCCTCAAGGTTCACGCCGTGGACGCCGAGAAGGGCCTCATCCTGATCAAGGGTGCGATCCCCGGCGCCAACGGCAGCCTGGTCCTGGTCCGCACCGCCGCCAAGAAGGGGGCTGCCAAGTGAGCACCATTGACGTCCTCGACGTACGCGGTGAGAAGGCCGGCACCGTCGACCTGCCGGAGGACATCTTCGGTACGAAGGTCAACATCCCGCTGATCCACCAGGTCGTCGTGGCCCAGCTCGCCGCTCGCCGGCAGGGCACCCACAAGGCGAAGACCCGCGGTGAGGTCCGAGGCGGCGGCAAGAAGCCGTACCGCCAGAAGGGCACCGGCCGCGCCCGCCAGGGTTCGACCCGCGCCCCGCAGTTCACCGGTGGTGGCACCGTCCACGGCCCGGTTCCGCGGGACTACTCGCAGAAGACTCCCAAGAAGATGAAGGCCGCCGCCCTGCGCGGGGCCCTGTCCGACCGGGCGACCGGCGGCCGCGTTCACGTGGTCAGCGGTCTGGTCGAGGGGGAGACCCCGAAGACCAAGGCGGCTCTTGAGTCGCTTCGCAGGCTCACCAAGGCCCGCAGCGTCCTGGTCGTCGTCGACGAGGGTGACGAGCTCAGCTGGCTGAGCCTGCGCAACGCTCCCGAGGTCCACCTTCTGGACGCCGGGCAGCTCAACACCTACGACGTGCTCTGCTACGACGACGTCGTCTTCACTCAGGACGCGTACGACCAGACCGTGGCGCGTCTGAGCAAGAGCGGGAAGGAAGACGCCTGATGGAGAAGATCGCCGACCCGCGCGACATCATCATCAAGCCGGTTGTCTCCGAGAAGAGCTACGGCCTGATCGACGAGCACAACAAGTACACGTTCCTGGTGCGGAAGACGGCCAACAAGACGCAGGTCAAGATCGCCGTTGAGAAGATCTTCGGTGTCAAGGTCGCCAGCGTCAACACCATCAACCGCCAGGGCAAGCGCAAGCGGACCAGGTTCGGCTACGGCCAGCGCCCGGCCACCAAGCGAGCCATCGTCAGCCTGGTCGAGGGCGACCGGATTGACATCTTCGGCCAGATCGGCTGACGCGCTCGCTCAGTAAGTACAGGGAGAAAGCCCCTCGCCGTCTGGTGAGGGGCATTCGACCGGATTAACCGACGAAGGATGAACGAAAAAGATGGGCATCCGTAAACTCAAGCCGACGACCCCGGGTCGCCGCGGCGCCAGCGTCTCGGACTTTGCCGAGATCACGCGCAGCACGCCCGAGAAGTCGCTGCTTGCACCCCTGCACAGCAAGGGTGGCCGTAACGTCCACGGCCGAGTCACCACCCGTCACCAGGGTGGTGGCCACAAGCGCGCCTACCGGATCATCGATTTCCGGCGTCACGACAAGGACGGGATCCCGGCCAAGGTCGCTCACATCGAGTACGACCCGAACCGCACGTCCCGCATCGCGCTGCTGCACTACGCCGACGGGGAGAAGCGCTACATCCTCTGCCCGACCGGCCTCAAGCAGGGCGACCACATCGAGAACGGCCCTACGGCCGACATCAAGCCGGGCAACTGCCTCCCGCTGCGCAACATCCCGACCGGTACCTTCATCCACGCGGTGGAGCTCCGTCCGGGCGGTGGCGCCAAGCTGGGCCGGTCCGCCGGCGCGCAGATCCAGCTCCTCGCCAAGGAGGGCCAGTACGCCACGCTGCGTATGCCCTCCGGTGAGATGCGCCAGGTCGATGTTCGCTGCCGGGCCTCGATCGGCCAGGTCGGCAACGCCGAGCAGGCCAACATCAACTGGGGTAAGGCCGGACGCATGCGGTGGAAGGGCAAGCGCCCCACCGTCCGCGGTGTCGCGATGAACCCGGTCGACCACCCGCACGGTGGTGGTGAGGGTAAGACCTCCGGCGGTCGTCACCCCGTCAACCCCAAGGGCAAGCCCGAGGGACGTACCCGTGCGGCGAACAAGGCCAGCGACCGGCTGATCATCCGCCGTCGTACCAAGCGGAAGAAGCGGTAGGAGCAGCCAAAATGCCACGTAGCCTTAAGAAGGGTCCCTTCGTGGACGATCACCTTCAGAAGAAGGTGGATGTCCAGAACGAGAAGGGCACCAAAAACGTCATCAAGACGTGGTCGCGGCGCTCCATGATCGTGCCCGACATGCTCGGTCACACGATCGCCGTTCACGACGGCCGCAAGCACGTCCCGGTGTTCGTCACCGAGTCGATGATCGGCCACAAGCTGGGTGAGTTCGCTCCGACGCGAACCTTCCGCAGCCACGTCAAGGAAGACCGCCGCAGCCGGCGATAAGCGCCTCAGGAAGAGGACGTCGGTCCGAGAACGATCGGAAGCGATCGTCACGGGTGAGACGGACTCGACCAAAACGAAGGGTAAGAGGAGTAAGCGATGGAAGCCAGGGCTCAGGCGCGGTTCGCGCGCCACACGCCCATGAAGGCCCGCCGTGTGGTGGACCTCATTCGCGGGCTGCCCGCTTCGGAGGCGCA
Organism: Streptosporangium sp. NPDC006930; assembly: GCF_040635605.1. Taxonomy (NCBI): domain Bacteria; kingdom Bacillati; phylum Actinomycetota; class Actinomycetes; order Streptosporangiales; family Streptosporangiaceae; genus Streptosporangium; species Streptosporangium sp. NPDC006930. The sequence continues at coordinate 352,991 of NZ_JBEYID010000002.1, read as the reverse complement.
GGCCGTGCTGCAGTTCGCTCCCCAGTCGGCGAGCGAGACCGTGTACAAGGTGCTTTCGAGCGCCATTGCCAACGCGGAGCACAATTTCAAGCTCGACCGTGACACGCTCTTCGTGAGCCGTGCCTGGGTCGACGAGGGCCCGACGCTGAAGCGGTTTCGTCCCCGTGCTCAGGGTCGTGCCTATCGGATCAACAAGCGGACCAGCCACATCACCGTGATCGTGGAGTCCCGCGAGCCGAAGGGGAGGACCCGCTAGTGGGCCAGAAGGTTAACCCGCACGGGTTCCGCCTCGGCATCACGACCGACTTCAAGAGCCGGTGGTATGCCGACAAGCTCTACAAGTCGTACGTTGCCGAGGATGTGGCGATCCGCCGCATGCTCAAGAAGGGCATGGAGCGGGCCGGCATCTCCAAGGTGGAGATCGAGCGGACCACCGACCGGGTACAGGTCGACATTCACACCGCCCGTCCGGGCATCGTCATCGGCCGCCGCGGCGCCGAGGCGGACCGGATTCGCGGTGACCTCGAGAAGCTGACCAAGAAGCAGGTCCAGCTGAACATCCTCGAGGTCAAGAACCCTGAGATCGACGCTCAGCTCGTCGCCCAGGGTGTGGCCGAGCAGCTGTCCAGCCGTGTCTCGTTCCGTCGTGCCATGCGCAAGGCGATGCAGTCGGCGATGAAGAGCGGCGCCAAGGGCATCCGGGTGCAGTGCTCCGGCCGTCTCGGCGGCGCCGAGATGTCCCGTTCGGAGTTCTACCGCGAGGGCCGCGTGCCCCTGCACACCCTCCGCGCGGACATCGACTACGGCCTGTACGAGGCTCGCACCACCTTCGGTCGTATCGGCGTGAAGGTGTGGATCTACAAGGGTGAGGCTCCGACCAGCCGCGCCGAGCGCGAGGCGGCCGCCGCCGGTGCTCGCGCGGGCCAGCGCCGTGACCGCGACGACCGTCGTGGCCCCGGTGCCGGTGGCGGCGACCGTCCCCGTCGTGGCGCCGGTGGCGCCCGTCGTGGCGCCGGTGCCGGCCGTGGCGACCGCGCTTCGGGTGGCTCCGCCGCCCCCAGGACCGAGGCGGCCTCGCAGGCTGCCCCCGAGACCGGCCCGGCTGCGCAGCCGGGTGCTGAAGGGAGCTGACCATGCTGATCCCGCGCAGGGTCAAGCACCGCAAGCAGCACCGGCCCGACCGTCACGGCGCCGCCAAGGGTGGCACCAGGGTCGTGTTCGGCGAGTTCGGCATTCAGGCGATTGAGCACTCCTACGTGACCAACCGTCAGATCGAGTCGGCTCGTATCGCGATGACCCGTCACATCAAGCGTGGCGGAAAGGTCTGGATCAACATCTATCCGGACCGCCCCCTCACCAAGAAGCCCGCCGAGACCCGCATGGGTTCCGGTAAGGGTTCGCCGGAGTGGTGGGTCGCCAACGTCAAGCCCGGTCGCATCATGTTCGAGCTTTCGGGTGTCGCCGAGCCGGTGGCTCGCGAAGCCCTGCGTCGTGCGATGCACAAGCTGCCGATGAAGTGCCGGTTCGTCAAGCGTGAAGTGGGTGAGGCGTGATGGCTAAGGGCCTGACCGCCGGTGAGCTGCGGGTGGAAGACCAGGACACCCTGGTCACGAAGCTGAAGGAAGCCAAGGAGGAGCTGTTCAACCTCCGCTTCCAGGCAGCGACCGGCCAGTTGGAGAGCCACGGGCGGTTGCGTGCCGTCCGCCGCGAGATCGCCCGTATCTACACCGTGATGCGCGAGCGGGAGCTCGGAATCGTCACCACGGTAGAGAAGGAGTCGATCGATGGCTGAGGCCACGGAAACCACGACCGAGACGCGGAACTACCGCAAGACCCGTGAGGGTCTGGTCGTCAGCGACAAGATGGACAAGACTGTCGTGGTCGCTGTCGAGGACCGCGTCAAGCACCCCCTGTACGGCAAGGTCATCCGCAGGACGACCAAGTACAAGGCGCACGACGAGGCCAACACCTGCGGTGTCGGTGACCGCGTCCTCCTGATGGAGACCCGGCCGCTGTCCGCCAGCAAGCGCTGGCGGGTCATCGAGATCCTCGAGAAGGCCAAGTAGGTAACGCGCCTCGTGGGGGGTGACACCGTCACCCCCCATGATGGCGTCCAAGGGGGCGAAGCGATCTTCGCCCCGCCTGCGGTGGCGGTCCGTGAGGGCTGTCGCCGTGGGAAAAAGACCAGCAGGTTCCGCAAGGCTCATCCGAAACCACGGGTGAGAACCGGCGAGACAAACAGGAGTTCAAGTGATCCAGCAGGAGTCGCGGCTCAAGGTCGCCGACAACACCGGTGCGAAGGAAGTCCTTTGCATCCGTGTTCTCGGTGGCTCGGGCCGACGTTACGCGGGAATCGGTGACATCATCGTCGCCACGGTCAAGGACGCCATCCCGGGCGGCACCGTGAAGAAGGGCGATGTGGTCAAGGCCGTCATCGTCCGCACTGTCAAGGAGCGCCGCCGGCCCGACGGCTCCTACATCCGCTTCGACGAGAACGCCGCCGTCATCATCAAGGACAGTGGCGACCCCAGAGGCACCCGCATCTTCGGTCCCGTCGGACGTGAGCTGCGTGACAAGAAGTTCATGCGGATCATCTCGCTCGCGCCGGAGGTGTTGTAATGCCGAAGCTTCATGTGAAGAAGGGTGACCTCGTCCTGGTCATCGCCGGCAAGGACAAGGGTGCCAAGGGCCGTGTGATCGCCGCCCACCCGCGTGACGAGCGTGTGGTGGTCGAGGGCGTCAACATGGTCAAGAAGCACAGCAAGGAGACCAACCAGGGTCCGCGCGGTGCCAAGGCCGGTGGCGTGCAGACCATGGAGGCTCCCATCCACGTGAGCAACGTCAAGAAGCTCAAGGATGAGAAGCCTGCCAAGGACGACAAGCCCGCCAAGAAGGAGTCGGCCAAGGCCGCTTCCGAGGAGACGGGTGAGGACAACTGATGACCGCGAACACCACTGAGACCGAACAGCGGGCCCTTCCGCGCCTCAAGCAGCGCTACCGCGAAGAGATCATCGCGAAGCTGAACGAGCAGTTCGAGTTCGAGAACATCATGCTGGTGCCCACCATCACCAAGATCAAGGTGAACATGGGTGTCGGCGAGGCCGCGCGCGACTCGAAGCTCATCGAAGGCGCCGTCCGCGACCTCACCGTGATCACCGGCCAGAAGCCGGCGGTCGTCCGCGCCCGCAAGTCCATCGCCCAGTTCAAGCTGCGCGAGGGCATGCCGATCGGCGCGCACGTCACGCTGCGCGGTGACCGCATGTGGGAGTTTCTCGACCGGCTGCTCTCGCTGGCGCTGCCCCGTATCCGTGACTTCCGCGGTCTGTCGCCCAAGCAGTTCGACGGCAACGGCAACTACACCTTCGGTCTCACCGAGCAGGTCATGTTCCACGAGATCGACCAGGACAAGGTCGACCGCCAGCGTGGTATGGACATCACCGTCGTGACCACCGCTAAGACCGACGACCAGGGCCGGGCACTGCTGAAGCAGCTCGGCTTCCCCTTCAAGGAGGCCTGATCATGGCGAAGACGTCGCTCAAGGTCAAGGCTGCTCGCAAGGCCAAGTTCGAGGTCCGGGCGTACACTCGGTGCTCGCGCTGTGGTCGTCCCCGCGCCGTCTACAGGAAGTTCGGCCTGTGCCGCATCTGCTTCCGCGAGATGGCGCACCGGGGCGAGCTGCCCGGCATCACCAAGTCGAGCTGGTAGCCCTCCGCGCGGCCCCGTGAGCGATCACGGGCCCGCGCGAGGCACCTGCCGCACAGAGAAGTCGTATTCACCGGGCGCCGCCTACAGGCGCCCATGACCGCACCGAAGGTCCCCTGTGGAAACCGCGGTGAGGAAGGCCACCGGCCATGACGATGACCGACCCGATCGCAGACATGCTGACGCGTCTGCGAAACGCGAACTCGGCGTACCACGACAGCGTGGCGATGCCGTACTCGAAGATCAAGGCGCACATCGCCGAGATCCTCCAGCAGGAGGGTTACATCCAGTCCTGGAGCGTCGAAGACGCCAAGGTCGGAAAGAACCTCGTGGTGGAGCTGAAGTTCGGGCCGACCCGTGAGCGCTCCCTCGCGGGTCTGCGCCGGGTCTCCAAGCCCGGCCTGCGGGTCTATGCAAAGAAGGACAACCTGCCCCGAGTCCTGGGTGGACTGGGCGTCGCGATCATCTCGACGTCCGGCGGCCTCATGACGGACAAGCAGGCCGGCAAGCGTGGAGTGGGCGGGGAAGTCCTCGCCTTCGTTTGGTAGAGGGGAGAACGAACAGCATGTCAAGAATCGGACGGCTGCCCATCCCCGTACCGAACGGAGTGGACGTCGCCATCGACGGCCGGGACGTCACGGTCAAGGGCCCCAAGGGCACGCTTTCACACACGGTCGCGGAACCCATCGCGATCGCCAAGGGTGACGACGGCAACCTGTCCGTCACCCGTCCCAACGACGAGAACAGGGTTCGTGCGCTGCACGGCCTGTCTCGCACCCTGGTCGCCAACATGGTGACCGGTGTCACCCAGGGTTACTCGAAGACCCTGGAGATCGTGGGCGTCGGTTACCGCGTGCAGGCCAAGAGCCCGACTCAGCTTGAGTTCGCTCTCGGCTTCAGCCACCCGGTGATCGTCGACGCCCCCGAGGGTGTCACCTTCCGCGTCGAGAAGCCGACGCTGTTCCACGTGGACGGCATCGACAAGCAGAAGGTCGGCGAGATCGCCGCGAACATCCGCAAGTTGCGCAAGCCTGACCCGTACAAGGGCAAGGGCGTGCGCTACCAGGGTGAAGTTATCCGCCGCAAGGTCGGAAAGGCTGGTAAGTAGGCATGGCTGGCAAGACTGCGTTCGGCAAGCACACGGCCGCCCGCGCCGTCTCGCGGGCCCGCCGCCACGGCCGAGTCCGCAAGAAGGTGGCCGGTACGGCCACGCGTCCGCGCCTGGTCGTCAACCGGTCCACGAAGCACCTCTTCGTGCAGATCGTCGACGACACCCAGGGCCACACGCTGGTGAGCGCGTCCACCATGGACGCCTCCCTGCGCTCGGCGGAAGGCGCCAAGACCGACAAGGCCAAGCAGGTCGGCGAGCTTCTCGCTCAGCGGGCCAAGGCAGCCGGGATCACCGCGGTTGTGTTCGACCGGGGTGGCAACCGCTACGCGGGCCGCATCGCGGCGCTGGCAGACAGCGCTCGCGAAGGCGGACTGGAGTTCTGATGACTCCGTCCCAGGATCGCAATCCAGGATCGCACCCGATGGCCCGTCTTACGAATGAGAAGAGGAACCACTAATGGCCGGAGCTCCGCGTCGCGGTGGCGCCGCCGGTGGCGAGCGGCGTGACGGTCGTCGTGACGATCGCCGCGGTGGAAACGCTGACAAGGGCGTCTCGTACATCGAGCGCGTTGTGAAGATCAACCGAGTGGCCAAGGTCGTGAAGGGTGGTCGTCGCTTCAGCTTCACCGCCCTCGTCATCGTCGGTGACGGTAACGGCATGGTCGGTGTCGGCTACGGCAAGGCCAAGGAGGTGCCCGCGGCGATCGCCAAGGGTGTCGAAGAGGCCAAGAAGCACTTCTTCAAGGTGCCCCGTATCCAGGGCACCATCCCGCACATCGTGCAGGGTGAGGAGGCCGCGGGCGTCGTCTTCCTGCGTCCGGCCTCGCCCGGTACCGGCGTCATCGCCGGTGGCCCGGTGCGCGCCGTGCTGGAGTGCGCCGGCATTCACGACGTGCTGTCCAAGTCGCTCGGCTCGGACAACCCGATCAACATCGTGCATGCCACCGTGGCGGCCCTGAAGGGCCTCAGCCGCCCCGAGGAGATCGCGGCCCGCCGTGGCCTCCCGATCGAGGACGTCGCCCCCAAGAGGATGCTCAAGGCTCGCGCCGAGGGCCTCGCGGAGGCCGCGGCCGCGAAGGCGGTGAGCTAGTCCATGGCACGCCTGAAGATTACCCAGGTCCGTTCCAAGATCGGTGGCAAGCAGAACCAGCGTGACTCGCTGCGCTCGCTCGGTCTGAAGCGAATCGGCGATGTCGTCGTCAAGGAGGACCGCCCGGAGATCCGCGGCATGGTCACCGTGGTGACGCACCTCGTCACCGTGGAAGAGGTCGACTAGACATGGCAGAGAACACTCCGCTCCGCATCCACCACCTGCGTCCGGCTCCCGGCGCCAACAAGTCGAAGGTCCGCAAGGGCCGCGGCGAGGCGTCCAAGGGCAAGACCGCGGGTCGTGGCACCAAGGGCACGAGGGCCAGGAACAAGGTCCCCCTCGGTTTCGAGGGTGGCCAGGTTCCGCTGCAGCGGCGCCTGCCCAAGTTCAAGGGTTTCTCCAACGCCCTGTTCAAGACGACCTACCAGGTCGTCAACCTTGACAAGCTCGGCGAGCTGTTCCCCGAGGGGGGCGACGTCACCGTCGACACGCTCGTCGCGAAGGGCGCGGTTCGCAAGAACCAACTCGTCAAGGTTCTGGGAACCGGTGACATCTCCGTGGCGTTGAACGTGGAGGCGCATGCCTTCTCGGCCAGCGCCAAGGACAAGATCGCCGCGGCCGGGGGCTCCGTCTCCGAGCTGTAGGCGTTATCATCACGCGGCGCGGGGGCTCGTAATGGGCTCCCGCGCCCGTAGTGCGTTAGAGTTCGCTGGACAGTGGGCCTCGACTCATTTCCTTGGGCTCATTGACTGGATATGGCAAAGATGGAACACCCCCGCACCATCGCTGACCGACCTCGCCTTTCAGGCGCGCAGGAGGGACCGTGCTGACCGCATTTACCCGAGCGTTCCGTACGCCGGACCTGCGTAAGAAGCTGCTCTTCACTTTGGGCATCATTGCGCTGTTCCGACTTGGGTCGGTCCTGCCGACTCCGGGTGTGCATACCGAGAACATCAGCCGTTGTCTCACCCAGGCGCAAGCGGGGGACGCGGGCAACATCTACGGAATGGTGCAGCTGTTCAGCGGCGGCGCCCTTCTGAAACTTTCAGTCTTCGCCCTCGGCATCATGCCGTACATCACCGCGAGCATCATTCTTCAGCTGCTCGTCGTGGTCATTCCGCGACTGGAAGCCCTCAAGAAGGAGGGACAGTCCGGGCAGACCAAGATCACGCAGTACACCCGCTACCTCACGGTCGGCCTGGCGGTCCTGCAGTCGACCGCCTTCGTGGCACTCGCCCGCAGCGGCCAGCTGTTCCCGCAGTGCCGTGAGGAGATCCTCCTCGACAAGGACAACGTCTTCGCCATCGTCACGATGGTGCTGACCATGACCGCCGGCACCGCCGTCGTCATGTGGCTGGGCGAGCTCATCACCGATCGCGGTATCGGCAACGGCATGTCCATCCTGATCTTCACGCAGGTCATCGCGGTCTTCCCGTCCGAGCTGCTGAACATCGCCCGCCAGAAGGGTGGCTTCGTCTTCGGCGTGGTCATCGTGGTCGGTATCGCGATGATCGCCTTGGTCGTGATGGTGGAGCAGGCACAGCGCCGGATCCCGGTGCAGTACGCCAAGCGCATGGTCGGCCGCAGAATGTACGGCGGGACGTCGACCTACATCCCGCTCAAGGTCAACCAGGCCGGCATCATCCCGGTCATCTTCGCCTCCTCGCTGCTCTACCTTCCGCAGCTGATCACCACGCTCTTCTCGAACACCCAGGAAGAGCCGCACCCGATCATCCAGTGGATCTCGCAGGAGTTCGGCGGTGGCGGGACCACCCCGACGTACATGATCACCTTCTTCCTGCTTATCGTCTTCTTCACGTACTTCTACGTGTCGATTACCTTCAACCCCGTTGAAGTCGCCGACAACATGAAGAAGTACGGTGGGTTCATCCCGGGCATCCGCCCGGGTCGCCCGACGGCTGAGTACTTGAACTACGTGCTCACGCGACTCACCGCTCCAGGCGCGCTGTATCTGGGCCTGATCTCCATGGTGCCGATCGTCGCGCTGGCGCTCGTCGGTGCGAGTCAGAACTTCCCGTTCGGAGGAACGAGCATTCTGATCATGGTTGGTGTCGGCCTCGACACCGTGAAGCAGATCGAGAGCCAGTTGCAGCAGCGTAATTATGAAGGCTTCCTGAAGTAGTGCGCCTCGTCCTGGTCGGGCCCCCCGGAGCGGGTAAGGGGACACAGGCCCAGTTCGTCGCATCGAACCTGTCGATCCCGAAGATTTCGACAGGTGACATTTTCCGCGCCAACGTCTCGGGCGGCACGGAGCTCGGCAAGCTTGCCAAGGAATACATGGACCGCGGTGACCTCGTGCCCGACGAGGTCACCATCGCGATGGTCCGCGACCGCCTCGCCGAGAACGACGCGCAGGACGGTTTCCTGCTCGACGGCTTCCCCAGGAACGTGCCCCAGGCCGAGATCCTGAAGAAGATCCTCGCCGAGTTCCAGGCCGGTCTGGACATCGTCCTGGAGCTCGTGGTCGACGACGAGGAGGTCGTCCGCAGGCTCGCGGGCCGCCGGACCTGCAGCCAGTGCGGCCGCATCTGGCACGTCGACTTCGATGACAAGAAGGACGACATCTGCGACGCCTGTGAAGGCCGGCTGTACCAGCGGGACGACGACAAGGAGGAGACCGTCAGGCACCGCCTGGAGGTCTACCAGGAGCAGACGGCGCCCCTGGTCTCCTTCTACGCCGACGAGGGCATCCTGGTCGGAGTCGACGCCACGGGGCCGGTGGAAGAGATCACCCAGCGTGCGATGGAGGCCCTGAGGCCCTTCATCGGCTAGCGACCCCTTCGCTGGCCGGCCAGACGACGACACGGTGCACACCACCCATGGGTTTCCCATGGGTGGTGTGCTGTCATTTAGGGCAGAATCGGGGGAATTGGGGTCCCGGACCGCCCGTTGAACCGCCCCAGGGGGTGCGCAGGTGTTCAAGAAGAACAAGCACGGAATCCAGATGAAGACGCCCGAGCAGGTGGACAAGATGCGGGCGGCAGGCCTCGTGGTCGGCCGTACCCTGCAGTTGCTCAGGGAGAGCGTCCGACCGGGTATGACACCCCTGGACCTCGACGCGATCGCGGAGAAGGCGATCAGGGACGAGGGGGCGATCCCCTCCTTCAAGGGCTACCAGGGATTTCCCGCGACGATCTGCGCCTCGGTCAACCACGAGGTCGTCCACGGCATCCCGAGTGACCGCCGTCCGCTGCAGGAGGGCGACATCATCTCGATCGACTGCGGAGCCATCCTGGACGGCTGGCACGGCGACTCGGCCATCACGGTCCCGGTCGGCGAGGTCGATCCCAAGCTGACCGAGCTGATGAGGGTCACCGAGGAGGCCATGTGGCGGGGGATCGCCGCGCTCACCGTGGGCCGTCACCTGTCCGACATCGGGCACGAGGTGGAGAAGTACATCCGCTCCCAGGGGCGCTACGGCATCCCGCAGGAGTACGGCGGTCACGGCATCGGCACCGAGATGCACATGGACCCGTGGGTGGCCAACCACGGCAAGCCGGGCCGGGGCCCGAAGTTCGAGCCCGGCATGTGCTTCGCCGTCGAGCCGATGGTGAACCTCGGGACGGACCGGACCAAGGTGCTGGCCGACGACTGGACCGTGGTCACGATCGACGGGAAGGTCTCCGCGCACTTCGAACACAGCGTCGCCGTGACACATAATGGTCCTTGGGTATTGACCGCCCTTGACGGGGGGAAAGAGCGGCTTGCCGACCTGTTGGGAAATGCGGGCTAGTTTTGGCCCGTCGGCGAGCGGATGGGGTGGAGATGGCGGCTGGTCCGGAGATGCGAGCCTCCGACGGAGATCGTGACAAGGTCGCATCGGTCCTGAGGGAGCACTACGCGCAGGGCCGCCTGACCACGGAGGAGTTCGACGAGCGTCTTGAGCAGCTCTACACGAGCAAGACGTACGGCGAACTCGCCGTCCTCACCTCCGACCTTCCCGACGTCGATCTGCGTCGGCTCCCCGAGGTCCCCTCACGCGCCCCTGAGCGCACCAAGGCGACCGAGGGGAAGGACAAGCAGGGCAAGGGCATGGCGGAGGCCTGGGCCGTCTGGGCGACGGCGAGCGGTATCAACTGGGTGATCTGGCTCATCATCGGGACGACCGGAGACTTCCCCTACCCGTGGCCCCTGTGGGTGATGGGCCCGTGGGGTGTGGTGTTGCTGGTGGCGACGATCGCCGGTGGCCTGGGGCAGGACAGGAAGCGGTAATAGTGCACTCTGGGCGTTGAGTGTGCATTCCTCCACAGAAGGTGGCGTTGAATCTTCCTAACGTGAGCGGTGTCCGAACGACAGGACCCCGGTTCGCAGGAGGAAGATCCAATGAGCAAGATCCGTACAGCCCTGGTCGGAGCGGCGCTGGCAGGTTCGCTGGCCGCGGGTGTGGTCGCCGCCCCGTCTGCGACGGCCGCCACGCAGGCCTCCGCGGGGTCCGCCGTCGCGGCCCAGGAGACCCAGGCGTCGAGCAAGCACTTCTTCGGTCCGTACTACTCGGGTTTCGGCGGTGGCGAGAGCTTCGGCAGGCGCTCCTACTTCAAGGGCTACTGGACCAGCAGCGGCGGCCGCTACTGGTTCTACGGCGACCTGTTCGACCGTGACCGTGACCGTGAGCGCAGCTACGTGTGGTTCAAGTGGCACGACAGGTTCGGCTCGCACACCAAGGTGTTCAGCACCTTCGGCCGCTCCGGTTTCACCAAGTTCGGTGGGTTCAAGAAGAGCAGCGGCTTCGACGATTTCAAGATCAGGGTCTGCGAGGGCGGCAACAAGTTCGACGACTGCGGCCGCTGGGGTGACGCCTTCTGAGGCGTCTTGCGGCGCCTTTCGCGGAAGCGGTCCTCGGGGGCCTTCCGCGGAGGCGGTCCTCGGGGGCGCCCGGTGAGGGCGGGGGGCCTTTCAGCGGGACGTGACCGAGGAGCGTCGACCGAGAAGCCTCGATCAAGGAAGACCGGTCGAGGAACGTTGATCGACAAGGTTGGCCGAACGGGCCCCCGGCGCGGCGTCGCCGGGGGCCTTCCCGTGTCGCCCGCACGGTCCGGCCACCGGGATGCCGACCGGGTCTACACGGCTCGGCCGCCGGGATGTTGGGCCGCTCGGCTCGGTCCGGCCGCCGGGATGCTGGCCTGACCTGGTCGGACGTGCCACAATGAGGGCGCGAGTGTTCGCGTGTCGAGTCGTGCCGTCCAGCCCGCTCAGGATCTGCGGTATCCTTCGTAGCAGTTGTGTCAAGGCACCGGCCGTGTGTTTCGCATTTCCTCGCTCGGTGCCGTACACTCCTTTTTCGGTTCACTATGACCATTGCGCATCGGCGGTGTCGCAACCGCCGCTCTCATCGAAGCGCTGGGTCGCGGCTGCTTAGTGTTCCGAAGCCTCAGACGACCGATCAGTGAAACGCGAGGGACATGGCCAAGAAAGACGGCGCCATCGAGATCGAGGGCACTGTGGTTGAGTCGCTCCCGAACGCGATGTTCCGGGTGCAGCTCGATAACGGCCATAAGGTCCTGGCCCACATCAGCGGGCGGATGCGGATGCACTACATCCGAATCCTTCCTGACGACAGGGTTGTCGTCGAACTGAGCCCCTACGACCTCAGTCGTGGGCGGATCGTCTACCGATACAAGTAAGCGCGTCTGAGGGACGAATAGGACTATGAAGGTCAAGCCGAGCGTCAAGAAGATCTGTGACAAGTGCAAGGTGATTCGCCGGCACGGTCGCGTCATGGTGATCTGCGACAACCTGCGCCACAAGCAGCGTCAGGGATAGTCGCTCCAAACAAGGCCCCGTGAGAGTCCGCTCCAAGAGGCGGGCTCGATTCATGTGGGGTTTTCACGTAATCGCGTCTCACACCTGCGCAGGCGGCTCACGCCGTACCCCGCAGGAGACCCCCGGTCGGAGGCCGGGGCCCTCACCCCGGGCATGGGGAGGGGAAGTGAGGCGCAGGACCTCCGCCATAACGAAGGAGAATGCCCGACCATGGCTCGCCTGGTTGGTGTAGACCTCCCCCGCGACAAGCGGCTGGAGATCGCTCTCACCTACATTTTCGGAATCGGCCGCACTCGTGCGCTCGAAACCCTCAAGGCCACCGGCGTCAACGGCGACCTGCGGGTTCACCAGCTGACCGACGAAGAGCTGGTGCCGCTGCGCGACTACATCGAGGCCAACTTCAAGATCGAGGGTGACCTCCGTCGCGAAGTTCAGGCCGACATCCGTCGCAAGATCGAGATTCAGTGCTACCAGGGCATTCGGCACCGCCGTGGCCTTCCCGTGCACGGTCAGCGTACGCAGACCAACGCGCGCACCCGTAAGGGCAAGAAGAAGACCGTGGCCGGCAAGAAGAAGCCCGGTAAGAAGTAGTCCGCGTAGCCGCAGGACCGAAGACCTCAGGAGTGAAGGCAAAGAATGCCTCCTAAGAGCCGCCAGGGTGCACCCAAGAAGGTGCGCCGCAAGGAAAAGAAGAACGTCGCTCACGGGCACGCCCACATCAAGAGCACGTTCAACAACACGATCGTTTCGATCACCGACCCGAGTGGGAACGTGATCTCCTGGGCCAGTGCCGGCCACGTCGGGTTCAAGGGCTCCCGTAAGTCCACCCCGTTCGCGGCGCAGATGGCCGCGGAGAACGCCGCCCGCCGCGCCATGGAGCACGGCATGCGCAAGGTCGACGTCTTCGTCAAGGGCCCCGGCTCCGGCCGTGAGACCGCGATCCGCTCGCTTCAGGCGACCGGGCTCGAGGTCGGGTCCATCCAGGACGTCACCCCCGTGCCGCACAACGGCTGCCGTCCGCCCAAGCGCCGCCGCGTCTGACGCCCAGGAGAAGATAGAAAATGGCTCGTTACACGGGTGCGGACTGCAAGCTCTGCCGCAGGGAGAAGACCAAGCTCTTCCTCAAGGGCAAGAAGTGCGAGTCCGCGAAGTGCCCCATCGAGATCCGTCCTTACCCGCCGGGTGAGCACGGCCGCGGCCGTCCCAAGGAGTCTGAGTACCAGCTCCAGCTTCGTGAGAAGCAGAAGACCCGCCGCATTTACGGCGTCCTCGAGAAGCAGTTCCACAACTACTACGAGGAAGCCAACCGCAAGACCGGCAAGACCGGCGAGAACCTCCTCCAGATCCTGGAGAGCCGTCTCGACAACGTGGTCTACCGCGCCGGTTTCGCGGAGTCGCGCGACGCCGCCCGCCAGCAGGTCCGTCACGGACACATCCTGGTGAACGGCAAGAAGGTCGACATCCCGTCGTACCGGGTGCGCGAGCACGACATCGTCGAGGTCCGCGAGAAGTCGCGCAACCTCCTGCCCTACGAGGTGGCCCGCGCCACCGCCGGTGACAAGACGTACCCGGCGTGGCTCGGCGTCATCCCGGACGCGCTGCGCGTCCTGGTCCACCAGCTCCCGGTCCGTCAGCAGATCGACACCCAGGTCCAGGAGCAGTTGATCGTCGAGCTCTACTCCAAGTAGCGGCTCCTGCCGGTGCCGTGCGGCGAATCGCCGCACGGCACCTATGCTGTTGTTCGAGCGGCGTCAAATAGCGGGCGCCGCCATGCAAGGGAGATTTCACATGCTGATCGCTCAGCGTCCCTCCCTCCTTGAGGAATCCCTTGAGGAGACCCGGTCCAAGTTCATCATCGAGCCGCTGGAGCCGGGTTTCGGTTACACCATCGGCAACTCGCTGCGTCGCACGCTGCTGTCGTCCATCCCGGGCGCGGCCGTGACCAGCATCCGCATCGAGGGCGTGCTGCACGAGTTCACCACCGTGCCGGGCGTCAAGGAGGATGTCACCGACATCATCCTGAACCTCAAGGACCTGGTCGTCTCCTCCGAGCACGACGAGCCCGTGGTGATGTACCTGCGCAAGCAGGGCCCCGGTGACGTCACCGCCGCCGACATCGCGCCCCCGGCCGGTGTCGAGGTGCACAACCCCGAGCTGCGCATCGCCACCCTGAACGGCAAGGCGAAGCTGGAGATGGAGCTGACCGTCGAGCGCGGTCGCGGCTACGTCTCCGCCGCGCAGAACAAGCAGCCGGGCCAGGAGATCGGTCGCATCCCGATCGACTCCATCTACTCCCCGGTGCTCAAGGTCACCTACAAGGTCGAGGCGACCCGAGTCGAGCAGCGCACCGACTTCGACCGTCTGATCCTGGACGTCGAGACCAAGCCGTGCATGAAGCCCCGCGACGCGGTGGCCTCCGCCGGTAAGACCCTCGTCGAGCTGTTCGGTCTCGCCCGCGAGCTGAACGTCGAGGCCGAGGGCATCGACATCGGCCCGTCGCCGACGGACGCGGCCCTCGCCGCCGACCTCGCGCTGCCGATCGAGGAGCTGAACCTCACGGTTCGCTCCTACAACTGCCTCAAGCGCGAGGGCATCCACACCGTGGGTGAGCTCGTGGCCCGCAGCGAGCAGGACCTTCTCGATATAAGGAATTTCGGCGCCAAGTCCATCGAAGAGGTCAAGCAGAAGCTGCACGAGATGACGCTGGCGCTCAAGGACTCCCCGCCCGGGTTCGACCCGAGTGCGGTGGCCGGCGGCGGCTACGACGACGACGACAGCGCCTACGTCGAGACCGAGCAGTACTGAGTTCAGGGGCGCCTCACGGCGTTCCTCGACACCGGGTGGCCCCGCGTCACCCCGGGTGTCGCCGCGTTTCACGATGACGAGGGCCTTGCGGCCCTCGGCCCGACCCCGGTACCTCGTACGGCCGGGGCGGGTTTACTCCCAAGGAGAACGTTATGCCTAGGCCCACCAAGGGTGCCCGTCTCGGCGGCAGCCCGGCCCACGAGCGGCTGATCCTGGCGAACCTCGCCACCCAGCTGTTCCAGCACGGCCGGATCAAGACCACCGAGGCCAAGGCGAAGCGTCTGCGTCCGGTGGCGGAGAAGCTGATCACCAAGGCGAAGAAGGGCGACATGCACAACCGTCGCCAGGTGCTGACGATCGTCAGGGACAAGGGTGTCGTCCACCACCTCTTCACCGAGATCGCCCCGACCTTCGCCGAGCGTCCCGGTGGCTACACCCGGATCACCAAGATCGGCCTCCGCAAGGGCGACGCCGCCCCCATGGCCGTGATCGAGCTGGTGTCCGAGCCGCTGAACAAGGTCACGACCAGCCGGACCCCGGCCGCCGCCAAGGCCGCCGAGCCCAAGGCGGAAGAGGCCAAGGAGGCCGAGGTCGAGGAGACCAAGGCCGACGAGCCCAAGGCGGAGACCACCGAGGAGACGAAGGCCTCCGAGGAGACGACCGAGGCTCCCGCCGAGGAGACCGAGGCCAAGAAGGACAACGCCTGATCTCTCAGGCCCCGTGAAAGGGCCCGGCACTCCCTCCACAGGGAGCGCCGGGCCCTTTTCCGTCTGTCGCGAGCGCCGGCGCCGCGAAGGGTCGCGGCGCCGGTGAGCGCCGGGTCTTTCCCGTCCGTCGCGGCGGTGGCGAGGGCGGGGGCGGAACGCTCGGCATTCACGACTCCGCCCCCGTTTCGGCTTCGATTCCCGCGACCTGATGGTCCGATGCCGGATAACCGGCGACCCGCGGCGATCGGGTAACGAAGTCGTTCACGCCGAAGAGCACGTCAACACTCCCGAGCCCGCCGGATGGCGGCTCGCCAAGTCTCATGGGGAACCATCGTGGTACGGCTGAGGCTGGATCTCGCCTACGAGGGCACCGACTTCTCCGGCTGGGCCAAGCAGCCCGGGCGGCGTACGGTCCAGGGGGAGATCGAGGGGGCGCTCGGCAGGATCCTGCGGCTTCCCGAGCCTCCGGCGCTGACCGTGGCCGGGCGGACCGACGCCGGCGTGCACGCCCGCGGTCAGGTGGCCCATGTCGACCTGGATCCCGGCGTGCTCGGCGCGCTGGACGGCCGTGGGCGCCGAGGGGTAGCCGCGGGCGGGGGCCTCGAGCCGGGATCCGAGGGGGAGCTCGGCGAGAGGCTCTCTGCCATGCGCAGGAGACTCGCCGGAGTCCTGCCCTCCGATGTCCGTGTTCATCACGTCACGGTGGCTCCTGAGGGCTTCGACGCGCGGTTCTCGGCGCTGTCGAGGCGCTACGCCTACCGGGTCTCCGACGCCCCGGGAGGTGTCGACCCGCTCCGCCGCCGCGAGGTCGTCTGGTACAACAGGCCCCTCGACGTGGACAGGTTGAACGCGGCCGCCGCCGCTCTCCTGGGCGAGCACGACTTCGCCGCGTTCTGCAGGAGACGCGAGGGGGCGACCACGATCCGGGAGCTCAAGCGGCTCGACTGGGTTCGTGAGGACGGCCTCGTCGTGGCGACGGTGATGGCCGACGCGTTCTGCCACTCCATGGTCCGGGCACTCGTCGGATCGCTGCTGCCCGTCGGTGAGGGCCGGCTCCCGGTCGACTGGCCGGGGGAGGTGCTGTCGCGGGCCGTACGGGACTCGGGGGTGCACGTCGCACCCGCGCACGGGCTCTGCCTGGAGGAGGTACGCTACCCCGCCGCGGGCGAGCTCGCCCGGCGGGCCGCGGAGACCCGCCGGGTGCGGACGATCAGTTCGTGACGCGGCGCTCCACGACCTTCGCGGTCTGGTCGCGGAAGGCGCCGCTCACCTTGCCCAGGGACTTCTCCTTGGCGGTCGGCGTGTGGCCGTCGCTGAAGGTGGCGTAGCTGAACACGATGTAGCGGCCCCACACCATCCCTGCCGCGTAGCCGCCCGCGATGTGCACCCGCTCGCCTCCCGTGCCGGCGGCGGAGGGAAGGCCGCGGAACCAGAGGTTGCTGTCCAGATCCTTGGCCTTGTCGGCCGCCACCGCGGACTCGCGGGTGGGAAGCACGGCGATACCCGTGGTCACGGCGTACTTCCGTTTGCTGTCCACGTACGTCGCCCGTAGCACGCGGCGGCAGTCCTGGTTGCGCAGGGTGCCGGCGAACCTGCCGGACGCGGCCTTCTGGCACTGCTCGGTGACGTCGGTCTTGACCCGCTTGAACGTCGTCCCTGCCACGGACACCTTCTGGCCGAAGGCGTCGGCCACGGTCATCGTGCCGGGGTCGGTCTTCTCGGAGTTGAGCATCGTGGTGTTGATCGGTTCCGGCTCGCCGGTGATGTCCAGGTCGTCGGTGGGGTCGAGGGTCCCCGACCTGGGAATCGGATCCGTCGCGTTCGCCGACTGCTTGGCGCTGAACGACTGGTAGGCGAAGAAGGCCCCGGTGCCGATGCCGACCACCACGACCGCGACGACGGCGGCGAGCAGGGTCGTACTGGCCCTGCTGCGGGTCGGCTCGGGGGGAGAGGGCGGTGGTTCGGGGGTGAACTCCGAGAGAGGGGTGAACGCCCCACGCATCGTCGCCGGTCCGCCCTCGGGGAGCGTCGCGGTCTCGCCCGCCGGTGAGGAGGTCACCGGCGGGGGCGGGAGAACGGGGAACGAGGGGGCGATGCCGGTCACGACGGGGATGCCGCCCGGTGGGGTGTGGTCCGACAGGGGGAAGAGCTGCGCGGCCTCGGACGGTGTCCGGTCGCGGGTGTCCTGTCCGAAGGGAGGCGCGGGCACCTGTGAGATCGGCTCCGGTTCCTGGCGTGTGAAGGGCTGGGTCATGGACGCGGAGGTGGGCGCGGCCATGGGGGATGGAGCCCCCGGAGCGGGACCGGACGGAGCGGGACCGGACAGGGTGAGACCTGACGAAACAGAACCGGACGGGGCGGGAGGGTTCTCGTCTCGTGGACCGGCGGCCGGTGCGGGCGCGGAGGCCTGGTGGGAGGCCTGTCCGGGAGAGGGCTGCGCGAGGGCCTGCTGGGCAGGCTCCTGGTGGGGCGGACTCTGCTGAGGATTCTGCCGAGCCGGGGGGAGAGGGCCGGAGGCGAGGAGGTCTCCCTCCTCGGGGTGTCCAGGCACGCCGGCCACGGCGGCGCGGACGTCCGCCGTGGTGTCGTCGCTCTCGTCCGACTCCTGTGGGGGAGTGGCGTCCGGCGGCCAGACGGCGATGTCACCGGGCTCTCCCGGGCGAGCGGTGCTCTCCTCGGGGTCGGTCCACACCGGCTCGCCGGTCGCGGCGGGCCAGGGGGCCTCTTGACCTGAGGAGGGCCAGACCTGCATGCCCGCGGCCGCTGCCGTGAAGGCGGGCGGCGGCTGCCAGGGCGGTGCCCCCGGCACGATGGGCGGGGTGGACAGCGGCTGGTCGCCCCGTGGCGAGGACCCCCCGTGCTCGTGGCGCTCGCCCTCGTGCGTCCCACCGGGCCGCGGTGAGACGTTCGGGTTCTCCGGGGTGGGCCAGGCGGGAGGTGAGGGTTCCGGCGGGGTGGGGGAGTTGATCCACGCCGGAGGGGCCGGTTCCGGCCGGGAGAACTCGGACCAGGTTGGGCCCGAGGAGCCGGGGGGGAACTCCGGCCGGGGACCCGAGGAACCGGCGGGGAACTCGGGGCGCGGACCCGAAGGATCGTGGGAGAACTCGGGCCGGGGGGCCTGCGAGGGGCCGGAGGGCGATCCCAGCGGTCCGGAGGGATCGCGGGGAAGAGATTCCGATGCCTGTGGGTGCCCCGGGAGGAACCCGGGCTGCGGGCCCGAGGGGTCGCGGGAGAACTTCGGCCGGGGGTCCTGCGAGGGATCCCGGAGGAACCCGGGCGGCGGGCCGGAGGGGAAGCCGGGCGGCGGGCCAGGGAGATCCGGCCGGGGGTCCCGCGGGGGGCCGGCTGGGAACTCGGGCCTGGTGGGGCCCGCGGAGTCGGAGGAGAACTCGGGCCGCGGGGGGCCGGAAGGTTCCGGGTAGGAGAGCGGTCCCGGCTGGGGCGCGGGGTGCGAGGGGCCGGACCAGGGGGCGGGCGGATCGTCCTCCGGCTGGGCGTACCAGTCGTAGGGGGCGCCGTCGCCGGGGACCGTCCACGGCTGAGCCGCACCCGGGGCCGTCTCCGGCCACGCGGAAGGGCCGGGGGGTTGCTCGTCGTCTGTGAGATCGGTCCGCAGCACGTGGGGCGAGGGCTGGCCGAAACTCGGCGGCGGCGTCGCCGGTGTCGCCGAACCCTCGGCTTCACGTTGGTGCTCGGACCCGGATTCCTGCCCACGCATACGACGCAGCCTAGCGACAGCCGGAGATCGTCATGCGAGTATGGCCGTATCGTCTGTCGGACTCATACCTCGAAGTGGGGATATGACCCCATGGTCAGGGACGTTTTCCGGTCAGTGTCCGTGACTCCAGGGCGGGAGTGACGGTCGCGTCCGCCGCGCCGAAGGCCGCCTGGTTCAGCTTCTTGACCTCGGTTTTCTTTGGCATATGGCCGTCTTTGTACTGGAACCAGACCATTACCACGTAGTGCCCGTGGCGCCATTCGCCGACGAATGCCTCGCCGGTGCCGAGAAGTTTGGTGACCTTATCCTTACCTGGCAGCGGTTTGATGTATTCCTCCCGCTCCTTGCCGGTGCTCGCCGAGACGACCTTGGACGCTCCCGCCGACGTCTTGAGGTTGGCGACTCCCACGGTGCCGATGATCTTCCCCGAGGCGTCGCGGAAGCTGGCGCGCAGGAGCTGGTTGCACCGCGCCGAGGTGAGGGCCTTCTGGAGCTTCTCCCCGACCACAGCCTTGTCGCACTTCTTGTCGGTCCTGCGCGTGGTCATCAGGTAGGTCTGCCCGCCGATCCGTATCTTCTTGTTCTTGAACACCTCGTTCAGGGTGAGAGGGTGCGGGTCGCTGGCGCGGGAGGAGGCGAAGCCGAACTTGCCCTTCGCGGTGTTCGCGGGCGGGATGAGGGGGGCCGCGGCGGTGGGCTCCGTCGCGCCGGGCACCGGGTCGGGGTCGGAGTTGGCCAGCACGGCGAGGCCGATGCCCGCGGCGACCAGCGCCGCGAACGCCCCGGCCGCGATGTAGATCGGGCGGCGTGAGCGGGGCCCCTCGTCGTACGGGCTCCACATCTCCTTGCGAGGCCGCTCATTGGGCGCCTCGGTGGGCAGTCCCTGCGGTCGGGGGACCTGTGGGGCCGGGGAAGGAGGGTCGGGGGGGCGGTTGTTCGGCGAGGCGTCGAACCAGTGCTGGCCCTGTGCGGGCGGCGACGCGTCAGGCCGGTTGTAAGGCTGGCGGCGCGGCGGCTCCACGGGAAAACCCATGCGCCGAGCGTAGCCCGCCGTCGGGGCCGCTTGGCTCAGGAGTATCCGAAGTCCTGGGTCCACCAGGGGCCGTCGGACCCTCGCACGGCTCCGACCCCGGTGGCCCTGAGCTCGCAGTTGAGGATGTTGCGCCGATGGCCGCTCGTCCCCATCCAACTGCGCACCGCGTCGTCGGGGGAGGTGTAGCCGCGTCCGATGTTCTCCGCGCCGCCGTCGCGGTAGCCGGTCGCCTCCATCCGTTCCCAGGGGGAGGTGCCGTCGGCGGAGTTGTGGGAGAGGCTGCCCGCTGCCGCCATCCCGGCCGAGTGCCTCCTCGCCGACACGGTGAGCCTCCTGTCGATCCGCAGCGGTACGCACCCGGCCCGCCTGCGCTCGATGTTGATGAGCCGGACGACCTCGCGCTCCATCGCGCCGAGGGCGGAGGTGGCGCCGCCGTCGCCGTTGAGGAGGAGACGGGAGGGGCCGTCCTCGCCGGAGCCGCCGGAATCGCCGAGTGACGTGCCGGGGCTCGGGGTGGGGCGCGGGCGCCGGTCCTCGGGGGCGGGGGTGGAGCGGGCGACCCGGGAGAGCGGGGCTCGCTCGACCTGGCCGGCGAGTGCGCCGCTGGGTGTGGGGCGTACGGGTCCGGTGTCGTTCAGGTAGATCTGGTCGGCGGCCTTCTCGTCGCGGCTGCCCCGGCCGATGATGAAACCGACGAGCAGAACCGCGAGCAGGCACACGAACACCCCCATGCGGCGCAGGCGCGCTCGCTGGGTATGCCCGGGGTGAGGAAGCTGCCACATACCGCTATCAAAGATAGAGATGTTTGCGGTGAGGAAGAAGGGAATGCTGAGAACATGTTGGAACCGTTCTGTGAAGGTTCCGGCGTGATCGTCCCCGACTCGTCGTTCGGCGCCTCTCTCGGAGAACGCCGCGCCACCCGGTTCCAGGCCCGCTCCTGAAGGGTTTCCGACGCGGTGACCGCCCTCTTTCCGTGGCCGTCCGGGTCTACGTCCCGCTCGTAGCGGCCTCGGATATTCGGCATATAACGCTGTATGTCGGGATAAATCATCTCGGCGCCCGGCGTGTGACGGTTTCCCGGCACCGTCCGGTGGCGGGTACACTGCCAGGGGAACCGCCGGAGAGTCATGCCGTTTTGCATGCGCTCCTCCGCGCCGGTATCCTGCTAGTTCGTTGTGTGCGAATTGGTCTCCTCTCACAGACCGATACGCGGCGCGTCCGGCGTCATCTCCTCTTTATCTGGAGACGGAAGGTCCGGGCTGTCGTGTGCCCGCACCTACCGACCATGTTGCTGTCCTTTCCGACAGCGCCGAAGACGCGACCAAAGAAGGCATACGACCGTGCGCACGTACACACCCAAGCCTGCCGAAGTCGAGCGTCAGTGGCACATCATCGACGCCACCGACATCGTGCTTGGCCGGCTGGCCAGCCACGTCGCGATCCTGCTTCGCGGTAAGCACAAGCCGACCTTCGCCAACCACGTCGACACCGGTGACTTCGTCATCGTCATCAACGCCGACAAGGTCGCGCTGACCGGTAACAAGCTTGAGCAGAAGAAGGCCTACCGCCACTCGGGCTACCCGGGCGGTCTGCGCTCCATGACCTACGGCGAGCTCATGGACAAGCGTCCCGACCGCGCCGTCGAGAAGGCCGTGAAGGGCATGCTTCCCAAGAACGCCCTCGGCCGGAAGATGATCAAGAAGCTCAAGGTCTACGCCGGTTCCGAGCACCCGCACCAGGCGCAGCAGCCGGTGTCTTTCGAGCTCACCCAGATCGCCCAGTAGTCACTAGCTGCTTGTCGCCAGCAGCGTTGGCCGACGGCCGACGCCGAGTAGGAAAGTTAAGAGGAGAACCGTGGCTGAGCCCACCGGTGTCGAGACGCCCGTCGAGGGCGCTCAGGAAGCGTACTCCGCGGAGGAGTTCCCCTCCGAGTACACCTCCGAGTCCACTGCCAGCGGCGACGCCGCCGTCCGCAAGCCCATCACCACCGGCAACTCGTACGGCACCGGCCGTCGCAAGGAGTCCGTGGCCCGCGTGCGCATCGTTCCGGGCACCGGCAAGTGGACGATCAACGGCCGTACGCTTGAGAACTACTTCCCGAACAAGGTCCACCAGCAGATCGTGAACGAGCCCTTCGTGGTGCTCGGCGCCGAGGACCAGTTCGACGTCATCGCCCGCATCAACGGCGGTGGCGTCACCGGCCAGGCCGGTGCCCTGCGCATGGGTCTCTCCCGCGCGCTCACCGCCCTGGACGTCGAGGTCAACCGCCCGCCGCTGAAGAAGGCCGGCTTCCTGACCCGTGACGCCCGCGCCACCGAGCGCAAGAAGTACGGTCTCAAGAAGGCCCGCAAGGCTCCGCAGTACAGCAAGCGTTAAGCGTTGGGGCGCCTCTTTGGCACCGACGGGGTACGTGGGGTCGCCGGACGCGACCTCACGGCCGAGCTCGCCATGGACCTGTCCGTGGCCGCGGCTCATGTCCTCGGCGATGCCGGGGCGTTCAACGCCAGCGTCGGGCGGCGAGGCCGTCCCGTCGCCGTCGTGGGCCGGGACCCCCGGGCTTCAGGAGAATTCCTGGAGGCCGCGGTGGTCGCCGGCCTCGCGTCGTCTGGCGTGGACGTTCTCCGGCTCGGCGTGCTGCCCACCCCGGCGGTCGCTTATCTGACGACGGCTCTCAGAGCCGACATGGGCGTGATGATCTCCGCCTCCCATAATCCCGCGCCCGACAACGGGATCAAGTTCCTCACCCGGGGCGGCTACAAGCTGCCCGACACGGTGGAGAACGAGATCGAGCAGCGGCTCGGCGAGAAGTGGGAGCGTCCTGTCGGTGCCTCGGTCGGCCGCGTACGCGAGGCGTACGGCGAGGCCGACCGCTACGTGTCCCATGTGCTGTCCACCGTGGAGGGTCGTCTCGACGGCCTGAACGTGGTCCTCGACTGCGCCCACGGCGCCGCCCACATGGTGGCTCCCGAGGCGTTGCTGCGGGCCGGGGCCACCGTGGAGACGATCGGGGCGCGCCCCGACGGTCTCAACATCAACGCGGGGGTCGGCTCCACCCACCTGGATCGGCTCCAGCAGATCGTGGTCTCCCGCAACGCGGACGTGGGCATCGCCTACGACGGCGACGCGGACCGCTGCCTCGCCGTCTCGCATACCGGCGAGGTCGTCGACGGTGATCAGATCATGGCGGTGCTGGCCATGGCGATGCACGCCGAGGGCAAGCTGGTCGGTGACACCGTGGTGGCCACGGTCATGTCCAACCTGGGCTTCAAGCTCGCGCTCAAGAGCGCGGGGATCGACGTCGTGGAGACCGCCGTGGGCGACCGCTACGTCCTGGAGGCCATGCGGGCGGGCGGCTACAACCTCGGCGGCGAGCAGTCAGGCCACGTCCTGATGCTCGACCACGCCACCACCGGGGACGGCCTGCTCACCTCGCTGCACCTGCTCGCGGTGATGGCGCGGGAGAAGAAGTCGCTCGCCGAGCTGGCCTCGGTGATGACCCGCCTGCCGCAGGTCCTGGTCAACGTGAAGGACGTCGACCGGTCCAAGGCCTCGGCTCCGGAGCTGGCCGCCGCGGTCGGCGCCGCGGAGTCGGAGCTGGGCGAGACCGGCCGGGTGCTGATCCGGCCGAGTGGCACCGAGCCGATGATCCGGGTCATGGTCGAGGCCGCCTCGGCGGAACAGGCCGAGCAGCTGGCCGGCAGGCTGGCCGAGGTCGTCCGTACGGCCTGCGTCTGAACGATCGAAGCACGGCCCGCGCTCCGGTGCGGGCCGTGCTTTTTGGGTGCCTGCCGCCGTGTGTCCTTCGCCGTGTGCCCGGCCTTCCCGGGAGGTCCCGGATGAGCGCCGGTATCCGAACACCTTGCGCACCCTTTTTGGCACTCTTTATTAAACTTGCACCTTTTGTTGATATTCGACATTAATGTCCGGCAACGCGCCACACTTCGCGTTGATTGACACTCTGTGTTGTTGATCAGACACTTTCAGTGGTTGAGGGAAGGTTTTCTCCCGAAGACATCGCTCGCTGGGCAGATGCCGCGTGTGAGGTCATCGGGTACCTCGCTCCCAGAAGTGTCCGGACGGCGCCGCGTCGCCTGAATCATGATCAATCGGAGGGTGACATGCCGACCTTCGACGATGCCTCCGGGGTTATCCGCTGCCAGGTGAGTGAGACGGGCTCGTTCGCGCGCGGTGACGGCGATGACTGACGCCAGACGTACGCGCGCCACGCCGCGTCATGTCCGCCCGGCCACAGGCCGGCTGTCACGGGCCGGGCGGGCTCTCGCCGGGCTCCTCGTTCTGAGCATGACCGGCGCGTCGGTCGTGTCGGCCCCGGCGGACGCTCTGGCGGCGGGCACCCTCGTGTTCAACGAGCCCTTCCACGGCAACACGGCCGACGGCCTCGGCGCCGTGGTGCTGCCGGCGATGCCGGCCGGCTCGGCCACGACGAACTCGGCCTGCCTGAGCGCCTCGGGCAACACCACTACCGGGCCCCTGCTCAGCTGCACCGACAGCCCGGACAGCCCGGGGGCCGGCAAGCTGCGCCTGACGAACGCGACGACGAACAAGGCGGGTGGCGTCTTCGGCGCCGTCAGCGGGCCCACCTCGCAGGGGCTCGACGTGACGTTCAACACCTACCAGTACGGTGGGGGCAGCGCCGACGGCATAGCCTTCGTGCTGGCGGCGGTCAGCCCGACCAACCCCCAGTCACCGGCCAACCTCGGTCAGTTGGGCGGGGGCCTGGGCTACTCCGGCACCAACGCACTCCCCGGCCTGGCGTACGGCTACATGGGCATCGGGTTCGACGTCTTCGGCAATTACAGCACCACCACCTATCAGGGCACCGGCTGCTCGAACCCGTCCTACATCAGCAGCACCAAGATCGCCGGGCAGGTGGTCATCCGCGGGCCGGGCAACAACACCGTCGGATACTGCGCGATCAACAGCACGGCCACCTCGACGTCCTCCCCGGCCCTTCCCCTGCGGGCGAACACCCGCACGGCCGTTCCCGTCCAGGTGGGCATCAACCCCACCTCCGTCGTCCTGACCACCGCCGCCGGCATGTCCATCCCGGCCAACAGCTACAAGGTGCTGGTCACCCTGGTGGGGGGCGCGACCAGGACGCTGACGGGCACACTCCCCGCGGTCCCCGCGGGCCTCTACCCGACAGGGTGGCTGAACGCCAACAACGTCCCCCAGCAGCTCGCGTTCGGCTGGGTGGGTTCCACCGGAAGCGTGACCGACTTTCACGAGATCGACAACGCTACGGTGTACACGATCAGCCCCGTTCCCCAGCTGACCGTCGCCCAGACCAGCTACAGCGCCACGACGTCGCAGCCGGGCGACCCGGTGACCTACAGCGTCGTCGCGGGCGTCACCTCGAACCTGCAGGAGACCGGCGCGATCACCATCACCCAGACCCTGCCCGCCGGGACGGTGCCCGTGGGGGCGTACGGCACGGGGTGGGTCTGCTCGGCGCCGTCGTCGCGCTCCATCACCTGTACGAACTTCGCCACCCCGTTCGCGGCCGGGGCGACGTTACCGCCGCTCACCGTGGTGGGCATCGTCACCGGGACCGGCGTCACGTCGGCGCAGATCCAGAGCGGGACCGTGGTCACCGCGTCGTCGAACGACGGCAACCCCGCCTACCTGGCGACGGCGACCGCCGGCACGCTGCCGGCGACGCCCGGCGGCATAACCCTCAGCTCGAACGCGGGCACCATCGCCGGTGGCGGAGCGGTGACCGTGAGCGGGACGAACATCTCCAACGCCACCGCGATCGAGATCGGCACCACCGCCCAGCAGCAGGCGGGCACTCCGGTGGTCCTGCTGCCGTGTCCTTCGGGGGTCACCACCGGCTGCTTCGTCAACAACGGCAACGGCACCCTGACCATCCCCTCCATGCCCGCCAGGTCCTCGGCCGCCGCGGTGAACGTCACCGTCGTCACCCAGGGGCTCGCCGCGTCCGCCGCCTACACCTACACCTCCGCCCCCGCGGCACCCACCGCGCCCACCGCGACGGCCGGGACGACCAGCGCGACGGTGAGCTGGACGGCGCCGGCCAGTAACGGCAGAGCCATCACCGGCTACGTCGTGACCCCGACCCGCAACGGTGTGGCCCAGACCCCGGTGTCCTTCGACGCGTCGGCGACCACCAGGACGCTGACCGGGCTCACCGCCGGGGCGACCTACACCTTCACCGTCACCGCGGTGAACGCCGTCGGCACCGGCCCGGCCAGTCCGGCGTCGAACGCGGTCGTCCCCTACGACGTCCCCGGCCGGCCCACCATCACCGCGGCCACCGCGGGCACCTCCTCGGCGAACCTCACCTGGACCGCGCCGGCGGCCAACGGCAGCACCATCTCCAGCTACGTCGTCACGCCCTACGTCGCCGGTGTCGCGCAGCCCACCCAGACCTTCCCCGGCACCGCGACCACCCAGAGCGTCACCGGCCTGACGCCGGGGACCTCGTACACGTTCACCGTCACCGCCGTGAACGCGGCGGGTCCCGGTACGCCGTCCCTGCCCTCCTCGGCCGTCGTCCCCAACGTCGCGCCCGCCTTCACCTTCGCCGCACCACCGGCCGGAGAGGTGAACGTCGCCTACAGCGTCCCGCTGACCGTTACCGGCGGCACCACGCCGTACGTGTGGTCGGTGAGCGCGGGCACCCTGCCGCCGGGCCTGACCTTGAACGCCTCCACCGGCGTGCTGTCGGGCACCCCCACTCTCGGGGGCACCTACTCCTTCACCGCGATGGTGACGGACGCGAGCAACGTGAGCACCACCCGGGCGGTCACCCTAATCATCGCGGCGGCGCCCGTCCTGACGTTCCCGGCGCCGCCCAACGGCGAGGTGAGCATCCCCTACAGCATCCCGCTGACCGTCACCGGAGGCACCGCGCCGTACGTGTGGTCGATCACGGCGGGCAGCCTGCCGCCGGGCCTGACGCTGAACACCTCCACCGGCGTGCTGTCGGGCACCCCGACGCTGGGAGGCGTGTTCTCCTTCTCCGTCAAGGTGGTCGACGCCCTCAACCAGAGCAGCACCAGGACGGTGAGCGTGACGATCGCGGCGCTGCCGACGTTCACGTTCGCCGCTCCGCCACCCGGACAGGTCGGGGTCGCCTACAGCGTCCCGCTCACCGTCAGCGGAGGGGTCACGCCCTACACGTGGTCGGTGAGCGCGGGCAGCCTGCCGCCGGGGCTGACGCTGAACGCCTCCACCGGCGTGCTGTCGGGCACCCCGACAGCTACGGGCAGCTCCACGGTCACCTTCCGGGTGGTCGACGCGAACGGCCTGGCCGACACCAGATCCGCGACGCTGGTGATCGTGGCCGGACCCCTGGTCATCGTGAAGACGGCCAGCGCCTCCTCGGCGGTCCCGGGCGCCACGCTCAACTACACGATCACTGTGAACAACACCGGCACCACCGCCTTCACCGGCGCGACGCTGAACGACCCGCTGGCGGATGTCCTCGACGACGCGACCTACAACGGTGACGCGACCGCGAGCGGCGGCTCGGTCTCCGTGGCGGGCCAGACCCTGACCTGGACGGGCAACGTGGCGGCCGGTGCGACCGTGACCATCGGTTACTCGGTCACGGTGAAAAACCCCGACACCGGCAACAAGGTGATGGCCAACGCGGTGACCTCGTCGACGGTCGGCAGCACCTGCCCGGCGGGCGGCGTCGACACCCGATGCTCGGTCACCGTGACCGTGTCCGGGCTGTCCATCGTCAAGGTCGCCAACGTCTCGACGGCGACTCCCGGGGGGAGCATCGGCTACACGGTCACGGTGACGAACAACGGCCGGACCCCGTACACCGGCGCGACGTTCACCGACGCGATGGCCGGGATGCTCGACGACGCCGTCTACAACGCCGACGCGACCGCGACGACCGGCACCCTGTCCTACACCGCCCCCAACCTGGTCTGGACCGGAAACCTCGCGCCCGGCGCGAGCGCGAGCGTCACCTACTCGGCCACGGTGCGTAACCCCGACACCGGGGACCGGACCGCCTCCAACACGATCTCCTCGGCCACCCCGGGCAGCACCTGCCCACCGGGAAACCCCGCCCCGCAGTGCGTCGCCACCGTTACGGTCCTGATCCCGGGACTGACGATCAGCAGCAGCGCGGACGTGGCCAGCACCACACCCGGCTCGGTCGTGCACTACACGTTCACCGCTTCCAACACGGGCCAGACCCCTTATGCCGGGACGAGTATCACCGTCTCACTGGTGGACCTCCTGGACGACGCGACGCCCAACGGCGACATCTCAGCGACGACGGGAACCGTCGTCACCAACCCGGACGGCACCGCCACCTGGACCGGCGACCTGGCAGTCGGCGCCACCGTCACCGTCACCGGCTCGGTCACCGTGAACGACCCCGACACCGGCGACAGGGTCCTGAGGACCTCCGCCGTCTCCACCGCGCCGGGCAGCAACTGCCAGGTGGGCAACCAGGGCCCCGGGTGCTTCAGCGTCATCACGGTCCTGATCCCCGGCCTGACGATCGCCAAGACGGCTGACACGGCGACCACGACCCCCGGCTCGGTCGTGAACTACACGGTGCTGGTCACCAACTCGGGGCAGACCGCCTACACCGGTGCGACGTTCGCCGACGCGCTGGGCGGGGTGCTGGACGACGCGACCTATAACGCGGACGCCGCCGCGACCAGCGGCTCGGTCGGCTTCGCGGGCTCCACGCTGACCTGGACCGGCAACCTCGCGGTCGAGGCGAGCGCCACGATCACCTACTCGGTCACCGTCAACGACCCCGACACCGGGAACAAGACGCTGACCAATACCCTCACCTCGACCACCGTCGGTAACAACTGCCCCACGGGCGGCGGCGACGCCCGGTGCGCCGGCAGCGTGACGGTTCTCGTCCCGCAGCTGACGTTGGCCAGCACGACCCCGTCGAGCACCACGGTCCCGGGCGGCGTCGTGTCGTACACGTTCACGCTGGCCAACACCGGGCAGACCCCCTACGTGGGCATCAGCGCCACGCTGGGCGTCGAGGGCCTGTTCGGCGACGTGACCTACAACGGCAACCTGATCGCCAGTTCGGGCAGCCTCGACGTGCTCCCGGACGGCTCACTCCTGTGGACGGGGGACATCGCGGTCGGCGCGACGGCCACCATCACCGGTTCGGTCACCGTGAACGACCCCGACACCGGCGACAAGGTCCTCCAAACCTCCTTCACCTCCGCCGCGCCCGGCAGCACCTGCCCGAGTATCGGGGCGACAGCGCCCAGCTGCTTCACCCTGGTCACCGTCCTGGTCCCGGCGCTGACGATCACGAACACCGCCGACACCCAGACGGTCGCGCCGGGGGGCACGGTCACCTACACGACGACGGTGACCAACACCGGACAGACCCCCTACAGCGGCGCCCAGGTCACCAACCAGCTGGCCCAGGTGCTCAACGACTCTGTCTACAACGATGACGCGGCCGCGACGACCGGAACGGTCGCCTTCGCCGGATCCAACCTGACCTGGACAGGTGATCTGGCGACCGGGGGGAGTGCCACGATCACCTACTCGGTCACTGTCGACAACCCCGACCTCGGCGACCGGCAGATGACCAATGTCGCGGTGTCGTCCACTCCGGGCAGCACCTGCCCGGCGGGAGGCACCAACACGGCGTGCACCTCGACGGTGGCTGTCCTGGTTCCGGCGCTGACCGTGGTCAAGACCGCGAACGCCGCGACGACGACCCCCGGGGCCACCGTCGGCTACACGGTCACCGTCACCAACTCCGGGCAGACGCCCTACACGGGGGCCACCGTCACCGACGCGCTGGGCGGGGTGCTGGACGACGCGGTCTACAACGCCGACGCGACGGCGTCGAGCGGCAGCGTGTCGTACACCAGCCCCACCCTGACCTGGACAGGGGATCTGGCGGTCGGTGTAACCGCCACGATCACCTACTCGGTCACCGTGAACAGCCCCGACACGGGGGACGCCCTGCTCGTGAACACCACCGTCTCCGCCGCGCCGGGTAGCAACTGCCCGACGGGGAGCGCCGACACCCGATGCGCCGTCTCGGTACCGGTGGCGCGGCTGGTCATCTCTCAGAGTTTCGTCGGGAGCAGCACGACCCCCGGTTCGACGATCCGCCTCAACGCCACGTTCACCAACACCGGGAATGTCCCCTACACGGGGATCAGCATCGCCAGTCTCACCGCGGACGTCGTCGACGACGCCACTCCCAACGGCGACCAGACCGCGAGTTCGGGAACGCTGATTCTCAGCTCCACCGCGATCACCTGGACCGGCAACATCCCCGTCGGGGGCGTCGTCACGGTCACCGGCACCCTGACCGTGAAGAATCCCGACACGGGCAACAAGATCATAACTGGCACTCTGGTCTCGGCCGCTCCCGGCAACAACTGCCCGTCCGGCGGCTCCGATCCCCGCTGCACCTCTTTGATGGACGTGCTCGTCCCCGGCCTGACGATCACCAATGTCGCCGACACCAGCGCCACGGTCCAGGGGGGCGCCGTCGGCTACACGGTCACCGTCACCAACTCCGGGCAGACGGCCTACACCGGTGCGACGTTCACCGAGTCGCTGGCAGGAATACTGGACGACGCGGTCTACAACGGCGACGCGAGCGCGACGAGCGGCACCGCCGCCGTCGCCGGATCCACCCTGAGCTGGACCGGTGACCTGGCGGCCGGGGCGAGTGCGACGGTCACCTACTCGGTCACCGTGCGAAACCCCGACCCCGGTGACAGGAACCTGGCCGGCACGATCTCCTCGCCCACCACCGGCAGCAACTGCGCCCCGGCGAGCGGTAACGCGCAGTGCACCAGCAACGTGATCGTGCTCATCCCGGCGCTGACCATCGTCCAGACCGCCACTCCGACGACGGCGGTTCCGGGAAGCACGGTCACCTACACGGTCGTTGCCACCAACACCGGGCAGCTCCCCTACACGGGGGCGACGTTCACCGACTCACTGGCGGGTGTGCTGGACGACGCGGCCTACAACACCGACGCGAGCGCGACGAGCGGCACCGTGGGGTTCGCGGACCAGGCCGTGACCTGGACCGGGGATCTCGCGCCCGGTGCGAGCGCGACGATCACCTATACGGTCACCGTCGACAACCCGGATACCGGTGACGCGAGCCTCGTGAACACGATCACCTCCACCACCTCAGGGAACAACTGCCCGTCCGGCGGGACCGACCCCCGCTGTGGCACCACCGTCGCGGTCACCGCGATCACCACGCTGACCTTCGACAAGGCCGCGAACACCCTCTCGGCCGCGCAGGGCGAGACGGTCACCTACACCGTCACGATCAGCAACAGCGGGCTGACCCCCTACGTCGGCGCGACGTTCACCGACGACCTGACCGACGTCCTGGACGACGGGACCTACAACAACGACGCCGTGGCAGGCGCGGGCACCGTCGGCTACACCGCGCCTAACCTGACGTGGACCGGCACCGTCCCGGCCGGCGGGTCGACCACCGTCGTCTACTCGGTGACGGTGCGGGCCTCGTCCGACGGGACCCTCGTCAACACACTGGTCTCGACCTCACCGGGCGGCAACTGCGCCTCGGGGAGCACCGACCCGCGCTGCACGGCCACGGTGACCGTGGCCAAGCTGACCATCGTGACCACGTCCAACGCGGCGACCTATCTGCCGGGCGAGGTGGTGCACTACACGTCGGTGATGACCAATGCCGGGCAGACGCCGTACAACGGGATCAGTGTCCTGTTCAACGGGATAGAGGGCGTCGACGACAGCGTGCCCAACGGGGACCAGAGCGCTACCTCCGGGTCGCTGACCCTGGGGCTCGACGGGCTGACCTGGACCGGGAGCATTCCGGTGGGCGGCAGCGTCACGGTGACCGGCAGTATCACGATCAACAATCCTGACACCGGCAACAAGCTGATCACCCTCACCTCGGTCTCCTCGGCGCAGGGCAGCAGCTGCCCCGTGACGACCGCACCCGGCTGTACCAACTCGGTCACCGTGCTCACCCCCGGGCTGACGATCACCAAGGTCGCGGACCGGAGCGCGGTGCTCCCGGGCGGCTCGGTGGCCTACACGATCACGATCGCCAACAGCGGGAACAGCGCGTACACCGGTGCCGTCGTCACCGACACGCTGACCGGGGTGCTGGACGCGGCGACGTACAACGACGACGCGGCGGCGACGACCGGCACGGTCGGCCTCACGGGCGGGGTGTTGACCTGGACCGGTGATCTGGCGGTCGGCACGACCGCGACCGTCACCTACTCCGTCACCGCCAACAGCCCTCCCATCGGTGACAAGCTTCTGAGCAACAACGTCGCCTCCACCGAGATGGGCAGCACCTGCCCGCCCGGCAGCGGAAGCCCGGCCTGCAACGTGGGGGTCGTCGTCCTCACACCGATCCTGACGATCGTGAAGACGCCCGGCGTCACCTCGACCACCCCCGGGGGGACGGTCACCTACACGGTCACCGCCACCAACACCGGGCAGGTCCCCTTCGCCTCGGCGACGTTCACCGACGCGCTGGCCGGGGTGCTGGACGACGCGACCTACAACGCCGACGCGAGCGCCACGAGGGGAGCCGTCGCCTTCACCAGTCCCAACCTGACCTGGACCGGAGCCCTCGCCCCCGGGCAGGGGGTCACCCTCACCTACAGCGTCACGGTCGACACCCCGGGCACCGGTGACCAGATACTGGCCAATGCCGTCACCTCTGCCACCTCGGGCAGCACCTGCCCGACCGGAGGCACCGATTCGCGGTGCTTCAGCGAGGTGCCGGTCTCCAGGATCGCGATCACGAACGTGGCGAACGTCACCACGGCGATCCCGACCCAGGTGGTCAGCTACACGATCACGGTCACGAACACCGGGCAGACGCCTTACAGCAGCGTCGTGCTGAACGACCTGCTGGCCGGGGTGCTGGACGACGCGACCTACAACGGCGACGGGGCGGTCTCGGCGGGCGGCTTCAGCTTCCCCGGCGGCGACGAGGGAACCTGGACGTTCCCCCTGGCGGTCGGTGCCAGTGCCGTCGGGACCTTCTCGGTGACGGTGCTGAACCCGGATCCCGGGAACAAGATCCTCACCGCCGTGATCACCTCGGCGACCTCTGGCACCAACTGCCCGGTAGGGAGCGCCGACCCGGCCTGCACCTCGACGGTCAACGTGCTGACTCCCGTCCTGACCGTCTCCAAGAGCGCGGACCGGACGACGGTCACCCCCGGTGGGACCGTCACCTACATGATGACGGTCGCCAACACCGGCCAGACGCCGTACACCGGGGCGACGGCGACCGACGACCTCACCAAGGTGCTCCCCGACTCCGTCTACAACGCGGACGCGAGCGCCACGAGTGGCGCCGTCACCTTCACCAGCCCCAACCTGACCTGGACCGGTGACCTCGCGGTCGGCGCGACCGCGACGATCACCTACTCGGTCACCGTGCTGAACCCCGATCCCGGTGACAAGCTGATGGTCAACCGTGCCTTCTCCGACACGCTGGGCAGCACCTGCCCGTCCACCGGATCCAACCCGGCCTGCACGACCCTCGTCATCGTGCTCGTACCGGCGCTGACCCTCGTCAAGACGGCCAACACGGTGACCACGACCCCTGGGAGCACGGTCGGCTACACGATCACCGCCACCAACAGCGGGCAGACGGACTACACCGGCGTGACCGTCACCGATCCGCTGGCGGAGGTGCTGGACGACGCCGCCTACAACAACGACGCGAGTGCCACGACCGGCACGGTGGGCTTCGCCGGGCAGACCCTGACCTGGACCGGCGACCTGGCGGTCGGGATGACGGTGACCATCGGCTACTCGGTCACCGTCGGAGACCCGGACACCGGTGACCTGCTGCTCGCCAACGCCGTCACCTCGTCCGCACCGGGCAGCACCTGCCCGGTGGGTGGCACCGCCCCGGACTGCGCCTCGTCGGTGGCCGTCCTCATCCCCGGACTGGCCATATCCATCGTCGCCGACCGGGCGACCACGATTCCCGGCGGCGTCACCCGGTTCACCGTCACGATCGCCAACACCGGTCAGACCCCGTACGTCGGCACGAGCGTCGCCAACTCCCTCGCCGAGGTGCTGGACGAAGCGACCTACGACGACGACGCGGTCGCCACCGTCGGCACGGTCGGCCTCACCGGGCAGACCCTGACCTGGACCGGCGATCTGCCGGTCGGGGCGACCTCGACCGTCACCTATACGGTGAAGGCGAACGACCCCAACACCGGTGACACGAGCATGACCAGCGTCGTCTTCTCGTCCGCGACCGGCAGCACCTGCCCGGTGGGCGGCACGGACCCGGCCTGCAGCGTGACCGTCACCATCCTGATCCCCGCGCTGAGCATCGCGATGACCGCCGACACGGCGACCACGACCCCCGGGAGCACGGTCGGCTACACGATCACGCTCACCAACACCGGGCAGACGGACTACGCCGCCGCCTCCGTGGTCGCCGCGCTCAACGGGGTTTTCCCCGACTCGGTCTACAACAACGACGCGAGCGCCTCCACCGGCGTCTTCGACTACACCGCGCCGAACCTGACCTGGGTCGGATCCCTCGCGACCGGCGCGAGCACCACGATCACCTATTCCATCACGGTGAAGGATCCCGACCCCGGCGACAAGGCCTTGACCAGCGGCGTGAGCTCCACCACGCAGGGCAGCACCTGCCCGGTGGGCGGCAGCGCCCCGGCGTGCACGACGCTCGTGCGCGTCCTGGTACCGCAGCTCACGATCACACAGACCGCCGACACCGCTACCGTCGTCGCCGGGGACGTCGTCAACTACACGGTGACCCTGGTCAACACCGGCGAGACCGACTACTCCGGCGCCGCGTTCACCGAGCCGCTGGCCGGGGTGCTCGACGACGCCGTCTACGCGGGCGACGCGACCGCGACCGTCGGCACCGTCACCTACGCCGACGGCACCCTCAGCTGGGGAGGCGCCCTCGACATCGGCGACACCGCGACGGTCACCTACTCGGTCACCACCATCTATCCTCCGCCGGGCGACAAGACCCTGACCGGCACCGTCAGCTCCGTCACGGCCGGGTCGACCTGCCCCGAGGGGGGAGACGACCCACGCTGCACCACGACCGTCGCCGTCCTGACTCCCGGCCTCACCATCGTCAAGACCGCGAACGACAGCGGTGCCGTGGTGGCGGACGCCACGGTCCAGTACACGATCACGGCCACGAACACCGGTGAGGCTCCGTACGCCGAGGCCGCGTTCACCGACACGCTGGCCGGGGTTCTCGACGACGCCACCTACAACAACGACGCGACGGCCACCGTCGGCACCGTCACCTACACCGACGGTGTCCTCGGCTGGACCGGCGGCCTGCCGGTGGCGGCGAGCGCGGTCGTCACCTTCAGCGTGCTCGTCACCCAGGAGGGCACCGGCAACGCGATCCTCGACAACCGGGTCACCTCGGCGACGGTCGGCAGCACCTGCCCCGTCGGAGGCACAGACCCCGGCTGTTCCGTCCAGACCACCGTGACCCCCACCAGCATCACTCTCGTCGACCTGACCAGCGACTTCACCCTGGCCGGCAAACCGGATTCGACGGTTCGCCGCAACGAGGCCGTGACCATGACGGTCATCACGAACAGCTTCGACGGCTACACCGTCACCGTTCAGGCGGCGTCCACCGAGCTCACCTCCGACCAGCCGGGCAACGACGCCACCATCCCGATCGGGAACCTGCGCGTGCGCGAGAGCGGTACGTCGTCGGCCTTCCAGCCCCTTTCGACCACCAACCCGGTACTCGTCCACAGCCAGCCGGGTCCGTCCGCTCCCAACGGAGACGCCATCGGCAATGATTTCGAGGGGGACATCCCCTTCGTGCCGATCGGTAGCTATTCGGGGACGCTCACCTACGTCGCGACGGCCCAATGACACCGTGCCGTCACCGAGGCATCGCACACCACTCACCTCGTACACGAGCAATGTGAAGGAGAAAGCCATGGCATCGATCGTGATGACCCGTCCTTCCAGCGGCCCACGGCGCGCCGCGGCCATCTGCGGGCTCGGCGTGGCCATGGTCGTCGCCCTCGCCGCACCGTCATCGGCCGCGTCCGTACTCAAACCGCACCCCGAGGGTCCCGAGAGCAGGGGCGGGAAGGCGGCCGGAGGCGTACCCAGCCTGAGCATCAGCATCGACAACGGCCGGACCACCGCCGAGGAGGGGGACCGGCTCACCTATACCGTCAAGGTCCGTAACACCGGCGCGGCCCGGGTACGCGAGCTCGACCTCACCCAGACCCTGCCGACCGGCCTCAGGTTCGTCTCGGCGGACGGCCAGGGCTCGGCCTCGAAGGGGCAGGTCCGCTGGAGCGTCGACGTGCCGCCCGGCAAGGAGGCCACCTTCCACACCGTCGCGGAGGTGGGGGCCACGCCGGAGGACCTCCTGCGCCTGGCCAGCATCGCCTGTGCGAGCACCGAGGGAAGCGACAAGCCGATCGTCTGCGCCACCCACTCCGACCGGTTGCCGGCCGGCGCGGCGGCGGCCGAGGCCGCACACGTGGCGGCTCACCCCGTGTCGAGTCGCCTGGGGTACGTGGGCATGGGCGCCGCTGCCGCGCTGTCGGTCCTGGTACTGGCCGGGCTACTGCTCCTCCGCCGCTCCAGGCGCGGCCGCCACCTGCGGGAGCCGTCCTCGTAACGATCAGAGCAACGGAGTACGGGGGGCCGTGCTCCGTTGCTCAGGAGTGTGACCGAAGCTGCGCGTCCAGGCTCCAGATGCCGACCTCCACATTGACGACCCTCGTGCGGTAGAGCTCCCGCTCGGTCAGGATGCAGAGGTCTCCCAGTCCGAGTTTGGACATTACATGATCGGAGAATGGTGTCCCGGTTCCCGCTCCCGCGAGAAGCGATCGCAGGAAGTCCTCTCCCCACTCGACGGTGTGTAGCACCCATGGTGCCCGGCCGCTGATGACGAGTTTGAGAAGATCGCTCAGCTTGTCGGCATGCTGCCTGCGGAGCCGGCCGTCGGCGAGTTGCGCGATGTGGTTGCCGGTCTCGATGACCGCTGTGATGGGCAGGATGAGATCGCACTCCTGCCTTTTCTTCTTCAACTGGTCAATGACCGGCTGGTGATCCTGGTTTTTTCCGGGGATGTCGAGAAGGTTGCAGAGTACAGAGGTATCGACGAACTCCACTCTCCGTGCCATCGTTAGCCGATTCCCATCAGCCGGTCGAACTCGGTGAAGTCGCGATCCGGGACGGGGGCATGCTCCAGCAGGCCGGAGGTGACGACCGTACCGAGGTCGCCCTGGGCCATCAGGCCGGGATATCCCTCCATCTCCGGGAGTTTTCTGAGGTGGGAGAGTCCCGTGGCAGGGTCACGAGAGCAGACGACGACATGTTGGTGCTCTTCCGCCCGCAGTGCCGAGAGCAGGGCGGGGCTGTGGGTCGTGAAGATCACCTGGGACGCTTGGTCTTCGGTGGCCTGCCTGACGAGATCGAGGATCTGAGTGGCCTGGGAGGGATGTAGGCCGTTCTCCAACTCCTCGATGACCAGGGTGGGAGACCTGTTGTCGTCCGCCGCCCCGCGTCCGTCGAGGTCAAGGTCTTGCCCCTGTCGGAGCAGGCTGGTGGCGATGGCCGCGAATCTCAGCAGGCCGTCGCTCATCTCTCTGGCCGGTGTGATGGCCTCCTCCTCCCTGAGGGCCAGCATCACGTCATTGAGCTGCGAACGAATGATCTCAATCCCGGTTATCTCGTACTCGACGAGGCTTTGCACACGGGTGACAAGCTGTCGGAAACGCTGGGGGTCGTATTCCCTCATATGGTTGATCACCGCAGGGAGATTCTCCGCGGTTCGGCGCAGCCGGATGTCACGACTGGGAACGTACTGCCGCATGAGGTGGGGAACGGGATCAAGATGGAAGACCCCGCGAAGCGTCTCCAGTATGTCCTCAGCAGCGGTGATGACACGCTGCTCGGCCTCCGTCTCGCCCGCGAGCCGGAAGGGAAGCTGGCTCGTGAGGAGTCGGGTGGAGCGGAACGGCGCCTTGGGGTCTCGCCCCCGGCGGCCGTTGTACCAGGTGGCCTCGATGCTGCCGGTTCCCGGATTCGGGTCCGTTGTTCTGAGGAGGTCGTGCTCTACTCGGCCCAATGGGTTCCGCGTCGAACGGTTTTTACCTGAGAAGCCGGTGAGAGTCTCACCGATGATCTCCGGTTCCGGATGGAGTTGGATTCCAACATCAAGGTTGACGTAGAAATACCCTTTGCCGAGCCGGTCAGGAGCCAGGATGCTGCACCCCAGCTGAAATCGGTCCGCCCCATGGGGAGGGCACCCTTCTATGCCCCCGCGAAGGGGGCCCTCGTCGCCTCGCCTGCTGTCCAGCGCGTCGACGAGATCCGCTCCCGAGGCCAGCCGGGAGAGGACTTCAAGCCCGTCCAGGGCATTGGACTTCCCGCTGCTGTTGCGGCCGATGAGCGTGGTCGTCTCGCCAAGAGGAAGTAACGCGTCACGGAAGGTCTTGAACTCGGTGAGGCGTAGTGCCACCAGGCGGGACTTCATAGGGAAACCGTACACGCGCCCTCCACGACAGAGGGCGCGCACGCGGTCACTCGTCGCCGGTGAGGGAGAAGCTCCGCAGGCGGATGCCCGCCCAGACGACCGCGCCGATGGTGACGACGATCAGGGCCGGTACGGCGAAGCCGAGGGTGATCTCGGTGGAGAAGAACGCGGAGGAGGAGATCTGGTCGGCGATCGTCTGGGCCCACTGCTGGATGGAGAACCTGCGGGCGCCGGGGACGAAGTTGCCGACCACGCCCTCCCAGACGAGCGCGTAGACGATGCCGATCGTGACCGCGTGCCTGGTCAGCACGCCCAGCAGCATGAACACCGCCGCGTACGCGATCCCGCCGACGAGAGAGCCGAGCGCGAAGCCGTACGCGATGCCGGATTCGAGGTTGACGAGGATGTAGGCCGCGACGAAGGTCGGTACGGCGGCGAACAGCGCGAGCATCGAGGCGGCGACCACGAACTTGGTCTGGGCGATCACCGAGCGGGAGATCGGCTTGGACAGCAGGTGGATGATCGTGCCGTCGTCGATCTCGGGAGCGATCACCCCGGTTCCCGCGATGAGGCCGAGCAGCGGCAGCATGGTGCCGATGGCGAAGGTCTGCATGAGCGCGACGGCGGTCCGCTCGTCGGCGGCGCCGATGAACCTCATCAGCGCGGCCATGGAGATCAGCACGACGGGCAGCATGATCAGCAGCCAGATCCGGCGGCGGCCGAGGAGCGCCCGGTAGGAGATTCCGGCGATGACACCGTTCATGGTCAGCTGCTCCTGTTGATCAGGTAGGAGAAGACGCTCTCCAGGTCTTCGTCGGCGGGGGAGACCTGCATGATCCGGACGTTCGCGTCCCTGGCGACCCTGGGCAGCAGCCAGGTGAAGCGCCGGAAGTCGACGGCGTGCACCTCCAGGCCCGTCTCGGTCAGCGAGACGGAGCCCGAGGAGGCGTCGGCGATCAGTGCGGACGCGAGGCGGCGGTCGTCGCTGGAGCGGACCTTGAACAGGTGGGGGCGGTCGGTCATCCGGCGGCGGATCTCGCGGAAGTCCCCTGAGGCGGCGTGGCGTCCGGCGACGAGGACCTCGATGTGCTGGGCGACCCGCTCCACCTCCTCCAGGATGTGCGAGCTGAACAGGATGGTCTTGCCCGCGGTGCCCATGGAGCGGACCAGGTCCATCAGGTGCAGGCGCTGGCGCGGGTCCATGCCGTTGAACGGCTCGTCGAGCAGCAGGACCTGCGGGTCGTGGACGAGGGCCGCGGCCACCTTGACGCGCTGGCGCATGCCCTTGGAGTACGTCTCGATCCTGCGGTCCTTGGCGCTCTCCATCTCCACCAGGGCGAGGGCCTTGCGCGCCGCGTCGTCCGGATTGGGCAGACGGTGCAGCCTGGCGCTGGACAGCACGAACTGCCAGCCGGTGAGGAAGCCGTAGACGGCCTCGCGCTCGGGGACCAGGCCGATGGAGCGGTAGATCTGGTGGTTGCGCCAGATGCGGTCGCCGTCGAGGGTGACGGTGCCGCCCGAGGGGGGCAGGAAACCGGCCATCATGTGGAGCAGCGTGGACTTGCCCGCGCCGTTCGGGCCGAGCAGTCCGGTGACGCCGGGGCCGACGGTCATGGTGATGTCGTTGACGGCGACCACGTTGCCGTACCACCGGGACACCTGGGCCAGTTCGATCTTCATCGGGAGGCCGCCTTACGGTAGCGCGCGATCAGGGCCGTGAGGGACAGGGCGATGAGTGCGATCATGATCGCTCCCGCGACCAGGGTTCCACCGCTCTCGGGGTAGATGACGCCCGCGCTGGGCTCCGCCCCGAAGATTCCGACGTGGATGGCGGCGTCCACCAGGAAGAAGGGGTTGATCAGCCAGGCCCACGCGGCGGCCCCGTCGTTGCCCATCGACTCCAGCGTCGCGAACAGCACGGTCGACACGGCGGAGGCGAGCAGGTAGAAGGCGATGACGGAGGCCACGCCCAGGCCGCGCCTGGGGGTGAACGAGGCGATGGCCACGCCGAGGCAGGCGAGCAGCAGCGCGTAGCCGAGCGCGCCGACCATGGCGGTGAGGTATTCGAAGGTGTGCGTGTCGCCGGGCAGGTCGATGACCACCTCGCCGATGTAGAGCACGGTGAGCGGCACCGCGAGCAGCAGGAACATCGCGGCCGTCATCGCCGCGAGCTTCGCGCCGACGTAGTCCCAGATCGTCACCGGGCGCGACAGATAGAGCGGCAGCACCCGGAAGCGCAGGTCGGGCGCGACGGTGTACGGCGACTGCGAGGCGAGGAAGATCGCGAGCACGGCCTGCATGACGATGGCGTACTCGCTGTAGCGCATCCCCTCCTGCTTGATCAGCGCCATGGCCGCGATGGAGACGACCGCGGGCAGGAGCATCACGCCCAGGAGCACGAATGGGATGATCTTCGAGCGGGCGGTGCGCCCGAGCCCGAAGATCCCGCGCAGGCTGTGCACGGTGAGCGCGACGGCGGCCTGGCCGCGGCCGAGCCGAGCCCCCTCGTAGTGGCGGTATCCGATGTCGTGGATGACACCCGTGGGTTCGGAGACGGACTCAGACATTGACGGGCTCCCTGAAGACGTCCTCGATGCGCTGGCGGCCCTGCTCCACGCGTACGAGGCAGAGGTCGAGGTCGCAGACGGCGTCGCGGAGCGCGTCGAAGGTCTCCGGCGCGCGGACGTGGACGAGCAGCATCCTGCCGTGCGGGGTGACGGTCTCGCCCAGTTCGGTGAGGCGGGCCGCCAGCGCGTCCTGGCCCTCCTCGACCTCGACGGTCACCGTCTGGGTGATCTGGGTGAAGTCCCCGATGGAGGAGGAGCGCAGCAGCTTGCCGCCGTCGATCACGATGACGTGGTCGCAGACCCGCTCCAGTTCGCCCAGCAGGTGGGAGGTGACGAGCACGCTGATGCCGAACTCCGAGCCGATCCTGCGGATGAGCGCGAGCATCTCGTCGCGGCCCCGGGGGTCGAGGCCGTTGGTGGGCTCGTCGAGCAGGACCAGGCGCGGGTCGTGCACCAGGGCCTGGGCGAGCTTGACGCGCTGCTTCATGCCGGTGGAGTAGCCGCCCATCGCCCGGTAGCGCTCCTCGTACAGCCCGACGTGGCGCAGGACGTCGGCGGCGCGCTCGCGGGCCGCGGTGCGCGGCAGGCCGGACATCTGGGCCATGTGCACGGTGAACTCGGTGGCGGACAGGTCGGGTGGCAGGCAGTCGTGCTCGGGCATGTAGCCCACGATCCGGCGGATCTCCGCGCCCTTGGTCGTCACGTCCATGCCCAGCACCTGGGCACTGCCCGCGCTGGGTTCGAGGAGGCCGAGGAGGATCTTGATCAGCGTGGACTTGCCCGCGCCGTTGGCGCCGACCAGGCCGGTCACACCGGAGCCGACGGTGACGGTGAGCTGGTCGAGCGCCGTCACCCGGGGGAAACGTCTGGTTAGTCCCTCGGTGGCGAGGATAGTCATGCTCGGACACTATCCGTCGCCGCAGGTGCGCACCTCCGTCATGCGAAGGAGTCTCCCCTCGTCCGAAAGGCCAATTCTCAGCTGTTATCTCCCACCCGGGCGCGCCGGCAGCCGCATGCCGAACCGGGACCAGTAGGCCCTCTGGACGAGCAGCGTCACCACACCGGAGATGACCATACCCGCGACGTTCACCCCGAGCTGGACGGCGGAGGCGGCCATGTCGCCCCAGCGGGCGAGCGCGGCGGCGACCGCGAAGTATCCGGCGGCGGGGACCGTGGTGACCGAGATGAAGACGCCGACCAGGGCCGAGGACTTGCCCGCGGTGACCGAGAGCACCCCGGCGGCCCCCGCGAGCAGCGCGACGATGAACGACCACCTGTCGGGCTTCACGATGAACTCGATCTCCTCGTGCCCGGTCGCGAGGGTGCCCACGCCGATCCAGCCGAGCCCTCGCGCGGCC
Source organism: Streptosporangium sp. NPDC006930 (assembly GCF_040635605.1). Taxonomy (NCBI): domain Bacteria; kingdom Bacillati; phylum Actinomycetota; class Actinomycetes; order Streptosporangiales; family Streptosporangiaceae; genus Streptosporangium; species Streptosporangium sp. NPDC006930. The sequence continues at coordinate 310,591 of NZ_JBEYID010000002.1, read as the reverse complement.
AGCGCACAGACGAAGGTGATCGTGATGGCGACGGCGAACCCCAGGACGAGGGTCCTGGCCGCGCGGCCGATGAGGTTCCCGTCGGTACGGAGCAGGCCGAAGCAGATGGCCGCGATCGCGCCGAACTCGGGTCCCAGCACCATCGCGCCGATGATGAGGATCGGTGAGTTGACGATCACGCCGATCGCCGCGAGCAGCGTGGCGATCGTGAGGAACGCGAGGAAGGCCCAGGTGAGCCGGGTGTCCTCGTCGACCCGCTGGGCGAACTCCGCCCAGACCACGGCGTCGTCGCTGTCGCCGGGTGCCTCCTCCTGGGCGCGCTCGGCCGCCTGTGAGATCGACAGGTCGATCTGCTCGGCCGCGATCGAACCCTTCGTGTGGAGGCCGAGCTCCTGGAGCCGCTCGATCACCTGGTTGGCGGCCTCACGGGCGATGTCGAACTGGACGAGGTCCCCGGCGGGGGAGCGCGCGACACCGGGGAACAGGACGATGTTGAGGACGCCGACGCACTCGTCGAGCACCTTCAGCACCTTGTCCGTCAGCTCCGCGGGAGTGATCACACGTAGATGCAGCACGGGCCAACCCTAGGACCTGGATCCCGGCACGCTGAAGCCAGAAGCCGTACGGTCGTTGTCCGCCTCTTTCCAGGTTTCCGACTGCCCGGGCCGGTGTGGGCGCGGAGCCCGTCAGGGAACCTTGAGGGCGGGGTCGGCGCTCAGGCGCCGGAGCAGGTCGGCAGTGCGGGAGGCCCGCTCGGCGTCCTGGCCGGTCCGGTGGTCCGACTCGATGGCGTCCGCGAGGGCCTTCAGTTGGTACGGCGGCAGGAGGGCGTGCGCCGCGCGCAGCCGCAGCAGGATTTTGCGGCCGCCCTGCTCCTGGGCGTACAGGTACAGGTAGGGGAGCCGGTGGCCGGTCAGGTCACGGGCCCTTGAGCACTCGGGGAAGGAGTCCAGCCAGACGCGGGCCCGCGCGAGATCCACCCTGCGCGTCGTGAACGCGCCGTGGACCTCCACGACGCCTCCTTCCATCTCCGCACGAAAGCGGAGGATGCCGAGGAGGACGATGAGGAAAACCACCATGACCACGGCGAAGGGCAGCATCAGGATCAGAGAGGGGTCGTCGAGGGAGAATCCGACGGCCCGCTCGATATTCGAGATCGCGAACAGTGGGAAGCCGACGAAGGGGACGGTGAGAAGTATGGCACCGATCTTCATGCCGGTGCTCGCGCCGACGCTCAGCTTCAGCGGACCATGAGATGAGATACTCACATATTAGATACTAATCTACTCTTCTGGCCGGGGCTTGGTGCTGTTACGGCATGCATAACCGCAGGCGGGGAAGTTTTTTGCCTTCGATGGGTGAGTGGCCGAAATGAGGGCCGGAAAGGTAACGGGGTGTCACGCCGAAGGTCCGCTGTGTCATGATCATGGCTCTGACGTGCGAATCTGTATTCGGGCGGTTACTGATCGCATCTCGTCTTCCGGTTTCGGGGAAGGGGTGGACGTGCGTTCTCGCCGTGCCTGAGCGGGAACGGACGACCTATTCGGAGGATACCTCCGCGACGTTTATTCAACCAATTCTGTCAATAAAACACTGATATTTCCCATCGTTCACTCAATGACCATTGAGAATGACTCGCAGGTATAGGCTTCCGCTGTTCCTGGTGTGGTGTCGCCCTTTTCGTCGTCGCCGCCTACCGGCGGGCCCCAAGGCCCGGTCGCCCGCCCGGCGAAGGTGACGGGCGGCGCCTGTCCCGGCGGGGCGCGTGGACGGCACCACCCGCGCGTGCACCCGAGGTCACGGACGGCATGGGGGTGGGATGGCGACGGCCGGCGAATCGGATCGGACCGCTTCCGGCGGCGCGGCGCGCCGGTACCGCCGCGACCCGCTGGGGTTCGTCGAGTGGGCGGCCCGCGAGCACGGCCCGGTGTTCCGACTGCCCGACGACGGGTCACTGTGCGTGGCCGACCCGGTCGAGGCCCTGCGGGTGCTGCACAACGAGGAAGGCCACTACGACGAGGTGTCCGACTTCTTCCATGTCCGCGGCGGACGGCTGGGGCCGCGGGAGACGCAGGTCGCCATCGGGCGCGCGGCGCGGGCGACGGTGCGCGCCCACCTGGCCGCCCACCGCGAGCGGCTGCCCGCCGTCGTGGCGGGGCTGGGGGAGGTCAGCGAGTGGCCGTCGGCCGGGCGCACCGCCGCGCACCGGTTCCTGGCCGAGGCGCTGCTGCGCCCGGACAGCCCGCCGGCGCTGCGGGAGCTGATGACGCGAGTGGTGGAGCGCGACGTCCTGATCCGTCCCGGCGGCCGGCTGGCACGCGCGGCGCGGACGGCGCTGTGGGCGCGCGTGGTGCGGGCGGTCGCCGGCGAGGTACGCGCCCGCCGGGCCGGTCGGGCCGGTCTGGGTCCCGGTCGCCCCGGCGACCTGCTGGACGCCGTGCTCGGATCCACCCCGCCTGACACGCCCGCCGCGCAGGTCGCCCAGGTGTACCTCCTGCTGTTCCGGACCTCGGTGGCGCCGGTGGGCCACGTGGTCGGCTGGGCGCTGCTGGCGGCCGCCACCCACGGCGTCGACCTGGCGGACGTGCCCGCGGAGGCGGCCGTACGGGAGTCGCTGCGGCTGTGGCCGGTGGCATGGCTGCTGGGCCGCCCGGTACACCGAGCCCACCGGATCGGCGGCGTGCGGCTGGAGCCGGGGGAGAGCGTGTCGGTCTGCGTCTACCTGCTGCACCGCGACGAGCGGCACTGGCCGCAGGCCACCCGGTTCCGGCCCGGCCGGTGGGACGGCCCCGGCCCCCGCGGGGCCTACCTGCCCTTCGGCGGCGGCCCGTTCACCTGCGCAGGGGCCGCTGTCGCGCAGACCCTGGCCACCGGCCTGCTCACCGCCGTGAGCGACGGCGCCCGCCTGGAGGTGCGCGGCGGCCACGGGCGCCCCCACGTCGCGGGCATCATCACCCCGCCCCCGTTCCAGCTGCGCCGGACCCCCATCAGGCCCTGACCGCCAGCGACCACCAGGAAAGGAGGTGAACTCCATGAGGAAGTTGCTGCGCCGTGTTACCGGCCGCCGGGTCAACCGGCAGGCATGGTTCATCTGGTAAGACTCTCTCCCCCGGCCGCGCCCGGCCCCCGACGGCCCGGCGCGGCCCCCGACGGGACGTCCGCGCTCAGGGAGGCGCTCATGACGCATGTGGACGAGACGCTGGCGGCGTACGAGAGCGTCGCGGCACGGTACGACGAGCTGAACGCGCGGATGGACACCGCCACCCTGGTGGACCGCTACGTGGAGATGGCGGACCTGTACGGTACGGGCGGGCGGCGGCTGCTGGACGCCGGGTGCGGGACCGGCCGCAGCAGCGTGGCCTTCCGCGAGCGGGGGTTCGAGGTGACCGGCTACGACCTGTCCCCGGCGATGGTGGCGATGGCCGGGAGCAGACCCGGAGCCGAGGAGATCCGGTTCCTGGTGGGACGGCTGCAGGAGCCCCCGCCGGGGCTGACCGGCTTCGACGTGGTCGCCTGCGTGGACCTGCCGATGGCGTACCTGACCGGCACGGACGAGCTGCGGCGGGCGCTGGCGTCGGCGCGCGACCAGCTCGCGGGGGACGGGGTGCTGATCTTCGACCTGAGCACCATCGGCTACTACCGGCGTACGTTCGGCGTCCCGACGGTCGCCGACCGCGGGGACCGGTACGTGGCGTGGTTCGCGGCGTCACCGCGGATCGAGGCCGACGCGGTCGTGGTCACCCAGTTCGACCTGTTCGAGCGGGCCGGCGCGGGCTGGGAGCGGGTGTCGATGCGGCACGTGCAGCGGCACCGCTCCGACCGGACGGTGCGCCGGGTGGCCGAGCGGGCCGGGCTGCGCGTCGTGGCCACCCGCGGGCTGGTGGGGACGTCGGCGCGGGAGCCGGCCGACGAGGACGGCCATGACCGGATCCTGTACGTCGCCCGCCGGGCCGGCTGAGTCTCCTCCGGACACCGAACCGGTGCTACGTCCGAGCCGCGCGGCCGTCGTTTCCGATCAGATGCGGCGGAGGCGGACGCGCTGGATGGAGTGGTTGGCGTCCTTGTGGAGGACGAGGTCGGCCCGGCCTCTGGTGGGGGCGATGTTCTCGACGAGGTTGCGCTCGTTGATGTCGCGCCAGATGTTCCTGGCGAAGTCGGTCGCCTCCTCCTCCGACAGGTCCGCGAGATGTTTGAAGTAGGACTTCGGGTCCTCGAAGGCCGTACGGCGGAGCTTGTGGAAGCGGTCCACGTACCAGTCGCGGATGTGCTCGACCTTGGCGTCCACATAGATGGAGAAGTCGAAGTAGTCGTTGATCGCGAGGGCGGTGGGCGGGGCGGGCTGCAGGACGTTGAGGCCCTCGACGATGAGGATGTCGGGGCGGCGCACGGTCTGGGTCGCGCCGGGCACGATGTCGTACTCCAGGTGGCTGTAGACCGGGGCCGTCACCTCCGGAAGGCCCGCCTTGACGTCGGCGACGAACCTGACCAGGGCCCGCCGGTCGTAGCTCTCGGGAAAGCCCTTCCTGTGCATGATGTCCCTCGCGGTGAGGACCTCGTTGGGGAAGAGGAAGCTGTCGGTGGTGATCAGGTCCACCCGGGGGTGCTCGGGCCAGCGGGCCAGCAGGGTGTGCAGCAGCCGGGCCGTGGTCGACTTGCCGACCGCGACGCTCCCCGCGATGCCCAGGACGTACGGGGCCGCCCTGCGCCCTCCGCCGAGGAAGGTGTTGAGCGCCGCGCTGCGCTGCCTGGCCCCGGTGAAGTGGAGGTTGAGCAGCCGGGTGAGCGGCAGGTAGATGTCGGTGACCTCGGCCAGGTCGATCGGGTCGTCGACGCCGCGCAGTTCCTCCAGCTCGTCCTCGGTGAGCGTGAGGGGCGTGTTCTTGCGGAGTTCGCTCCACTGAGCCCGGCTGAGCTGCACGTACGGTGTCGCGGTGTCCAAACCGTTGGCCATGTTCAGAGAGCCTACTGATCCGTCGGGAGCGGGTTCTTGGCGGGTGTTGGTCCGTCGGGAATCGGATCCCGGTGGGGCACCGGACGGGATTCTTGGCCTGTCCAGGGGGTTCTCCATAGACGCGCCGGACGATCTCTCAGGGAGGGGGTATGACAATGTGCGGAATAGTGGGATATACGGGACAGCGCCAGGCGATCGAGGTCGCGGTCGAGGGGCTGGGCCGGCTGGAGTACCGGGGATACGACTCGGCGGGGATCGCTCTGGTCGGAGCGGACGGCCTGGTCGTGGAGAAGCGGGCGGGGAAACTGGCCAACCTGCGCTCGGCGCTGATCTCACGTCCCACACCGCCGGCCGCGGCGACGACGGGGATCGGGCACACCCGATGGGCCACCCACGGGGCCCCCACCGACCGCAACGCCCATCCGCACACCGACTGCGAAGGGCGGATCGCGGTCATCCACAACGGGATCATCGAGAACTTCGCCGCGCTCAGGGCCGAACTGGAGAACGCGGGGCACCGGATCGTCTCCGAGACCGACACCGAGGTGGTGGCGCACCTGCTGGAGCGGTTCGCCGCCGGAGGGCTCATGGAGGCGATGCGCCGGGTCTGCCTGCGGCTGGAGGGGGCGTTCACCCTGCTCGCGGTCTCGGCCGACGAGCCCGACGTGGTGGTGGGGGCGCGGCGCAACTCGCCGCTGGTCATCGGCAGGGGCGACGGGGAGAACTTCCTCGGCTCGGACGTGGCGGCGTTCATCGCGTACACGCGCGAGGCGGTGGAGCTGGGCCAGGACCAGGTGGTCGAGCTGCGCCCCTCGAAGATCACGGTCGCCGACTTCCAGGGCCTCCCGGCCGTGACGTGTGACTACCACGTCGACTGGGACGCCTCGGCCGCCGAGAAGGACGGCCACGACCACTTCATGCTCAAGGAGATCGCCGAGCAGCCCCGGGCCATCGCCGACACGCTGCTCGGCAGGGTCGGCGAGGACGGTCGGCTGGTGCTGGACGAGATGCGACTGTCCGACCAGGAGCTACGTGACATCAACAAGATCATTCTGGTCGCCTGCGGGACCTCCTACCACGCCGGGCTCATCGCGAAGTACGCCATCGAGCACTGGGCTCGGCTGCCCTGCGAGGTCGAGGTGGCGAGCGAGTTCCGCTACCGCGACCCGATCCTCACCCGGGACACGCTGGTGATCGTGATCAGCCAGTCGGGCGAGACCATGGACACCCTCATGGCGGTACGGCACGCGCGCGGGCAGCGGTCGCGGGTGCTGGCGGTCTGCAACGTGAACGGTTCCACGATCTCCCGCGAGTCCGACGCCGTCCTCTACACGCACGCGGGCCCGGAGGTCGCGGTGGCCTCCACCAAGGCGTTCCTCACCCAGCTGGTGGCGTGCTATCTGGTGGCGCTCTATCTCGCCCAGGTCAGGGGGACGAAGTACGGCGACGAGATCACCCAGATCGTCGACCGGCTGGCGGAGGCGCCGTCGAAGGTGAGCGAGGTCCTCTCGACCGTCGAGCCGGTCCGCGCGCTGGCCAGGTCGCTCGCCGACGAGCGGTGCGTGCTCTTCCTGGGGCGGCACGTGGGCTTTCCCGTCGCGCTGGAGGGGGCGTTGAAGCTCAAGGAACTGGCGTACATGCACGCGGAGGGCTTCGCGGCGGGTGAGCTGAAGCACGGGCCGATCGCGCTGATCGACAAAGGGCTCCCCGTCGTGGTGGTCGTCCCCTCGCCGTCCGGCCAGCGGGTGATCCATGACAAGATCGTGTCCAACATCCAGGAGATCCGGGCGAGGGGGGCGAGGACCCTCGTCGTCGCCGAGGAGGGGGATGTCGCGGTCGGGCGCTACGCCGACACGCTGATCCACATCCCGGTCGTGCCGACCCTGCTCCAGCCGCTGGTCGCCGCGGTGCCACTCCAGGTCTTCGCCTGCGAGCTGGCCACGGCCAAGGGGCACGACGTCGACCAGCCCCGCAACCTCGCCAAGTCGGTCACGGTGGAGTAAGCCCTCCCCGTGCGTTGTCCACAGCCTGTGGATAAGTCTATGGATTACCCACAGCCGTAAGTGGGTATAGGGTCTGCCCTTCTTCTTGTCCCATTAAGTGTCGATATATGCCATATAACGGTTTACTGAGGCGCATCAACGTGGCGTGAATCCACCGGATCCAAGGGAGCCGCAAGATGGACCGTCGTCGTTTCCTCGCCCGAGGTGGCGCGCTGGCCGCGCTGGGGGTGGCCGGGCCGTTCGCGGGGGTCGCGCGGGCGGGGGCGAACGGGGAGATTCTCCCGGGGGCCGGGTACGGCCCGCTGAAGCCGGTCAAGGACGAGCGGGACGGCGTGGTGCGCCTCCACCTGCCCGACGGCTTCCACTACCGGTCCTTCAGCTCGGCCGGTGACAAGTACAGCGACGGGTCCGCCGTCCCCTCCAGGCACGACGGCATGGCCGCGTTCCGCGGGCCGGGCGGCAGCGCGATCCTCATCCGCAACCACGAGGTCAACGGCCCGGTCGGCGCGTTCGGAAACCCGGCCAAGGCCTACGATCCGGCGGCCGGCGGCGGCACCTCGACGCTCAGGGTCACCCGCTACGGCAAGGTGCTCACCTCCGCCCCCAGCCTGACCGGCACCCAGATGAACTGCTCGGGCGGCCCGATGCCCTGGGGCGCCTGGGTGAGTTGCGAGGAGACCGTGAACGGGCCGGACGTGGGCGACGACTTCACCGGCCAGGACAACGGCAGGCTCACGCGCAAACACGGCTACATCTTCGAGGTCCCGCTCGACGACGAGGCCGGAGGGCCGATCAGGAACGCCGGGCGGTTCGCCCACGAGTCGGTCGCGTTCGACGGGTTCACCGGCGCGCTCTACCTCACCGAGGACAACTTCGGTTTCGCCTCCGGCTTCTACCGTTACCTGCCCCCGAAGAACCCGCTGACGGCCCGCCGCATCCTTGACGGCGGCCGGCTCCAGATGCTGGCCGTGCGGGGCGCCCCCGGCAAGAACCTCTCCCTCGGCCAGCCCAGGGGAGCCTCGTACGCGACCACCTGGGTGGACATCGACGACCCCGATCCCACCTTCATCGGCACCCCCGCCAACAGCCTCGCCCTCCAGGCCGTCGGCAACCAGGGCAGGGCGAAGGGCGCGGCGCTCTTCTCCCGGCTGGAGGGGGCGATCAACCACCACGGCACGATCTACTTCGTCTCCACCCAGGGCGGCGCGACCGCGCCCGGCGACACCCCGCCGGGCGGCTTCGGCAAGGGGCGCGGCCAGGTGTGGGCGTACGAGACGTGGAGCGGGCGACTCAAACTCGTCTACGAGTCGCCGGGCGCGGTCACCCTCGACCTGCCGGACAACGTCACCGCCAGCCCCAGGGGCACCCTGGTCCTCTGCGAGGACGGCGCGGGCGGCAACTACCTGCGCGGCCTCACCCGTCAGGGCGAGATCTTCGACTTCTCCCGCCTCGCCCCCGTCCGCGGCGACTCCGGCGCCGAGTTCGCCGGCTCGACCTTCGGCCCCGGCGGTCACACCCTCTACGTCAACGTTCAGTCCGCCAAGGGGACGAGCTTCGCCATCTGGGGCCCCTGGCAGCGCGGCGGCTTCTGACCTCCAGGTCGTGGAGGGTTCTGAGGCGGAGAAACCCGGCAATCAGGAGGGCTCGGTCACCAGGGGAGAGGGCCGTCCTCCGAGCTGAACGTGCCGGTCGGGCCGTCGCCGTCGAGGGTCGCCATCCGCACGGCCACCGCCGCGCCCTGGGCCGCCGTGCGGGCTCCGGTGTGACCGGTCAGGTCGGTGGCGCAATGGCCGGGGTCGACGCCGTTGACCAGGATCCCGGATCCGTCCAGCTCGTTGGCGTAGAGCACGGTGATCGCGTTGAGCGCGCTCTTGGCGGAGTTGTAGGCCAGCATCGCCCAGTCGGGGTTGATGCCGTCCCTGGCCGAGGTGAGGGTCAGCGAGCCCAGCCGGGTCGTCATGTTCACGATCCTGGCCTCACCGGAGGCCCGTAGCAGCGGGATCATCGCGTGGGTCACCGTGACGACCCCGAACACGCCGACCTCGTAGGTGGTCCGCATGTGCCCGGCCGTCACGTCCACCGGGGCCACGCCGTAGTCACCGCAGAGTGCGGCGTTGTTGACCAGGACATCGAGCTTCCCGAACTCCTCACCGATGGTCTTGGCGGCGTTCAGGGCCGCGGCCTCGTCGGTGACGTCGAGCGGCAGCGGACGGGTGCCCTCGGGCGCCTGGCTCTCGTCGCGGACCCCGGCGAACACGGTCATCCCGCGCTCGGCGAGTTGCCGGGCGATCTCCCGGCCGATGCCCCGTCCCGCGCCGGTGACCAGTGCGATCTTCATGGGTTGTTCCCCCTGTGGTGGAGTCTCCGTTGAGGTCGCACAGTCTGGGCAGGGCTTCTTGGAAGTGACCTGCGGATCACTGGTGAAGCCCGGGGTATGGCGATTCGTGCTCCATCGGGGACCGGGTCCGATCGGGACAGGGCGGTGTCACGGCACCGGTCCTCTCTTCTAGCCTGGGAGGGTGATCGTTGGTATCGGTGTCGACGTCGTGGACGTGGCGAGGTTCGAGGCGACGCTGGTGCGGACGCCCGCGCTGCGGGGACGCCTGTTCACCGAGGGGGAGAGCGGGCTGGCCACGGAGTCCTTGGCAGCCAGGTTCGCGGCGAAGGAGGCCGTCGCGAAGGCCCTGGGTGCACCTCCCGGACTGCGTCACCTGGACGCCGAGGTGCTCAGCGGGGAGCACGGGCGGCCCGAGCTGCGGGTGACCGGCCGGGTGGCCGACGTCGCCGAGGCCCTGGGCGTGGCCCGGTGGCACGTCTCCCTCACCCACGACGGGGGCGTCGCGATCGCCTACGTGATCGCCGAGGGATAGATTCGGTGGAATGCGGACCGCGTACACCTCCGACCAGATCAGGGCGGCCGAGGCGGCACTGATGGCGACGCTGCCCGAGGGCGCCCTGATGGAGAGGGCGGCCACCGGGCTCGCGGTGATCTGCGCCAGGATGCTCGGCGGCGTATACGGCTCCCGCGTTGTGCTGCTCGTCGGCGGTGGCGACAACGGCGGTGACGCCCTCCACGCCGGGGCCCGTCTCGCGGCCAGGGGGGCGAGGGTCGACGCGCTCCTCGCCGGTACGCGCGTCCACGCGGCGGGCCTGGAGGCCCTGCGCCGCGCGGGCGGTCGCGTGACCCGCCTGAACCCCGATCCCGGCCACAACCACGATCCCGGTTCCGGTTCCGGCCCCGGTCCCGGCCACGGCGCGGGAAACGGGCCCGGTCTCGCGGTGGCCACGGCGGATCCCGCGGGTGCGCGCGTTCGCGGCCTGTTCGACGCGGCGGACCTGATCGTGGACGGCATGCTCGGGATCGGCGGGGCAGGGGCGCTCAGGGAGCCGTACGCGACCCTCGCCCGGCTCGCGAACGACGCGCCCGGCGAGGTCGTCGCAGTGGACGTGCCCAGCGGCGTGGACGCGAGCAGCGGCCGGGTGGAGGGGCCTGCGGTCGTCGCGGACGCCACCGTCACGTTCGGGGCGTGGAAGATCGGGTTGCTCGTCGATCCCGGCTCCCGGCACGCGGGCCGGACGGAACTCGTGGACATCGGCCTCGGCCCCTACCTGCCCGCCCCCGAGGCGGTCGCGCCGACGGACACCGACGTTGCCGCGATGCTGCCCAGGCCCGACGCCTCCTCCGACAAGTACCGCCGGGGCGTCGTCGGGATCGCGGCGGGCAGCGAGCTCTACACCGGCGCCGCGGTGCTGGCCGTGGGCGGGGCGCTGCGGGCCGGGGTGGGGATGGTCCGCTACGCGGGGGGCGCGGAACCGGTGGCCCAGGTGCGGGCCCGCTGGCCGGAGGCCGTGATCACCACGCTCGCCCCCGGAGAGGGGGTCGAGAGGGTGGGCCGCGTGCAGGCGTGGGTGCTCGGCCCCGGCCTCGGCACCGGCGACGAGGCCCGTGCCGTCGCCCGTTCCGTGCTGTCGAGCGAGGTCCCCGTGCTCGTCGACGCCGACGCGCTCACCCTGGTGGCCCAGGACAGGGCGCTGCTCCGCAGGGACGCGCCGGTCCTGATCACCCCGCACGCGGGCGAGCTCTCCCGCCTGATCGGCGTGCCGAGGGAGCGGATCGAGGCGCGGCGCCTGGAGAGCGTACGGCGGGCGGCGGCGGAACTGGGCGTGACCGTGCTGCTCAAGGGCTCGACCACGCTGGTCGCCGAGGAGGACCGGCCGGTCGGGATCAACCTCACCGGCAGCCCCTGGCTCGCGACCGGCGGCACCGGCGACGTGCTGGCGGGTCTGGCGGGCGCGCTGCTGGCCGCGGGACTGAGCGGGTACGACGCGGCCTCCTGCGCCGCGCACCTGCACGGAATCGCCGGTCGAGGCGGCCCTCTCACCGCCTGGGACGTCGCCGAGGCCCTGCCGGAGGTGGCGCGCTCCCTGCTCGGCGGGCCTCGGCATCGCCTCTCACCTGCCAAACTGGGGTCATGAGTTTCCCGATGACTCCCGCCGAGGCACGGGTGGATCTCTCGGCGATTCGTGAGAACGTGAGGCAGCTCGCGAGCCACGCTCCCGGCGCCGAGATGATGGTCGCGGTCAAGGCCGACGCCTACGGGCACGGGCTGGTTCCCGTGGCCCGCGCCTGTCTGGAGGCCGGCGCGGGCCGGCTGGGCACCGCCTACATCCGCGAGGCCCTGGAACTGAGGGCCGCCGGGATCACCGCGCCGATCCTGGCGTGGATCATCCCGCCGGGAGAGCCGCTTGAGCAGGCCGTCGGGCACGACATCGAGCTGTCGGCGAGCTCCGTCTCGATGATCGACGCGATCGCCGACGCCGCCGCGGAGGCCGGTGGGACGGCGAGGGTGCACCTGAAGGTCGACACCGGCATGTCACGCGGCGGCGCGACGGCGGCGGAATGGGCAGCCCTGGTCCAGCGGGCGTTGCGGCATCAGGCCGAGGGCGTGATCGAGATCGTCGGGCTCTGGTCCCACTTCGCCTGCGCCGACATACCGGGAGACCCGTCCATCGCGGCCCAGCTGGCGGCCTTCGACGAGGCGCTGCACATCGCGGAGAAGGCCGGGGCCGGAGGCTCCCACGTCATCAGGCACATCGCCAACTCGGCGGCGATCCTGACGCTGCCGCAGGCACGCTACGACCTGGTCCGTCCGGGCATCGCGACCTTCGGCCTGAGCCCCGTGCCCCGGCTCGGAGGTTTCGGGCTGCGTCCGGCGATGACGCTCGTCGCGCGGATCGCGCTGGTCAAACGGGTGCCTGCCAGGTCGGGCGTCTCCTACGGGCACCTGTACGTCACGGATCGGGAAACGACGCTTGGCCTCGTCCCCCTCGGGTATGCGGACGGGGTCCTACGGCACGCCACCAACGTGGCGGAGGTGCTGGCCGGTGGCCGCAGGCGGCGGATCGCGGGCAGGGTCTGCATGGACCAGTTCATGATCGACGTAGGGGACGACCCGTTGACGGAGGGTGACGAGGTGATCCTGTTCGGCGACGGTTCTCGTGGCGAACCCACCGCTCAGGAGTGGGCGGATTCCCTCGACACGATCACGCATGAGATCGTGACCAGGATCGGTTCGCGGGTCCCGCGCGTTTACCGATGAAAGGAAGCTTAGGGGGGCGCATGAGTAGTACCAGACGGCGCAAGGTCGGCATCGCGGGCGCGGTCGTCGGCGTCGCGTCGGCCGGAGTGGCCGCCGGGGCCCTCGCCAAGCGGTACGCCGTCGGACGCATCAGGCTCCGCCCCGACCTGGAGGCGAGCGAGCCGCTCGGAGAGCTGCGCGGCCATCCCACCACGGTCACCACCTCCGACGGCGTTCCCCTGCACGTCGAGGTCGACGGGAAGGAGGAGGCTCCGCTGACCGTGGTGTTCTGCCACGGCTACACGCTCAACCTCGACTCCTGGCACTATCAGCGGCGCGACCTGGGCGGCGAGCACCGTCTGGTCCTGTGGGACCAGCGCTCCCACGGTCGCTCGCCGCGCATCCCGATGAAGGACTGCTCGATCGACCGGCTCGGCGACGACCTGGCCGAGGTGATCGAGGCGCTGGTGCCCGGCCCGTGCGTGCTCGTCGGCCACTCCATGGGCGGTATGACGATCATGGCGCTCGCCGACCGGCACCCGGAGCTGTTCGGCGACAGGATCAGGGGTGTGGCGCTGATCTCCACCTCCACCGGCAAACTCGGCGAGATCTCCCTGGGCCTGCCCGCGCTGCTGTCGAAGGCGGTGCACAAGGTCACGCCGGGCACGGTGTCGATCCTGAGGCGCGGCGGCTCGCTGGTCGACAAGAGCCGCCAGGTCGGCAACGACGTGGCCTTCCTCGCCCTGCGTTACCTGGGTTTCGGCGATTCCAAGAACGTCAGCCCCACGGTCGTCGACTTCGTCGAGTCGATGATCCGCTCCACCCCGTTCGAGGTGATCGCCGAGTTCTACCCGGCGCTGATGTCGCACGACAAGCTGAGCGCGCTGCGCGTGCTGGACGGGGTCCCGACCTGCATCATGGTCGGCGACAAGGACTGGCTCACGCCCGTCGAGCACAGCAGGGCGATGGCGGCGGCGCTGCCGAGCGCCCGGTTCACCGAGGTTCCGGAAAGTTCGCACCTGGTCCAGCTGGAGCGGCCTACCGTGGTCAACGACGCTCTGCACGATCTGCTCAAGCGGGTGGACACGGGCGACACCGATGACGGGGACCGGTGAGCCGGAGGCGCACGTACGGCGCACGGTGAGCCCCCGGACGGGGCGCCCGGGCCGTGAGACGGCGCGGAGTCCTGGAAGACCGCGTGAGGCCCAGGAAGGTATGGAACAGGAGTGACGAAGCGGTGAGAATCGTGGCGACCGCCGAGGAGATGCGGGAGCTGGGCGAGGAGTTGGCGGCGCTGTTGCGCCCGGGGGACCTCGCGGTGCTCTCGGGCCCGCTCGGCGCGGGCAAGACGACCCTGGTGCAGGGGATCGCCGAGGGGCTCAAGGTGCGCGGCCCGATCACCTCGCCGACCTTCGTCATCGCCCGGGTGCACCCCTCGCTCTCCAGCGGACCGGCCCTGGTCCACGTCGACGCCTACCGCCTCGGGGGGGATCTGGAGGTCGACGACCTGGACCTGGACGCCTCGATCGAGGAGTCGGTGACGGTCGTGGAGTGGGGCGAGGGCCTGGTGGAGGGGCTCGCCGACGATCGGCTGGAGATCCTCATCGGCAGGGGCGCGTCCGGCGAGCCGGGGGAGGAGCGGACCGTCACCCTCAGGGGAATCGGGCCGCGCTGGAACGGCGTCATCTGATCTGCCTACAAAGACAGAGAAATCCTGGCACGCTCGGACTACGCACCATTGGTCTAGATCGTCAGGCGTGATGATCGACTCTTGCGGGTTTGCCCATGTTTAATGGGGAACAGGTGGGAAATCGTGCCGGGCGAGGGTCGTCGGCCGGAGGGCGAAATGGAGTTCGACGGTGCCAAGCGTCAAGCGTGTCGCGGTTGTGGGAGCCATCCTCCTTTTCGGACTGGTCGGGTGCTCTGCGGGCGCCGAATCGGCAGACCCGTCGGGCACACCCACCCCGGCCCCACCTGATTCCGGCATCAGTCGGCAGGACATCGAGGTCCAGCTCCAGCCGGCCCGCGCCAAGGCCGGGCAGAAGGTATGGATCCTGGCCAACTGCCCGATCCCGCAGGGCGGTCCCGAGCATCGCGGTACCGCGTCCTCCAAGATCTTCCGCACCCCGGTGACCCTCGACCCGATCCTCGCCACGCCCACGCCCGACCCCGCCTCGACCGCGACCCCGACGCCGCGTCCGTGGGTCCGTGGCCAGGCCACCGTCGCCGAGGGCACCGCCCCCGGGATTCACGAGGTCAACGCGAGGTGCGAGGGGACCAACGACACCGGCAAGGCCAACCTCAGGATCGTGGCCGACACCGAGCCGAGCTCCACCCCCACCTCCGACCCCACCTCCAAGCCGACCAGGACGATCATCAGCACCGAGGCGCCGGGGACGGGTGGCGGCGGCACCGCCGCCGGAGGCCCCAACGACTCGGGCGCCCCGATCGGTACGACCGGCGTCCTGCTCGCTCTCGCCCTGGCCGGCGGCATCGGCATCGCGGTCGTGCGTCGCCGCCGTTCGTAGTCCCCGATGGCCGATTCAACCCGCTGGTCCAGGATCGTCCTGGCCGGGGTCATCACCGGCGTCGTCATGGTCGCGTTCGGCAACAGGGGTGGTGAGGTCGAGAAGGAGAAGGCGCCCGCCCGCGCGTCGGTCTCGCCCAGCCGCATCGACATCCCCTCACTGGGGATCAAGGCGCCGCTGATGAAGCTCGGTGTGACGGACGGCCGGGTCGACCTGCCGCCGTACGAGAAGCCGAACGTCGCGGGCTGGGTGAAGGACAGCGCGGTCCCCGGCGACCAGGGGTCCGCGGTGATCCTCGGGCACGTGGACACCAAGACCGCGCCCGCGGTCTTCTACAAGCTCAAGGAGATGCGGGAGGGGCAGGTCATCAAGGTCGTACGCAGCGACGGCAAGGTCGCCCAGTACCGGGTGGACGCGGTCGAGCAGATCAGCAAGAACCGGTTCCCCGCCGACAAGGTCTATCTTGAGGACGGCCTGCGACTGATCACCTGCGGCGGGACCTTCGACTGGGACAGCCACGAGTATCGCGACAACCTCATCGTCTACGCCACCCTGGTCAAGACCTGAGCCCTCGCGGGACGGGCTAGGCTAAGTGTTCGTGCTGGTCCTGGCCTTTGACACCGCGACCCCCGCCGTCACCGCAGCTCTGCACGACGGTGAGAGGGTCCTCGCCGAGTCGACGACGATCGACGCGCGCCGTCACGGCGAGCTGCTCGTCCCCACGATCGAGACGGTCCTGAGCGAGGCCGGGGCCTCGCTCCGCGACGTCACCGCCATCGTCGCGGGCTCGGGACCCGGCCCCTACACCGGCCTGCGGGTCGGCCTGGTGACCGCCCAGGCCCTCGCGACGTCGCTGGGCGTCCCGGCGTACGGCGTGTGCACCCTCGACGCGCTCGCGTACGGCAGCGGACCGGACGAGCCGTTCCTGGTGGCCACCGACGCCCGGCGCAAGGAGGTGTTCTGGGGCCACTACCGGGACCCGTGCACCCGGCTGTCGGGCCCCGCGGTGGACCGGCCCCAGGATCTGCCGGGAGAGCTCCCGCTGGTCGGCGCGGGCGCGCGGATGTACGCCGAGATCGTCGGCGCCTCCCGGATCCTGGACGTGCCGGAGTATCCCGGCGCGGGCGCGATGGCGGCGCTCGCCGCCGGGCGACTCGGCGAGCCGGGTGTCCGCGAGGCCGCGGAGAGCGGCACCCACCCCGTGCTCGGCCCGCCCCGGCCGATCTACCTGCGCCGGCCCGACGCCAAGGTGCCCTCGGCGCCCAAGAAGGTCTCCACGTGACGGCCGTCCTGCGCCAGATGATCGCGGACGACCTGCCCGCGGTGATGGAGGTCGAGCGGAAGACCTTTCCCGCCGACGCCTGGAGCGAGGGCATGCTCCGGGGGGAGCTCGACGACCAGCCGAGGACGAGGCACTACGTGGTGGCCCTGGTCGACGGCGTGATCGTCGGCTACGCGGGCCTCGCCGCGGCGGGAGACCAGGCCGACGTGCAGACCATCGCCGTCCTGGCCGAGTGGCGCGGGACCGGCGTCGGCGGCGCGATGCTGACCGAGCTTCTGGCCGAGGCCGCACGCAGGGGCGCCGTGTCGGTCTTCCTGGAGGTGCGCGCCGACAACCTGGGCGCGCAGGCCGTCTACGACAGGTTCGGGTTCGAGCGGATCGGCCTGCGCCGCCGCTACTACGAGGACGGCACTGACGCGATCATGATGAGGAAGGATCTCCATGCGTGACGAACCGGTGGTCCTGGGCATCGAGACCTCCTGCGACGAGACGGGAATCGGCCTCGTCAGAGGGCACACGATGCTGGCCAACGCCATCGCCTCCAGTGTCGAGCAGCACGCCCGCTTCGGCGGGGTGGTGCCCGAGGTCGCCTCCAGGGCGCACCTGGAGGCGATGACCCCGACCGTGGAGCGGGCACTGGAGCGGGCGGGCCTGCGGTTCGCCGACGTCGACGCGATCGCGGTCACCGCCGGGCCCGGCCTGTCCGGCGCGCTGCTCGTCGGCGTCGCCGCGGCCAAGGCGTACTCGCTGGGCCTGGGCGTGCCGCTGTACGGCGTCAACCACCTCGCCGCCCACGTCGCGGTGGACCAGCTGGAGCACGGAGCCCTGCCCAAGCCCTGCATCGCGATGCTGGTCTCCGGCGGGCACTCGTCACTGCTGCTGGTGCCCGACGTCGCCAGGGACGTCATCTCGCTGGGTTCCACGGTGGACGACGCCGCGGGCGAGGCGTTCGACAAGGTGGCGAGGGTGCTCGGGCTGCCGTTCCCCGGCGGGCCGCACATCGACAGGGTGGCCCGTGACGGTTCCGGCGCGGCGATCGCGTTCCCTCGCGGCAAGTACGACGACGGGACGCTCGACTTCTCCTTCTCCGGCCTGAAGACCGCCGTGGCCCGGTGGGTGGAGGCGAGGGAGAAGGCGGGTGAGCCGGTTCACGTGCCCGACGTGGCGGCGTCGTTCCAGGAGGCCGTCGTCGACGTGCTGACCCGCAAGGCGCTGCAGGCGTGCGCCAAGTACGACGTTCACGACCTGCTGATCGGCGGCGGGGTGGCGGCCAACTCCCGGCTGAGGGCGATGGCCCAGGAGCGTTGTGACGCGGCCGGTGTCCGGTTGCGGGTCCCCAGCCCCGGGTTGTGCACGGACAACGGAGCCATGGTGGCGGCCCTGGGCTCGGACCTGGTCGCGGCCGGCATCACGCCGTCGCGGCTGGACATCCCGGCCGACTCCTCGATGCCCGTCACCACCGTCCACGTCTGACGGGCCCCGCCCTCGTACGGGGATGACGTCCGGCTGAGGGCGTCCGCGCGCCCGTCGGATCCCCGCCGGGGTGTCCGCGCGCGCCCGTCGGCCGTCGCGCCCCCGCTGGGGTGTCCGCTGGGGGTGTTCGTGCGTGCGTCGGATCCCCGCCGGGGTGTCCGTGTGCGCCCGTCGGCCGTCGCGCCCCCGCTGGGCGGCGGCCGCACGGGCTCTTCCTTTTTGCGGGTTCTTCCTCCCGGAGCTCGCCCTGAGGGTTTCTCCTTCGAGGGCTCCTGCCTCCCGGAGGTTCTTCACTACGGGTGCCTCTAGACGGAGTGCAGGGTGAGCACCGGGTAGTCGGTGTAACCGCGGTGGTCGCCGCCGAAGGCCGAGCCGAAGTCGGCCTGGTTGAGCTCGGCGCCGAGGCGGAGGCGGAGCGGCAGGTCGGGGTTGGCCAGGAACGACTGGCCCAGCGAGACCAGGTCGGCGCCGCGCTCCAGCCACCGCGTGGCCCTGTCGGCCGGGTCGCCGATCGAGGGGTCGTTGACGATGAGGGTGTTCGGCCACAGCGTCTGGATCTCCTGGTTGAGCTCCTCGGAGGAACTCGCCACCAGGTGGAGATAGGCGAGGTCGAGCGCGGCGAGCTCGGAGACGAGCGCCGGGTAGACCTCGTGCATGTCGTCTTCGACCAGGTCTCCCGCGCCGTTGCCCGGCGAGAGGCGGATGCCGACCTTGGAGGCGCCGATCCGGTCCACGACCGCCCGCGCGGTCTCCACGGCGAAGCGGATCCTGTTCTCCTGCGAGCCGCCGAAGTGGTCGTCGCGCAGGTTGGCGTTCTGCGACAGGAACTGCTGGATGAGGTAGCCGTTGGCGCCGTGCAACTCGACCCCGTCGAAGCCCGCCTCCACGGCGCGCGCGGCGGCGTCGGCGAAGTCCTGGACGGTGGACTCGACCTGGGCGGTTGTCAGTTCGAGCGGGGTTTGGTAGTCCTGCAGGCCGGTGGGCGTGAAGATCTGCCCCGCCGGTCGTACGGCGGACGGCCCGAGGGGGAGCGCGCCGGTGTTGTCGGGGTGGCCGATCCGGCCGGCGTGCATGATCTGGGCGAAGATCCTGCCGCCCGCCGCGTGGACGGCGTCGGTGACCTCACGCCACCCGGCCACCTGTTCGTCGGTGTGCAACCCCGGGGTGTCCATATAGCCCTTGCCGGCCTGGCTGGGTTGGACCCCCTCTGTGATGATCAGGCCCGCCGAGGCTCGCTGGGCGTAGTAGAGGGCGGTGAGCGACGAGGGGATTCCGTCGACGTAGGCCCGGGAGCGTGTCATGGGCGCCATCACCAGGCGGTTGGGCAGCTGGAGGCCGGCGAGCGTGAACGGTGAGAACGGCATGGTGAACTCCTTTTGTTGGTTGGCCAACTTGGCTAGCCAATAAGTAGTTCTACAACTTGGTCGGCCAACATGCAAGCGGGTAGTCTCGGGGGGAGCGGAAGGACCCGACCATGGCGGAGTTGTCGATCGACGAAGAGCGCGACGTGACCGAAGAGCGAGGCACGGCACCCGAGGCCCTCTCCGGAGGAGGTGACGAGGTCGAGGCGTGCTCCTCGTCCGCCGGTGACTGCGGCGACTACGACAACGACCTCAACTGCCTGATGGCCTACGCCACTCGCGGCCACCGCGTGCTGCTCGCCGACCTCCTCGGGGAGATCGACCTCTACCCGGGCCAGGAGCGTGTGATGGGCGCGCTGTGGGACAACGGCCCACAGTCGCAGAACGCCCTGGCGAGAATCGTCGGCATCGACGTGTCCACCATGACCAAGACCCTGCAGCGCCTGGAGCGCAGCGGTTTCGTCAGTCGCAGGCCCGACCCCGCCAACCGGCGGATCAGCATCGTCGACATCACGCCCAAGGGACACGCGCTCCGCCCGGAGGTGGACCGGGTCCTCGCCGAGGTGCACCGGCGGATGACCGACGGGCTGACGGCCGAGCAGATCGACGAGCTGTCGTCCCTGCTCTCCGTGGTCAGGAACAACCTGTGCCGCGAGGCGAAGGTCGTCGAAGGCGAGGGGAGGCGCCCGGCGGCCGATGCCACGCGCTCCGGCTGACGGCGTCCGTACTTTCCGCGAGGTTCGCCCTCTCCCCGCGAGGCTCGGGTCTCCCTACGGTTTGGGCGGCGAGGGCCGGGTGGGATTTCCGGCGAGGGCCGGGCGGGATTTTTCGCGAAGGTCGAGTGGGACCGGTGAGGGCTGAGCGGGGCCGGTGAGGGCCCGGAGCGGCCCTCGGCGGAGAACCGAGATCAGTCCTTGTCGCCCCTGGTGGGGCGGAGCAACGCCTCGGCCAGGGCGAGCATGGTCTCCTCCAGGGTGCCCAGGCGGCGGGTGAGGTCGGCGTGCGCGGGCTCCACGGTCTCGCTCAGGGCCTCGGAGAGCTCGTCGCGGTCGGGCAGGGCGCGGAGCGTCTCGGCGAGAGGAGAGAGCGCCGCCTCCGCCCTGATGACGCGCTCGTCCAGGGAGTCGAAGCGCTCGCGCTGCTCGGCGGTCTGAACGCCGATGAGCGCGCCGACGCCGAGCACGGCCGGCAGGTCCTCCAGGCGCTCGTCCAGGCTCTCCAGGCGCTCTGCGGACTTCTCCGCACGCCCGTCCAGCGTGGACAGCCGGGAGTCGATGACGTCCATCCGGCAGGTGAGGCGCCCTTCGATGTCGTCGAGGCGCTCGTCGAGGGTGTCGAAGCGGCCACCGGCCGTCATGCGATGGCCGTCCAGCCTGTCGATGCGGCTCTCGACGGCGGCGGCGCGCTCGTCGATCCTCGGCGCGACCAGGTCGACCCTGGCGCCCACCTGCTCGACCCTTCCGCTCACCAGGTCGACCTTGCCGTTCACCTGCTCGACGGCGGCGAGCATCCGGTCGGTGGCCGTGCCGACGGCCTGCTGGACGCTCGCCACCAGGTCGAGCATCCCCGCCTCGACGCGCCCGGTGCGCTGGGAGAGGTCGGCCACGGCCCTGTCGAGGCGGCTGAACCGGTGCGCCGCGATGCCCATGTCGGCCTGGAGCCTGCCCAGGTGCTCGGCCAGTTGCCCCACCTGCTCGTCGAGGCCCTGGGTGCCGTCCGAGATCGCCCGCAGGCGGGTGAGCGCCTCGTCCATGCCCTCGCCCACGGAACCGAGGTCGGTCCACAGGCTCGGCAGCTCGCCCAGGGGGCTGACCCGGTCGCGGACGGTGTCGACGCGGCGGCCGAGGGAGTCGACCCGCTCGCCGACGGCGTCGACGTGGTCGCGTATCGCCTCGACGTGCTGGGCCAGGCCCTCGGCCCAGGAGGGCGGGCGGGCGGCGATGTCGTCCAGCCGGCCGTGGACGGACTCCAGCGTGCCGTTCAGCCCGCCGATCTCGCGCTCCCTGACCTCGCGCAGCACCCACTCCATGCCCTCCAGGCGCCGCCGGATCTCGTCGAGCACGGCCCCCTGGGTGCGCTGCTCGTAGACGTGGTCCTGTGCCGCGCGGGCGAGAAGCTCGCGCATCCGGTCGGAGATGGCGGTCTGGCCGCCTGCCTGGAGCAGGGTGTGGTCGGAGTGATCCACCGAGAGCTCCTTCGCTCGCCGACGCTCAGCCGCGCGGTTGGATTTGATGGGATTTGCTGATGAACGAGAGGGAAACGCAGGCGAGAGAGAACTCCCGCCCGGCAACCTTAGCCCCTGGATCAGGGTTTTCTGGCAGCGAGAATAAAAGAAAGGAATTGCCGGTTGGCTGGAAGAATTGACTATTTTGGCTGGTCAGATGGTGATGATCCGTCGGTCAGTCGGGGGTGCACAGGAAGGCGAACGGCCGGTCACCGATTCGGGTGAGAATGACCACCGCGGATTCCCCGCCGGAAAGTCGGAGGTCTTTCCTGAGGCGGTCGACGTCCACCGCGGAGCCACGCTTCTTGATCGTCACATTGCCGGCGCCGCGCTCGCGGAGAGCCGCCCGCAGCCGCTTGAGCGAGAACGGCAGCGTCTCGTGGACCTCGTACCGCGACGCCCACGGCGTCGGCGTCGCGGTGTCACCGGTGATGTAGGCGATCTGCGGGTCGAGCAGATGCCCGCCGACCGACGCGGCGATCTCCGCGACCAGGTGGGCGCGGATCGCCGCGCCGTCGGGCTCGTAGATGTAGCGCCCGGCGGGGCCGGTGGCGGGATCACCGAGGGCGGGGTCGGGTGTCATCGTGGCCCCCGACGGCAGGATCGTGGCCCTGCGCGCCGTCTCGCCCGCCAGCGCACCGCACCAGATCACGGCCTCCTTGACGTCGCCCCTGTACGAGACCCACTCGGCCTCCGCGCCCTCGGGGACGAACTCGTACGGGATCCCGGGGGCGACCTTCAGGCAGGCCGCCTCGGCTCCGGCCACCATCTCCAGCACGGCGGGCCAGGGCGGTGAGTACCCCATCGGGTCGAAGGTCCGACCCCGCGCGCCGCGGCGCGCGGGGTCGGCGAACAGGACGTCGAAGGCGGCCGGGTCCAGGGTGGAGGCGTCGGCGGCGCGGACCGAGACCCGGTCGCCGAAGCCCAGGGCATCGGCGTTGGCCTGGGCGATCGCGGCGGTGAGCGGGTCGGCGTCGACGGCCTCGACGGAGCACCCGGCCCTGGCCAGGGCGAGGAGGTCGCCGCCGATGCCGCAGCAGACGTCGGCGACCCGCGAGCCGGCGGGGAGGCGCCGCGCCCTGTGGTCGGCGACCTCGCGGCGGGTGGCCTGCTCCAGGCCGGTCCGGGTGAAGTACATGAGATCGGCGTCGGCGCCGAACTTCTCCCGCGCGCGCAGCCTGAGCGTCGCCTGGGTGAGCGCCGCGGAGGTCAGGTCCGCGTCGTAGATCTTCCTTAACCTCGTCACCGCCGTCATCGGGTCGTCGGCGGCGGTCTCGGCCGCGGCGCCCAGGGCCTCCTGGCCGCGCTGGGTGAGGAGTTCCCGGAATGCGTCGAGATTCACATCAGCCGACGCTACCGCCTTGACCGTAGGGCTTCGCCGAAGGGCTTCCACCTGGTTTGACGTTCGCGTGAAGCGGAGAAGGGGTGCTTCGTGTTGACTGTCAAGGCCACCTTGCATACTGTTCCGTATTGGCACTCTCCCGGTGAGAGTGCCAAATACATGCGACGAGGCAGGTCTGACACCCGCGACGGCAGACCGCTGGTCGCCTCTTCTAGATCATTCATATCTGAAGGGGAGGTCCGACGTGACGACCGCCACCAAGGTTCCCGTTAAGCCGCTCGGCGACCGCATTGTGGTCCAGCCGCTTGAGGCCGAGCAGACCACCGCTTCCGGTCTGGTCATCCCGGACACCGCCAAGGAGAAGCCGCAGGAGGGCAAGGTCCTCGCGGTGGGTCCCGGCAACTGGGACGACGAGGGCGAGAAGCGGATTCCGCTCGACGTCAAGGAGGGCGACGTGGTCCTCTACAGCAAGTACGGCGGCACCGAGGTGAAGTACAACGGCGAGGAGTATCTCGTGCTCTCCGCCCGTGACGTGCTCGCCATCATCGAGAAGTAGTTCTCGCTTCACAAAGATGACGTATCGAGCCCCGGGTCGCATGAGCGCCCGGGGCTTTGATGCGCCGACGTACTTATAGAGAGGATTGTCATGCCGAAGACCCTGTCGTTCGAGGAGGACGCGCGCCGAGCTCTCGAGCGCGGCGTGAACGCTCTCGCGGACGCGGTCAAGGTGACGCTGGGCCCGCGCGGCCGCAACGTCGTCATCGACAAGAAGTTCGGTGCGCCCACCATCACCAACGACGGTGTCACCATCGCCCGCGAGGTCGAGCTGGAGACGCCGTACGAGAACCTGGGCGCCCAGCTGGCCAAGGAAGTGGCGACCAAGACCAACGACGTCGCCGGTGACGGCACCACCACCGCGACGGTCCTGGCCCAGGCCATGGTCCGCGAGGGTCTGCGCAACGTGGCCGCCGGAGCGCAGCCGCTCTCCCTCAAGCGCGGCATCGACATCGCGGCCAGGACCGTGAGCGACCGGCTGATCGAGTCGGCCCGCCCGGTCGAGGACAAGAAGGAGATCGCGAATGTGGCGACGATCTCCGCGCAGGACGCCAAGATCGGTGAGCTGATCGCCGAGGCGTTCGACAAGGTGGGCAAGGACGGTGTCATCACCGTCGAAGAGTCCAACAGCATGGGCCTGGAGCTCGAGTTCACCGAGGGTCTCCAGTTCGACAAGGGTTACCTGTCGCCCTACATGGTGACCGACCAGGAGCGCATGGAGGCGATCCTGGAGGACCCCTACATCCTGATCACCCAGGGCAAGATCGCCTCTGTCGCGGACTTCCTGCCGCTGCTCGAGAAGATCGCGCAGACGAAGAAGGCCCTGCTGGTCATCGCCGAGGACGTCGAGGGCGAGGCCCTCGCGGTTCTCGTCACGAACAAGATCCGTGGCACCTTCACCTCCGTCGCCGTCAAGGCGCCGGGCTTCGGCGACCGCCGCAAGGCCATGCTGCAGGACATCGCCATCCTCACCGGTGGTCAGGTCGTCAGCGAGGAGATCGGCCTCAAGCTGGAGCACGTCGGCCTGGAGGTGCTGGGCACCGCCCGGCGCGTCGTCATCACCAAGGACTCCACCACCGTCGTCGACGGTGCCGGTGAGGCCGCGGCGATCGCCGACCGCGTCAAGGAGATCAAGCTCGCCATCGAGCAGTCTGACTCCGACTGGGACCGCGAGAAGCTCCAGGAGCGCCTCGCCAAGCTCTCCGGCGGCGTCTGCGTGCTCAAGGTCGGCGCGGCCACCGAGGTGGAGCTGAAGGAGAAGAAGCACCGCCTGGAGGACGCCATCTCGGCGACGCGTGCGGCGATCGAGGAGGGCATCGTCTCCGGCGGTGGCTCCGCGCTCATCCACGTCTCCAAGGTCCTCGACGACCTGGGCCTGACCGGTGACGAGGCGACCGGTGTCTCCATCGTCCGCAAGGCTCTCGTCGAGCCGGCCCGCTGGATCGCGGAGAACGCCGGCCTTGAGGGCTACGTCGTGACGGCGAAGGTCACCGAGCTGTCCGTCGGCCAGGGCTTCAACGCCGCCACCGGCGAGTACGGCGACCTGATCGCCCAGGGCGTCATCGACCCGGTCAAGGTCACCCGCTCGGCCGTCCAGAACGCCGCCTCCATCGCCGGCATGCTGCTGACGACCGAGGCCCTCGTGGTGGACAAGCCCGAGGAGGAGGCTCCGGCCGCCGGCCAGGGGCACGGCCACGGTCACGGTCACTGATTCCTCAGCGGTTCCGCACGGCTCGCGTCTCGAAGGAGGCGCGAGCCGTTCGCGTTTCGCGGTAAACCGAAAACGATCTCAAGCGTCATGTCGGGCGGAAGACCAAACGCGGTTCTAGCGAATAGACGACATATTTGGCAATCGAATGAAATATTTGCACATTCTGTAGTCGTTGCCGTCACCGTTTGATTACGCCCCGTTACTCCGCCTCAATGTGACCAATCCGTAGCCGTTTGCGATGACGATAGTCACTATCAGGGCGGGCATCATGCCTAACGTGACCGAGGGATGCGTCGCCGACGCCAAAAATGGGGTGAGGCTTGCGACGAGGTCTGATGGGGTCGCCCACAGGGATGATCTCAAGGATCTGACAAGCCTCGCCGTTCAGGGGGATCGCACCGCGATCGAATCTCTGATCGCGCAACTGCGGCCGATGGTCGTCCGATATTGCCGTGGTCGTCTGGGCCGGGTTTCCGGCCAGTATCACATCGCGGACGACGTGGCCCAGGAAGTATGCATAGCGGTGCTGTCCGCGCTGCCCCGATACCGTGACATGGGACGCCCGTTCGCGTCCTTCGTCTTCGGTATCGCGTCTCACAAGGTGGCCGACGCGCTGCGCAGCTCCGTGCGATCCGCCGTGCCCACCCAGGACCTTCCGGACGGGCCCGACGAGGGGCCGGGGCCCGAGGAGACGGTGGTGCGTTACATCGAGGCCGAACACGCCCGCCGTCTGCTGTCCAGGCTGCCCGACAACCAACGCGAGCTGCTCATGCTTCGAGTGGTGTCGGGTCTTTCCGCCGAGGAGACCGGTAATGTACTCGGCATGTCACCAGGTGCGGTTCGTGTGGCCCAGCACAGGGCGCTCGCCCGGTTGCGAGCGATGGCGGAGCTGGAGTCGATAGCTTGACCGCGGAGCCGTCGAAGAGGGGGCGCGAGCGGAAGCCCGAGCCGCGGGACGGGGATCGCGACGACCCGGAGCGAGAACGATCATGACAACGGTTCACCCGCGCCGTCCGGTTCGTAGATACGGGCCGGACGAGGACCCGGCGGTAGCCGAGACCGACGAGCTCGTGGAAGCGCTCTCGGGCAGGACGTCCGTCTCCACCTCGGACGTCGCGGTCGCGCTGCTGGCGGCCCTGATCGACGACGTGGATCAGCGGTGTTCTTCGGTGTCGATCACGCCGTCCACGTAACCACGGGCGTATTCCCAGCTCACGTAGTCGGTGGGGTTGGGCTGGTAGGCGGGCTCGTGCACCTGGGGCTGGCCGTTCTCGATCATCTGGCGCAGGTTGCCGCGCAGCAGCTCCCAGTCGAAGTAGTGCTGCTCTCCGCATTCGGGACAATCGAGCACCAGGCCGAGCACGCCCTGAGGCTCCAGCAGCGAACGGAAGACCTCCACGTCGGCGAGGTCGGTCATGGCCTCGTCGCGCTCGTCCGTCGTCAGGGGCTCGGGATCGTCGACATCGCCCAGCGCCGCCGCCGGGTCGTCGGGGTCATCCGCGAATGGGTCGCGAGGGACATCGTCGAGCACGATCCCACCTTATGGCCTGGATGTGACAGACGGGTTCCGAACTGTATGAGTAGGACGCTTCAGGACAGTGCGGGCAACTTGGAGACGCCGAAGGCCCCGGCGGTAGGGGCGAAGGTCCAGGCGGCAGGGGGGACCCCGGGGGAGCCCGAGTGCGGCAGCCGTGCCGGAAGGCCCAGGTGAGCTCGGGTGAGCCTAGGTGAGCCAGCCGCGCCGGGAGGCCTCCACCCCCGCCTGGAACCGCGACTGCGCCCCCAGTTCGGCCATGGCGTCGGCGAACCTGGCACGCACCGTGCGGACCGAGACGCCCAGCTGCCGGGCGATCATCTCGTCGGTGACGCCCTGGCCGGCCAGTCGCAGCACCCGGACCACCCCGTCGTCGCGGTGGGTCCAGGGCAGGCGGGCGGCACGGGCCCACAGCTCCTCGAAGAGCGAGCGCAGCGCGGCCACCACGACGGGAGCCCTCACCAGGTGGAAGTTGTAGGCGTTCTCGGGCAGCGTGCCACCCCACTGGGCGGGCATGCCCGCGGCGTCGTCCCCCGCGATGAGAAACCAGCTCGGCACCGTGTCGAGGGTGCGCACCTCGGCTCCCGCCTGCTCGAACTGGTCCAGCTTGTCGCGCAGGCCGGGGATCTCCAGGGTGTGGACCGGGATGGTGACCCGGCAGGAGAGCAGGCCGTCGCGCTGGGCCGCGATCCACTGGTCGGCGTAGCGGTGTGCGAAGTCGCTCATCGTCCGCCTGTCGGGGATGCCCGACATCAGCTTCAGCGGCGGAGCCTGGACCGCCATGCCGATCACGCTCTCGTAGAGCTCGTCCGCCCCTCCGACCAGGTCCACGGAGAACTGGCCGGTCTGGTAGTCGCGCCCGGCGTCGTACTGGTGGATGAAGCCGCGGATCGAGCCGAGCACGGTGTCGATCCTGCGGCTCTCGGCGGCGAGCCGGTCCAGCCTCTCCGCGACCAGGTGGCCGAGGGCCGCGGCCGGGTGGCGGGCGAGGTACTCACCCCCCTGCTCGTCGACGACTCCCAGCCGTACCAGGGTGGCCAGCTCACGGCCGATCGGCTCGGGCGAGCCGTTGGTGGCCTGGGCGAGTTCGGCGCAGGTGGCGCGGTGCAGGCGCAGGACCGCGTTGTAGAGGGTCGTCTGGGCCGGGGTGAGCCCCAGGGTTTCCAGCGGATCGGGCAGTGCGGGGGTGTCTGTGCGCATCGGTGAGGGACTCCTGCAGGTACACGAGGTCTGGCGAGGATAACCCGGCGAATCATCCCTGTCCGGGCGTTGCTTCTACTCGCATGCCCTCGTGTGCAGCTTCGTGCAATTGCACGTTTGGACATTGCGAGACGAACGCATCGTGACTCACCCTTGACGCAGCGTCGACAAAGGCGCGGATCACATCACCATCCGGATATGGAGGGGGGCCGGTGGTGTCAAGGCGTCCCCGCGCCGACGCCGGTGATCCGAGGGACCGAGCGGATCACCGACCGCTCGGTCCCTCGCTTTCCCTTTCCTTCCCGTTTTGCCCGGGGGGCCCGTCTTTCCCCCGGGCCCCCCGGCCCCCTCTTCTCTCCGCGGTTCACCTGTCTCGCCTTTTTCCCCCGGGTCCACCGGGTTTGGCGCCAGACTCTAAACTGTGACCCGGGGGTCGGCGCCTTTCCCCGTCATGAGAGCGCCGCGGCAGGAGGATTGCAGATGGCCAAGTTCACCGAGCCGGGGTTCACGTTCGACGACGTGCTCCTCGTTCCCGCGTATTCGGACCTGCAGCCGGGGCAGGCCGATACCACCACGCGGCTGTCTCGGGGCATCACCCTGCGGATCCCACTGGTCTCGGCGGCGATGGACACGGTGACCGAGGCCCGCATGGCGGTGGCGATGGCACGCCAGGGCGGCATCGGCGTCCTGCACCGCAACCTGTCGATCGAGGACCAGGCCCAGCAGGCCGACCTCGTCAAGCGCTCGGAGGCCGGGATGGTCACCAACCCGGTCACCTGCTCCCCGGACGAGACGCTGGCCGACGTCGAACGCCTGTGCGCGACGTACCGGATCTCCGGCGTCCCGGTGACCGACGAGAGCGGTGTGCTCGTCGGCATCGTCACCAACCGTGACATGCGCTTCGAGACCGACGAGAACCGTCCGGTGCGCGAGGTCATGACCCCGATGCCGCTGGTCACCGCGCCGGTCGGGGTCTCCACCGACGACGCGTTCGACCTGCTCAGGCAGAACAAGATCGAGAAGCTCCCGCTGGTCGACGCCGGAGGGCGGCTGCGCGGGCTCATCACCGTCAAGGACTTCACCAAGAGCGAGCAGTATCCCCTCGCCACCAAGGACGCCGACGGCCGGCTCGTCGTGGGGGCGGCCGTCGGCGTCGGGGGCGACGCCGAGAAGCGGGCGATGGCGCTGATCGAGGCCGGGGTCGACGTGATCGTGGTGGACGTCGCGCACGGTCACTCCAAGGGCCTCGCCGACATGATCGCCAAGATCAAGTCCAACAGCCGGGTCGACGTGATCGGTGGCAACATCGCCACCCGCGCGGGCGCCCAGATGCTCGTCGACGCCGGGGTCGACGCGGTCAAGGTCGGCGTCGGGCCGGGCTCCATCTGCACCACCCGAGTGGTCGCCGGTGTCGGCGCCCCACAGGTGACGGCGATCCACGAGGCCTCGCTGGCCGCGGGCCCCGCCGGGGTCCCGGTGATCGGCGACGGCGGCCTGCAGTACTCGGGCGACATCGTCAAGGCCATCGCGGCCGGGGCCGACACGGTCATGCTCGGCTCCCTCCTGGCGGGCTGTGAGGAGTCCCCGGGTGAGCTGATCTTCATCAACGGCAAGCAGTTCAAGTCGTACCGGGGGATGGGGTCGCTCGGCGCGGTCCGCAACCGCGAGCGCGGCGGCGCCTCCTTCAGCAAGGACCGCTACGCCCAGGGCGACGTCGGCCACGAGGACAAGTTCATCCCCGAGGGGATCGAGGGGCAGGTCCCCTATCGCGGCCCGGTCGCCGCGGTGGCCCACCAGCTCATCGGGGGCCTGCGCCAGGGCATGTGGTACTCCGGGTGCCGTACGGTCGCCGAGATGCACGAGCGGTGCGAGCTGATGCCGATCACGGCGGCGGGCCTCAAGGAGAGCCACCCGCACGACATCCAGATGACGGTCGAGGCTCCCAACTACCACGGTCGCTAGGGCGGCGCGCGCCGCTCACGCGGGAGAACGTGGCGTGCGCCCCGCACGCACGAGACGCCGCGCGTACGGCCGTACCGCAGGGAACCGGCGTGCGGGGCGCACGCATGGAACACGGCGTGCGCTGTGCGCGCACGAAACGGGAAAGATAGGCATATGACTCAGGTAGAGATCGGCCGCGGCAAGAACGGCCGTCGTGCCTACGCGCTCGACGAGATCGGCATCGTTCCCTCCCGTCGCACCCGCGACCCGGAGGAGGTCTCGATCGCCTGGCAGATCGACGCCTACCGCTTCGAGCTGCCCGTCGTGGTGAGCCCGATGGACAGCGTGGTCTCACCGAAGACCGCCATCGAGGTCGGCAGGCTCGGCGGTCTCGCCGTGCTCGACCTCGAAGGGCTGTGGACCAGGTACGACGACCCGATGCCCCTGCTGGAAGAGGTGGCAGAGCTCAAGGGTGCGCCCGCCACGAAGCGGCTGCAGGAGATCTACGACGCGCCGATCAAGGAGGAGCTGATCGGCCGCCGCATCGAGGAGATCCGCGCCGCCGGGGTGGCGACGGCCGTCCGGCTGTCCCCGCAGCGCACGGTCCAGTACCACAAGGCCGTCATCGACGCGGGCGTGGACATCTTCGTGATCCGCGGCACCACGGTCTCGGCCGAGCACGTCTCCGGCAGGGCCGAGCCGCTCAACCTCAAGCAGTTCATCTACGAACTCGACGTGCCCGTCGTCGTCGGAGGGTGCGCCACCTACACCGCGGCGCTGCACCTGATGCGGACCGGCGCGGCCGGGGTGCTCGTCGGCTTCGGCGGCGGCGCCTCGCACACCACCCGCACGGTGCTGGGCGTGGTGGTGCCGATGGCCACCGCGATCTCCGACGTCGCCGCCGCCCGCCGCGACTACATGGACGAGTCCGGTGGCCGTTACGTCCACGTCATCGCAGACGGCGGCATGGGCACCTCCGGCGACATCGCCAAGGCGATCGCCGTGGGCGCGGACGCGGTCATGGTCGGCTCGCCGCTGGCGAGGGCCGTCGAGGCTCCCGGCCGGGGCTTCCACTGGGGGTCCGAGGCGCAGCACCCCGAGCTGCCCAGGGGCAAGCGGGTCGAGTTCGGCACGGTCGGCACGCTGGAGCAGATCCTGCACGGCCCCTCCTCGGTCGCCGACGGCTCGATGAACCTGATGGGCGCGCTCAGGCGCACGATGGCCACCGCCGGATACTCCGACCTCAAGGAGTTCCAGCGGGTCGAGGTCGTCGTCGCTCCGCAGGGCTGACCTTCTCGCGAGGGCGGGGCCGGACCGCACGCCGGCTCCCGTGAGGTCGATCCTCGTGGCGGCACCGCAGGTCGGATGGCTCTCGTGGCCGCACCGCGGGCCGGTCGAGGTCTCGTGCGCCGACACCCGGTCCGGTGGGCCGGGTGTCCGCCGCCCTCGCGCCGGTGATGACCGAAGTGACGTGCGGACAGAAGTCTGTGAGCATCCATACGTGCCAAATGATCAAGAACTCCGGGTCGCCCTCAAGGAGGGGCCTTTCCACGTCGCTCTGCGCGCCGCGGTGGAGGCTCGGGGGATGCCCCTGAGCGGGCTCCGCCGGCATCTCGTGGAACGCGGTCTCCGGGTCGGGATGACGAGCCTGAGTTACTGGCAGCAGGGCCTGCGCCGTCCCGAGCGTCCCGAGTCGCTGCGCGCGGTGCGCGCCCTGGAGGAGATCCTCGTCCTGCCGCCGCGTTCTCTCATGGCCCTTCTCGGCCCGCCCCGGCCGCGCGGGCGGGACGCGGGGAAGCTGCCGGTGGGAGCTCTGTCCTACTCCGCGATCATGGAATCCTCCCGCACGCTGTCGGCGATGATCCACGACCTGGACGGGGTGGCCGACGACCGGCGCCTGCACATCGCCGGAATGTACGAGACGCTGTGGATCGGCGCCGACCGCAGCATCGTGCGGCGCGAGACGCTCCAGGTGGTGCGGGCACAGGAGGAGGCCGACCGCTACATCATGGTCTACCGGGGCGACCTGGGATGCGACGTGGAGCGTGTGCGCGTACGGGCGCTGGAGGACTGCCGGGTCGGCCGGGTACGCCGTGACGGGCCGAGCGCCCTGGTCGTGGCGGAACTGCTGTTCGACCAGGTGTTGCGGACCGGCGAGACACAGGTCATCCGCTACGAGCTGGCCGACCCGAGCGGGGTGGAGACCGTCGAGTACGAGCGGGGCTTCCGGTATCCGGCCGGGCATTACGTGCTCCGGGTGGGTTTCGCGCGGCAAGCCCTCCCGGTGCGGGTCCGGCGGTTCGCCCGGCACGGCGCCGGCGCCGTGGAGCGTGATCTCGGTGAGCTCTCCCTCAACGCCCACAACGCCGTGCACCTGGTGGCCGGGTCGCTGGAACCCGGCCTGCTCGGCATTCGCTGGGACTGGTCCTGATCGGGTCGCGGGTGCCGGACGCCTGCCCGCGGACGGTGATCCGGTGGGTCAGCGGGGCTCGGTGATCCAGGTGCCCCCGCGCATGACGCCGGAGACCTCCAGGTCGTCGGTGAGCACCACCAGGTCGGCCCGCTTGCCGACCGAGATGGATCCCAGATGGTCGGCGAGTCCCAGAACCCTCGCGGGGGTGAGGGAGGCGATCTCGGACGCCTCGGCCGGCGACAGGCCAACCTCGCGCACGGCGCGGCGGAACGCGACGTCCATGGTGAGGGTGCTGCCCGCGATGGTGCCGCTCTCGGCGAGCCTGGCCTCACCGTTCACCACGTTCACCGTCATCGGGCCGAGCTCGTAGACGCCGTCGCCCATGCCCGCCGCCGCCATGGCATCGGTGATCAGCGCGGTCCTGCCGGGCCCCGCGACCTCGAAGGCGAGGCGCGTCATGGCCGGGTGCAGGTGCACGCCGTCGTTGATCAGCTCCACCGTGACGCGCTCGTCCTGGAGCAGCGCGGCGATCGGCCCGGGATCGCGGTGGTGCAGCGGCGGCATCGCGTTGTAGAGGTGGGTCGCGACGCTGCCGCCCGCCTCGATGCCCGAGATCGTCTGCTCGTAGGTGGCGTCGCTGTGGCCGAGGGCCGCGATCACCCCGTTGGCCACCGCCTCCCGTACGGTCTCCAGCGCGCCGGGCAGTTCGGCGGCGATGGTGATCATCCGCACGTGGCCGCGTCCGGCCTTGAGCAATCCGGTGAGCTCCCCCGGTGAGGGGTCGCGCAGCAGGGCCGGGTTGTGCGCACCGCAGCGGGCGGTGGAGATGTAGGGGCCCTCGAAGTGGATACCGGCGAGCAGGCCGTCCTCGCACAGGTCGGCGAGGGAGGCGGCGGCCCTGGCCAGATCGTCCGTGGAGGCGGTGACCAGGCTGGCCATGAGCGTGGTGGTGCCGTGACGGGCGTGCAGGTCGACGGCGAGGCTCGCCTGGTCAGGGTCCCCGGTGGGGAAGGAGCCGCCCGCCCCGCCGTGGTTGTGGATGTCGACGAAACCGGGCACGACGTACCGGCCGCCGAGACCGAGCCCGGCGCCGGGGGCCGAGCCCTGGCCCACGTGGGTGATGCGGCCGTCTTCGATGGTGAGCCAGCCTTCGTGGACACCTTCGGGGGTCACGACGCGGGCGTCGGCGAGTGTGATGCTCATGCTGCCCATCCTTGCGGGTCCCCGGGAGAACCGGCTCCCGGCGCGACCGTCGGGACCACAGGGACAGGGATCTTCTCTCTTCGAAGCGACTTCGTGCTCGCGCTCGACTTCGGATGGCCGGCGTGCCGTCTCCCACGTGACCGCCGGCACATTGGGCGCGTCGGCTTTCCGGTGAGAGGTTGGTGAAATATTGCCGAGAACTTGGTTTCTCGATGCTCATGGGGTACGGGCTGAATGCTGCTCGCCTTCCCTACCGGTCAGTAGTAATGCCTAGGGTAGATGGGTAGATACCTCACGTAAGGCGACAAGACGCACCCCAGGGGGTCGCACAATGACGGCGCGAATGGGCACCGGACGACTTGGTCCTGCCGAGCGGTCCGCCGCACTGGCGCAGATGGGCGCTGAAGAACTCGACGTGGTGGTGATCGGAGGCGGGGTCGTCGGAGCGGGGGTCGCCCTGGACGCGGTGACCCGGGGGTTGTCCGTCGGGCTGCTGGAGGCGCGCGACTTCGCCTCCGGCACCTCCTCCAGGTCGTCCAAGCTGATCCACGGGGGTCTGCGCTATCTGGAACAGCTCAATTTCGAGTTGGTGAGGGAGGCGCTCCAGGAACGGGCCCTGCTGTTGCAGCGGATCGCCCCTCACCTGGTCAGGCCGGTGCCGTTCTTGTTCCCGCTGACGCATTACGGCTGGGAGCGGCCCTATGTCGGCGCGGGTCTGGTGCTGTACGACACGATGGGCTTCTCCACCGGGCTCGCGAGGGGCGTACCGGGCCACAGGCACCTGTCGCGCACGAGGGCGTTGCGGCTCGCGCCCGCGCTGCGCAAGACGGCGTTCTCCGGCGCGGTGCAGTACTGGGACGCCCAGGTCGACGACGCCCGCCATGTGATGACCACGCTGCGGACGGCGGCGATGTACGGGGCGAACGTCGCCTCGCGGGCGCAGGTGGTGGGTTTCCTGCGCGAGGGGGAGCGGGTCACCGGGGTACGGGGGCGTGACCTGGAGGGCGGCAGGGACTTCGAGGTGCGGGCCCGCCAGGTGGTGAACGCCACCGGAGTGTGGACCGACGACATCCAGGAGATGGTCGGCGGGCGCGGGCAGATCCACGTGAGGGCCTCCAAGGGCATCCACCTGGTGGTGCCGCGCGACCGGATCCACTCCCTCACCGGGATCATCCTGCGCACCGAGAAGTCGGTGCTGTTCGTCATTCCCTGGGGCCGGCACTGGATCATCGGCACCACCGACACCCGGTGGGAGCTGGACCGGGCCCACCCGGCGGCGTCGCGCTCCGACATCGACTACGTTCTCGACCACGTGAACGAGATGCTCTCGGTCCCGCTCACCCGCGAGGACGTCGAGGGTGTCTACGCGGGGCTGCGCCCGCTGCTGTCGGGGGAGTCGGAGGAGACGTCCCAGCTCTCCCGCGAGCACGTGGTGGCCCACCCCGTGCCGGGGCTGGTGATGGTGGCCGGCGGAAAATACACGACATATCGTGTTATGGCGAAGGATGCGGTCGACGCCGTGGCGCACGGCCTGGACCAGCGGGTCCCGCCCTCCTGCACCGATCGCGTCCCGCTGGCCGGGGCCGAGGGCTACCAGGCGCTGTGGAACTCCCGGCAGCGGCTCGCCCAGTCCTCCGGGCTGCACGTGGCCAGGATCGAGCACCTGCTCCAGCGGTACGGGTCGATGATCGACGAGGTTCTGGCGCTGGTCGAGCAGGACCCGTCGCTGGGCAAGCCGCTCACGGGGGCCGACGACTACCTGCGGGCGGAGGTGGTCTACGCGGCGACCCACGAGGGTGCCCGGCACGTGAACGACGTGCTGACCCGGCGTACGCACATCTCGATCGAGACCTTCCACCGAGGAGTGGGCGTGGTCCAGGAGACGGCCCAGTTGCTCGCCGGGCCACTGGGCTGGGACGCCGAGCAGATCAAGCGCGAGGTGGAGTACTACACCAAGCGCGTCGAGTCGGAACGCCTGTCCCAGGAGCAGGACACCGACCATGAGGCCGACGCCATCCGCCTCGGCGCCCCGGAGATCGTGCCGGTCGCCGTTCCCGAGACGGACCCCGTCTAGCCTCGGGAAACCGGGAACCGCCCCCGCGACGGAGGTCCTCGAACCGGGAGGTCCAGGAACCGGCCTCCGTGACGGAGAACTCCGGGCCGGGAGGTCCAGGAACCGACCCCGCGACGAAGGACCTCGAACCGGGGAATCCCGGAACCGGCATCGCCCGAGCCGGGAGGTCGCGGAACCGGCACCCGGGAACCGGGAGGTCCCCGGTGCCCGAGAAGCTCGGGCCCCGGGGACTCCGGGAGAGGGACTAGCGGGTGAAGGCCTGGAACTCGGCCGCGCGCAGGTGGTCCCTGGCGGGGCTCGCCGTGGCGCAGTCGGTGGCGGAGTTGGGGTCGGCGTCCTGTTCACCGGCGTAGACGGGGTTGCCGGTGCACTGGGTGGAGACGGTCCGCAGGGTGAGGTGGGTCGCGGTGGTCGTGGGGATCTTGAAGGACTCGATGAGCAGGTCGGCGCCGCGAGGACGCGGCCTGCGCGTCTCGAAGGCGTTGGACGGGCTGGTGTAGACGACCGAGAAGGACGCGGGTGACGAGCAGTCCTTCTTGGTGGCGTCGCAGGCCAGGACCTCGAAGGCGCGCAGGGCGCTGAAGCGGTTCTGGCTGCCGGGGTCGGCCGGGTCGCTCGGAGCGGGCGGCCTGAGCATGGCGCTGACCTGCACGCGGCGGATCTTCTCCGGCTTGGTGCCGGCCAGGTCCACGGTGACGGACCTGCCCTTGACCGGAGCGGTGAGCGAGGCCCAGTTCGTCGCCTCCGTCTCGTCGATCAGCTTGGCCTGGTTGACGCCGTCACCGGTCGCGGTCGCACCCAGCGCCGCCGAGGCGAGGTTCTTCGGCAGCGCGAGCGGCAGCGGCAGCTTCACGCCGGGCAGCACCGCGAACTTCACCCGGGTGTGCCCGAACCCGTTGCCCACGACCACGAAGTCGTAGATCCCCGGGGTCATCTCGACGGTGTCGCCGAGTTCGGTCGCCGGGTCGGTGTCGGCCACCGGCACGACGCGGCCCTCGTAGTCGCCGACGTACAGCCGGAGCGCCGCGTCCTTCGCCTCAAGCAGCGGCTTGAGCTGGATCCTGCCGTTCTTGCCGACCGGGTCGACGAAGCTCGGCGTCGGGTCGGGGTCGTTGCTCCCCGCGCTCGCCGCGCCCTGGCCGAGGCCGTGCTCGGCGAACGCGCGCCACATGATGGCCTGGTTCGCGCCGCCGAAACGGATCGCGTCGGCCGCGAGCATCGCGTCGCGGTGATCGACGTAGCTGACCGCGCCGGAGGCCATCAGCAGCAGCGCGTCGAAGGAGACCTGCGCCCAGCGACGGTTGCCCGGGCACTCCCCGAGCGGGGTCTTGCCCTCGGCGCACGCCTTCTGCTTGGCGGGGGTGCCCTGGCCGTACTTCTGGACGAAGGCCTTGCGCACGCCGTACTGGGTCGCCGACCAGATCTCACCGTCGGCGTGCACCTGCTGGCCGACGATGTCGTACGCGATGTCGCTGTAGTTCAGCGGGGACTTGGACATGTCGTAGTTGCGGATGCCCGCCTTCTTGTCGCCGGTGACGTAGCCGCCGGTGACGTAGGGGGTGTCGCCCGCGGGACGGTAACCGTACTCGGAGAGGTACTCCATCGCGAACAGGTCGGAGGTGCTCTCGTTCATCGCCCCGGCCTGGGCGCCGCTCCACCCGGCGTTCGGGCCGGCGATCATACGGCCGGAGATCGCGTGGGTGTACTCGTGCCCGATCACCGACATGTCGTAGTCGCCGTCCACGCAGGGCGAGTAGAACGAGCCCGCGATCGGCTGCCACATGTACATGTTGGTGATGGGGGCGACACCGTCGGGGCCGGTGATCTGGTTGGCGTTGTCGCGCACGCTGAGCACCCGGGCGCCCGCCTGGGCGTTGCCCTGCTCGGGGTCGCCGCCGAGGCCGCCGCGCTCGCCGTTGTCGTTCTGCATGTTCCAGGCGGTCTCGGTGAAGCCGAGCCGGTAGGACCAGTCGTGCATGCGGTTGTGCATGACGTGCAGGTTGGACATCGCGGCTTCGAGGTCGGCCTCGCCCGGCTGGTCCAGGACGGCCGGGTCGCACTTGGCGGTGTACCACCTGTTGGTCCACGGGTAGACGTAGTCGCGGCTCGGGGTGGCCACGTTGCCGCGGGTGCCCACGGAGAACGCGTCGCCGCTGGCCCGGTTCTCCACGGTCTTGGCGGCGTTGCCGACGCTCGTGTTCGTCGGGGTGTTCGTGGCGTGGTCGACGTCCCACGCCTTGCCGGTGGCCGGGTCGGCACCGATCACGTCGCAGCCGGGGCCCGCCTTGGCGCACCACGTCGCGCGGGTGTCGGTGGAGGAGTAGTCGGCGGGGGGATTGGCGGGGAACGCCTTCCACCTGGGGTCGTCCGGCGCGCTGTGGTGGTCCACCAGGTTCTCGCGGGTGAGGATCTCGCCGCTGACCGCGTCCACGTGCGTCGTGTACGCGGCGGGCTCGCCCTCGCCGCCGCCGATCAGGACGACCTGGAACGCGTTGTGCGTACCGTCGGGCGCGGGCACCGCCGTGGCGGTGACCTTCTTCACGGTGGCCGTGGCCAGGTCGATCCCGCCGTCCCTGGCCGCGATCTCCAGCGCCTGCTGCTCGGTGAGCCTGGCGGCGGGAGGCGCCTCGGAGGAACGCGAGAGCGTCGAGGTGACGTGGAGGACCTTGCCGCCCTTCACCCCGATCACGACCTGCCCGTCCACACCCGCGGGCAGGTCGCCGAACCTCTGCCGCAGCAGTACGGCGTACCCGCCGCCGATGGGGTTGGCGGCGATCTTCTCCAGTGCGTCCACGGCCTCGCCGGAGAGCCCGAAGAGGTTCTCGTTCGCCTTGAGGTAGGCCCGCGCCGCCCGCTCTGGGTCGGCGTCCAGGCCCTCGGCGAGGGGGGCGGAGTCGGTGATGACGGCCGGGGTGCCGAGGGCGTTCCACCGGATCGTCGCGGTGCTCGCGGTCGCGGATCTGGAGAGCGAGGCCGGGGGTGCGACGCTGCCGCGCCGGTTGTCCAGGTCGGGCTTGGCACTGTGTTCCGACTGGAAGTCGTGGGCCTTGGGAGGCCCACCGGGTTCGCTCTGGGCGATCCCCGGCAGGGGAATGAAGAGCGCCGCTGTGGCGGCGGCGATGACGGTAACGCGTGACCAGGGTTTGGTCGACACCGATCCTCCTGCGAAAGCTGGCCGTTGTCGGCCATGGCACACGCGGATCACGTGTGGTGGGCAAGAGGTAACACCGATTCAAGTGTCCTGACAAGATCTTGTAAAGGTGTGTATATCGGTGTTATAGGGACTTGTAAGGCAGATAAAAGGACGCGCCCCCGGCGGTGGGCCGGGGGCGCGATTCCGAGGCTTCGGGAGCCGGGCTCAGGAGAAGGGGATCCAGGCCTGGTCGGCGAGGTCCTTCATGTCGCTGACCTTGAGGCCCATGTCGGAGACCGTCCACAGGCTCTCGCCGATCACGACCGAGCGGCGGATGCCGGGATCATACGCGGCGAAGCGGGTGTTCTCCACCGGCTTGGGCCTGGGGTGGCTGATCGTGCCGGTCCTGGTGACCGCGGAGTCGTCGATCCTGAGGACCAGTGCGGTCCCGTTGGTCGGCTCGGGGCCTCCCCACGAGCTCAGCGGGAGGACCGCCATGCCCGTCCTGGCCCAGTACAGGAAGGCGTGCGGGTCCCACTCGGCTTCGGAGCCCGAGTCCTTCTGGAACATCTGCGACAGGCGGCGCGGGTTGGCCGGGTCGCTCACGTCGAACAGGGAGACCTGGGTACCGAGCGTACGGCCCTGCTCGCTCGCCTCCTGGCCCACGCCGATCAGCCGCCCGTCACCCGCCGGGTGCAGGTACGCCGAGTAGCCGGTGATCTTCAGTTCGCCCGTCTTCCTCGGTGCCGCGGGATCGCGCAGGTCGAGCGTGTAGAGCGGATCCACCTGCTTGAACGTCACCACGTAGCCCACCGGGCCGATGAAGCGGACCGAGTAGATCCGCTCGCCCCGCCCGAGCCCGCCGACCTCGCCGGTCTTGGCCAGGGTGCCGGCGTCGAGCACGTAGACGGCGCTTGAACTGTCCTGCCCGCTCGTCGAGGTGGTGGCGACCCGCAGGTGTCCCTCGTGCTCCGACAGGGAGTACTGGTTGAGCAGCCTGCCGGAGACCTTGCCCGAGGCGACGTAGCGGGGTGCCCCGGCCGCGGTGATGTCGAACCGGTGGACCTCGGTCTCCTCGGGAGGCTGCCGCGGGGTCGGCTCCGCCGTCGTGGTCGTCGTGGTCGTGGTCGTCGCGGGCACCGGGGTGGGCGAGGCGACGGTCGGTGCGGCGGGGTCACTCGGTGGGACCGTGCCGGTCACCGAGGGGTCGGGGACCGGTGAGGCGGGCGGCTCGGGGAGCAGGCTCGGGGCCGGCTCGGCGTTCGAGACGGACGCCGGGGTGACGGCGGGGGCAGGCGACGAGTTCGGGGTCAGGGTCGGCGTGGTGGTCGGTGCCGAGTTCGGGGTCAGGGTCGGCGCGGTGGTCGACGTCTCCGGGGCGGCGGTGACGGTCGCGGAGTCGGACGGCTCGGACGGTGCGGAGGTCGCGGGAGCGTCGTCGACGATCGGCAGGTCGACCGGTCGTGGCCACCACCAGCGCGGATTGCTCGCCACGTACAGGCTGGAGCCCGTCCCGTAGACGGTGTCGCCGTCGGCCGCGACGCTGATCGGGGACGTCTCGGCGAGCGCCCGCGACAGGTCGAGGCTGTGCACGGTCAGCATCGACGTCCCCGTGTACTCCGCGGGGTGGCTGACCTGGCCGCAGTCGACCGTACGGTCCGAGGTCACACCGTCGGCGGTCGTCAGCTCGTACTTCGGCAGCCACGCCTCGATCGGCGCCTTCGCGACGATCTCCGTGTTGCGCCGGGTGCGCTCGTTCTCCGACAGGTCGGGGCCGGGATCGGGGAACTCGATCCGCGGCTGGCTGCGGACCACGACGCGCACGGTCGAGCCGACCATCCTCGCGTCCACATGGGCGCCGTCGGGGGTGAGCGAACCGATCACCTTCGGCTTCTCCGACAGGTCGACGAGGACGTAGCGCGGTCCGGGGCTCGCCGCGCGCT
Source organism: Streptosporangium sp. NPDC006930 (assembly GCF_040635605.1). NCBI lineage: Bacteria > Bacillati > Actinomycetota > Actinomycetes > Streptosporangiales > Streptosporangiaceae > Streptosporangium > Streptosporangium sp. NPDC006930. The sequence continues at coordinate 270,141 of NZ_JBEYID010000002.1, read as the reverse complement.
TGGCCGTCGCGCCGTACGGGATGATCCCGCCGCCGGAGAACAGCACCAGCGCCCGGTCGCCGCTGACCAGCAGGTCGGCCGGGACCCACGCCTGCTCGGCGTCGACGAGCCTGAGCGTGCCGGTGACCTTCCTGGTCGCGGCGTCCACCACCCGCAGCACGCCGCGGTTCACGACGACGACCCGCTCGCCGTCGGTCTTCACCAGGTCGGGTTCGTCGACCCCGGCCTCGTGCGTGTTCGTGGTGGAGTGCTCGGGCGCGCCGGACGCGCTCTTGGCCGCGGCGTCGGAGGCGAGCGACCGCGCCTCCGCGTACATGATCGCGGGACCGCCGAGCCCCCAGGGGCCGACGTTCTCGGCCGTCGCCGCGCGCAGACCGGCCAGCATGTCGTCGCAGCCGCTGTAGGAGACCAGCTTGACGTTCCCCAGCTCGACCGGCGTCGTCGTACGACCCGCGGCGGTCTTCGGCTCCGTCGAGCTGCACGCCGTGGCGAGCAGGGCCGCGGCGAGGGTGACCGCGCCGGCCGTACGAATCGATGTCCTCATGCCCCTACGACGGATCGGGAGAGCACGCGGTTCAACACCGTGCTACTCGCCGGTAGTCACGACACGCCTCCCACGATTACGCTGCGAACATGGCCGTTCCCCCTGAAATGACACGGGCAGAGATGACACGGGTCCTCGACCCCCGCATGATCGAGCGCGTCCTACGGCACGTGACCTCCGGCGGCAGGACGCGGGAGATCACGGCGCCGTTCACCGGCGAGGTCCTCGCCGAGATGCCCGTCTCCACCGCCGACGACGTCCACGCCGCCCACGCCTCGGCGCGACAGGCACAGCGGGAGTGGGCGGCCAGGTCCGCGCGGGAGCGTGCCGAGCCGTTCCTGCGCCTGCACGACGCCATCCTCGACCGGCGCGAGGAGATCCTCGACGTGGTCCAGTGGGAGACCGGCAAGGCCCGCAGGCACGCCTTCGAGGAGGTCCTCGACGTCGCGGGCTGCACCCTGTACTACGCGCGGCGGGCCCCCGGCCTGCTGGAGCCGAAGAGACGGGCGGGAATCCTGCCCGTCGCCACCAGGACGGTCGAGACGCACCGGCCCCGGGGAACGGTGGCCCTGGTCTCGCCGTGGAACTACCCGCTCTCGCTCGGCGTCACCGACGCCGTCCCCGCGCTGCTCGCGGGCAACGCCGTGGTCCACAAGCCCGACACCCAGACCGCGCTGTCCACGCTGTGGACGATCGACCTGCTCGTCTCCCTCGGCATGCCCCGCGACATCTGGCAGGTCGTCCTCGGCGACCCCGCGGAGGTGGGCGAGGCACTGCTCGACGACGCCGACTACCTGGCGTTCACCGGCTCGACCCGGGCCGGCAGGAAGATCGCCGAGGAGGCGGCGAAGCGGCTGATCGGCTGCTCGCTGGAACTCGGCGGCAAGAACCCGATGCTCGTGCTCGACGACGCCGACCTGGACGCGGCCACCCAGGGCGCGCTGCGCGCCTGCTTCACCAACGCCGGGCAGCTGTGCCTCTCGGTCGAGCGGCTCTACGTCCACGACTCCGCGTACGACGCGTTCGTGGAGCGGTTCGTCCGGCAGGTCGGCAACATGCGGCTCGGCGCGGGACTCGACTGGAACGTGCAGATGGGCTCGCTCTCCTCCGCGAGGCAGCTGGAGGCGGTCGGCGCCCACGTGGACGACGCCGTCGCCAAGGGCGCCACGCTCCTCGCGGGAGGCAAGGCCCGCCCCGACCTCGGCCCGCTGTTCTACGAGCCCACCGTCCTGTCCGGCGTCGACGAGAGCATGGAGATGTGCCGCGCCGAGACCTTCGGCCCCGTCGTCGCGATCTACCGCTTCGGTGACGACGACGAGGCGGTCGAGCGGGCCAACGACACCGCGTACGGGCTCAACGCCTCCGTCTGGACCCGCGACGTGCCGCGCGGGCGGGCGCTCGCCTCCCGGATCAGGGCGGGCACGGTCAACATCAACGAGGGGTACGCCTCGGCCTACGCCTCCTACGACGCGCCCATGGGCGGCATGAAGTCCTCGGGCCTCGGCCGCCGTCACGGAACCGAGGGGCTGCTGAGATACACCGAGGGACAGACCGTCTCCAGCCAGGCGCCCTGGCTGGGCTTCGAACCGGTCCTCGGCATGGCGTACGAGAAGTACGCCGACACCCTCGCGACCGCCTTCAAGCTGATGAAGACGCTCCGCCTGAAGTGAGCGTCACCGGGCCGGTCGGGGCCGACGGAGGTCGTCGTTCGAAGGGAGCCGCCGTGTTCGACCACGACGTGCTGGTGATCGGATCGGGGTTCGGCGGGAGCGTCTCGGCGCTGCGCCTGACGGAGAAGGGCTACCGGGTCGCCGTGCTTGAGGCGGGCCGGCGCTTCGACGAGACCACGCTCCCCAGGACCTCCTGGCGGATCCGCGACTTCCTGTGGGCTCCGGCGCTGGGCCTGAAGGGCATCCAGCGCATCCACGTGCTGCGGGGCCAGAAGGGCACCGGCGTCATGGTCCTGGCGGGCGCCGGGGTCGGCGGAGGCTCCCTGGTCTACGCCAACACCCTCTACGAGCCGCCGGACGCGTTCTTCCAGGACGCCCAGTGGTCGTCCATCACCGACTGGAAGGCCGAGCTCGCCCCGTACTACGACCAGGCCTCGCGCATGCTGGGCGTGACGCTCAACCCGACCGTCACCCCGGCCGACGAGGTGGTGCGCGCGGTCGCCGAACGGATGGGCGTGGGCGACACCTTCCACCTGGCGCCGGTCGGGGTCTTCTTCGGCACCCCCGGCGTCGAGGTGGACGACCCCTACTTCGGCGGTGCGGGGCCGCGTCGCAAGGGGTGCACCGAGTGCGGCGAGTGCATGACGGGCTGCCGCCACGGCGCCAAGAACACGCTGGTCAAGAACTACCTCCACCTCGCGGAGCGGGCCGGGGCGAGGGTCTTCGCCGAGACCACGGTCACCTCGGTCGCCCCGATCGAGGGCGGCTACCGGGTCGAGGTGCGCAGGACGGGAGCGCCCTGGCGCCGCCGCGTCCTCACCGCCGAGCACGTGATCTTCGCCGCGGGGACGTACGGCACCCAGAGCCTGCTGCACCGGCTCAAGTCCTCGGGCGCGCTGCCCGGCCTCTCCGACCGCCTGGGCGCCCTCACCAGGACCAACTCCGAGGCGCTGCTCGGGTTCGAGCGCCTCTCGGTCACGGGGGAGAAGCTCAACCGGGGGGTGGCGATCACCTCCTCGATCCATCCCGACGCCCACACGCACATCGAGCCGGTCCGCTACGGCGACGGTTCCAACGCGATGGGCATGCTCCGCACCCTGCTCGTCGACGGAGGCGGCGCCCCGCGCTGGCTCAAGTTCCTCGGCGAGGCCCTGCGCGCGCCGCGTCGGGCCGCGAGGATGCTCAACCACCGCCGGTGGTCGGAGCGCGGCATCATCGCGCTGGTCATGCAGGCCAAGGACAACTCGATCACCCTGTCCTCGCGCAGGGGGGTGTTCGGCCGCGGGCTGCGCTCGGAGCGGGGCCACGGCGACCCCAACCCCACCTGGCTGCCGGCCGGTCACGAGTTCGTCCGGCACGCGGCCGAGGAGGTCGGCGGCGTGCCCGCGGGCTCCTGGCTCGACCTGTTCGACATCCCGGCCACCGCCCACTTCCTGGGCGGCTGCGCCATCGGCGCCGGACCCGACACCGGGGTGATCGACCCCTACCACCGCGTCCACGGCTACGAAGGGCTGCACGTCGTCGACGGCTCCGCGGTCTCCGCCAACCCTGGCGTCAACCCCTCCCTCACCATCACCGCACAGGCCGAGCGCGCGATGGCGCTGTGGCCCAACCGGGGAGAGCCCGACACCCGCCCCGCCCAGGGCTCCCCGTACGCCCGCCTCACGCCCGTCGCCCCGGCGAACCCCGCCGTCCCCGCCGCCGCCCCCGGCGCCCTCCGCCTTCCCATCGTCGACATCACCTGACGGGAGGCGCGGGGTCCCGCCCTGAGCACGGGAGCCGGACACGCATCAGTCGGCGGGTCGCTGGATGGGCTGGGTCTCGGTCCGGTAGATGAGGGTCGTCTCGACGTGCACGATCTCGGGCCGGATCAGGAACTTCTCCAGGAGCAGGCGGTGCAGGCGGTCGGCGTCGGCGACCGCCACGTGGACCAGGAAGTCCTGGGGGCCGGCCACATGGAACAGGGCGACGGTTTCCGGCAGGCCCAGGACGAAGGCCCGCAGCGGGTCGACGAGCTGGCTGGTGTGCGGCCGGACCCGCAGGGCGAGCAGCGCCTGCAGGGGGCGGCCGAGCGTCGCCGGATCGACCTCGGCACGGAAGGCGCCGATCACCCCGCGCCTCCGCAGGGAGCGCACCCGCTCCAGCGCCGTGGAGGGGGCGACGCCCACGCGTTCGGCCAGATCCTTGTTCGGGAGTCGCGCATCCTTCTGCAGCTCTGCCAGGATTCGCCGGTCCACCGAATCCAGTTCGACGTTCACCGGATTGACCTCCGTTGAATTTGGCTTGCGTGGCGAGTCATTGTGAATTCCACCAGTATCCCCGTGTGACCTGGAATGTTGAAAAATTCGTGAACGCGGCGACCGTGACCGTCGACGAGCTGGCCGCCTACGTCGACGAGAGCCAGCGGGGCGTGCCACCCGTGGTCGGCCGCAGACCCCCCGGTGAGCTGGCCGAGCGGCTCGGGCTCACCCGGTGGATCCGCGAGGGCGGGATGACCGTCGACGACCACGCGGAGTTCCTGCGCACCTACCTCGCCGAGGGCACGCGGCTGCACCATCCCGCCTACCTCGGGCACCAGGTCGCCGCTCCCGACTTCCCGGCGGCCCTCGCCGACCTCGTCCACGGCGTGAGCAACAACCCGATGGCGATCTACGAGATGGGTGCTTCGGCGGCGACGGTCGAGTTGGAGGTGCTTCGCTGGATGCTCGGCAAGATCGGTTTCGGCGAGGCGGGCGGCGGGGTGCTGACCCACGGGGGATCGCTGGCCAACCTCACGGCGCTGCTGGCCGCGCGGGCCTCGGTGGTCCCGGAGGCGTGGACCGAGGGCGTCCCCGGCGACCTCGCGCTGCTCGCTCCGGCGTCGTCGCACTACTCGCTCACCCGCGCCGCCGCGATCCTCGGCCTGGGGGAACGGGCCGTGGCGCCGTTGGACGTGGACGAGCTCGGCAGGATCGACGTCGCCCGCCTGCCCGACGCCCTGGAGCGGGTACGCAGGGCGGGGCGGCGGCCGATGGCCCTGGTGGCGAACGCCTGCGCGACCGGGACCGGCCTCTACGACGACCTGCGCGGGATCGGAGAGTTCTGTGCCGCCAACGGCGTCTGGTTCCACGTGGACGGCGCCCACGGCGCCTCCGCACTGCTCTCCGACGCATATCGCCACCTGCTCGACGGGATCGAGCTGGCCGACTCGCTGATCTGGGACGCGCACAAGATGCTGCGTACCTCCAGCCTGGCCGCGGCGGTGCTGACCCGGCGAGAGAGCGACCTGGACGCGGCCTTTCGGCAGCGGGCCAGCTACCTGTTCTACGGGGAGCAGGGCTTCGACCTCATCGGCAGGACCGTGGAGTGCAGCAAGGCCGAGCTGGGCCTGAAGGTCTTCCTCAACCTGGCCTGGCGGGGCGAGCGCGGCCTGGGCGAGTACGTCGCGCGTCAATACGCCGCCGCGCACCGCTTCTGGGAACTGGCCCGCGAGCGGCCGGGCTTCGAGTGCCCGTACGAGCCGGAGAGCAACATCGTCTGCTTCAGGTACGGCATCGGCGACCAGGCGGACATTCGTGAGCGCCTGATGGACGACGGCGCCTTCCACCTCACTTCGGCGGAGGTCGGCGGGGTCCGTCATCTGAGGGTCACCGTGATGGCCCCCGCCACGGACGACAAGACGTTTGACGCGCTGCTCGACCGGATTGCCGAATCGGAGGAGGCGACGGCCGGTCCCTGGTGAACTCCCGCGCGGAGAGCCGGGCAGGGCCTCACACGTTGACACGTGCACATGGTCCAACGGGCCGTTGGCGGGGTGAACCCGTCTCTGGAGAGCCGGGGCTCGCTGTGGCCGACTCCTCGGATCGGTTGTGACCGGTGCGTGAGGCCGCTCTCCGGGGAGTCCGAGGCGGGTCCGGCGGGTCTCAGCGGATGCCGGAGTCGGGGTGGGCGGCGTCCCAGCGGCGGCGCGACTCGGCGATGCCGTCGCGGTGCTCGGCCGACCAGTCGGCGAGGGCCCGCACCAGGTGGGTGAGGCTGTGCCCGGTCGGGGTCAGCTCGTAGTCGACCTGTGGCGGGACGACGGCGTGGACGGTCCTGGAGATCAGGCCGTCGCGCTCCAGGCGGCGTACGGTCAGGGTGAGCATCCGCTGCGAGATGCCGGGGATGGCCCGCTGGAGTTCGCGGAACCTGCGCACCCCCTGGGCCAGCTCCACGATCACCAGCACCGACCACTTGTCGCCGATCCGGTCGAGGACCTCACGGATGCCGCAGTCCTCGTCTCCGCAGGAGACGACCGGCTCCGTGGTTACCGCGGTGTGCCCCACTGACATCGAAGTGCCTCCTTATGCCACGCGTCCTGGTTATCGATGATGGACCCAGTTACCGAAGAGAACCACTCACACGGGGGAGATTCCATGATTCTCATGACAGGGGCGACGGGCGCACTGGGGCGGCTCGTCGCCGCGCGGCTGGCGGGGCGGGACGACGTGGTGATCGGCAGCCGCGCCCCCGAGGCGGTCCCCGCGGGGGCACCGAGCCGCCTGATCGACTTCGAGGATCCAGCCTCGCTGGAGGAGGGTTTCGCCGGAGTGGACACGCTGCTGCTGATCTCCGCGGGCTACGGTGAGGACGACGTGGTGATCGCCAGGCACGGCGCGGCGATCGAGGCGGCGGAGAAGGCCGGGGTCTCGCACATCGTCTACACCAGTCTCAGTGCCGCCGGTGACCACCTGGCCTACGCGCTCGCCCACCGCTGGACCGAACGCAGGCTCCGTGAGGGTGCCGCGAACTGGACGATCCTGCGCAACGGGCTCTACGCCGAGTTGCTGGCGACGCTCGCACCCGTCGTGGACGGCAGGATCACCGCGCCGCTGGGCTCCGGACGACTCGCCGCGGTGGCCCGCGAGGACCTGGCGGACGTGGCCGCCCTGGTCGCGACCGACGCCTCCGCGCACGCGGGCCGGACCCACGAGCTGGTCGGGGAGGAGGCGGTCGGCGGCGCGGAGCTGGCCGCCACCCTCACCGAGGCCACCGGAAGCACCGTCTCGTACGAGCCGAGCACCCTCGCCGAGGCCCGCGAGGCGTTCACCGGCCTTGGCCTGGCGTCCTTCCAGGTCCCGATGCTGGTGGGCACCTACTCCTCGATCGCGAACGGTTTCATGGACGGCACGGACAGCGACCTGCGAAGCCTGCTCGGTACGGCACCCCGCTCCGCCCTGGAGATCATCGCCGGAAAGTCGTCCTGATAGTGCCCACTCCCGGACTCGTCCGACCAGCTGGACACACCACCCTGAGTCCGAGGGGTGAGCGGTAGACGGGCACGGCGGCCGCATCAGGCTGGTCGTATGCCGTGAACTCGCCCAATGCCTTCCCACCTTCGGCGTCACCTGGAAGCACTGTGTCTGACGCGGCACGCGAAGGTGGGTGGCGGGGCGACGATCACTGGGCGGCGTCAGGCCATCGCGTGGCGGAGACGCTCGCGGTCCTTTTCCGGGAGCCGCTGCTGGAGGCGGGGGAATGCGCGGTCAAGTCGTTGGACGTGGACGGGCTCGGCAGGATCGATGTCGCCTGTCTGCCCAAGGCGCTGAAGCGCTGGGAGAGGCGTCCGGATAGTGCTTACTCTCGGGTTCGGGAGGGTTCGCTGAGATAGCGTCGCGTTCATGAGCGAACTCGACGGCCGCCTGCGCGCGGTGTGCGACCTGACCGTCTCCGGCGTCAGGGAAATGGCCGGGCGGCACGAGTACGACGGACTCATTCAGGACCTCTCGCCCGAGGGGGTGCGCACCGGGCTGGCCGCGCTGGGCAGGGGGCCGCTGCCCGCCGATCCGTACGACGCGGCGCATCTGCAGATCTTCGAGGAGGCCGTGCGGGTGCAGTTCGGCGAGCTGGAACTGCACCGCCGCAACCCTCTGGAGCATCTGGGCAACCTCGACCTGGCCACCTACGACCGCGAGTACGCCCCCGAGGCCGAGCGGAACGCCGCCAAGCTCGCGCACCTGGCCCGCTGGCCGGAGGCGGTGGACGGCGCGATCGCCTCGCTCGACCTGCTCAGCGCCCCCGTCGCGACCGCCCTGCTCGGAGTGGTGCGCGGTCTGGCCTCCGGGGTGCCGGGGGACGCCGAGGAGAGTGTGCGTGAGGCGGCGTTCAGGGCGCATGCCAGGTTGGTGCAGCACGTCGAGAAGGCCGCGCACGACGGCGACCCGGACGCCTCCCTCGGTGCCGAGGGGCTCGCCAGGCTCATGGGCGGCGGTGAGGGCCTTCCGGTCGACCTGGGACGGCTCGCCGAGCGCGCCGACGCCGAGCGCGACCGCCTGATGGCCCGGTTGGCGGAGTCGTGCGCCGCGCTGGGATTCGCGGGACGGTCGCCGCTTGAGGTCGCGCGCGAGCTCGTCAGGCAACACCCCGACCCCGACGGTGTGATCGAGGCGGCCAGGATCGGCACCGAGAGGGCGATCGCCTTCACCAGGGAGAAGGACCTGGTGCCCTATCACGACGGGGAGTGCCTGGTCGGCATCGCGCCCGAGTCACGCCGGTGGGGCATGGCGATGATGAGCTGGGCGGCGCCGGGCGAGCCTGACGGTCCCTCGTGGTATCACGTCACCCCGCCCGACCCCTCGTGGCCCGAGCGCGACATCGAGGAGTGGCTGGAGGTCTTCAGCGACACCACGCTTCCCGCGATCAACGTGCACGAGGTCGCCCCCGGCCACTTCTCCCACGGTCGCGCCCTGCGCCACGCCCGTTCCGACGTGCGGCGGACGCTGATGTCGCTCTCCTTCGCGGAGGGCTGGGCGCACTACGCGGAGGAGCTCTGCGTCGAGGAGGACTTCGCTCCCGGCGACCCGCGCTTCGAGATCGGGGTGTGGCTGGAGGCGCTCATCAGGGTGACCCGGCTGGCCTGCGCGATCGGCGTGCACTCCGGTGCGATGACCGTCGAGGAGGGGGCCCGCCGGTTCGCCGCCGACACCCACCTCGCCGGTCCCGCGGCCCTGTCGGAGGCGGCGCGGGCCACCTTCGACCCCACCTACGGCCGCTACACCTGGGGCAAGCTGGAGATCCTCGACCTGCGTGACCGCGCCAGGGCCGAGTGGGGTCCTGGCTTCGGCCTCAACCGCTTCCACACCGCGATGCTCGACCTCGGCTCCCCGCCCCTCGGCCTCCTCGGCCACGCCCTTCAAGCCCGCCCTAACGCCCGATAGCTCCATCCGGCGTCACCCCACAGGTCAGGGTCGAGGGCCGCTCGACCATCAACGACGATCGGAACGGCGGCCGATTCCACCAGTTTGGTGGGGTCGGCATCAATGAACTCCGGCCAGGCCGTCAGGTGTAGAAGCACCTCCGAGTCCTCTACGGCCTCAGCGGAGGTGGGTGCGTAGTGCAGTTGCGGGTGCAGGTCCCGGGCGAAAGCCATCGCTGCGGGGTCGTAGGCGGTGACGATGCCGCCTTCATGGTGGATCGCCAGGGCCACGGCCAGTGCCGGTGAGTCGCGCAGGTCGTCGACACCGGGTTTGAAAGACAGCCCCCATACTCCGACGCGGCGATTGTTCAGGTCACCGCCACAGGCATGTCGGGCCAAGTCCACGGCACGGTGCTGTCGGCGCTGGTTGACTCTGTCGACCTGAATCAGCAGTTCCAGATCCGCGCCGACACCATGTTCGTGTCCTTGGGCGATGAGGCTTCGCACGTCCTTGGGCAGGCAACTGCCACCGTAGCCGACGCCGGGGTCGAGGTATGCGTCGCCGATGCGGGGGTCCAGCGCCAACGTGTGGGCAAGGGAGGAAGCATCGGTTCCCGTCGCTTCGCACAGTGAGGCGATGGCGTTGATGAAGGAGATCTTCGTGGCGAGGAAGGCATTCGCCGCGGTCTTGCACATTTCCGCTGTTGTCAGATCGGTCACGACCATCAGTGCACCGGCATCGAGTTGAGCTTTCCAAGCTTGCCGTAGCAACTGTTCGGCATGTTCGTCGCCGGCGGCGAGGCCGAGCACAATTCGTGAGGGGCGAGCCACATCGGCCAGGGAGGTGGACTCCCGAAGGAAGTCCGGAGAGCAGACGACCGTCACCCGCACATATGCCGGGGCCACGGAGCGCGCGAGTTCGGCCAGGTGCTTCGTGGTGCCAACGGGCACCGAGGACTTCACCACGATCACTGCGTCACGGCGCAGTCGTGACGACAGCTCGATCACGGCCCTCTCAAGATCGCCCAGGTCGGCGGCGAGTGCTCCGATTTGCTGTGGCGTACCGACGCACAAGATGTGTAGGTCCGTGAACGCCGTGGCGGTGTCGTAGGAGTCGGTGAAGCGAAGGTTTCCTGGGCTGCCGTGCGAGGCTATAGCCTCGGCCAGACCTGGTTCGTCGAAGGGCGTACGGCCTGCACTGAGTAGGCGCACGGTCTTCGGGTCGGTGTCCAGACCGAGAACATGGTGACCCATGCGGGCCAGCCCGGCCGCGTATGGGGCGCCGAGACGTCCACAGCCGATGATGTTGATCTTCATGCTGCACTTCCTTAAAGAAAGGGACGATGAACACGTGCGAATGACCGTGATCGGGTGTGGCCATCTGGGTGTGACCCACGCGGCCTCGATGGCTGAGATCGGCCATGAAGTGGTCGGCGTCGACATTGACGCGGCCAAAATCGAAACGCTGAGTTCAGGCAGGGCCTGGTTCTATGAGCCGGATTTGGATGTGATGCTCACCCGCCACATCGCCTCCGGACGGCTACGGTTCACCACCGACTTCGCCGAGGCAGGTGAGTTCGGTGAGATGCACTTCCTCGGAGTCGCGACTCCCGGCATGGCCGATCGCGACGATTACGATCTGTCGCAGGTTTTCGCGGCCGTGCGCTCGCTCGCACCGCACCTGCGCCAGGCCTGCGTCATCGTGGGTAAGTCCACGGTGTCCGTCGGCACGACGGCGGCGACCCAGGAACTGATACGAGGACTTGCTCCAGCAGGGGAAGACGTGGCCGTTGCCTGGAACCCCGAATTTTTGCGGGAAGGTCATGCTGTGCAGGACACGCTGCGACCGGACCGCATCGTTATCGGCGTGACCTCTGCAAAGGCTGAGGAGAAGATCCGGGAGGCGTACAAACCGATCACCGATGCCGGGGTGCCGCTTGTCGTTACCGACCCAGCCACCTGTGAGCTGGTGAAAGGCGCAGCGAACGCCTTCCTGTCGACGAAGATCTCCTTTATCAACGCGATGGCTGACATCTGTGAGGCATCCGGCGCCGATGTCAACCAGCTCGCCGATGCCATCGGCTTGGACCCGCGCATCGGTAGGGCGTTTCTGGACGCAGGGGTCGGCTATGGCGGTGGTTGCCTGCCCAAGGACACCCGTGCGTTCGCCGCCCGAGCCCGCGAACTCGGCGTGGAAAGCGCTGCGGAGTTGCTGAACTCGGTGGATCGGATCAATACCGGTCGTCGCGAGCGCGTGGTTGAGATGACAAGGAAAGCCTGCGGCGGTGACATGGTCGGCCGACGTGTCGGCGTGTGGGGGGCGGCGTTCAAGTTCGGTACCGACGATGTGAGAGATTCCCCCGCTTTGGATGTTGCGGCACGTCTCCACTCGCTCGGAGCGGTGGTCACGATCTACGATCCGATGGCTGTGGAAAATGCTCGCCTTGTTCACCCAGAACTTGACTACGCCGAAGATGCCCTGGCAGCCGCTACGGGAGCTGACGTCCTGGTCACCATGACCGCGTGGCCGGAGTTTCGTGACCTCGATCCGGAAAGCGTTGCCAAGGTCGTGGATCGGCAGGTCATGATTGACGCTCGAAGCGTCCTCGACATATCCCGGTGGCAGGATGCCGAATGGACACTGCACCGGCTTGGTCGGAGCTGATGCCAGGCCTTTCACGGACGCTCGCCGATGATCACGGCGGTCTGCAGGGTCGCCGCGAATCCTCCAGATGGTTCCACGGCGGTTAGCGCATTCCGTAGTGCCTGTTCGTACTCCTCTTGGAGCTCGCCGAGCACCGCCCTTGAGGAGAAGGCATAGGTGTACTGCAAACCGATCAATTCCTCAGTGGTGAGGTCCAGGCGGTAATCGGTGCGCAGGGCTCGTACGCGAGGGAAATCTGACCGGCGCAGTACCGTCTCGTGGTCTTCGGTGAGGTATTGGAAAGGGGCATCTGGTCCTGCGGCGCGGTGGGTGCCGAGGAATCGGTCGCGGATGCGGTCCAGGATCGGTTCCCACCACGCCTTCGGTGTGCCGAGCGCGTGGCTGACGACTATGGCGACGAACCCGCCGGACACGGTGATCCCGTGCAGGTCTGCCAGGACCTGATCTCGGGGCATGTAGTGAAAGGCGTCGCCGATCACCGTGCCTCGGATGAGTGGAAGGTCCGACACTGTGGACGAATCCCCCTGTCGCCAATCGATGTTTTCGATACCGCGGTCGGCGGTCCGTTGGCGGCCGGCTGCCAGCATTTCTTCGTTGGGTTCAACTGCGATCACTGGAATGCCCAGTTCGGCAAGGCGCACGGCGATCACGCCGGGCCCGCTCCCCAGGTCGAGGACGGGGGCGTCGTTGGCGGCGGCATGGGCGGTTTCGGCGATGTAGTCGATGAGCACGCCGGGGTGCTCCGGTCGATAACGGACGTAGGCGTCAGCGGTGGTTGTGAAGATCGCTCCAGGGTTGGAGTAGTGAGCACGAGTTGATGGTGTGGCCACGTCTACCTCCGAGGTGTTCATCCGGCCAAAGCGGCGTTCAGTGGGGCCGCCTCTTCTTGAAATGAGGCGGGGTATGAACTGTCGGCTGTAACCGCCCACCACTGCCAGTGGCAATTGACGCCCTGTAGTTGGACGCATACGGTCCGGAGTGAGGGCGTGGTGTGCCCTCTTGCCGGATGTGGTTAATCGGGGGAGGGTGAGGCGTGACTGTCCTGCCACCTGTTTCTGCGTCTTTCGCGGAGAGATCAGTGCCGACATCTCACGACATGCGATGTACTAGCGCGATCCGCGCCCGTGCGCTGGCCGCATACGGTGACGGGCTTTCGCCGCAGGTCCTTCATGACCTTGCGCAGGAGATCCATGTTTGTTGTGGTCACAGTCGCCTGAAAAGTGCTCGGCTTGCCCGAGGCTGGACCGTCTCTGAGGCGGTTGCTCGACTCATCACGGTCGCTCAAGCCGCTGAGCTGCCCCTGCGCGGAGTGGACGAGCGGGCTTGGCGCCGTTGGGAGAACGGGAATCGTCCGGACGATGACTACCAGGACCGGCTTGGCAGGCTTTTCGAGACGGGGCCGGTCCAGCTTGGATTCGGCACTGACTACACACCACACCCGTCAGGAGGTGATCGTACGAATCGTCGTGACGCACTGCGTCTGGGGGCGGCAGCTTTCGTTGTGCCTGGCTTGCTGATCACGAGTGCCGAGAGCGAAGCTCGGGAGTTGACCCGTCGCAGTGAACAGACCGATCTCGGACCGAGCAGCCTGGAGCATCTCTATCGGGTCATCGGTGACTACGGCACTGATTACTCTCGGTACGACGCGGCCGAGCTGTGGCAGGCCGCGCTCACGGATCGCCGCCACGTCGCGGAGTTGCTTCAGCTGCGTATGACGCTCAAGCAGCGCCGCGAGCTGTACATCGCCGCGGCCTGGCTGTCGCTGATCCTCGCGTGGACGGCCCATGATCGAGGGGATGTACGGGCAGCGCTCGCGTACGCGGCCGATGCCCGTCATCACGCGGACGAGGCCGATCACGATGAGACGGCGGCGTGGGCGTGGGACGTGGAGGCGACGACCTGGCTCTATGACGACCGGCCGTATGAAGCGCTTCGCGCCGCCCAACGGGGAGTGGGCCAGGCTCCAGCGGGAAGCGCTGCTCAGACGCGCCTGACCGGACAACTCGCTCGGACCCACGCACGGCTCGGTCACGCAGTCCCGGCATCTGAAGCGCTGGAGGCGCTCCGCGACCAGGCAGAGCGGCATTCGCCTCATGCGAACGGACTGTTCAGCGCCGATGCCGTACGGGCCTGGTCGATCGCCGCGACCTCCAGTTTGTGGCTCGGTCACGATGGGCAGGCCCGTGACTTCGCCGAGCAGGCGATGGAGGTGTACGAGCAGGCTCCACAGGTGTCTCCGACGAGACGAGCGATCACCGCCTTGGACCTCGGGGTCGCCTGTGCCCGGCTGGGCGACCCCGAGCAGGCGGTCGTTCATGGTCTGTCCGCGATCTCCGCGCCGCGTTATGCCGCGGCGATCGTCACCCGAAGCCATGACCTCGGTACCACGCTGGAGCGCTTTTATCCCAATGCCGTGGTTGTGGCGCGGTTTCGTCAGGGAGTGGCGGAGCTCGAAGAACAGAGATGACTCAAGATCAATGACAGTACGGCGATCAGGTCTGGGGCAGGTTCAGCGGTCGACGGCGGTGGTGCCGCCGTCGAAGACCAGGTAGGTGCCGGTGATGAAGGACATCTCGTCGCCGGTTGGTGGTGGGCTCTTCACGTTGGCTTTGGACACCATCGGTCGCCAGGTACGGCACGAACCGGAGGAGCGTCAGGTGTGAACCACCGGCCTGGAGGTACGACGATCCGTGAACCATCGGGCTGGGAGGAAGTGCCATGCGGGAGTTGTCGGGCAAGGTCGCGGTCGTCACGGGGGCGGGTGGCGGGATCGGGAGGGCGCTCGCGCTGGGCCTGGCCGCGGAGGGGATGTCCCTCATGCTCGCCGACGTCGAGCCGGGAGATCTCGCGGACACCGCCTCGCTGGTGGAGGCGAGCGCCGACGGGGGCAAGGTCCTCACCGAGATCGCCGACGTCTCCGATCAGGTGGCCGTGGAGCACCTCGCCGACCGTACGTTCGGTGAGCTGGGCGCGGTCCACGTGCTGTGCAACAACGCGGGGGTCTTCCAGGGCGGCCGGATGTGGACGAGGGAGCCGGAGGACTTCGCCTGGCCGCTCGGGGTGAACCTGTGGGGCATACTCAACGGCGTCCGGGCCTTCGTGCCCCGCATGATCGACCAGGACACCGAGGGGCACATCCTCAACACCGTCTCCGCTGCGGGCCTGTTCGCCATCCCGTACTTCGGCCCCTATTCGGTCTCGAAGTACGCCGCGCTCGCCGCCTCGCAGTCCCTCGCCCAGGATCTCGCGGCGGCCGGCTCCAGGCTCCGGGTGACCGCGCTGTGCCCCGGCGGGGTGCGTACCGGCCTGAACCGCTCCGGCCGCCACCGGCCGGAGAACCTCGTGGCCGCCGGTCGCGCCGAGGACGAGGACGAGGAGGTCTCCGCCGCGATCATCGACGGCCTCGTGGAGGAGGGCATCGACCCGGCCGAGGTGGCCCGGGCGGCGGTGGACGCCATCCGCGAGGAGCGTTTCCTGGTCCTCACCCACCCGGGTTACGCGGAGATCCTGCGCGAGCAGACAGAGGCGTTGATCGCCGGGGCGCTGCCCTCGTTCTCCGGCAGGGGGGACCGTGCGGGTGGGGGAGTGCTTCCCGATCGCGGGTAGACGGGGCCGCGGGAGATCTTTTCGGCTGCGAGCGGGCGGGCTGACGGGCGCCGATAGACTGGGGACACCGCTCTGTTCCTTTTGGGGGTCTTGGTGTCTGAGTTCGACACGGTCCTGGTCGTCGACTTCGGCGCGCAGTACGCGCAGCTGATCGCGCGAAGGGTGCGTGAATGCCACGTCTACTCCGAGATCGTCCCCTCGACGATGCCGGTCGAGGAGATGATGGCCAAGAAGCCCAAGGCGATCATCCTGTCCGGGGGCCCCTCCTCGGTGTACGCCGAGGGTGCTCCCGCGGCCCCCGCGGGCCTGTTCGAGACCGGCGTGCCGACCTTCGGCATCTGCTACGGCTTCCAGGTCATGGCCCAGGAGCTGGGTGGAAAGGTCGCCAGGACCGGCACCGCCGAGTACGGCGGGACCCACCTCGACGTCGAGGAGGAGGGCGTGCTCTTCGCGGGGCTGCCCGCCGCGCAGTCGGTCTGGATGTCCCACGGTGACAGCGTCTCCGCCGCCCCCGAGGGGTTCACGGTCACCGCCGCGACGGCCCAGACGCCCGTCGCCGCCTTCGAGCACCCCGAGCTCGGCCTGTACGGCGTCCAGTTCCACCCCGAGGTTCTCCACTCCGAGCACGGCCAGACCGTGTTGAAGCACTTCCTCGACGCGGCGGGCTGCCGCCCCTCCTGGACGATGGTCAACATCGTCGAGGACGCGGTCGAGGCGATCCGCGCCCAGATCGGCCCCGAGGGCCGCGCCATCTGCGGCCTGTCCGGCGGCGTCGACTCCGCGGTGGCCGCAGCCATGGTCCAGCGGGCGATCGGTGACCGGCTGACCTGCGTCTTCGTCGATCACGGGCTGCTGCGCAAGGGCGAGGCCGAGCAGGTCGAGCGCGACTTCGTGGCCGCCACCGGCGTCAAGCTGCGCGTGGCCGACGCCCAGGAGCGCTTCCTGAAGGCGCTCGACGGGGTCACCGACCCCGAGGAGAAGCGCAAGATCATCGGTCGCGAGTTCATCAGGGTCTTCGAGGACGAGCAGCGCGCCATCCTCGCCGACGGTCCCGTCGACTTCCTCGTCCAGGGCACCCTGTACCCCGACGTGGTCGAGTCCGGCGGCGGCACCGGCACCGCCAACATCAAGTCCCACCACAATGTCGGCGGCCTCCCCGACGATCTCCGGTTCTCGCTGGTGGAGCCGCTGCGAGCACTGTTCAAGGACGAGGTGCGCCGGGCGGGGGAGCAGCTGGGCCTGCCCGCCGAGATGGTCTGGCGCCAGCCGTTCCCCGGCCCCGGGCTGGGCATCCGCATCATCGGCGCGGTGAACCGCGAGCGCCTGGAGATCCTCCGCGAGGCGGACGCCATCGCCCGCGAGGAGCTCTCGCGCGCCGGTCTCGACCGGGACATCTGGCAGTGCCCGGTCGTCCTGCTCGCCGACGTCCGCTCGGTGGGTGTCCAGGGCGACGGCCGCACCTACGGTCACCCGGTCGTGCTGCGCCCGGTCTCCAGCGAGGACGCGATGACCGCCGACTGGTCGCGTGTCCCGTACGACGTGCTCGCCCGCGTCTCCACCCGCATCACGAACGAGGTTCGCGAGGTCAACAGGGTGGTGCTCGACGTGACCAGCAAGCCCCCGGGCACCATCGAGTGGGAGTAGCCGCCTCGGCGGGCGACAGGGGAGGGATCTCCTCGGCGGTTGGCGCCGTTTGGCGGGAGGACGGCGGGTAAGTTGGGGTGGGTGTCTTCCACCACCCCCATCGGCGCAGACTCCCCCAAGACCGCCGTCGCCCGCCTGGCGTGGCTCGACGCGTTGCGTGGCATCGGTGCGGTCGCCGTGTTGCTGGAGCACATGCTGCCCTGGTTCATGCCCGCCCTGAGACCGTACTGGTTCAACCTCGGGATGTACGGCGTCCTGGTGTTCTTCCTGGTCAGCGGCTACATCATCCCGGTCTCGCTGGAGAGGCACGGCGATGTCAGGGTGTTCTGGATCAGCCGCGTGTTCCGGCTGTACCCGATCTACCTGCTGGTCTCGGCGCTCGTCCTGGTGATGGCGTTCTGGATGCCCGTCCGCGAGCAGGTGCCCAGGGATCTGTCGTCGGTGGCCGCGCACGCCACGATGCTGCTGGACGTGGTGGGCAGGGGCGGCCTCGCAGACACCATGTGGACGCTCTCCTACGAGATGGTCTTCTACCTGGTCGTCACCGCGCTGTTCGTCGGCGGGCTGCACCGCGCGAGCGGGACCTTCGCGGTGGGCTTCGGTGTCGCCGCGGTCGCGGTGGGGCTGGTGCTGACGGCACCGCTGCTACGGGGCCCCTGGCCCGCGTACGTGTCCGGCGTGCTGTTCTTCGTGGGCCTGGTGGGCCTGATCGGCGGCCGGTTCAGGAGGACCGCCGCGTACGTTCTCGGCGCGACGGCGCTGGTGCTTCTGATCTTTTCGAGTTTCGTGCCGTGGTTCGGGGCCGCGATCCTGTCGGTGATGTTCGCGGGGACCGCGATCCGCCGCTGGGAGCAGGGCTCGGGCGGGCTCTGGCCCGTGGCGGCGGCGACCGTGCTCGTGGCGCTGGCGCCCGTCTGGGCGGAGCAGGCGGGCTGGTGGTGGGTGCAGCCGGGGCCGTGGTTCACGACCATCGCGCTGGCCGGGGCGTCGTTCGCGGGTGCGATGGCCCTGCGCGAGCGCCGGCTGCCCAGGTTCCTCGTCTGGCTGGGCCTGGTCAGCTACTCGGTCTACCTGCTGCACCACCCGCTGCTGCGGATCGCGCACGTCGTCGTCGGTGACGTGCGGAACGCGGGGCAGGTGGTGCAGCTCTCACTGTCGGTGGCGTTCGTGCTGGTGGTGCTCGGCCTGAGCCTGCTCACCTACCGCTACGTGGAGCTTCCCATGCAGCGGCTGGGCAGGCGGCTGGCCCGGAGGCCGTCCTCCAGCGAGGTCGCCCCCACACGGTGAGGGTTCAAGGCTCAGAGACCGTCGTCGGGGGACTGGCCGTAGTCCTCGGGGTCGCCGGTGGGCGACTCGGAGGGCAGCTCCTTGTCCTTCTCGGAGCCGACGGGGTAGACCTCCCCGGGCTGGGTGGCCTTGGCGCCGCGCAGCGAGGAGACGGCCACCACGTGGTAGCCCTGCTTCTGGAGCGCGGTCAGCAGCTTCGGCATCACCTTGACGGTCTGCTCCACCCAGTCGTGCATGAGGATGACCCCGTCACGCTTGGCGTTCTTGAGCACCTCGTCGTAGATGGCCTTCTCGTTCTTGGTCGCCCAGTCTCGTGAGCCGCCGTTCCACAGGATGATCGGCATGTTCATCTGGGTGGCGATCGCCGAGACCCGCTCGTCGAACTCGCCGTAGGGCGGGCGAATCGTCGTCGGGTACTTGCCGGTGACCTTCTTGACGATGTCCTGGGTCTTGGTGAGTTCCTCGCGGATCTTGTCTTCCGAGATCTCCCGCAGGTGCGGGTGGGTGTAGCTGTGGTTACCGATGTCATGGCCTTCGGTGACCATCCGCTTGGCGAACGCGGGGCGGGACTTCACGTACTGGCCCTCAAGGAAGAACGTCGCCTTGGACTTGTGCTTCTTGAAGGTGTCGAGCAACTTGTCGGCGTACTTGCCGGGGCCGTCGTCGAAGGTGAGCGCGATGCACTTCACCTTCGCGCAGTCCACGGGCTTCGGCTTCGGCGCGGGCTTGGCCTTGGGGGCGGGCTTGGCCTTGCTCGCCGTCGTGGCCGTCGGTTCGGGCTTCTCCGCGCTCCACGCGGTGGTCGGGACGGAAATCATGGCCAGCGCACAGGATGTGGCCAGCAACATTCGGACAGGAGACTTCATGAGGGGAGCTCCGGGTCAAATCGACGTCGGTCGAATGGGCATCCTATCGAGGTGCCTGATGCCTCCTGAGGCTGAAGCGTCACGATGTCCTGTGAAAGGCGTGCTCTCCCGCGGCCGGGGCGCACTGTCTTCGCCCAACGCAAACTTGACGTTTCCCCAGGTCATGGGTGCGTATAGCGGGCTGTGGGCGCCCAGGGCGCGCCTCGGGCGTACTCGATGATGGGCATCGGTCCCCTGGAGGAACGCGCTGGGAAAAAATGACGATCAGTACGGCGAGCTTGAAACCGGTCGATAAGGGGCGCGGGGCGGCCGATGGGGCACCGGCCCGCGACCGGCGGTTCACGCTCGCCTGTTACGCCACCGCCCAGCTAGCGCTGCTCGGCTGGTGGCTCGGCTTCCACCCCGGGTTGATGAGTCCCGACTCCGTCACCTACGTCGCGCACGTCACGACGGGCCCCTGGGTGGCCGGGCAGTCGGTCGCCTACGACGCCCTGCTCGGGCTCTCCCTGAAGGTGACCGGCGACCTGTCCGCCGTCACCCTCCTGCAGACGGCGGCGATGGCCGCCGCCCTGGCCCACCTCGCGGGCGCGATCCGGTCGCTGGGGGTACGGGGACGCCCGCTGCTCGTGGCGGTGGGGTGCGCGGCGCTGTCACCGCCGCTCGGCGCCTTCACGGTGTCGATGTGGAAGGACGTGCCGTTCACCGTGTGCGCCGTACTGGCCGCAGGCACCGCGGTACGGCTCATGACCCGGCCGGGGCTGCGGTCTGGAACTGTCGTGCGAGGTGAGGGCCGGGTGCGGGATGTGGCCGGGCTCGTCACACGGGAGCAGGGCCGGGTGCGGGATGCGGCCGGGGCCGGCGGGCGGGGGGTGGCCGGTCGCGGGGGCGGCCGGTGGGTGTGGGACCCGCGCTTCGCCGCTCTCGGGGCCGAACTGCTCGGCCTGGGGCTCTTCCGCAACAACGGCTTCCTCGTGGCGTTGTTCGCCGCCGTCCCGCTCGTCGCGCTCCTGTCCGGCCGCCCGGGGGCCCGCCGACGGGTCGCGGCGCTCGCGGCCGGAGCGGTGGCGGCGCCCCTGCTCCTGCTGGGCGTCGGCTACCCGGCGATGGGCATCGCGTCGCCGTCCCGCTCGTTCGCCTACCAGACGGTGTTCGGCGACCTCGCCGTGGCGTACGGGGAGAGGCCCCACCTCTTCGACCGCGAGCAGCGGGAACTCCTGGCGGAGGTCGCTCCGCTCGACGTCTGGCGGCGGGGGGCGACCTGCCAGACCATGGCGCGGGTCTTCTTCGATCCCGGGTTCGGCCACGCGCGGGCCGAACAGCGGATGTCCGAGATCCTGGAGCTGTGGCGAGGGCTGCTGGTCCGCGCGCCGGGCACGATCCTGAGCACCAGGATCTGCCGCGCCGCGCTCGCCTGGCAGCTCGGCCCGACCTCGGGCGAGCCCGGCGGTGAGCTCTACCGCTTCTCCCCAAGGGATCCCCGGCTCCCCGACGGCTGGGAGGGCACTCCGGCGGCCTCGGCGATGCGGCGGCGGCCGATCTCCGAAGGGCTGCTCGCCGCCGGGCTGTTCGCGCTGGACGCGAGCACGGTGAGGCAGTTCGAATGGCTGCTCTGGCGGGCGCCCTTCTGGTGCTACCTCACCTACGCCACGGCCGCGCTCGCCTGGTGGCGGACGGGCAGCCGGGCGGCACTCGCGGGGGCGGCCGTGGTCGCGGGGCAGCAGGTCGGGGTGATCCTCACCAACACCGCGCCGGACTTCCGGTTCATGGTGTCGCCGATCCTCGTCGGCGTCCTGTTCGTTCCGCTGCTCCTGCGGGAGGCGGGGATCCTGCTCTCCCGTCGATAGCGGTGCCCCCCGAGCCGTTCCGCAGGAGAGCCGAAGGTCCCCGTGGGCCGCCGGGATCGGGTCCGGCGCCGGGTGTGACGTGCCGGAGGTTCCCTTCGCGTCTCCTGGGCACCACGCCCGTTCCGATCCGCAGGGTGCGGGCAGCCGTCAGCGGTCGGACCCGCCGGGTGCGGGCCCAACCGTCAGCGGTCGAGCTCGTCGAAGAGCGCCTCCCAGCGTTCCAGGACGCGAGGCAGCCGGTACCTCCTCATCCGCTCCCTGCCCCTCGCCCCCATCCTGCGGCGCAGCCCGGCGTCGGACATGAGGCGCTCCAGGGCGGCGGCGAAGCTCCCGGTGTCGCCCGGCTCGGCGAGTATGCCGTTGTCGCCGTCCTCGACCAGGGTTCTCACCCCCGCCGAGGCGTCGCAGGCCACGGCGGGCAGCCCGCAGGCCGCGCCCTCGGCGAGAACCAGCCCCCATCCCTCGAAGTCGCTGCTCAGGGTGACGATGGAGGCGTCCAGGTACTCGGCTTCGACGTTCTCGACCTGTCCGCGAAAGACGATCCGGTCGCCGAGCCCGGTCTGGGCGGCCTGCGCCTCCAGGGCCGCCCGAAGCGGCCCGTCACCGATGATGTGCAGCTCCCACGGCTCGGCGACGGCCGGGGCCGCGGCGGCGAAGGCGTCGATCAGCAGGTCGATCCGCTTCACCCTGACCAGCCGTCCGGCCGAGACGATCCGCGGGTTGCGCAGCGGGGCCGCCTCCTCGGGGAAGACGCTGACCGGGTTCAGCATGGTGCCGCAGTTGGCGAGCCGGTGCGCGGTGAAGGACGCGGCGTAGTCGTCGCACAGGAACAGCGCCTTGTCGAGGTGGGCGTAGTGCTTCTTGATGAGCTTGAGGTTCGGTGAGTCCACCGCCTCGGTGTACGACTGGTGGTACTGGCCGATCTTGGCGATGTGCGGCATGGGCAGGTCGGCGATCCAGTGGGCGGCCCAGGGCGAGGCGATGACCAGGTATCCGCCGCGCCCGCCGTCGATCCGGTCCGTCAGCCGCAGCAGCTTCCGCCTCGCGGTGGCGACCTCCTCCGGGCTCCTTCTCTGCCTGCCCCTGCGCCACGGCAGCGAGCGGGCGGCGGGCTCGGGGGCGGGCGTGTCGTACAGCGTGGCGTGCCGGTAGACGGGGTCGGCGACGTAGGTCTGCGGCTGCCGGGAGGGATTGATGCTGATCAGGGTCACCCTGTGCCCCCGCGAGCCGAGGCCCTGGGCCAGGGTGTGGATGACCCGCTGGGACCCGCCCATCGAGTCGCCGTCGGTGCTGAGGAAGAAGACGTCTCGCGATCTCAACGCATGACCTCCGGGAAGAACGCGTCCACGACCCTGCCGCTCGCCTGCCCGTCGTCGAGGCCGCACCAACGGTCGCGGAACTCCGCGTAGCGCTGCCGGTACCTCTCGGTGATCTCGGTGAGCCGCTCCAGCGCCTCGGCCAGCTCGCCCGGTTCGCGCAGCAGCGGCCCCGGGGCGACCTCGGCCAGGTCGAAGCAGACCCCTCGCTGGGCGGAGGCGTAGCGCTCGTAGTCGTCGACGTAGTAGAGGATCGGCCTGCCGAGACAGGCGTAGTCGAACATGATCGAGGAGTAGTCCGTCACCAGGACGTCCGAGGCGAGCATCAGGTCGTTGACCTCGGGGAACGCCGAAGCGTCCCGGACGAGCCAGCCGAGCGGGTCGGGCACCGTGAAGCGGTCGTACTGGTGGGCGCGCACCAGGATCACCCAGTCCGGGGGCAGCGCGCCGGCGAGGGCGGGCAGGTCGAGCCGGATCGAGTCGCCGCTGAAGCGCCTGTTGTCGCGATAGGTGGGCGCGTAGAGGATCACCCGCTTTCCCGCGGGGATCTCGAAGAACTCCCTCACCTGCCGCGCCCGCTCGCGTTGCGCCGGTTCCATGTGCCGCACCAGCACGTCGGTGCGCGGGTATCCGGCGTGGAGCAGCTCGCCCCTGAACCCGCTCGCCTCGGCGAAGTCGCGCAGGAAGTCGGGGCCCGGGGTGAGCAGCGCGTCCCAGCGTGCCACCGCCTCGGCGTACTTTCTGGCGAGGGCCGGCTGTGTCCGGTGCCTGGGCTCGTCCAGGCCCATCTTCTTGAGCACCTGACCGTGCCAGGTCTGCAGGTAGCGGGTGCCCCCGCGCTTGCGGTAGCAGTAGGGCAGGTTGTGGCTGTCCACCCAGTGCCCGGCGCGCGCCAGGGTCCAGGCGTAGCGGAAGGTGTCGCGCCGGACGAGACCGACGTCCTCGGGGAAACGTTCGGGAACGTCCGCGTGGGACCAGACCGCCCGCAGGCCGGTGGCGCGCCGCTGCAGTTCCTCGTGGACGTAGCGCGGGTTGCCGGTGTAGCCGGTGCCCTCGGCCGACTCGAACAGCACCAGGTTCCGGTTCACCGGCACCGTCATGCTGACCAGCCGGTAGAAGCGGCCCAGGTTGCGGGGGGTGGCGAGGTCGGCGAGCAGGCCCCGCCAGAGTTCCGGCACGCTCGGGAAACGCCGCTTGGCCGCGTGTCCTGGCCTGCGCGCCATGAGGCGGAACGGGAGGTCGGCGGACGCCTCGAGGACGAGGCGGCCGGAGCCCACCGTGCCCACGGAGGTGAACGAGAACCCCGGGACCGCGAGGAGGGGCCTGAGGTTCCCGCGCTCGCCCTCCTGGAGCGAGATCATGACCGCCTGCGGCCTGACGGCGTTGTCCGGCCACTCCAGGTCGGGCAGGGAGATCGTCACCGTCCCCTCCAGGATTCCCGTCCCCTCGGGAGGACCTCCCGTCATCCGCGGGATTCTCGTCCTCTCCGGCTCCTCCGGCTCCCACTGCCCTTCGAGCCCTCTCAGGGTCTTCTTCTCCCGTTCCTCCAGTGACTCGATCACGACGGGGGCCATCTGGACGGGGATCGAGGCGATCGTCCTCTTCCTGCCGCCGACGCGGAGCCACGCGGTCAGCGTGCGGCCGTCGAGCACTCGGCCGGGGTCGTAGGTTCGCAGGCGCAACCGGATCTGGTCCCTCGACGCCTGCAGGTCGATGAGCTCGTGCCGCAGCAGTGCTCCGGACAGTGGCTGCTCGGCCAGGCGCAGCTCGGTGACGTCCAGTTCGCTCCTGGCCTGCTCGTCCCCAGGGGGCAGCGTCCCCCAGAACACCCGATCGCCGTCCGTCGTGACCGCCCGGGGCGGAATGGAGTGCCTGCCCCCCAGCTCGACGGCGGCGAGCGCCGCCTCGGCTCCGCGCCGCTCGCGGACGAGCTGGAGGCACACCCGCTCCGCCCTGGTCAGTCGCTCGATCGCGGCGGGTTCGAGCGTGTCCACGTACGGGATGACGATGTCGGCGAAGTCGGAGATCCACGCCGGGTCACGCTGGGGCAGGTCGCCCAGGTACAGGCGCAGGTCGTGGGAGAGGAAGCGGAAGTCCTTGTCCTCCTTGAGGTCGAGGGAGTGGGTGTTCGCGAGGGCGCGGTCGCTCAGGACGGCGGCGGCGACGCGCTGGCGCACGTTCTCCAGCTCGTGCCGCCGCGACGAGATCGACCTGGTGGCGGGGGTGGCGGCGAGCAGCCAGCGGTAGACGGGCCACGGCACGACGGCGAACAGTTTGCTGCGGCAGAACAGCTCCGTCGACCAGACGATGTCCTCGTGGTGGATGTCCTCGGGAAAACGGATGCCGGTGACGTCGAGGAAGGTCCGCCGGTACAGCTTGTTGGTGGCGAGGCAGTTGAAGAGGAGTTCGGGTTCGGCGCGGATGCCGTCCACGACCCGTCGCTCCGCGAACAGCTGGGGGTACCAGAGGGTGACGGCGCCGGTCGCCTCGTCGACGCGCTCCACGGTGCCCATGACGAAGTCGGCGCCGGTCGCCTCCGCTTCGAGCAGGAGGCTCTTGCAGGCGTGTCTGGGCAGCTCGTCGTCGCTGTCGAGGAACATCAGGAAGGGCGAGCGGGAGGCGTCCATGCCCGCGTTGCGCGGCGCGCCGCAGCCACCGCTGTTGGCGGGCAGCCGCAGGTAGCGGACCCGGCCGTCCTCCTCGGTGAGCATCTTGGCCACCGCGGGGGTCTCGTCACCGGAACAGTCGTCCACGATGATCACTTCGAGGTTCTTGAGCGTCTGGCCGAGAACGGAGCGTACGGCCCGGGGTAACCGGGCCGCGTCGTTGTAGGTGATGACGATCACGCTGACGTCCGGGACCGTGTACGGCTGTGCTGTCATGGCGCGCAACTCCAAGGCGGCTGGGAGGAGAGCCTCGACCCGCGGTGGTCCGCGCTCGACGGAGCGGAGGCGGCGGAGGCAGGGCAAGGCGTCATGGGATCGCTGGTGTTGGATGTGGGCACTCAGCCCGAGGCGGACGTGTCGGCGAGGAGGACGGGGGCGTCACGGCCGGTGCCCCTCGCGGCCCTCGGCCGGTCCGCGTGCTCCTCGTGGTACTCCGCGTCGACGTTGACCTGCCAGACGTCGTGCCCGGCTCCCTCGACGACGTTCTCCACGGTCAGCATCGCGGTGAGCATGGAGTGGTCCTGGTTGTTGTACCGGTGCATGCCGTTGCGGCCGACCGGGTGGATCTCCGGCCACTCCACGTCGAGATACTTCCTGAGCACCTCGACGTTGCCGCCGTAACCGGCGTCGTAGACGGGGTAGGCCTTCGGCATCCGCACCACGTAGCCCTGCCGGACCGAGCCGGGGGTCACCAGGCCCAGCTGCTCCAGCTCCCGGGTGCCGAACGCGATGAGGTCGTCGTCCGGAGTGCGCCACAGGTCGTCGCCCTCGTCGACGAAGTACTCCAGGCCGAGACAGGTCCGTCCTGCCTGCACCAGGTACGGCGACCAGGAACCGTAGTTCTGCACCCGGCCGAGCCGGACCTCGGGGGAGTGGATGTAGATCCAGTTGTCGGGGAAGGAGAACCGCTCGGGGACGACCAGCGCGACGGTGAGGAAGTCGCGGTACCTCAGCCCCGCGGCGGCCTCCGCGACGACATCGGGCACGTCCGGCCCGAACGCGCGGATCAGGGCGTTGAGCGGCATCGAGGAGATGAGGTTGTCACAGTGCACCTCGCGGGTGGCGCCCCCGACACCGTCCTGGCGGGCACCGTCGTTCAGAAAGGCGCCGTCGTGGCGTAGGGCACCGCCGTACGGGCGAACGCCGTCGTCGTGGACGCCGCCACTCGAACGAAGGACACCGGCCCCCTCGCTCTCGCCGTCGTCGTGGCGGACGGTGACGGCGAGGCGGCCGTGGTGGCGGCGGATCCGTTCGACCCGGGCGCCGAGGTGGATGGTGGAACCCTGTTCGCGGACCCGGTCGGCGCAGGCCTCCCACATCATGCCCGGTCCCAGTTTGGGGTAGCGGAACTCCTCGATGAGACTCGTGATCTCCTTGCGGTTCCTCCCCGGCCTCAGCGCGGCGGCGATGGCCTTCCCCAGGGAGAGGTCCCTGATCCGCTGCGCGGCCCAGTCGGCCTGGATACTCGCGGCGGGAACGCCCCACACCTTCTCGGTGTAGGTCTTGAAGAAGATCCCGTAGAGCCGCCGGCCGAACCTGGCCGCGACCCAGCCCTCGAAGGTGGACTGGTCGGCGGGCGGCCTGATCCTGGCCCAGGCGTACGAGCCGACACACCGCAGGGATTCCAGGACACCGAGGTTGAGCAGGGCGTTGGACGCCCTGAGCGGGTAGTCGTAGAAACGGCCTCCGTAGTGGATGCGGCTCATTCTCGGGCGGAGCAGGAAGTCCTCCTCGCTGAGGATCTCGTTCCAGAAGTCCTCCACCCGAGGCACCTTCGTGAAGAAGCGGTGCCCGCCGATGTCGAAGCGCCAGCCGTCGCGTTCCTCCGTCCGGCTGATGCCGCCGACCACGCGGTCGGCTTCGAAGACCTGGCACGGGTGTCCTCGCCGGGCCAGTTCGTAGGCCGCGGTGAGCCCGGCGGGCCCCGCTCCCACGACCACTGTTGAGTCCATGCGTTTCCCCCCGCGAATGCCGTTTGCCGCGATCTCACCCGTCTCGGTCACCCGATCGTGTCGGACGGCCAGGGGGGACCGAAGGGTCATCACGTCTTACTAGGACGTGTGCATTCCCAGCCTTGACCTGGGCTTGGGGGAGGCGTTGCCGCGTCACGGGCCCGAGGATGGATCGGCCGGCCGCGGGAGATGTGCCGGAGATGGTCAAGTCTCGGTCAGCTCACTCCATCGCGGTCATATTTTGGGCTCGCCCGGCCTGGCACGGAGCCATGCTGCTGACGTGACGTCTACGTCGCGTTCATGGCCGCCAGGTTGTGTCGACGGGCACACGGGCTCCTTCCGCCGCTTTCCGGCGACCACTGGGCTTCCCGCCGCGCGCCCGTGACATCTTCCACGCTGAGTGGATCTTCGCCCGCGTGCCATGTCCGGCGTTCACGCCGATGGACCGGACTGTGAGCTTTCGACTACCGGAGGACCGATCGTGGCCCCAGTGAGCATCATCGTGCCCATATACAACGTGGAGCCGTACCTTGAGGCGTGTCTGGAGTCGTTGGTCGCGCAGACCTGGAGTGACATCGAGGTCGTCATGGTGGACGACGGCTCTCCCGACTCCAGTGCGGAGATCGCCGCGACCTTCGCCCAGCGTGACGCCCGGTTCCGGCTGATCCGACAGGAGAACGGGGGCCTTGGTACCGCGCGCAACACCGGCATAAGGCACGCCACCGGCGATTTCCTCGCCTTTTTGGACAGCGACGACATGCTCCCGTTGACGGCCGTCGAGACGATGGTGTGCTCTCTGACGGAGAGCGGATCCGACCTCGTCACGGGCAACGTCCTGCGCTTCAGCGGGCAGGGGGTACGCCAGTCGGCGATGCACAAGGCGATCTTCGCCAACTCCGCCAGACGGACCCACGTGACCGCCGACGAGATCCTGCTCAAGGACCGGCTGGTCACGAACAAACTCTGGCGGCGCTCCTTCTGGGACGAGCGGGAACTGAGCTTTCCCGAGGGGGTCCTGTGGGAGGACATCGCCGTCGCCCTGCCCGCCCACTTCCTCGCCGGAGCGGTGGACGTGCTGTCCACCCCGGTCTACCTGTGGCGGGAGCGGGAGGGGGAGAGCGTCTCGATCACGCAGAACCGGGGGCACCTCAAGGGGATCGAGGACCGGTTCGCCGCCGTCGACTCCGTACGGAACTTCCTCGTCGACACGGGGCGGACCCAGCACCTGAGGGCGTGGGACCGGATGGTCCTCGACAGCGACCTGCCGAACTTCCTGCAGGTGCTCGACCAGGCGGGGGAGGAGTTCCGCAGCCGCTTCCTCGACCTGGCGTGCGCCTACCTCGACAGGGCGGGGCCGAAGATTCTCCCGCTCCTGCCCGCGCAGCGCAGGGTGAAGTGGATCCTCGTCAAGGAACGCAGGATGAGCGACCTGCTCCAGCTGCTGGAGTGGGACAGGACGGTGAAGCCGACCGCCCGCGTCGTCGGGAGTGGCCTGCGCGGCTACCACCTCAACGTTCCCGTGCAGGTCGAGCGGTCCGCCACGCGGATGCGCGAGGAGCTGGACCTGCGCCAGCGGGTGGACAGCCTGGAATGGAAGGACGACAAGCTGGTCGTCGAGGGCCGTATCTCGCTGCGCTACCTGCGTCCCCGCAGGCGGATGCAGCAGCACCTCCTCGCCTGGCTCGTCCCAGAGGGCACCGGGGGCACCGAAGGCACCGAGGGCACCGAAGGTCGCAGGCGCAGGATCCGGCTCCCCGTCACGATCAGGCGGGGCCTGTCGCTGGTCGACACCGGCCCGCGCAGGCGCAAGGACTGGTGCGGGTTCCGGCTCACCGTCGACCCGGCCAGGCTCCCCGCCGGCTCGTCCTGGCGGATCGACCTGTGCGTGCTGTCCCGGGGGCTCCTGCGCAGGGGAAGGCTGGGGCAGCCGAGCCCGGCCGCGCGGCGGCTGGAGTTCACCGAGCGCGAGCCGGGGACCGTGGCGTGGACGGAGTGGACGCCCGCCGAGGAGTTCAGGCTCCGGGTGGAGCGGCCGGGTGGCCGGGTCACCGGCCACCGGGTGGCCGAGGGCAAGCTGAGGATCGGCGGCCGGTGCGACGACGACCTCGGCGCCGCGCCGGCGCTGCGGCTGATCCGGCCGCAGGGGGGCCGTGACCGGCGCTATCCGATGACCGTGTCGGACGGCGCCTTCGAGGCGGTGGTCGGCCTCGACGAGGTGCTGTCCGAGCGCTGGCCGGGGCTCGACCCGGCCGGCCTGGAGATGAGCGCGCTCAACCCCGGAGCCGAGTGGCACTTCGAGGTCGTCCCCGACGGCGGAAAGGCCCGGCCGCTGCTCGTCGCCCGCGACGTGGAGCGTGGCCTCTACCGGCTCCGCGGGCGCGACGTGGTGCTGAACCGGTCGCAGGCCGGTGGGCTCGTGCTACGCGAGCAGCGGCCGACGTTCTACGTGGAACGGGTGGAGTGGACCGACCTGGGCCACCTCAGGGTGACCGGGGCCCCGATGCGCCCGATCGACGGCCCGGCCTGGCTGGTCGTCACCTCGCGCAACCGGCTCACCGAGCGGCTCTTCCCACTCGTCGACGGCAGCGCCACGGTGACGCCCGAGGGGAGCGAGACGCTCGGTGGGTGGCTGCCGCTGCCGGCGGGCACGCACGGCTTCGCGATCCGTACCGGCACCGGCACCGGTGACATGCGCATGGAGTTCCGGCTGTCCGCGCCGCTGGAGCACATCTCCGCCACCCGTACGTTCGTCTTCGACACCGACCTGATGGACGAGGCCGTCTTCACCGTGAGCGACGACCTGCGCGCCTCGGGCAGGCCGAAGCAGCAGCGGTTGCTGCGCGAGGACTTCTACCCCGCGAGGTGCCAGGAACCGCTGCGGCCCGCCGTCCTCTTCGACAGCTACGGGGGCAGGCAGTTCTCCGACAGCCCGAAGGCGATCTACGAGGAGCTCGTGCGGCGGGGTTCCGACCTGGAGTTCATGTGGGTCGTGCGGGACGGGCAGGTGGAACTGCCCGAGGGGGTGACGCCGATCCGCCGGTACGGGCGGGAGTTCTTCGAGGCCCTCGCCCGCTGCAGGTACATCGTGACCAACAGCCACCTGCCCTCCTGGTTCGAGCGCAGAGGGGGGCAGACGGTGCTGCAGACCTGGCGGGGCACGCCGTTGAAGCGCGTCGGGTTCGACGTCGAGAAGGTGCCGTTCGCCAGGCCCGACCAGCACGAGCGGCTCGCCAGGGCCGTCGCCCGGTGGAGCCACCTCATCTCGCCGAGTCCCTGGTGCACCTCGATCCTGGACGGTGCCCTGCGGTTCGAGGGGGAGATCCTGGAGATCGGCTCCCCTCGTGACGACCTGCTGCGTCGCGCCGGAGCCGAGCGGATCGGGGAGATCCGGGAGCGTCTCGGCCTGCCCGAGGACAAAAAGGTCATCCTGTACGCCCCGACGTGGCGCGACGACAAGCTCTACAGCAGGGGACGCTACCGGCTCGACCTGCGCCTCGACCTTCGGCACATGGCGGAGAAGCTCGGCGAGGACCATGTGCTCATGATCCGCAAGCACCCGAACGTCACGGACAGGCTGCCCAGGGTCGGCACGGACTTCCTCTTCGATGTCTCGATATATCCGGACATCCAGGAGCTTTACCTGGTCGCGGACCTGCTGATCACGGACTACTCGTCGGCGATGTTCGACTTCGCGGTGACCGGCAAGCCGATGTTCTTCTTCACCTACGACCTGGAGCGCTACCGCGACGAGGTGCGCGGCTTCTACCTCGACTTCGAGGCCGAGGCCCCCGGGCCGCTGCTGCGGACGACCGAGGAGGTCGTGGCGGCCGTGCGGGACGCCGACGAGGTGCCCGGTGAGTACCGGAAGTCGTACGACGCCTTCACCGCCAGGTTCTGTCCGCTGGAGGACGGCGGCGCGGCGGCCAGGGCCGTGGACCGGATCTTCCGGTAGCCGCCCTTCGTCCTCACGAAAGGCCGGGGAAGCCCTCCTCGGCCTTTCGTGTCCTTCAAGCGCCGGAGCCCCATGGCGCGGGTCGGTCAAGAAGTGGCATGGAGATCTTCCAGTAGTTACAGAGCGTAGATGACAGGAGACACCGCGTGGCCATGCTGGAACGCATGAGGGCCTATTCGTTGGACGACGTTCTCGCGACCCGGAAACGAAAAGACTCCTGGTGGACCGTTTTCCTGGTCGACCCGGTGGCGTGCAGGCTCACCCTGCTCGTCGCCAACCACACGTCCATCACCCCCAACGGGCTCACCCGTTTCTCCCTGATCCTCGGAATGTGCTCGGCGATCTGTTTCGCGTCAGGACGGCTCGCCGCGGGGGCACTGCTGTTCTACGTGAGCTTCATGGTCGACTGCATGGACGGGAAGATCGCCCGGCTCAAGGGGACGGGGACGGCGTTCGGGCTCTGGCTCGACTACGTGGGCGACCGGATCAGGGTGCTCTGCTGCGCCGCGGGGCTGGCGTCCGGGCAGTACGTGGTGACGGGGGACGTCTCCTACATCCTGCTGGGTGCCGGGGTGGCCGTCCTCGACCTGTTCCGCTATGTGAACGCGCCGCAGATGAAGCGCGTGCGCGAGGTGGTCAGGGAGAACCGGCTCGGACGGCCGGTACCCGTCGAGTCCGTGGTGACCGTGGGATCCCCCAGGGCGGGGGAGGCGCCGGTGGCCGCCGGGCACACCGTCCACGCGGGACGCCTCAGGCCCGTCGAGGTCATCACGCCCCGCGAGCCGCTGCGAGTCGCCGGATTCGAGGACCGGGAAGAAGACCGTGAAGAGGTTCGCGGCGAGAACCGGGGAGAGGACGGGGCCGTACGGCGGGGGCCCAGGAAAGGCAGGCGCCCGAGGCTGCCCCGCAGGTTCACCCGCCTCCTGGCCCGCCACCGGGTGCGGACCCACCTGATCAGCGGTATCGAGTTCCACGCCGCCGTGTTCGTGGTCGCCCCGCTGGTCGGGACGGTCGCCCTGGTACCCCTCGCGGTCGCGGCGGGGGTCCTGCTTCTGCTGAACGAGGTCGTTCTGATCTACCGAATGTGGCTCTTCGCCCGGGTGGTGCCCGTCGTACCGCTCGTCGGAAAGGCGCCACGCATATCTGTTTGACCAAGCTTTACGGGGGTTCGTTGTCATGCAGTCCGACCGCCCGATCTTCGTGATCGGTTGTCCGCGTTCCGGCACCACGATGTTGCAGCTCATGCTGCACTCGCACCCGCGCATCGCGGTGCCTCCGGAGACACGGTTCGTGGTGCCCGGCTACTACCGCAGGTTCTCCTTCGGGGACCTGCGCGAGGAACGCAACCGGCGCAGGGTCGGCCGGTGGATCGTGAGCGACAAGGACACCAAGTTCAAGGAGCTCAAGCTCGACGGGGACAGGCTGATCGACGACATCGTCGCCGGTCCGCCCACGCTGGGGTCGGCGATGGGAATCACCTTCCGCTCCTACGCCGAGCAGTACGGCAAGAGCCGCTGGGGTGACAAGCGGCCCAGCTACTACCACCACGTGGACCTCCTGCTGCGGCTGTTCCCCGACGCCCAGTTCGTGCACCTGATCAGGGACGGCCGCGACTGCGTGGCGTCGCTGAAGGAGATGCCCTGGTACACCAAGGACGTCTTCCACGCGGCGGTCAACTGGAGCGAGGCGATCGACTACGGCCGCCGCCACGCCAAAAGGCTCCCCGCCGACAGCTACTACGAGCTGCGCTACGAGGACCTGACGGCCTACCCGGAGACCGAGCTGAGCAAGCTCTGCGACTTCCTCGGCGAGGACTACGACCCGGCGATGACCGAGCCGTACCACGTCGCCAGGGTGGCGATCCCGCAGCACAAGGTCTGGCACAGCCACACCCACGGCGACGTCACGACGGCGAGGGCGGGGTCGTGGAAGGCCAGGCTGGAGCCCTGGGAGATCTCGGTGTGCGAGACGGTGCTCGGCGACCGGCTCACCGCGAACGGCTACGAGCTGAGCGGCGCCCCCAAGGCGAGCAAGACCCACGTCGAGGCGTGTGAGAAGGCGGCGTCCAAGCGGCGCTGGGCACGCAGGCGCAAGGAGATGCGCGACCGCGTCAACCGGTTCCGCGAGCCGAGCCCGGTGGCCGCGAGGCTCACCAGCCGGCAACTCGGCGAGCTTGCGAAGGTCTGAGATGAAGCCCGATCGCCCGATCTTCATCCTGGGCTGTCCCCGCTCGGGGACCACGATGCTGCAGCTGATGCTGCACGCCCACCCGCGCGTCGCCATCCCGCCGGAGACCCGGTTCATGGTCTCCGCCTACCAGCGGCGGCTCCAGTTCGGCGACCTCAACGACGCCGCGCACCGGCGCGAGCTGGGCGAATGGGTGGTCGACCGGCGCCAGTCGCGCTTCCACGAGCTGGAACTGGACCGCGACGAGGTGCTCGAGCAGATCGTCGGCGGGCCGCCGACGCTCGGCTCCGCGCTGGGCATCGTGCTGCGCGCCTACGCGGCCAGGCACGGCAAGCCGCGCTGGGGTGACAAGCGACCCTCGTACTTCCAGTACACCGACGTGCTGCTGCGGCTGTTTCCCGACGCCCAGTTCGTGCACCTGATCAGGGACGGCCGCGACTGCGTGGCGTCGCTGAAGGAGATGCCCTGGTACAACGGGACCGTCTACAGCGCGGTCTCCGCCTGGGCCGAGGCGATCGACTTCGCCAGGCACGGCGCGCCGAAACTGCCGGGCGGCAGCTACCACGAGCTGCGCTACGAGGACCTGACCGCGGAGCCGGAGGCTCACCTGCGCAGGTTGTGCGAGTTCCTCGGTGAGGAGTTCGACCCCGCCATGTGCGATCCGGGCTCGGTGGCCGGCATCGCCGTACCCGCCCGCAAGACCTGGCACGCGCGCACCTTCGGCGAGGTGACAACCGTGCGGGCCGGTTCGTGGCGTGACCGGCTCGACCCCGGCGAGATCTCGCTGTGCGAGAGCGTGCTCGGGGACCGGCTGCAGACGTACGGGTACGAGCTCACCGGGGCGCCGAAGGCCGAGACCTCGCGGTTGATGTCCTACGAGCGGACGGCGGCCAGGCGGAAGCTGACCCGAGTGAAAAGGGTGACGTTCGACCGGTTGATCCGGCTCCGCGAGCCGAACCCGCTGGGGGCACGGCTCACCTCCGCCCAGATCGTGCTGGCGGGGGTGCCGATGCCGCGCACCGAGCCCGTCGCGGCCGGCAGGTGAGGGGCTTCTCGCCGGTCCGGCACGCGGCCGGCATCCCGCCGAACAGGACTTTCCGCCGGTGGTACGCGGTCAGGGTGTGATCCGGACAGGGCTTCCCGCCGGTGGTACGCGGTCAGGGTGTGATCCGGGCAGGGCTTCCCGCCGGTCCGGGGGACGGTCAGCGGGTGATCTGGTCGAACAGGGCCTCCCAGCGGTCCAGGACGTGGTCGGGGCGGAACGCCTCGACGTGCGCGCGGGCGGCGGCTCCCAGCCGCCGCCGCTCCGCGGCCGAGGCGATCAGCCCGGCCAGCGCGGCGGCGAGCCCGGCCACGTCGGCCGGGGGCACCAGCACCCCGGTCTGCCCGTCCAGTACGAGTGACCTGAGCCCGCTCGACACGTCGAACGCCACCGAGGGAACCCCGTAGGAGGCAGCCTCGCCGACCACCAGCGGCAGCCCCTCGTGCTCGCTGGACAGCGCGAGCAGCGACCCGTCCATGTACTCGTCCGCCATCCGGGCCGCGGGCACCGCGCCACGGAACACCACCCGGTCGCTCACCTCGCACTCCGCGGCGTGCGACAGGAGCCGTTCCAGCTCGGCCCCCTCGCCGATCAGGTGCAGCTCCCAGCCCTCACTCACCTCGCGACGGGCCCTCACGAGATTCGGGTGATCGCCGTCGCCCTCTGTGCCCCCGTGTCTTGGACGGCCGCACGCCCGCGCGAAGGCCGAGATCAGCCGGTCGAACCGTTTCACGCCCTCCAGCCTGCCGACCCCGAGCACCCGGCGGGCGGTGAGGCTCGCGGTCCGCGAAGGCCAGACGGGCAGCGGGTTCGGGATGGACCAGGTGTTGGGCAGCAACGCGTGCTCGGAGAACAGCCACGCGTCCTCCTCGCTGAGGAACACCGCCTTCTCCAGGGCGCCGTAGTGGCCGCGGACCGAGCCGAGGTGCCACGATCCCCGCGCGTGCTCGTAGGACCCGTGGTACTGCCCGATCGGCAGCAGTCGTTCGGGCAGCAGTTCTCCGATCCGGGTGACCACGCTGGGCGAGGAGAGCACCGCGAACCCCGGCCCCACCTCCCGCAGCAGCCTGTCGAGCGCCTGCCGCTCGCGACGCCTGCCGAGCCGCGAGAGCCTTCCCACCGGAGCCCGGTGGATCACGTGACTGGTGTAGCGAGGCAGTTCCACATAGCGGAACGGCTTCTCCGACCGGTGCAGCCCGATCACGTGCACCTCGCGGCCCCGTTCCGCCAGGCCCTGCGCCACGGTATGGGTGACGCGCTGGACGCCGCCCAGGGTGTCGGCGTCCAGGCACGCGAACACCACCGCCCCCCTGCGCCCGCCGTTCACCGCGACCGTCCGAGCAGCGGCAGACGGGCCAGGTGCCGTGGCACGGCCGGGGGGCGTTCCCGCACGTCGGAGGGGAGATGGGCCTGGGCGTGCCGAGGTTCGAAGAAGGCGTCCACCACCTTCGCCGAGGCATGCCCCTTCTCGTCGGCGCACCACGTCCTGCGGAACGCGATGTACCTGGAGGCGAACGCCGCCGTCGTCCCGTCGAGATCGCGCAGCACCTCGATCAGCTCCTCGGTCGTGGTGAGGCAGGGACCGGGGGCGATCGCGGGCAGGTCGTGATAGACGCCGCGTTCCACCCTGCGGTACTCGTCCCAGTCGTCGATCAAGAACAGCATCGGCCGCCCGGTGACCGCGTAGTCGCACATCAGCGACGAGTAGTCGGTGAGCAGCGCGTCCGAGAGCAGGATCAGGTCGTTCACCTCCGGATAGGAGCCCGCGTGCCGGACGAAGTGACGCAGGTGCTCGGGCACCTCGAACCGCTCGACCGGGTGGGTCCGCAGGATCACCGTCCAGTCGCCGGAGAGAGCCTCGGCCATCGCGTCCAGGTCGGCCCTGACCGACTGCCCGGACCCCTTGGCCCGGTCGCGGTAGGTGGGGGCGTACAGCAGCACCCTGGACCAGTGCGGGATCTCCAGTCGCCTCCTCGCCCGCCCTGCCGCCTCCCGGTCGCCGTGCACGAGCACGTCACAGCGAGGAGAACCGTGCCGCAGCAACCGCCCCCGGTAGCCGTTGGAGGGCACGAAGACCCGCTCGAACTCGGCGCTGGGCGAGACCAGCGCGTCCCAGCGATCCACCGCGGCCCGCCAGGTCGCCCTCGGCCCGTCGAAGTCGGCGCGCAGGTCGGGCGCGTCGAAGCCGACCGACTTGATGCCCTGGCCGTGCCAGGTCTGCAGGTAGCGGGTGCCCGGCGGTTTCGGATAGGCGAGCGGCATGCCGTGGCTGTCGACCCAGTAGCCCGCCCTCGCCATGGTCCAGATGTGGCGCCAGCTCATCCGCCGTACCAGCCTGACGCCGGAGGGAAAGTGCCCCCGCGCCGTGGCGGCCGACCACACCATCCTCATCGGCGCGCCGCGTCGCCTGAGCTCCTCGTAGATGTAGCGCGGGTTCCCCGTGTATCCGGTGCCGACATCGGCCTCGAACAGGGCGAGGTCCCTGCGCGCGGGCAGCACGGAGATCAGGCTTTTGTAGACGCGGAGCTTCACCTCCGGCCCGCTCACCTTCCTCAGCAGGCGGGTGGCGGCCCGCTTGAGCCTGGGCAGCTGCCGCAGCAGCCCCTGGCGGCGCCAGAGCACCCGCAGGAACGCGGCGTTCCCCTCCGCCTTGACGACGACCTCGTGGCACAGGACGGTCGTGGCGAACGGCGCGGTGGACGGGTCGACGAGCAACCGGTCGGCGGTGACCCGCCCGTCGGGGTTGAGGATCTCGATCACCGGGTCGTAGCGGCCCTCGAAGCCCAGGCGGCCGTGGTGGATCGTGGTGAGGTCGATCGTCGCCTCGCTCAGATAACCGCCGTCCGGCTGCTCGCGCGGTTCCAGCCGCAGCCGATCGTTCCTGAATCGCAGGTACGCGGTCCAGCCGGGCGTGGCGGCGAGCACGCCGAACGGGTCGTACGTCGTGATCGCGAGCCTGATCAGCGAGCCCTTGCCGGTGACGACCGCCTCGTGGCGCAGCCGGGAGGCGCTGTAGGGAAGCTCGGCCATCCGGAGCGAGGTGATCTCCCGCCTCTCGTCGGGGACCGCGCCCCAGTAGGTGCGCCCCCCTTCCCGTACGGCGACGCGCGGCGGGGCCTTCGGGCCGTTCAGCGACCGGGCGGCCACCAGCAGCTCGTCGGGCCTGCCGTCGAGGATGAAGCTGCAGCAGACCCGCATCAGCGGGTCGATCGTCTCGAACACCACCGGGTCGAGCTCCGCCAGGTAGGGGCGGACCACCGAGACGAACTCCTCGATCCACGCCGGGTCGCGCGAGGGCAGCGGGTTGAGATAGACCCGCAGGTCCTGGCGGATGAAGCGGCGCTGCCGCTCGTGTACCAGGTGGCCGAGGTCGTTGTCCCGCAGGATGTCGTCGCTGAGGCGGGCCGCCCTGATCCTGGAGCGGACGTTCGCCATCTCCGTCAGGCACAGCGAGATCGACAACCGGGCCTCGCTCTCCGCCGAGGCCCGGTGCCAGATGTAGACCACCCAGGGGACCACGGCGAACCGCCGCGCCGTGCAGTACAGGGCGGTGCTGAAGACATGGTCCTCGTAGTGCATGTCCTCGCGGAACGGCACCTGCCGCAGCAGCTCGGCCCGATACAGCTTGTTGGTGCTGAAGGAGTCGAGGAACATCTCCGGCTCCTGGTCGATCCCCTCGACCGTCCTGCGCCTGGTGAACAGCGCGGGGTAGTAGCGCGCGGTCTTCCCGCTCCGCTCGTACAGCCGGGTGATCTGTCCGGTGACGAAGTCCGCGCCGGTCCTCTCGATCTCCAGCAGCATGCTCTTGCAGGCGTGCCTCGTCAGCTCGTCGTCGCTGTCCAGGAACATCACGTACGGCGCCCGCGCCGCCGCCACGCCCCTGTTGCGCGGGACCCCGCACCCCCCGCTGTTGACCTCCCCGCGCAGGTAGCGGACCCTCGGGTCCTTGCGCTGCAACTGCCGGGCCACCCTCTCGGTGTCGTCGGTGCTCGCGTCGTCCGCGATGATCACCTCGATGTCGCGCAGGGACTGCCGGAGTACGGACCGCACGGCCCTGGCCAGCCGTGGGGCATCGTTGTAGGTGATGACCACAACGCTGCATTCCGGGATATTGATCACGACCCGAGATATTCCCGGGAAAAAGTAGGCGGTTGTCCTACTTGTCCACTGATGACACTGTTTTTGGCGTTGTGTGGAACGGGCAGTTCCGAACCGTTCCGGTCTCCTGCTCGGGTCGGCGAACGAAGACGTGGAGCCTGGAGCGGGCCTCGCGCCGGGTGGCTCGCCGGCGCTCAGCGATTCCTGTCGCGCCGTCGGGCGGCCAGCCACAGTACGGCCATCACGGCGAGCACACTCACCGTCATGCCGGTGAGCAGACCCAGGATGGTGTCGAGGCTGCCGTCGAGCTTCGTCTCGGCGGCCCGGAACACCGGCACCAGGGTCACCGCCATGAGCACCAGCAGGCCGACGATCAAAGCGTAGAACCACGGACTGAAGAAGACGCTGCGTCCCGGCGTTCGCGGCGGCGCGGCCAGCTCCGCGGCGGGCCCCAGGCTCGCGGCTTTGGGCCGTTTGAAGTATTCGAAGCACACCCACCTGCCGCACGGCTCCCAGCCGTCGGGGGCGAGCAGGTCGAGCACACCTTGGCGCCGGCCGGGCGAGACCAGCTCTCTTCGGTACTCCCATTGCTGAGGGTGCTCGGGGTCTCGGATGCTGACGAACAAACCCTTCGCATCGACCCTGTCGACCTCCCAGCCCTGGGCCCCGTACTCGTTGAGCAGCCTGACGTCGTGGAACACGTCGGCGGTCCAGCTCCAGCTACGGGCGGCGGCGGGCGGGGCCGGGGGGACGGCCAGCTCGCGGGCCAGTTCGGCCACCGGCCCGAA
This sequence comes from Streptosporangium sp. NPDC006930, assembly GCF_040635605.1. NCBI lineage: Bacteria > Bacillati > Actinomycetota > Actinomycetes > Streptosporangiales > Streptosporangiaceae > Streptosporangium > Streptosporangium sp. NPDC006930. The sequence goes on along the minus strand of NZ_JBEYID010000002.1, from coordinate 230,861 downwards.
CTCCTCCTCGGGGGCGCCGCTACTGCTCTCGGCGAGATAGCCGGCGAGGTCCTCCACCATGGCCCGGATCCGGTCGTCGGGCATCCCCGCCTCGGCCAGAACCGCGGCGAGCTCGTCGAAGTAGTCACCGGTGGTCTTGTCGACAGGGCCGTTCATCGAAGCCTTCCTTCCGGGACGCTCGTCTCGGTGTGGCCCTTGGCCAGTACGGCGCGTACCGACTCGTCGAAGTTCAACCAGAGCCCGCTCTGCTCGGAGAGTGTCTGCCTGCCCTGGTCGGTGAGCCGGTAGTAGCGGCGGCCGGGCCCGCGCTCGGTCACCCGGAACTCGGCGGTGACCAGTCCCGCCTCCTCCAGCCGGTTGAGCACCGGGTAGAGCGTGCCACCCTTGATCTGACCAAGGCCGGATTCGGCGAGGTCTTTGGCGATCTCGTAGCCGTAGTTCTCGCCGGCCGTCAGGCTGGCGAGAACCAGCAGGTCGAGCACACCCTTGAGCCAGCTCGCGCGTCGGTCGCTCGTCATGGTAGCGATCCTACCTAGCCTGTGTGCCCGACTACCTCACGTCGCGGCTGCGGGGTGAACACCAGGCCGCGAAGGTCGATCAGCACGTGCAGCAGGATCGGCATGAGGAGGCTGCCGGTCCTCAGGTAGACCCAGGTCAGGCCGAAGCCGACCAGGGCGACCGCGAGCATGCCGCGCCGGCCCTGGTAGAGGTGACCGGCGACGAACACCGCCAACGCGCAGCAGGCCGCGACCTCCTTGCTCAGGCCGAGCGCGCCCGTGCCGATCGCGATGAGCAGACCCCGATAGATGATCTCCTCGGTGACGCCGGCGGTCACCGACAGGCCCGCGGCGTACCAGCGCTCGACCGGGGTGCGCGGCAGCAGGTGGTTGAAGGACCGCTGGTCGGGGACGGGCTTGCTCCGGGCGGCCAGCCACCTGAGGACGAGCAGGGCGACCGCGGCGCCGACCAGGACGCTGGCGATCGTGCCGAGGGTCTCGTCCAGTGGCTCCGTGAGCACCAGGCCGATGTCCGCGGCGTCGAGGTTCGGCTCCACGGCGACGATGAGCAGCGCCACGGCGGCCAGTGCCCACAGCTCGGCGCTCCAGAGCGTGAACATCCGGCGGTAGGCCGTGGGGTCCTGGTCGCGGGTGCGGGCCAGCCTGTCGTAGGAGTGCTTGCCGAGCAGGGGGGTGGCGACGGCGAGGTAGCCGACGAGGACGACCGTCAGGACAAGCGTCAGAGGGGATGACAAGGGGGATCTCCTTAAGTGCTCTGCTACTTAAACCGTAGAGCAACCTAGTTAGGAATACAACCTAGATTGCGGCGAGGAGTCCGCAAGGGCTGGAAGCGGAGCCGGACGGTGAGGTCATCGACCGATTCGCAGGGAACCCGCCGCACCTCGGCGAGCGGGGTGGATGCGCCTTCGGGGGATCTTTCTCGCCTCCGCGAGTCGCGACCCGCTCGCGACCGGCCAGGGAAAGCGCGAAGCGGTATACGCGCTGATGTACGCGACAGGACGAGGAGGAGGGCGAAGTGGCATAGGCGTTGATGTCCACGGGGCGCCCGGGACGGTCCCGATCAACCGCGCGCTACTTGAGAAGTATGTGGAGATCTTCAGGCGCCGGGCGCCAATGAGCTCGCTCTTTTCGACCATGCGCGATAGACAGGTCTAGCGTGTTTGTCCTGAAGATGTCCGCCCAGATCCATCAGGGGACCGGGGTAGGCGCTTTTCTTGGCGGCCGGTCAGCCTGGCAGGCTCAGCGTGGAGAACATGTCGAACCGGACCGTGCGCGTGGTCTCTTCGATCCAGAACTGGCAGAACACCATCTGCTCCTCATGCCACGTATCTGGTATGCGGCTGCGCCACAGGTTGGGAAAACCCTCCACCCGAGCAGCCCCCTGATATGGATCCGTGTGGCGATCCAACGCCCAGTCCACGACCGCTCTGAGGACCTCCTTGCGAGCTGCGGACGCGGGCTCGTTCAGCTCCCAGATATCCAGAGCATTACGCAAATTGACCAGTTTGTAGGGGGCGGAGTCAGGCACGGGCCGCCAGCCACGCGCGGATGTCCTCCGGGCTGTCCGGGGCGGCCGGTTCGGCTCGCCGCTGTTCGATGCCATCCAGCATGCGGGCGAACTCGGCGTGATCAGGCTGCGGCTCGTCTTCGTCGTCGTCAACCTGGTTGGCGAAGAACTCTTGCAACCACTCCAGCTCTATTCGGGCTTTTCCTCCTGGGGGCCGACCGCGGTCGGCACGCTGCCAGGGGGCTTCGGAATGGGTGAGATTTTCCAGGTCCGTCGCGGTTAAGCCGCCGTACCTGCTGAGGACGTAGCCGATGGTGTTCAACTCGGCTTCCGTCAGCTCGGGAGGCTCTTCGATGAGGGCGCCGTACTTCTCGTCTCCCCAGACCTGTCCGACGACTGGCCCCATGTCCCATGCGGAGATCGACTCTCGGAACAGAGGCTGGCCGAAGGCGGCGAGGTGGTGCCCTTGGGCGTAATAGAGCAGCTTGTGGAGCTTTTTGACGCCCATGCCGGGTTGCCGCTGACGGAAGGCGGCGGCGATGGCGTGGGCCGAGAGGGGCATGGGGTCAGGATATGGTTCATGCCCGGTGGGGTGAGGGTTTTTGGTCATTCTTCGATCCCGAACATGTGTTCCATCATGGCTGGTGGGTGTGACAATTCCCCGCCCGAGGTCCGGTCAACCCCCGTCGCCCGTAAACATCGCAGTACCCCATAAGCCCGGATCCTCGACGGGTTCGAGGACTTCAATCGCTGGGCCTGGCTTCCGGACTCACTGGCCTACCCGCGAACTGGTCCTCTGGTGGATCAATGCGACCTCAGGGGATGGTTCTCCAGCCGACCAGTCACTCGGCCGCCGCTCCCCGACGATGTCGTGTCAACAGGCTGCGAAGGTCAGCCGAAAGCGGTGTCGATATCGTCGGCCAAGGCCTGGGCCGAGACGGCGACGAGCATCAGTGCGGGGGCGGCGGCGTCCTTCGGCACCCCGTACCAGAATCCGCTCCATGGTCCGAACCAGATCAGCCAGTCGGTGTAACGAGCGTTCATCTCGGCCTGGGTGGCGGCAACGGATGTCTGGGGAACCAGGGGAGAGCCGTCCATGAACTGTTGAGAGGCGGGGGTGCGCCAGTCCAGTTCGGCCCAGACCACCCTGCCCGTTTGGTCGCCGTCGACGCCCTGCCGAACCGCCAGTGCGGCCACCAGTGCCAGCCCGCGGCCGCCGGAGGCGTTCTCGTCCCGGCAGCGCACTACGGGGTTGGTGAGAGCGCCGCCGTCCAGGACCGAGATTCTCGCTCTGAACCTGTCTTTGCCGAGGGGAAGCTGCGTCACCTCGACGACGAAGGCTCCACCACGTCCGCTGGCCGTATGGCAGATCGCGTTCGACGTCAGTTCCGAGGTGATCAGGATCAGGTCGTCCAGTAGAGGGCTGGACGCCAGCAGCGTCTTAACGAAGTGTCGGGCTTCACCGATCTGCTCCTGAGCACCCGGGAAGGCCCTACGCCAACGCATTGCCGTACTCCTTCGCGCGACACCCGGAAGGGTGCGACGGACAATGCTTTTGTGGAACCGAGCGCCTGTTCTGGCCTTTGATCATTTTTGCTCCAGATTACGTACTAGTTGTACGAATTCTCGAAGCCAACCCCTCGCTTGTAACTCTCTGAGGTCAAGCGGACTCGCAGGGTGGCATTCCCTTACGATGGCCTCTCGCCTCAGAGCAGGCAAGTCGTTTCCGAGAAAATTTTCTCGTAAAAACCAACCTGATGGAGGGGGGGGATGCGGCACACTGTGTCGCGTGAGATTGACGGAGGGTTGTCGTGGCCGGTGAGCCTCTACCGCCGACGCCGACGGTGCGACTACGCCGCCTGGGTGCGGCTTTGCGCCGCTTGCGGGAAGCGGCGAATCTAACGTTGGAGGAGGCCGGCGCTCAGCTGGAACGCAGTCTGTCCTCGCTTAGCAAGATCGAGAATGGTCGCGTACGCATCCCACCCCGTGATCTGCGGGCCATCCTTGACTTCTATGGAGTCAATGAGGAGCGGGCCAGAGAGGCGTTGCTTCTCCTGTCACGGGATGCCCGTAAACGCGGCTGGTGGCAGCGCTATGGCGATGTGCTGTCGCCCTCCTACCTCGACTTCATCAGTCTGGAAGCGGACGCCGCCGAGATCTGCACCTTCGAGACCGGCCTGGTCCCCGGGCTGCTGCAAACCCAGGACTACGCCAGGGCGGTCATCGCGGCGGTCCCCGACAGCGGTGGCGTCGCTCGCGACGTCGATCAGCTCCTGGCGGTGCGTATGGCCCGTCAGGAAGTTCTCCGTCGTGAACATCCCCTCACCCTCTGGGCGATCGTGGATGAGGCATTACTGCACCGTCATATCGGCGGACGAGAGGTGATGCGCTCTCAGTTGCGGCATCTGCTCCAGGTTGGCGAAAGCAACCATGTCACTTTGCAGGTCCTGCCCTACACCGTGGGTGCCCATGCCGGTATCAATGGCCCGTTCACCATCCTGGAGTTCCCGGAGATCGCGGACTTGGACGTCGTGCTCCTGGAGAGTCAGACCAGCGGGTTGTATTTGGAACAAGCGGAAGAAGTCCGCCGCTATAGGACTATTTTCAACCATTTACGTGCTTCGGCGAAGTCCGCAGCGGCTTCCCGGGGGATGATTGAGGACATAGCCAAGCAGCTATGACGACAGGAGATGGCAGCGGCGTGTCCCGATCAGATCTGTCCAATGTCAACTGGCGCAAGAGCAGTCTCAGCGGTAGCGACCACAACTGTGTGGAGGTCGCCTTCCTGAGCGGTGGTGCTGTGGCCGTCCGTAACTCCAACCATCCCGATGCCGGAACAGCGGTGTTCACCCCCGCCGTGTGGACGGCCTTCATCGATCGCGTCAAGAGTCACGAGTTCGACTCTTAACCAAGAGGTACGGGCCTGTTCGATCGAAGACCAGGACCTTCGGCTCCGGCAACCTCCTTCACCACTCTCACCCCATCGTTGTCTGATGCACTGGCCTGAACGTCCACTGGGGCCGTATCGACTACCCAGAGGTTCCGGCTGCTTCCGCTGAAAGGGGCGGCGAGAAATGAGGGAAGGGTGGGGTGCCCGTCGGGCAAGAAGGGGTGTCTTGTCCTTCTGGCAAGGGAGCCCCTTGCATGATCGCTGTTTCTGATCCGGCCTCGCTGGTCGACCGGGAGCGGTTCGCCGCCGTCTTCGACGCCCACTACGAGGAGATTCGCCGCTACATCGGGCGGCGGCTCGGCCTCGATGTCGCCGAGGATCTGGCCGCCGAGACGTTCCTGATCGCCTTCCGTCGGCGCGACCGGTTCGATGCCGCCAGGGGCGAAGTCCGGCTCTGGCTGTACGGCATCGCCACCAACCTGATCGGCCGTCACCGCCGGGCCGAGATCCGCCGCTATCGGGCGCTGGCCAGGACCGGACCGCCTCCCGACGACGACGGCCACGATCAACGGGTTGCCGAGCGGGTGACGGCGGGGGTCACGGTCGGTCGGTTGTCAGGGGCGTTGGCACGGCTGTCCAAGGGCGAGCGCGACGTGGTGCTGCTGATCGCGTACGGAGGGCTGACCTACGAGGAGATCGCCGAGGCGCTCGGGGTCGCCTACGGCACGGTGGCCTCCCGGCTCAGCCGGGCGAGGACCAAACTGCGCGACGCGCTGGGAGTGGAGGTCTGTTGAACGAGTTCCGGTTCATTGACGATGTGATGCCCGACGTCCCGCTCGCCGATCCGGCGAGAGTCGCCGAGACCAGGGCCAGAGCGCTGAACGACGCGAGGCTCTCACAACAACGGTTCGCAGGACGGCCCCGTAGCCGTTTCGGATGGGCGGTCGCGGCCGTTGCCACGGCAACGGTGGTCGCGTTCGTGGTAACCGTGCCCCGCCTGGGGCCGGACGCCGCACCTCAGGCGGGAGGGCCGGGAGAGGTGCTGGAGGCGGTGGCCGACCGGGCGGCGGCGAGACCGAAGTCTGTCGAGAGCCTGTACTGGCGGGCGACCACCCAGTTGTTCCTGCGGGTGCGGGTCAACGGCTACGTCGTCGACGACTGGGGCCGGCAGACGCTCTGGTACAGCCCTACTCTGCCCACGGTGCGCGAATGGACCAGGCTCGGTACGGTGCCGTCCACGGCGAAGGATCGTGCCGCGTGGGAGCGGGCCGGTTCGCCGGAGCTTTGCGCGTCGCACCGCGACTGTGACGTCAACCTTCCACCGATCGACCGGACCCTTGTCATGCCGGATTCCTCGAATCGGCCGGCACGTCCCCTGCGGGTCTTCAACGTGCCCATGGACGTGAAGGAGGTCATGGAACTGCCGGAGAAGCCGGAAGATCTCAGAGCCAGGCTTCTCATGTACTGGCCCGCGTACAGCAAGGCGAAGCCGAAAGGGCCTGATGAGACAGTGGACGACTGGCTCTGGTCACTGGGCTCCTCCCTCCTGTGGGACGCGCCCATCTCGCCGGGTACGGGCGCGGCCGTCTACCGGATGCTGGCGGCTCTCCCCGGTGCCCGGATCATCGACACGGCCCAGGGACCCTACGGGCGTGTGGCGATCGCACTGGCACGCAAATCCTCGTTCGAGGGTACAGAGAGCCGAATTTTGATCGACCCCTCCACCGGCGACCCGCTCGGCCTCCGCAAATTATTGGTGACGGCCAGGGACGGCATGTCATCCGGCACTGTGATCACAACAATTACCGTTGGAAAGTCCGGTTGGACCGACACGTCGCCTCACGTACCCGAAGGCTGCACGTCGGACGACGTCGAGAAGTGCGTTCGCTGACGATCGCGGGAGGCGCTCTGACAGCTGGTCAGTGCCGTAGGGCGCGGCGGATCAGCCAGGTGAGCAGGATGAGGGCGGCCAGGGCGGCGACCAGGGGGCCGATGCGCTTGAGCAGGGGCATGCCCGCCACCTCCAGGAGGTTCAGGGCCTCCTCCTCCGGGCTGAGCGAGGTGCGCGAGGTGCCCGCGGGGTGGCTCTGGCGGGACTCGGCCTCCTCGTTGACGGAGAGGCCGGGCGGTGTGGGCACCGCGCTGAGGTGACGTCCCGGGGTGGCCGGGCCGCCGGGGGCGTTCAGCCCTTCCGGGCCGCCGGGACCGCCCAGTCCGGACGCCGCCGCGCTCGCTTCCGGGCCGCCGGGGCCTTCCGCGCCGTGGCCCGTGGAGCCCGCGGGGCCGGGGAACGCCGAGCCGGTGGTGCCGGGGCTCTCGGCGTCGGGGGCCGTCGAGCCTGCGGGGCCGGTGAACTCGTCCGAGCCGGTTGGGTTTTCCGAGTCGGCAGGGCGTGCGGGGCCGGGGCCCCAGGTCTCCGAGATCGCTGGGACGTCGTCGACCGGCCCCGGCTTCCGGGGCGCGCTCCAACCGCCCACGCCGGCCGTCCCCGAGGGCGTCTCCGAGGCCGTTTCCACACCGGGACCCTCGCCCAGCAGGCGGGAGAGGTTGGCCTCGAACTTGTCGATCAGCTTCCCGCCCACCTCGGTCAGCACGCCCCGGCCCGCCTGGGCCGGGCGGCCGGTCACGTCGAAGGAGGTGTCGACGGTGACCCGGGTGTCGCGACCCTGGGGGTGCAGGCGCGCGACGACCGTGGCACCGGCCGTGCCCGGACCTTTGGCCTCCTTGCCGGAGGCCCTGATGGTCATGGTGTGGGTGTCCTCGTCCACCTTCTCGAAGGCGACGTCACCCTGGTACGTCACCGTGATCGGCCCGATCTTCATCTTCATCCGGCCGGTGTAGGAGTCGCCCTCGGCCCTGTCCACGGCGGCACCCGGCAGGCAGGGCGCGATCCGCTCGACGTCGAGCAGTACCGGCCACGCCTGCTCGACAGGCAGGGGAACCGTGAACTCGTGCTCGAACCGCATCGCCATCGCTCCGCTCCTTGCCGGTCGGCCGCTGTCGCGACATTACGACTACACGGGGGCGTATCGCCAGTATGCCGCCCTGGAATCCCTTTTGGCCCTCACGGCGGCCCGTGTCCACGCTCCAGATTCGTCTCCTCTCCTTCCTACTGCCCTCGTTGGCGAGGGCGATGCGTCCAGCCGCGCGGTCAGACCGGCGGGTTGTGGCGGGAGTACTCGGTGAACCTCCAGCGGAGCGGGCTGGCTTCCCGCACGCGAACGACCCGGTCCACCTCGAACCTGACCAGTCGCTCCGCGCCCGGGACGCCCCCCGCATCCCAGTCGATGTGGGCACGCCCGGTCAGGTGCAGGGCGTCGCCGCCCTCCCAGTCGAGAAAGAGCAGGCCGCAGTCATCGTTCAACTCCAGGTTCCCCAACGTCATGTACATGGAGTTGCCGACGTACTCCGGCCAGACCAGCCGCCGGTCGTCCACCACCCGGACGAACCCGGGGTTGCCGCCCCGATGTGACAGGTCGGTGCCGAGGCCGGGGGCGGTGGTGGCGACGAAGAACGTGTCGGCGCCCTCGATCCAGGCCCGGTCGTCGTCGCCGAACGCCGTCGCGGAGGAGAAACCGGAGGGGGCGGCGTCGGGAGAAGCGGAGGCCCCTTCATGGAGATCGGGTGAGCCGGGAGTTTCCGGGGAGTCTCCGTGGGGATCGGTGGAGCCGGGAGGTTGGGAGGTGGGTCCCGCCGGCTCCGTGACGATCTCTCGCGCCTGGATGTACTTGGGACAGTTGGCGTACGTCTGCTCGGTACGGACGATCAGCCGATCGCCCTCCCGCGAGACCGTGCCGTTGATCCGCATCCTGCGTCTGCTCCGCGGCTCGATCGCGAGCATCCCGATCTGGCCCCCGTCCAGCCCGGTCAGCGGGTCGTGCTCGCCGGGCACCGCGTCGATCACGACCGTCCGCTCGTCCACCGCCTCCGCGAACCCCTCGGGCCCGGTCAGGACGGACGCCCACAGGAGCCCGTCCCGTCCCGTCGCCCCGATCAGCAGCATCCGCTGTCGCCCCAGGAACTCGGCCGCCACCGTCGGGATCTCCGGCCGGGTCCTGGCCGAGCCCAGCGCCACCGCGCGGACCCCGGCCCTTCGCTGGACCGCGAGCTCCCCGGCGTGTTCCACGGGCATTTAGAAGAAGCCGCAGGTAGGAGCGGCGGCCACCGGTACGGGAGAGCCTTCGACGCCCGTGGGCGTGTAGATCTCCAGCCGGATCCCGTCGGGGTCCTCGAAGAACACGCCGCCCGAGGACGCGCCCTCGCCGTGCGCCACCACGCCGTCGTGGTGGAGCGTGGCGCCGGCCTCCCTGATCGCGTCCTCGGCCCGGCGGACCGCCTCGATGTCCGGAACCTGGAAGGACAGGTGGTGCAGGCCGGGCAGGCCGGTGGCGAAGCGGCCCTCGCTCTGCTGCCAGAGGGTGAGCATCAGCGTGCCGTCGAGACCGAGGAAGGCGTACCTGCGGTCGGCCTCACCGGACTCGGCGAGGACCTCGAAGCCGAAGATCTTCAGGTAGAAGTCCCTGGACCTGTCGAGGTCGGAGACGTTGAGGCCGACATGGCCGGTCTGGAAGGTCATCTGATCTCTCCCGTCAGGTTTTCTAACGGATCAGTCCGTTAGTTTGGCTGCAGGACGAATCTAATGCATAGCTGCCGTTTTTCCCATTATAAATTTGTGGCGTAAGTCACAACAAGGGGGACCTCGATGTGAGATCGCGTCGGCGGGTGTGGGGCCGGCGTGGGCGTCGCGGATGCGGCCCGCCCCGGGCACGGACACGATGTGGGCCCACGTCGTTCCGTGGCCGAGGTTCCGGTGCCAGCCGCGCCACCTCGCACCCGTGCACGGGGAGAGAGGAGCAGTCGTGATGACGGCTCACGTGTCACTCGTGAGGGAATCCGTGGAGAGGTCAGCCGTCGCGGTGCTGGTGGTAGTGGCGGGCCGCGCGGGCACGGTTGCCGCAGCCGACCGAGCACCACTCCTGCCTGGCGTGGTCCTTGAGAAAGTAGAGCACGCAGCGCGGCGCGGGGCAGGTGCGGAGCCGCTCCCGCTGAGGCCCGGCGAGCAGCTCGATCGCCGACGTCGCGAGGGCCGCCCGGATCCGCTCCGACTCCGTGACCCCGTCGCCGTGGACGCTGCGTGCCCGGGGAACGCCCTCGGTGGGCCACTCCAGCCGTGCGGCGAGCGGCACGGCGAGAGCCGCGGCGTTGACCAGGTCGAGCGACTCGGCGAAACCGGGAAGCCGGTGCGCGTCCGCGCCGCTCGCGGCGCCCGGTTTCACCGCCCTGGCGAAGAGCGCCCGTACGGCCTGCCGCAGCTCCACCACCTCGATCCGCAGCTGCTCCGAGGCGACGAAGTCCGAGTCGATCCCCAGCTCGGCGGCGTGCGCCCGGCCCCACGCGGTCATGCCCTCCACATCGGCGAGCGCGTCCGTGAGGCCGGCCCGTGTCGCGCGGACGGTGCTGACGAACTCCAGGGCGGACATGCTCCGACTCTAATGCCTGATCTGGCCTTTCACCGTTAGGTCCTGTTCGGGGTTCGGATCTTCGGCCAGGTCGGCCGCGGCCCCGCGCGCCGGTCAGGGTGGGTACGCCTGCTGCGGCGGCTCTGGAGCGCCCGCCGCCGGGTGAAACGCCGGCCTTCTAGCGCCGGACGGACTTGACCAGGATGGTGACCAGGCCCGCGAAGCCCAGGCCGCTCACCAGGATCGTGAGCATGACCAGTGGTGAGACGGACGGCTCGCTGATGAAGACGATCCCGGCCGCGATGAAGACCACGCCGCTGAGCAGGGCCATCCAGTCGGTGCGGTGTACGCGACGCTGCTTGGCCCTGTCGATGTCAGGCCGCACGGCGCACCTCCACGTCCCCGATGCCGGCCTTCACGTTCAGCACGATGGTCGCCACGTCGCCCTTGGGAGGCACCTCGGGCTCCAGGATCTTGTTGTGCTCGATGTCGGCCCCTCCCTCCACCGCATGGTCGATCTTGATGTCACCGAACCTGGTGGAGCTGTTCACCTCGACTCTGGCCGTCGCAGGCAGGATCACGCTTATCTCGCCGACCGAGATCGAGACGTCCACGATGGTCCGTGAGCCCTGGGGCAGGACCAGGTCGCTCAGGTCGAGTCTGCCCGATCCCACGCCCACCGAGTAGTCGCGGGCCACCTCGGACAGGGTGGCGGGCCGCCAGTCGAAGTCGCCGAACTTCTTCGGCATACCGCCCAGCGTGGGCCCCGCGACCAGGGCGATCGACAGGACCGTGCCGGTCGCGACCAGTCCCGCTCCCCGGCCGAACCAGGTGGCGACCAGCAGGCCGGCGCCGATGACGACGAGTACCGCGCCGCCGACGACCGTCATGTTGACCGATCCCGAGGCGGACTGGATCGCCACGATGACCCCTCCAACGATCATGGCCAGACAGATGGTGATGCTCTCGACGACCGATCTGGGCCGTCGCGGGCCGGGTGGTGCCACCACAGGCCCGCCGTACGCGGCCGGGTCGTAGGGGGAGTAGGGCTGCCGCCTCCGGGGATCCAGAGGCTGGTAGGGGCCGTACGGCGAGAAGGGCGCGCCGGAGGAGTCGAAGGACGGCCTCGTATGGGCGTGGTACGGGTCCTGCGGGGTCTCGCCGGGCGCCTCCTGCGGTGGCATGGCGGGACCGGGGGGCATGCCCGGCGCACGTCCGGTGGGGCTTTCCGGGGTGGAGAGCGGATGGGACGTCGTGGAGCCCGGTCCGGTCTCGGGCGCGTACGGCTCCGTGACCGTCTCGCCACCCGGCCGCGCCGCGGCGTGAGCGGCGTCTCCCACGGTGGTGTCGGCGTGAGCGGTGTTTCCCGCGGTGCTGCCGGTAGGGCCTGCCATCGGAGATCCGGCGTACGCGGTGGGGCCGGTGGCCCAGGGCGTGGCGGCGTGGGCGGCCGGGTCCCGTTCACCGACTCCGGGCGGTCCTGCGGGGGTGGACGGGCCCGGCCACTGGCCGGGCGGGTGCGGGGTGCGGCGCCTGCGCAGCCGATCGGGCAGCGACCTGGCCACGGCCAGCAGGTCGACCCCGCGGGAGTGGGCGGCGAGCAGGGCGATGGCGAACACCGTGCCGACCACGACCGTGCCGGTGCCGATGCCGTCCGAGGAGACGTTGACGATCAGTCCGAGGGCGAACAGGCCAGTGAGCAGGGTCAGGACCGTCTCGCTGTCGAAGTCGCGCCGGGTCCACTGCTCAAGGTAGCCGGGGCCGCCGTCGGTCTCGCGCATCAGCAGGAACGCCGCGAGGTAGAGCATGATGCCGATACCGGAGCCGAGCACCAGGACCGCGAAGCCGACCCGAAGCACCACGGGATCGATCTGGGCGTATCTCCCCAGCCCTGCACAGACGCCCGTGAGCATCCGTCCCTCGTTGCTGCGCTTCAGGCCGTGCTCCTCGAAACGCTCCTCGGAGCGCTTTCCTGAGAGGGAGGAGGCGGACGGCGAGCTCGCCGGACCATGGGCCCGCCCGGTGTCGTTCATATCGTTAATCGTGGCCTTTCCCGGTCTGTGACGCATCCGGGAGACCCCTGAGTCGTCCCGGAGGGGGGATGTCTCTCTCAGGGTCGCTTCAGGGGAACGCCTGATGCAGTGGCAGGCTGGTTCGTGTGACGATGCTGACGATATGGCTGACCGACAGACAGTTCGCGATTCGGCGCCCGTGACACCCGAAGAAGCCCCTTTCCCCCGCCTTGTGCGGCCGGTGGAAGGACGGCTGATCGCAGGGGTGGCTCAGGGCGCCGCCGCCCAGCTCCGGCTCGACCCGGTCGTGCTGCGGCTGACCTTCGTGCTGCTCACCGTCCTGGGCGGGTTCGGCACCCTGGCGTACGCCGCGCTGTGGATGTTCACCCCGCGCGAGCCGCACGAGGGCAGGGAGCCTTCGAGGGACTGGAGCCAGCTCGCCGCGTACGGCGCGATCGGGCTGGCGCTGACGGCCCTGGGCTGGCTCACCGGCGCCTCGGAGACCGGGATCGGGGCCTGGCCGCTCGCCGTGGGCGGCATCGGTTCGCTGATCCTGTGGCAGCAGGCCGACCCCGACCGGCGGCAGCGCTGGATGAACCACACCGTCGGGCAGGTCCGCCAGAACCGGGTCCGCACGTTCCTCGGGCTCGTGCTCGTTGTGGTCGGCGCGATCGGTTTCCTGGTGGCCAACGACGAGCTGGGCGAGGCCCGTCCCGGCATCGTGTTCACCATGGTGGTCGTGGGCGGCGTCGCGCTGATCGCGGCGCCCTGGCTCGCCGCCCTGTGGAAGGAGCTTCAGCGCGAGCGTCGCGAGCGCATCCGGCAGGAGGAACGCGCCGAGGTGGCCGCCCACGTGCACGACTCGGTACTGCACACGCTGACGCTCATCCAGCGCAACGCCCAGGACCCGCGCGAGGTGATGCGGCTCGCCCGCTCCCAGGAGCGGGAGCTGCGCAACTGGCTCTACCAGCCCCAGCAGGACGCCGACGCGTCGGTGGCCGCGGCCGTGCGGCGGGTCGCGGCCGAGGAGGAGGACGCGCACGGGGTGCCGATCGAGGTCGTCTGTGTCGGCGACGGCCCGCTCACCCCCGAACTGTCCGCGATGATGCAGGCCGCGAGGCAGGCCATGGTCAACGCCGCGAAATACTCCGGTGCCGAGGTCGTCTCCGTGTACGCCGAGACGGAGCCGGACGAGGTCACCGTCTTCGTCAGGGACCGGGGGGCCGGGTTCGACATGAGCGAGGTGCCCGAGGATCGTATGGGTATCCGCCAGTCGATCATCGGCAGGATGGAACGCCACGGGGGCAGCGCCCGGGTGCGGACCGAGCCCGGCGAGGGCACGGAAGTGATGCTGACCATGAAGCTGGAGAAGACGTGAGTATCGAGCAAGCCGAAGTCGTGCGGCCGGCCGGAAGGCGGCCCTCGGGACCGCGAGGGGAAGTCCGATGAGCGTGGTGAAGGTCCTGATCGTCGACGACCACCGCCTGTTCCGTTCCGGGGTGCGGGCCGAGCTCGGCGAGTCCATCGAGGTGATCGGGGAGGCCGAGGACGTGGAGTCCGCGGTCAAGGCGATCGCCGCGCTCGGGCCCGACGTGGTCCTTCTCGACGTGCACATGCCCGGTGGCGGAGGCCAGGAGGTGCTGCGCCGGGTCCTCGGCTCCGGTTCCACGGTGCGCTTCCTCGCCCTGTCGGTCTCCGACGCGGCCGAGGACGTGATCGGCGTGATCCGGGGCGGCGCGCGGGGATACGTGACCAAGAACATCAGCGGGCGGGAGCTCACCGACGCCATCCGCAGGGTGGCCGAGGGCGACGCGGTCTTCTCGCCGAGGCTGGCGGGGTTCGTGCTGGACGCGTTCGCCTCCAGCGAGGCCCCGCCGATCGACCCCGAACTCGACTCGCTCACCCAGCGCGAGCGCGAGGTCCTGCGGCTGATCGCCCGGGGGTACGCGTACAAGGAGATCGCCAAGGAGCTGTTCATCTCGGTGAAGACCGTGGAGACCCACGTCTCGTCCGTGCTGCGCAAGCTGCAGCTCTCCAACCGCCACGAGCTGTCCCGCTGGGCCACGGCGCGCCGCCTGGTCTGAACCTTCACCGCCTTCTGTACGAGCAGTTACTTATGTGCGACTCTGCGAAGTATGGGACGCGATGTACCCGCGATGGTGTTCAGCCGCGAGGACCGGCGGCGCTACCGGGACAAGGTTCGCCGATGCCTTGACGTCTTCGCGCAGATGCTGCGCGAGTCCAGGTTCGAGTTCGACAGACCCCGGGCCGGGCTGGAGATCGAACTCAACCTCGTGGACGAGCGCGGCGAGGCCACGATGAAGAACATCGAGGTGCTGGAGGCGATCGCCGAGCCCGACTGGGGGACCGAGCTGGGCCAGTTCAACGTGGAGATCAACGTCCTGCCGGAATCGCTGGAGGGAGACGGCGCGGCCCGGCTGGAGAAGGTGATCAGGGACCGTCTCAACCACGCGGAGGAACGGGCCCGCACCGTCGGCGGGCACATGGTGATGGTCGGCATCCTGCCCACGCTGCGGGAGAGCGACGTACACGAGGGCACCCTGTCGGCCAACCCCCGCTACAAACTCCTCAACGAGCAGATCTTCGCGGCGAGGGGCGAGGACCTGCACCTGTCGATCGAGGGCGACGAGTCCCTGGAGACCTACGCCGACAGCATCACCCCCGAGGCCGCCTGCACGAGCCTGCAACTCCACCTCCAGGTCAGCCCCGAGGCGTTCGCCGCCAACTGGAACGCCGCCCAGGCCATCGCGGGCCCCCAGGTGGCGCTGGCGGCCAACTCGCCGTTCCTGTTCGGCCGCAGACTCTGGCAGGAGACCAGGATCCCGCTGTTCGAGCAGGCCACCGACACCCGCCCGGTTGAGCTGAAGACCCAGGGCGTACGGCCCCGGGTGTGGTTCGGCGAGCGATGGATCACCTCGGTCTTCGATCTCTTCGAGGAGAACGCCCGCTACTTCCCCGCGCTGCTGCCCCTGTGCGACGAGGAGGACCCGCGCGAGGAACTGGCACGCGGGATCACCCCCCAGCTCGGCGAGCTGACCCTGCACAACGGCACCGTCTACCGGTGGAACCGGCCGATCTACGCGGTCGTGGACGGCACCCCGCACCTGCGGGTGGAGAACCGGGTGCTGCCGGCCGGGCCCTCGGTGGCGGACGTCGCCGCCAACGCCGCCTTCTACTACGGGCTCATGCGCGTCCTCCCGTACGCCGAGCGCCCGGTGTGGACGCGCATGTCGTTCGCCGCGGCCGAGGACAACCTGCACGCCGCGGCGCGGCACGGCCTGGACGCCAGGCTTTTCTGGCCGGGGCTCGGCGAGGTGGCCGCGTCCGAGCTGATCCTGCGCCGCCTGCTGCCGCTCGCCCACGAAGGACTCGACCTGTGGGGCGTGGCTCCCGAGTCCAGGGACCGGCTGCTGGGGATCGTCGAGCAGCGCTGCCTGACGGGCACGACCGGGGCGAGCTGGCAGATCGACGCGGTGAACGCGTTCGGCGACCTCGAAAGGCACGAGGCACTGCGCCGGATGACGTTGCGGTACATCGAGAACATGCACACCAACGAGCCCGTCCACGCCTGGCCGTCCCCCTGAACCCCGGTCGTGGCGATTCCGCGCGCGGGGAGCGACACTCCGTCACGATGGATTCATGAAAACGTTCTCTTTTCTCCTGGTGCTCGTGCTCGCGGCCGTCACCGCCTGCGGGAGCGTCGGGGAGGGCACGGAACCGGGGGCCGGTCCCGCCGGTGAGCGGGCCACGCCCAGCGCGCGCGGGGAGACGTTCGAGTCGGACGTCGAGCTGGCCAGGGAGCTCACCGAGGCCTACTGGAAGCAGACCTTCTCCGCGGCGGGGCTGACCTACCGCCCGGTCGCCTCGTTCACCGCCTACCAGGGAGAGAACGGGCCCGACTGCGGCGGGCAGCCCTCGGTGCCGAACAACGCCTTCTACTGCCCGGTGGGGCACTTCATCGCCTACGACGAGAACTGGATGAACGATCTCTACGAGCGGATGGGCGACGGCTCGGTCTACGTGATCATCCCGCACGAGTTCGGCCACGCGGTGCAGGCACAGCTGAACACCGCCTTCCGGTTGAGCATCGAGCAGGAACTCCAGGCCGACTGCTACGCCGGAGGAACCCTGGGAGCGCTGGTCAAGGGCGGCGCGCTGCAGACCGAGCCGGGCGACGAGGACGAACTCCTGCTCAACCTCGCCGCGGCCGGCGATCCCACCGACGACTGGCTGCGTCCGGACGCCCACGGCACGGCGGGGCAGCGCCAGGAGCTGTTCGTCAAGGGCTACAACCAGGGGACGAGCGCCTGCTGAGACGCGCCGGGAGCCGTCGCGCGGGAGCCGAGGGGACCGGAGCCGGGGACCACGTCCACGGTCGCCTCGCGCGGTTTCACGCCTGGACGGCCGGAGTCGCCGCGCGGGAGCCGGAGGAGCCACCGGAGCGGGAGCCGGAGGAGCCACCGGAGTGGAACACCCGCCTGACCACGCCGCGAGGAAAGTACGCCGCGATGAGTACGCATGAATCCGCCGGGAGGTTGATGCCGGGCCGTCCCGGTCCACCTACTCTGAGGGCGGGGAGCGACCAGGGGGTGATGTCATGCGGATGACGGTGCGAGAGATCGGCTGGGCCGCGCGAGGTGCCTGCGGTACGAGCGATCCCGAGCTGTTCTTCCCGCTGACGCAGTCGGCCGAGCACGAGGCGCGGGCGAAGGCGGTCTGCGAGCGGTGTCCGGTGCTGAAGGAGTGCCGGGCCTACGCGCTCCGTGCGGCCGAGCCGGAGGGGATCTGGGGTGGCCTGACGGTGAAGGAACGCCGCAGCCTGCGCTTCCCCGACGGCTGGCGCCAGGCCGCCGCGGGCCGCGCCCCCGTCGCGTAGCCTCGAACCGGATTCGTGCCGGATCGGCGGGGATCATCAAAGCGCGGGGCGGGCCCGAGGTCGCGATCCCCGGCGCGGCCCGGCAGGCGGGGCGCGAGACGACGTCCGAGGGAGTCGTGGGCATGGAACGCGAGCAGGGGCGAGCCGCCTGTGCCGGATCCGAGGCGGTGCCCGGCGCTCTGGCGGGCACGCTGGCGGTGCTGGTGGCGGCGAACGTGCTCAACAACCGCCTGGCGCCGAGGCTGGCACCGCTGACCTCGGCCGTGGCCACCGGCGCGCTGGTCGTCATGGCCCGTCGTTCCGGGCTCTCCTGGGCCGAGCTGGGGTTCCACCGGCGTTCGCGGGGCCTGCGGATCGGTGGCGCGCTCGCCTCCGCCGTGGCCGGGGCCTACGCCGTCGGCATCGCCGTCCCGGCCACCCGCAGGTTCTTCCGCGACGAGCGCGCCCTGTCCCTGTCGCGCGCCCGCGCGCTGGAGGAGGCCCTGATCCAGGTGCCGTTCGGCACGGTCCTGCTGGAGGAGGTCGGTTTTCGCGGGGTGACGCACGCCCTCGTCGCCCGCTCCCACGGTCACGGTACGGCGACCGCCGTCTCCTCGGTTCTCTTCGGTCTCTGGCACATCCTGCCCGCCGTCGACATGATGGCCGCCAACCCCGCCCTGAGCAGCCTGGCCACGGGGGAGGCCCTCGATGCCCTCGCCGCCCCCGGCGTCCCTGACGTTCCCGGTGTCCCCGACGTCGCGGCCTCCCACGGCTCTCGTACGGCGGGGACGGGAAGCGAAGGCCCCGGCGTACCGGCCGTCCTCGCCTCTCGCGCGCGAGGAACGGAAGGCGAGGAGGGCTCCGGCGTACCGGCTGTGGCCGCCGGAGCGGACGCGCCGGGCGTGCCACGAGGCCCGGAGGGGGCGCCCGCGTGGCACGTGGCGCGCGTCGTGGCCGGGTCGGTGGTCACGACGGGCCTCGCCGGGGTGCTCTTCACCGAGCTGCGCAGGAGGGGCGGTCTCGCCGCTCCCGCGCTGTTCCACCTCGCGACCAACTCCCTGGGCTACCTGTTCGCCCGCCTCGCCCCGCCGGAGGAGCCGGCCTCGGGCCGCGGACCGCTGCCGAGGTGACCCCGCGCCGGCGGGTCCGGCCGTGCTCTCCCGGCCCTCCATAGGCCGTGCTCTCCCGGTCTCGGCTCCCGGCCGTGCTCTCCCGGCCTGCGCGCGGGGAGATCAGACGGTGATGACCCGCTGGAAGGCCTCGACGTAGCGACCCTCGCCGAAGCCCGCCTCGGTGGCGATCTGCGAGAAGCGGCCCCGCAGGAAGTCCTCGAAGTCGTCCAGGTGGTCGATCTGACTGGCGTGGGCGCGCAGGGCGGCGAGCTTGCGGTCGAAGGTGTCGGTGACGTCCACGTAGTGGTCGGGCGTCGGGCCGCCGTTGAGCCAGACCTCGCGGACGGTCCACGCCTCAAGTCCCTCGTCGAGCAGCAGCGAGGGGAAGGTGTACGGGTTGCGCGCGTCGGGATAGACGGCGTCGAGGGCACAGCCGCCGACCGCCCGGTGGTCGGGGTGGCTGGGGGCGATGAACCGGTGGTTGCGCTCGGGGCTGTGGGTGATCACCAGGTCGGGTCTGACCTGGCGGATGACCCGGGTGATCTCGCACCGCAGCTCCAGGCTCTGCACCACGGTCCCGTCGTGGTGGCCGAGGTAGCGCACGTCGGTCACTCCGACGGCCTTGGCGGCGTTGGACTGCTCGGTCCGGCGCAGCTCGGCCATCCCGGTGTTGTCCAGCTCGCGGTCGAAGCCGCCGGCGTCACCGTCGGTGACCACGCAGTACGTCACCTCGACGCCTCGCTCGGTGAACAGCGCCATGGTTCCCGCGGCGGCGAAGTCCACGTCGTCGGGATGCGCGGTGACCGCGAGCACGCGGTTGATCTCGTTTTCCGAAAGCATGGGAGGGACCCTTTCGTTTTCCGCGTACCGCTCGGTCATCACAACCGTGGGCGGGTCCACCCGCATTCCTTGACGACGGCTGGACCCGGTTGTCGGTCGGTCGTTCTAACCTAGGGGACGTGTCGATCCCAGCCTCTTCCCTGACCCATCCGTTGCTCGACGGGCTCAATCCCCAGCAGCGCGAGGCCGTCGTGCACCACGGCAGCCCTCTGCTCATCGTCGCGGGTGCGGGTTCCGGCAAGACCCGGGTGCTCACCCACCGCATCGCCTACCTGCTGGGCGAGCGGGGCGTGCAGCCGCAGGAGATCCTGGCGATCACCTTCACCAACAAGGCCGCGAGGGAGATGAAGGACCGGGTCGACCGGCTCATCGGCCCGCGCTCGGCGGCGATGTGGGTGATGACCTTCCACAGCGCGTGCGTGCGGATCCTGCGCCGCGAGGCCAAGCGCCTCGGCTTCCCTTCGAGCTTCTCCATCTACGACCAGGCCGACTCCCAGCGACTGATGGCGATGGTCTGCCGTGAGATGGACCTCGACCCCAAGCGTTACCCGCCGAGGTCGTTCTCCGCCCAGGTGAGCAACTTCAAGAACGAGCTGATCGACTACGAGACGGCGGGGGCCCAGGCGTCCACCCATCTGGAGCGCAAGCTCGCCGAGGCGTACCGCAACTACCAGCAGAAGCTCACCGAGGCCGGAGCGATGGACTTCGACGACCTCATCATGCTGACGGTGACGCTGTTCCAGATCTTCCCGGACGTGGCCGAGCACTACCGGCTCCGCTGGCGCCACATCATGGTCGACGAGTACCAGGACACCAACCACGCCCAATACACCCTGATCCGCGAGATCGCGGGCCGTCCCGGGCTGCGCACCGCCGACGGTGACGTGGTCAGGGAGGGCAGCGAGGGCAGCGAGGGCAGCGAGGGCAGGGTCGCCCCGGCCGAGCTGTGCGTGGTGGGTGACGCCGACCAGTCGATCTACGCCTTCCGCGGCGCGACGATCCGCAACATCCTGGAGTTCGAGCGCGACTACCCGGAGGCGAGGACGATCCTGCTGGAGCAGAACTACCGCTCCACCCAGACGATCCTGTCCGCCGCCAACGCGGTGATCTCGCGCAACGCGAGCCGCAAGCCCAAGAACCTCTGGTCCGACCAGGGCGCCGGGGCGAAGATCACCGGCTATGTCGCCGACAACGAGCACGACGAGGCCATGTTCGTCGCCCAGGAGGTCGACAGGCTCACCGACCACGAGGACGTCGTTCCCGGCCAGGTCGCCGTGTTCTACCGGACCAACGCCGCCTCCCGGGTGTTCGAGGAGATCTTCATCCGGACCGGCCTGCCCTACAAGGTGGTGGGCGGGGTGCGCTTCTACGAGCGCAAGGAGGTCCGTGACCTGCTCGCCTACCTGCGCTTCCTGTCCAACCCGAACGACGTGGTCTCGCTGCGCCGCATCCTCAACGTGCCCAAGCGCGGCATCGGCGAGCGGGCCGAGGCGATGGTCGAGGCGTTCGCGACCAGGGAGCGGATCCCCTACTGGGAAGGGTTGCGCCGGGCGGACGAGGCGCCGGGCATGGCCACCCGCTCGCTCAAGGCCATCGGCGAGTTCGTCGCGCTGATGGACGAGCTCATGGTGAAGGCCGACGACATGACGCCCTCGGAGCTGGCCCAGGAGGTGCTGGTGAGCACCGGTTACCGCCTGGAGCTCACCGCCTCCAACGACCCGCAGGACGAGAGCCGCCTGGAGAACCTGGACGAGATGATCTCGGTCGCCTCCGAGTTCGAGGAGGCCAATCCCGAGGGCACGCTGGTCGAGTTCCTGGAGCAGGTCTCCCTGGTCGCCGACGCCGACCAGATCCCGGCGGCCGACGGCGGCCAGGGCGTGGTGACGTTGATGACGCTGCACACCGCCAAGGGGCTGGAGTTTCCCGTGGTGTTCCTCACCGGCATGGAAGACGGGGTCTTCCCGCACATGCGCTCTCTCGGCGAGCCCAAGGAGCTGGAGGAGGAGCGCCGCCTGGCCTATGTCGGCATCACCAGGGCCGAGCAGCGCCTCTACATCTCCAGGGCGGCCGTCCGCAGTTCCTGGGGCTCACCCGCGTTCAACCCGGCGTCCCGGTTCGTCGCCGAGATCCCGTCCGAGCTGGTCGACTGGCGCAGCGACCCGGAGAAGAGCGCCTGGAGCGCCGCCACCCGCCGCGACTCCCGTCCCGCCCCGGCGAGGAAGCCCGGCGGCAGGCAGATCCCCAACCTCACCCCCGGTGACCGGATCACCCACGACCAGTTCGGTCTGGGCACGGTGGTGTCGGTGGACGGCGTCGCGGAGAAGACCAAGGTCAAGATCGACTTCGGTGGCGGGGGAGAGAAGACCCTGCTGCTGGCGTACGCGCCGCTGGAGAAGCTCTGACGCGCGGCCGGCTCGGTCTCAGGGTCTCCCATCACCTCGGGCGGCGTGCGGTTCAGCCCTTGAAGATCTCTCCGATGGGGTCCTCCGGCGGGGAGGTGTCACCGATGAGCTCGTCGAACTCGACCACCTGGCCGGCGGGCGGCGCCTTGATCGTGACCTTGGTGCCCCAGCCGGTGTAGCGGGTGTCGTTGACGTAGGACAGCTCGGTGCTGTTGAGGCCCCGGGTCGATTCCGTGTACGACGACACGACCCGGCGGACCAGCTGGTCGGAGCCGACGTAGATCTTCCAGGTCACCGGGAGCGTCGCGGACCTGCCGGTGGGCTTCTTGACCAGCATCGCGCGCACCGCGGGAGAGACCTTGAAGAGCTCGGCCAGCGTGATCGTGCCCGAGTGGACCGTGGTCCGGGTCCCGTCCCACGTCCCGCCGGGACGCTTGGCGGTGGTGCGGGCCAGGGTCGCCCGCAGCGTGGCGGGCTCGACGGTGCTGATGATCTGCTGGACGGCGCTGACCAGGTAGGCCGTGTCGCCGCGAGTGCGCAGCCACTTCTTGCCCTCGGGCATGGACTCGGCGAAGATGCCGCCCGAGGTGTAGGAGACGCCCTTCAGCGAGATCGTCCGCGACGGGGTGAACAGGCCCTTGAACTCGCCCTCCTCAGAGGGCAGGTTGAACGTGGTGGTGAGGTCCGAGGCGACCAGGCCGGTCCTGCCGAACTCCAGCACACCGCTCCGCCGGGTGAAGATCGCCCGGTGCTTCTTGCCCTCACCGACGACTTTCGTGTTCTCGGTGAGCTTCACGCCCCTGTGGGTCCTGAAGTGGCGCTTCAATGCCGAGACCGGGTCGGCCGCCGAGGCCGTCGCGGCCGGGGTGGTCTTCGCGCTCGCCGGGGCGACGGCCACCAGCGTGGGAGCGATCAGAGCTGCCACGGTGGCGCCGGTCAGGGCGGCGATCATTCGCCTCATCGAGGGGGTCCTCCCGTATGTGTCCTCGCGTCGTCGCGGAGGGCGGAAGAAGATTCTTACCTATATCCCGAAATATCGGATCAAGAATCGCCGAAGGCGGCGAGTCCCGCGCACATGAAGAACGCCGCGAGCCGCGCCCGGCGGGTGAGGCCCACCGGGCGCGGCTCGTGTGGTTCGGGGAGTGGTCAGCGCGGGACGGTCAACGCGGTGCGGTCGTCGTGTGGCGACCGGCGAAGGGTGATCGGCACGAAGTGATCAGCGTGGTGTGACCAACGCGGTGACCGAAGAAAGACGATCAGCTGCCGCCACTCAGCAGCTGGATGGGGCCGTCGGCCTCCACACCCTCATCCAGGTCGCCGGGCAGGGCGATCTGGTCGGCGGGCGGCGCCTTGACCGTGACCTTGGAGCCCCAGCCGGTGTATCGGGTCTCGACCGAGAGCGTCATCCCGCCCTGGGCGCCCAGGGCGCCCGCGGAATAGCTGGTGGTCAGTTTCCTCGCGAGCAGGTCGGAGCCGAGAACCAGCTTCCACTCCACCACGGTCTTCGACTGCTTGGCCGTCGGGGGAATGAAGACGCCCGCCCGGAACCACGGTGAGACCTTGTAGAGCTCACCGAAAGTGATCTTTCCCGAGTAGGTGGTCGGACGCTTGACCGTGGCGCGTGCGAGCAGGGCCTTGAGCGTCGCGGGCTCGGCCGGGTTGACGAGCTGGCTCAACCGGCCGGTGTTTCCCAGAGCGCCGCCGGGAATTTTCAGCCACGGTTTGTCACCGGGCAGGAATTGACCGAAGATGCCGCCGGAGATGTAAGAGGTGTTCTTGACACGGATCACCCGCTCGGGCGAGGTCAGCCCGGCCAGCACTTTGGCGTCCTCCTCACTCGCGTTCTCGGAAATCGCCGCGATGTCGCTCGCCTTGAAGCGCAGTTTGGTGGTCTGGTCGGACGCGTTGATTCCAGAGGCGCCGAACTGGAACACCCCCTTCCGCTGAGCCGTGACCGCGCTGCCATATGAGGCCCGCACCTTCGTGGTGTCGACGTAGGTGACGCCAAGGCCGCTCTTGAACTGCTTCTTCAGCGCGCTGATCGGGTCGGCGGCCTGCGCGTGCGCGGTCGATGCCAGCGCCGGAACGCCCAGCATGGCCGTCGCGGCGCACGCCAGACCGGCGATGTATCGCTTCAAAGGAAAATCCTCCTGATTGATCCCTCCGCCCCGCTGGGGGAGGGGACAACACATTCTTGCGGGACAAGATCACGAAATGGTAGCGCATTTGGAGGATTGCCTTGAATTAAACGTGCATATTCGGTGCAGAGGCGCCATCTCGATCTTTGGGAGCCCTATGGGAACACGGATCCGTTTGCGGTCGATCACGGACGGTCAGTTTCCTTTTTTCCGTGAGTTTTTCGCGAGACCCAGGCCGTCTCGCGCATTCCTGCCGGTTTAACCGGGGCGCGATCGTTCGGAGAGGCGGCCGTGGCGCCGTACGAGAAAAGCGATGAAATCGGAGCCGCTGTAATGTGGTTCGCGGTGGCCCGCCGACCCCGGTGAGACGTGGCCGGTTACGCTTCCGACAGTTCCCACGTCGCGAGGGGAGCGCAGACAAGGAGGTCTGGATGGATGCCGTGTCAAGGATCCGCGTCGTCATCGCCAAGCCGGGGCTGGACGGCCACGACAGGGGTGTGAAGATCGTGGCGCGGGCGCTGCGGGACGCCGGGATGGAGGTCGTCTACACCGGCCTGCACCAGACGCCCGAGCAGATCGTGCGCACCGCGATCCAGGAGGACGTCGCGGCGATCGGGCTGTCCATCCTGTCCGGCGCGCACATGACGCTCTTCGCGAAGGTGCTGGAGCTGCTGAAGGAGAACGACGCGAGCGACATCGTCGTGTTCGGCGGCGGGATCATCCCCGAAGACGACATGCCCGCGCTCCAGGAGATGGGCGTCGCACGCGTCTTCACCCCGGGCGCCACCACCCAGGAGATCGTCGACTGGGTGCGCAGCGCGATCCCCTCGCCCGTCTGATCCCCTTCGGGCCGGTCTCTCGCCGCTCTGACGGACCTCCGACGGGTCGCTCGCCGCTCCGGTGAACGATCTCACGAGGGTGGCGGCAAGGCCTGTCGGTTCGGCGCTCACAGCGTTCGAGGCGTACGATCTGGAACCCGGTTACCTGGTCATGTCATCAGGCGGGCTAGGCTTCATTGGCGCAAAACCGTCGGGCTCCCCTTGGATCATGGAGTCGGCCCGCTCTCATCTGTACACCAGCCGGACAAGCAAGGACGGACCCTCGTGGACCTGTTCGAACATCAGGCGAAGGAGCTCTTCGCGGAGTACGGCATCCCGGTGCCGCGCGGCGTGGTCGCGCACACCGTGGAGGAGGCACGGGCGGCAGCCGAGCAGCTGACCGGCCGTGTCGTCGTCAAGGCCCAGGTCAAGACCGGTGGTCGAGGCAAGGCCGGTGGCGTGAAGGTCGCCGACGACGCCGCCGACGCCGAGCGGAAGGCCACCGACATCCTCGGTATGGACATCAAGGGCCACACGGTCCACAAGGTCCTGATCGAGGAGGCGAGCGCGATCGCGGAGGAGTATTACTTCTCCTTCCTGCTCGACCGCGCCAACCGTACGTTCCTCGCCATCTGCTCCGCCGCGGGCGGCATGGACATCGAAGAGGTCGCGCACAGCACCCCGGAGAAGGTCGCGAAGATCCCGATCTCCCCCCTGGACGGCGTCGACCGGGCCAAGGCACGTGAGATCGCCCAGGCCGGAGGGCTGCCGGAGGCCGCGCTCGACGGCTCCGCCGAGCTCATCGAGAAGCTCTGGTGCGCCTTCGTCGACGAGGACGCCTCTCTCGTCGAGGTCAACCCGATGATCCTGTCCGCCGACGGCCAGGTGAAGGCCCTCGACGGCAAGGTCACCCTCGACGACAACGCGGCCTTCCGCCAGACGGACCACGAGGCCTTCGAGGACAAGGCCGCCGAGGACCCACTGGAGGCCGCGGCCAAGGCCAAGGACCTCAACTACGTCAAGCTCGACGGCTCCGTCGGCATCATCGGCAACGGCGCCGGCCTGGTCATGTCGACCCTGGACGTCGTCGCCTACGCCGGCGAGGCGTTCCCCGGCGCGCCCAAGCCCGCCAACTTCCTCGACATCGGCGGCGGTGCCTCGGCCGAGGTGATGGCGGCCGGTCTGGAGATCATCATCTCCGACCCCGCGGTGAAGTCGATCTTCGTCAACGTCTTCGGCGGCATCACCGCCTGTGACGCGGTCGCCAACGGCATCGTCTCGGCCTTCCAGTTGCTGGAGACCCGGGGCGAGAGCGTGAGCCGCCCGCTCGTCGTCCGTCTGGACGGCAACAACGCCGAACTCGGGCGTCAGATTCTCTCCGACGCGAAGCTCCCCGGCGTCGAACTGGTGGACACCATGGACGATGCGGCCAAGCGCGCCGCCGAACTCGCCGCGGTAGGTGCGTAATGGCCATCTGGCTGAACGAGAACAGCAAGATCATCGTCCAGGGTATGACCGGCGGTGAGGGCACCAAGCACACCCGCCGGATGCTCGCCTCGGGCGCCCGCGTCGTCGGCGGCGTCAACGCCCGCAAGGCCGGCACCGTCCACGAGGGCCTGCCGGTCTTCGGCACCGTCGCGGAGGCGATCAAGGAGACCGGTGCCGACGTGTCGGTCGTCTTCGTGCCCCCGGCGTTCACCAAGGACGCCGTCAAGGAGGCGATCGACGCCGAGATCCCGCTCTGCGTGGTCATCACCGAGGGTGTCCCGATCCACGACACCACCGAGTTCTGGGCGTACGCGGTCGCCAAGGGCGGCAAGACCCGGATCATCGGGCCCAACTGCCCCGGCATCGCCTCGCCCGGCGCCTCGAACGCGGGGATCATCCCGGCCGACATCACCAGCGCGGGCCGCATCGGCCTGGTCTCGAAGTCGGGCACGCTGACGTACCAGCTCATGTACGAGCTGCGCGACATCGGGTTCTCCACCGCGGTCGGCATCGGCGGTGACCCGGTCATCGGCACTACGCACATCGACGCCCTGCAGGCGTTCCAGGACGACCCGGGCACCGAGGCGATCGTGATGATCGGCGAAATCGGCGGCGACGCCGAGGAGCGCGCGGCCGCCTACATCGAGCAGCACGTCACCAAGCCGGTCGTCGCCTACGTGGCGGGCTTCACCGCCCCCGAGGGCAAGACCATGGGGCACGCGGGCGCGATCGTGTCCGGCTCGGCCGGCACCGCCCAGGCCAAGAAGGACGCGCTGGAGAAGGTCGGCGTCCGCGTCGGCAGGACCCCGAGCGAGACCGCCCGCCTGATGCGCGAGGTCGTCAAGTCGCTCTAGCGCACGGCTCCGGGGCCACGGCCCCGCCCACTTTCAAAGGGCGTCCGGCATCCCGCCGGGCGCCCTTCGCCATGCGGTTCCCGTGCCGGCGTCACCCGGATACCACAGGGGGATCCCGTGACGCGGTGCGCGACACGCGGGCGAGGGAGTCCCTTCCGCACCGAAGATCCTGAGAGCATCGACTACTGTGACGGCCCTTTTCGATCAGCTACGGACGGCTCCCCGTAACGTCCTCAGCCGTATCCCCCTGCCCGGCCTCACGGGTGACGACGATGACGCCCGCCGGCCGCTTCCCGTCTCCGGGATGCTCGCCGCCGCGTGGACCCTCGGCGTGGGACTGGCGGTGCTCACCACGCTCACCCTGGTCGGCTGGATCGCCGCTCCCCGCGGTGCGCTCGGCGCGGGACTGCCCGCGGTGTTCCGCACCGCGTCGCAGCTCTGGCTCGCCGCGCACCACGCGGGCTTCGCGATACCCGGCGGCTCGGTGGGCCTGCTACCGCTCGGGCTGACGCTCCTGCCCGCCTTCCTGCTGTACCGCGCCGGGATGTGGATGGCCCGCGACGCGGATCTGCGGCTCCGGCTGCCCGCCAGGCTGCCCAAGAACACCCCGAAGGAGGTGTCCAACGCCCGCCGCAGGGCGCAGCTGGTCCTGATCGCGCAGGCGGGCATCTCGCTGGCGGCGCCGTACGCGCTGCTGGCAGGGCTGATCGCGCTGGTCACCAGGAACGAGATCACCCAGCCCTTCCTCGGCGACGTGCTGGCCAGCCATCTGGTGCTGGCCTTCCTCGCGGGCTCCGTGGCCGTCGCCAGGACGATCGGCCCCTGGCGTTCGATGCTGCGCCTGCTGCCCGAGCGGCTGCGCTCGGTCGTGGCCGGGACGTCCGCCGCGCTGGCGATCATGCTCTTGGCGGGTGCCGTCATGGTGGTCGGGGCCGTCGTGGTCAACTTCGGGCAGGTGCAGGAGCTTTCCGGGATCCTGGCGCCGGGGTTCGTCGGCGGTGTGCTGCTCCTGCTGGTGCAGGGGCTCTACCTGCTCAACGCCGTCATCTGGGGCCTCGCCTACATCGCGGGTCCGGGGTTCGCGGTCGGCACCGGCACGCTGGTCGCGCCGACGGGCGTGCAGCTGGGCACGGTCCCGAGCCTGCCGAT
This sequence comes from Streptosporangium sp. NPDC006930, assembly GCF_040635605.1. Taxonomy (NCBI): domain Bacteria; kingdom Bacillati; phylum Actinomycetota; class Actinomycetes; order Streptosporangiales; family Streptosporangiaceae; genus Streptosporangium; species Streptosporangium sp. NPDC006930. Next base: position 202,798 of record NZ_JBEYID010000002.1, on the reverse strand, counting down.
CCTTGGCGCGCTGCCCGAGGCGGGCCCGACGCCGGCCTGGGTGATGATCGTGATCGCGGTGCCTTTCCTGGCCGGGGCCGTGGCGGGCGTCCTGGTCGTCCGGATCTCGCCCTCCCCCTCGTACGAGGGGGCACCGCTGTGGGGGTTCGCCTGCGGACTCGCGACCGGGACGGTGGCGGGTCTGCTCGCCGCGCTCTCCGGCGGCTCGCTCGGCGGCGCGCGGCTGTCCGCGCTGGGGCCCTCGGGCTGGGAGGTGATGGTCTCGGTGACCCTGGAGGTGGGCGTCGCGGCCGGTATCGCCGCGGGGCTGGCCAACTGGTGGCTGATCTTCCGCGGGCACAACACGGCCGTCACCAAGGCGGCGGCCAAGGTCGGCACCGCCACCGCACCGGTGCGCAAGGCGGGTGTCAAGATCGCCAAGGCGGCGGCCTCGGCGGCGGGAAAGGTCGGCTTCGCCGAGCCGGAGGAGCTTCAGAAGCTCCCCGGCTACTGGCTGGACGCCACGGAGTGCGACACCCAGCCGATCCCGGTCATCAGGGACGACTGGGAGGACGAGCACGCCTCGGCCGCCGCGGAGAGCTCCCAGAAGGCCCGCCGCCCCGACCCGCCGCGCCCGCCCCGGCGCGACATCGTCGACGAGAGCGACGACAAGGGCGGCCACGTCATCTACGTCGACCCCTACGCCTGGGACCGCGACTGAGGCTCCGTGCCGGCCTGGGCCCGGCGATGGATCCAGACCGGTCAGGGCCGCGCCGGGTGAAGCTCTGTGCGGGTCAGGGCCGGGCGGCGGGAGCCGTGCCGGTCGGGGAGGCTCCGGGGGAAGCCTCGTGCCGGACAGGGGCCGATGAATCCAAGCCGGTCAGAGCCGCGCCGGGTGAAGCCCCGTGCCGGTCAGGGCCGGGCGACGAGAGCCGATCAGGGCGGGAAGGGGAAGCGCACCTGGCCGGGCTCCAGGAAGGGCAGCTTCTTCTCCATCGCCCGTTCGAGCTGCTCCACGCACTCGTTCTGCGCCGTCACGGTGCCCGCGCCCCTGCCGCACTCGGTGTAGGCGGCCAGCTCGTCACCGAAGTAGAACTGCAGCGACGTCACCGCGATCGAGATCAGCAGCGCCGTGGCCGACAGCACGACGCCCACCACGGCGGTGCCCGCCGGCTTGGGGATGGCACGGAGCGTCCTGATCGCGCGGATCGAGGTGGCGAGGGCGAAGATCGCCATGACGATTCCCGCGAGGGGGAGTAGCAGCGTCATCACCGCCGCGGCGACCGCGAGCCACAGCGCCCTGCGACCGGCGCTCTCAGTGGGCCGGACCTCGACCGGTGGTGTCACCTGACCTCCTTGCATCGTTCGTACGGACAGGCCGATACCCTTGCAGCGGCGTGAGTCCCCGTCCGAATGGAGTGCGTCGGTGTCATCCCAGGCCGTTCGGCTTGTGGTTCTCGTGTCCGGTTCTGGAACCAACCTACAGGCCCTGCTGGACGCTGTGGCAGACGAGACCTACGGTGCCCAGATCGTGGCCGTGGGCGCCGATCGCGGCGATATCGAGGGGTTGGCCCGCGCGGAGCGCGCGGGGGTGCCGACCTTCGTGGAGAGGCTGGCCGATCATCCCACCCGCGAGGAGTGGGACGGCAGGCTCGCCGCCCGGATCGCCGAGTACCGGCCGGACCTCGTGGTCTGCGCGGGGTTCATGAAGATCCTCGGCGCGCCGACGCTGGAGGCCTTCCCGGTCCTCAACACCCATCCCGCCCTGCTGCCCTCCTTCCCCGGCGCGCACGGTGTCCGTGACGCGCTCTCGTACGGCGTGCGCGTCACCGGCTGCACCGTGATGCTCGCCGACGCGGGCGTCGACACCGGGCCGATCATCGCCCAGGAGGCCGTGCCCGTGCTGGACGGCGACGACGAGCCGACCCTGCACGAGCGCATCAAGACCGTCGAGCGTCACCTGCTCGTCGACACCGTCGGCCGGATGGCCCGCGAGGGCTGGACCGTCACCGGCAGGATTGTTCGATTCGGACGACCCGGCGGATGAGCCGGGTGCCCGGGGGAAACCCGGAACCAACCACGAGGAGCACGAAGTGACCCGCATCGCCATCCGGCGCGCGTTGATCGCGGTGTATGACAAGAGCGGGCTGGAGGAGCTGGCCCGTGGGCTCGACGCCGCGGGTGTGGAGATCGTCTCCACCGGGGGCACCGCCGCGAAGATCGCCTCCTTCGGCGTCCCCGTCACTCCTGTCGAGTCGCTGACCGGCTTCCCCGAGTGCCTCGACGGCCGGGTCAAGACGCTGCACCCGCGCGTGCACGCCGGGCTGCTCGCCGACAGCGGAAACCCGTCCCACACCAAGCAGCTCGAAGAGCTGGAGATCGAGCCGTTCGAGCTGGTGGTGGTGAACCTCTACCCGTTCCAGGAGACCGTGGCCTCCGGCGCCTCCGACGCCGAGTGCGTGGAGCAGATCGACATCGGCGGCCCCGCGATGATCCGGGCCGGGGCCAAGAACCACGGCACCGCCGCGGTGGTCGTCGACCCCGCCTCCTACGGCGACGTGCTCGCCGCGATCGCCGACGGCGGCTTCACTCTCGCCGAGCGCCGCCGCCTGGCCGCCGCCGCGTACGCCCACACCGCCGCCTACGACACCGCGGTGGCCTCCTGGTTCGCGAGCGTCTACGCCGCCGAGGAGGGCGCGTGGCCGCGCTACATGGGTGCGGCCTGGGAGCTGCGGTCGTCGCTGCGCTACGGCGAGAACCCGCACCAGGGCGCCGCCCTGTACTCGGGGCAGAAGGACGGCCTGGCCAACGCCGAGCAGCTGCACGGCAAGGAGATGTCCTACAACAACTACCTCGACGCCGACGCCGCGTGGCGGGCCGCGTGGGACTTCGGCGCGCCCGCCGTGGCGATCATCAAGCACCAGAACCCGTGCGGCATCGCGGTCGGCGCGGACGTCGCCGAGGCGCACCGCAAGGCCCACGCCTGCGACCCCGTCTCGGCGTACGGCGGGGTGATCGCGGTCAACGCGGAGGTGACCGGGGAGCTGGCCCGGCAGATCGCCGAGGTGTTCACCGAGGTCGTGGTGGCGCCCTCCTTCACCGGGGAGGCGCTGGAGGTGCTCACCGCCAAGAAGAACATCCGGTTGCTGTCCTGCCCCGCGGGGCCGTCCAACCCGGCGGAGTTCCGCCGGATCGACGGCGGCCTGCTGGTGCAGACCGCCGACCGGGTCGACGCCCCTGGCGACGATCCGTCCAACTGGGAGCTGAAGGCCGGACCCGCCGCCTCCGCGGAGGTGCTCGCCGACCTCGCCTTCGCCTGGAGGGCGTGCCGCTCGGTGAAGTCCAACGCGATCCTGCTCGCCTCGGACGGCGCGTCCGTGGGTGTCGGCATGGGTCAGGTCAACCGGGTCGACTCGGCGCGGCTCGCGGTCTCCCGGGCGGGCGGGCGCGCTTCAGGGGCCGCCGCGGCCTCCGACGCGTTCTTTCCCTTCCCCGACGGTCTGCAGATCCTCATCGACGCGGGTGTGAGGGCGGTCGTGGAACCGGGCGGTTCGATCAGGGACGAGGAGGTCGTCGCGGCGGCCGAGGCGGCCGGGGTGACCCTCTACTTCACCGGTACCCGCCACTTCTTCCACTGACCCGCTCCCGCTGCGCGGCCGTCGCGACGACTGTGGCGGCTGCGCACAGGGGATAAGAAAGTGGCGGATTAGACAGGACCACCTGGATGAAAAAGCTCTGACCTGCGGTTAGTCTGAAGCATCCCTTTCGTCACAGTCGTGGAGCCTCCTCATGCCATTGCTCGACCACGCCCTGTACGCCTTTGTGATCATGCATGGTGTCTGGATCAGCCCCTGGATGATGATCATCCTCGCGCTCGGCGCCGCCTACCTCAGCGGGCGGGCGATGGAGTGGATCCCCTTCACCCGCAGGATCATCGAGCGCAGGGAGGCGAGGGAGGCGGAGCGCGGCTGATCCGATCCCGCGATCTCGGACGCTCCTCCCTCAGGGGCGCGGAGCAGGCCCCGGCGACGCCTGACAGCCATGGCGGCGCCTGACGGTACGGGCGGCACCGAATGTCTCGGGCAGGACCGGATCATCCGGACCCGCCCGAACCATTCGGCTCGCTCGTTCGCGAGACCTTGCTCACCGGACCTGCCCGACGCTCGCCGGACCCGCCCGAACCATTCGGCGCACTCGTCTATGAGACCTTGCTCACCAGAACCGCGGTCATCGGGCCTCGCTCACGAGGCCCTGCGGTTCGCGGTGGTGGACGACGCGGTCTGAGGCTCGGGAGCACCGGCCGCGCGCTGCGGTGGCACCACGGGGGTGGGCCTGACCAGCCCCAGGGCGACGACCTCGTTCGCCAGCCTGGTGCGCCGGTTGGTGCCCTCCGGGATCCGGAACTTCTGGTAGAGGCGCAGGAGGTGCTGTTTGACAGCCGCCTCCGTCACCACCAGATCGTCGGCTATCTCCCTGGCCGTGGCCGGTGCGACGAACGCCTCGTCCGACAGCGCCGGACGGCACAGTGACGTCAGGACATCAACCTCCCGCCTGGTCAGCTCCGGCGCCGCGGCGCGGCGGAGCTCGATCTCCGGGGCGAAGTCCTCGCGTGGCACTCCGCCGATCCTGCCTCGTGCCGCACCGAAGGACACCACGTCACCGTCGTCAAGCACCCTCCGGGCGATCGGCCGACCGTTGACCCGAGTGCCGTTGCGGGACAGGCCCAGGTCAACGACGTACAGGTAGGGTCCGCGCCGGACGAATTCCGCGTGCAGCCGGGAAACACTCGGATCGGTGAGCCGGATGTCCACTCCCCGGCCACGTCCGATCGTCGTGATCTCGGGGCGCAACGGGACCACCTCGCCTGTGTCCTCGATGCGTATGAACGGCCCCTCCACGGCAGTTCCTCCCCAGGTAGCCCGCCGTAACTATTCCTACAGCTCCGGCTTACCCAGACGAGGTGATGGGGAATCGCCTTTGCCAGAAGGAGAATCCCGCGTGAAATTGGCCTGCACCTCCCGGGAGAGTTTCCGCTGCTCACAGGTAGACTTCGGGCACAGATAAGCGGAGGAAACACTTATGGCGGACAAACCCACCAAAGGTCTCGCCGATGTCGTAGCCGCATCCACAGCGCTCAGTGACATCGACGGTCAGGCCGGTCGCCTCTTCTATCGTGGCTACGACATCCACGATCTGGCGGGCCGTACCACCTTCGAAGAGACCGCCCACCTACTCCAGTACGGCACCCTCCCCACCCAGGAGCAACTGTCGGCGTACGGTGAGGAGCTGGTTCGAGGGCGCACGCTCGGCGCGCTCGTCGAGGCCAACATCCCGGAGATCGCGGAGAAGCAGGCCCCCATGGAGGCGCTGCGCACGCTGGTCTCACTGGCCGGAGGCGACGATCCCGACAAGGACACCAACGACCCCGAGGCGAACCTGCGCAAGGCCGCCAGGCTGACCGCGCAGCAGCCGATCCTCGTCGCCCGCTACCACGCGGCCAGGACGGGCACCACGGTTCCCGACGCGGACCCCGAGCTGAGCGTGGCCGCGAACTTCCTCCTCCAGATCACCGGCCGTACCCCCGGTGAACGCGAGGTCGAGATCTTCGACGCCTGCCTGGTCCTGCACGCCGACCACACGATGAACGCCTCCACGTTCGCCGCCCGCGTCTGCGCCGCGACCCTGTCCGACATGCACTCGGCCGTGGTGGCGGCGATCGGCACCCTCAAGGGCCCCCTGCACGGCGGTGCCAACGAGCAGGTAATGCGCACCCTGGAGTCGCTCGACGCGGGTTCCGTCGCCCAGGCCGTACGGGACAGGCTCTCCGCGGGAGAGAAGATCATGGGCTTCGGGCACCGCGTCTACAAGACCGAGGACCCGCGGGCCACGCACCTGCGCAGGATGTCGCGGGAGCTCGGCGAGGCGTCCGGCGACGACACGTACTACCGGATGTCCAAGGAGATGGAGGAGGTCGTCTTCGAGACGAAGGGCCTCTACCCGAACGTCGACTTCTACGCGGCGACCGTCTACCACTATCTCGGCATCCCGACGGACCTGTTCACTCCCGTCTTCTCGGTGAGCCGCATGTCAGGATGGACCGCGCACGTCATCGAGCAGCACGCCGACAACCGGCTGATTCGTCCGGACAGTGAGTACATCGGCGAGCGTGACCAGAAGTGGAAGCCGATCACCGAGCGATGAGCCGGGATCAGGTGATCAAGGATCGTATGACCTGGGATCAGAGGAAATGGGATCATGCGAACCGGGATCATGTGACCCCGAATCAGAAGAACCGGGATCGAACAGGTCGGAATCGATGAGTCGGAGGCGAGAGCGAGTGATGGGCCGGTGAACGCGCGAGCGGTGAACGCGAACGAGGAGCGCTGGGGCGCGTACCCGCTGGTGGCGGTCGGCGCGGTCGCCGCCATGGTCTTCGCGGTGCTGCTCGATATGCCCGAGTGGGGTGGCTTCGCCCTCGGTGCCGTCATGACGCTGGGGGCGCTGGCCAGGCTCACCGGAGGCGGGCGGCTCGCCGTGCGCAGGAAGACGACCGACGTCCTCACCCTCGCGGGTCTCGGAATCGCGCTCATGGTGGGCGGGCTGATCCTCGAATATCCGGCGCTCATGCCGATGCGATAGGTCGGAGGAACGGGTGCGTCGCCAGACGACAGGCCCGGTCCGATAGCCTCAACGGCCAGTGAGCCTCAAAAAGGACTGTCTGGCCAAATTAGTTCAGAAGGGGAACCACACGCATGCCCAAGATCAAGGTAGAGGGCCCCGTCGTCGAGCTTGACGGCGACGAGATGACCCGGATCATCTGGCAGTTCATCAAGGACCAGCTGATCCTTCCCTACCTCGACGTCGACCTGAAGTACTACGACCTCGGGATCGAGCACCGCGACGCCACCGACGACCAGGTGACGATCGACGCCGCGAACGCGATCAAGCAGTACGGCGTCGGCGTCAAGTGCGCCACGATCACCCCTGACGAGGCTCGGGTGGAGGAGTTCGGCCTCAAGAAGATGTGGAAGTCCCCGAACGGGACCATCCGCAACATCCTCGGCGGCGTCATCTTCCGCGAGCCGATCATCATGTCCAACGTGCCGAGGCTCGTCCCCGGCTGGACCAAGCCGATCATCATCGGTCGTCACGCGTTCGGCGACCAGTACCGCGCCACCGACCTGAAGATCCCCGGCGAGGGCAGCCTCACCCTGACTTACACCCCCAAGGACGGCTCGGAGCCGATCGAGCTCGACGTCTACGACTTCCCCGGCCCCGGCGTCGCGATGGCGATGTACAACCTGGACGAATCGATCCGCGACTTCGCCCGCTCCTCCATGCGGTACGGCCTGTCGCGCGGTTATCCGGTCTACCTCTCCACGAAGAACACGATCATGAAGGTCTACGACGGCCGTTTCAAGGACATCTTCGCCGAGGTCTTCGAGACCGAGTTCAAGGCAGACTTCGACGCCGCCGGGATCACCTACGAGCACCGCCTCATCGACGACATGGTCGCCGCGGCGCTCAAGTGGGAGGGCGGATACGTCTGGGCCGCCAAGAACTACGACGGCGACGTCCAGTCCGACACCGTCGCGCAGGGCTTCGGCTCGCTCGGCCTGATGACCTCGGTCCTGCTCACCCCCGACGGCCGCACCGTCGAGGCCGAGGCCGCCCACGGCACGGTGACCCGCCACTACCGCGAGCACCAGAAGGGCAACCCCACCTCCACGAACCCGATCGCCTCGATCTTCGCGTGGACCCGGGGCCTGCAGCACCGCGGCAAGCTCGACAACAACCCCGCGCTGATCGACTTCGCGGAGAAGCTCGAGCAGGTCTGTGTCGAGACCGTCGAGGGCGGCCAGATGACCAAGGACCTCGCCCTGCTGGTCGGCGGCGACGCCAAGTGGCTGACCACCCAGGACTTCCTGGCGGCCCTGGACGAGAACCTGAAGAAGAAGGTGGGCTGACCGGCACCCGACCGGTCTCCGGCGGCACCGGCCCTCACCCGGCCGGCACCGCAGCCCGCAGGACCTGTTGAACCCACAGGAGCAGAACCCGCAGGACCTGTAGAACTCACAGGATCTGTAGAAAAGGGCCGCCCCACGGCGGCCCTTTTCCCGTTTTTCACGTCGGAGAGGGGCTTTTCCGGTCTCTCCGCGCCGAGGACGGACTCTTTCCGGCTTCCCAGGCCGAAGGCGGGCTCTCCGTCTTCCCAACCCGGAGACGGGCTTTCCGGCCTCCCCATGCCGGAAGACTTGAAGACCGGACGTTCCCGCCTTCCCGGGCTGCGGGCGGGCCTCCCGAAGGCCGCCCGGTGCCCTCTCGTACGGGACCCATGCGGCCCGGGGGCCGGTCACGGCGCCGTCGCGGCCCCCAGCACGAGCGAGGCGTCGGCCGGGAGGCCGGGCACGCGGTGCGCCCGTCCGTTGACGGCGTCCACGCGGAAGAAGCCGAGGAGGTCGCCTCCGGCCTTCGCGCTCATCCTCACGACCACCTCGCGGTTGTTCGGCCAGCTCACGACCTCGGCCTCGGCGGGCCGCTTCACCTCGGGGAGCGGGAGCCGTTTGAAGACATTTCGTGATGTGGCGTCGACGATATGAAGCCTGTGAGGTTCCTCACCCTTTCCCGCGACGATCGCGGCGGAGTATCTCCCGCTGGGGGAGTCCGACCAGGTCCCGTACCGCTCCCGGAGCCAGGGGGAGATCTTCTCCGCAGGAGACATCTGTTCCGCGGGCAGGGATGTCAGGGCGCCGGTCGCGAAGTCGGTGCGCAGACGTCGCTCGCCGAGGGTGACGGTGAAGTGGCGACCGCTGGGGGAGACGCTCACCGTGGTGCCGTTCTCGGTGTCGGCGGGGACGAGGACCGGCGACAGATGGCGCTTCACGCCGCTGCCGAGGTCATGGGCGACGTAGCGGCGCTCCGCCGCGCTGAGGTAGGCGATGCGGCGCCCGTCGCGGCTGATGGCGGGGACGAGCCGGGGGCGCTCCCCCTCGTCCCCGTGTGCGAGGCGCTGGGCGGCATCGGGGACGCTCAGCGTCGACTCGCAGGGTTTCCGGCCCTCGCAGGCATCGGGGCCCGGAGCGGGGCTCTCGGGGCCGCCGGGAGTCAGTGTCAGCGTCCAGCCCGCGCAGGTGACGTCTCCGGCCCGCGCCGGGGGCGCGGCGTTCCCGTCGGGACACGGTACGGGGACCGCGTAGCGGATCACCGAGGAGGTCCGCGGGGCCTGCCACGGCGCCGGGGTGCCGCCAGGTTCTCCGCCGGCCTGTTCCCGGCCGTCGGGCTCGGGGCTGGAGACCGCCCGTACGGGCTCTCGCGCCTGTACGGCGCGGGCCTGGTTGCGCTCGCCCAGCGCCGAGTTCCACACCTCGCCCTGCTGGAGCACGATGAAGGCGGCGACCAGTCCGATCGGGACGAGCGCGGCGGCCACGGTGAGCAGGATCCCCCTGGCGCGACGCCGCCTGAGCGTGCGCATGGACCGGGCGGAGAGGTCGGGGACGGAGGCCTCACCCGCGGCGTTGGCCATCCTGGTGATCAGACGGCTCTCACTGCCCTTGGTGAGGGTGTCGACCGCCTCGGCGATCTCCGCCTCCACGGTCTTCTCCGGCAGCCCGAGAAGGGAGGCCATCTCCGCGCGGGACCTGCCGTCGTGCAGGCAGGCGACCACGAGAAGCCGCTGCCGGGGCGGGATCCGTACCAGCGCCGTCGGCCCCGCTGCGCTCGGCCGCTGGAGGAAGCGGCGGTAGAGCGCGATCTGGGCGTGCGTGGTGGGGTTCTCCCACAGCGGCGGCGGCCAGGAGAGGGCGACGGTGTGGAAGGAGCGCAGGGTGAGGCGGATGGCCTGCTCGTGGCTGCCGGTGAGGAGAAGGGCGGTGCCGACGAGGGAACGCTGATCGCGCTGTACGAACTCGCGATAACCGATGTATCGGCGCATGGAAGTTTTTGCTCCGGCTTGCCTGAGGGACGTACAACGGTAGCGATCTAAGCGGCTGGAGCGCCAGATTGGGGTTAATGTCGGAAATTGGGTGGGTGGGGATCCCGTTGTTTCTCGGCGTGACACGGCCGGAAGGCTGGTCGTTCTCGGAAGGAATGTGAGGTCACGTCGGGATAACAGCGGGAGAGGGCGGGTCATGGCGCCGTAAAGTTTGCCACGTCGAAGATTACGAGATCGTGGGGACGATGATGCCGGATATCGCGCCACTGGAAGCGGGAGAGCCGCGCCAGCTCGGGCCGTTCCGCGTTGTCGGGCGGGTCGGCGAGGGCGGGCAGGGCGTCGTCTACCTCGGGATCAACGCCGCGGGGGAGCGGGCGGCGATCAAGTTGCTGCACGTGAAGTTCTCCGGCGACGCCATCGCCAGATCCCGGTTCGCCAGGGAGGCGAGGGCGGCCCAGCGGGTCGCCTCGTTCTGCACGGCGGGCGTGATGGACGCCGACCTCGAAGGCGACACCCCCTACATCGCGAGCGAGTACATCGAGGGCAGGTCGCTGCGCGAGGTCGTGGAGACCGACGGCCCCCTCAGGGGCTCCCCGCTGCAGCGGCTGGCGATCGGCACGGCCACCGCGCTCACCGCGATCCACCACGCCGCGATCGTGCACCGCGACTTCAAGCCCGACAACGTGCTCATCGCCGCCGACGGCCCGAGGGTCGTCGACTTCGGGATCGCCCGCATCATCGACTCCACCGGCACGATCACCAGCCGGGCCATCGGCACCCCCGCCTACATGGCGCCCGAGCAGATCTCCGGCGCCGACGTCGGGCCGCACACCGACGTCTTCGCCTGGGGGGCGACCATCGCGTTCGCCGCGACCGGCGAGACCATCTTCGCGGGCGGATCGATCGCCGTGGTGCTCAACCGCATCCTCAACCACGAGGTCGACCTCGGCATGCTGCCGGAGCCGCTGCGCGGCGTGGTCGGTTCGGCGCTGGCCAAGTCACCCGCCAGGCGCCCCTCGGCCGACCAGCTCCTGCTCCGGCTGCTCGGCCATCCCGATACGGCGAACGCCTCGCCCGCGATCCTCACTCAGGGCGCCCAGGTCGCCGTCCCCAAGTCCTCCCGCGACGAACCTCGGTCTCGTACCCAGGACCGTGACCAGAGCGACGACCAGGGCCGTCCCCCCGACCAGGGCCTTTCCGGTGATCGGGGCCGTTCCGATGGACAGGGCCGTTCCGGTGACCGGGGCCGTGAGCGGGGGCATGCCCGCGACGCCGGTCAGGGCCGTGACGACGACGCCACCAGTCCCATGCGGACTCCGAACCCCAGAACGGGCGGTCTCCCGAGTGACCCGCCTCTCCCGTCCACGGGGTTCCAGGTCCGGCATCCCGCCCACGACCGGCGCACCCACCCCGGCCACGGTGATCAGAGCGGAGGGACCCATCCGGGGCAGGGGAGCCGGACCGGACCCGGCCAGGGCGAGCGCCGCGCACCCACCGACCGCGGCGGGCACTCACACGTCCCCACGCCCTCGGAGTTCCCGGACCACCGCGCTCCCGAGTCGTACCCCCCGGAGTATCCGTCCTTCCCCGACCAGCGCGCTCCCGAGTCGTATCCCCCGGAGCGGCGCCTCCCGGACCACCGCCCGCAGGAGCACGGCTCCTCGGGCCGTCACGACCATCCGACCTCTCCCGACCACCGGGACCACCCGCCGTCTCCCGACCACCGGGGCCAGTCCTCGTCTCCCGGGTACGTGGGGTACGCCGGGGAGGTGCCGCCGCCCAGCTGGCAGGTGGCCACGACCCCCGACGGGACACCGAAGACGCAGAAGACGCTGCGCCGCCCGCGCGGAAGGCGCTGGATCGCCGCCGCGGTGGCGGTGCTGCTGCTCGCCGCCGGGGCGGTCGCCGCCTTCCAGTGGTGGCCGAGGCCCGTCGACAAGGGTGGGCCGAAGGAACCGGTCCCGACGGCGTTCACCTCCGTGGCGGACAAGGCCGCCAAGACCGGCAAACTCGTCATCGGCCTGCGCGACTCCCTGCCCGGCATCGCGCTGAAGAACCAGGGCAGGTGGAGCGGCTTCGAGGTCGACCTCGCCCTTGAGATCGCCAAGGCGCTGGGGGTGCCGGCGAGCGGCGTCACCTTCCGGGCCACCGCCCGTGCCGACCGGCCGAAACTCCTGACGAACGGTGGCGTCGACCTCGTCCTGGCCACGTACTCGATCAACGACACCGACGACGTCACCTTCGCGGGGCCGTACTACCTCGCCCACGTCGACGCCCTCGTCAAGGACGGCTCGCCGATCGTGACCGTGAAGGGTCTGGAAGGCAGCCGGATGTGCCAGCCGGCCTTCAGCGCGGCCGTGGCGGTCCTGCAGGGCGCGGTGGAGCGGCTCACGCTGGTTCCCGCGGAGACCTACTCCGACTGCGTCAACAAGCTGGCCGCCGGCGAGGTCGACGCGATCCCCGGCGACGACCTGCTGCTGGCCGGTTTCGGCAACCGGGAGAGCATCCTCTACAAGCTGCTCGGCCTGAAGCTCACCGACGAGCGCTACGCGGTGGCGCTCAAGAGGGGCGACGTGCGCACCTGCGAGGCCGTCAGGGGGGCGATCGCCGACCTCTACCGGAGCGGCACGGTCCGTAAGCTGCTCGACAAGCACTTCTCCAGGGTCGAGTTCCCGGAGCGGGAGAACAACCTCCCGACCATGGCCCCCTGCTCCTAGCCCTCTCGGAGTGGACGTGTTCACCCACGTCGGCGGGGCGCTCGCCTTCTCACAGCCGCCCGGAGGGCCGATCAGGGCACTCGCCGGACGGTCGTCCACGGTGGACGGGTAGCATCCGAGCGTCACAATTCATCCTTCGAGTGGGGGAAGGTCATGGCCCAGACTCCCGTAAAGGTCACCGTCACCGGCGCCGCCGGTCAGATCGGCTACGCGCTGCTTTTCCGCATCGCCTCGGGCCAGTTGCTGGGCGCGGACGTCCCGGTCACGCTGAGCCTCCTGGAGATCCCGCAGGCCGTGAAGGCCGCGGAGGGCACCGCGATGGAGCTCGACGACTGCGCGTTCCCGCTGCTGAGCGGCATCGAGGTCACCGACGACCCGAACGTGGCGTTCAGCGGCGCCAACATCGCGCTGCTGGTCGGGGCCCGTCCCCGCAGCAAGGGCATGGAGCGCGGTGACCTCCTCCAGGCCAACGGCGGCATCTTCGGTCCGCAGGGCAAGGCGATCAACGACAACGCGGCGGACGACATCCGCGTGCTGGTGGTCGGCAACCCGGCCAACACCAACGCGCTCATCGCCCAGCAGCACGCCCCGGACGTCCCGGCCGAGCGCTTCAGCGCGATGATGCGTCTCGACCACAACCGTGCGATCTCCCAGCTCGCCGCCAAGCTCCAGGTCCCGGTCTCCGAGATCAAGAAGATGACCGTCTGGGGCAACCACTCCGCCACTCAGTACCCCGACCTCTTCCACACCGAGGTCGGCGGCAAGATCGCCGCTGAGCTGGTCGACGAGACCTGGCTGCGTGACACCTTCATCCCCACCGTCGCCAAGCGCGGCGCCGCGATCATCGAGGCCCGGGGCGCGTCCTCGGCCGCCTCCGCCGCCAACGCGGCGATCGACCACGTCTTCGACTGGGTCAACGGCACCGCCTGGACCTCGGCGGCGATTCCCTCCGACGGCTCGTACGGCGTTCCCGAGGGGCTCATCTCGTCCTTCCCCGTCACCTCGCGCGACGGAAAGTGGGAGATCGTCCAGGGGCTGGAGATCGACGCCTTCTCGCGCGAGCGCATCGACGCCACGGTGCGCGAGCTGGAGGAGGAGCGTTCCGCGGTGCGCGAGCTCGGTCTGGTCTGAGCGGCCACGCGGCCACGCGGTCTTCTGATCCGAGCACCCGTACGTTCTCCGATCCGAGCCCGTCACGCGGTCTTCGATCTGAGCTCGTCACGCGGTCTTCGACCTGAGCCGCCCCGCGAACGGGGCCCCGGCATGCCGGGGCCCCGTTCGCGTTCCCGGCCTTTTCTCCGCGCGGCGGCGGGAGGTTCCCTCGCGCGGCGGTGGGAGGCTCCTCCGCACCTTCGCGGCGCGGGCGGTGAGGGGAGAAAGCGGCGTGTCGATCGTCGCGGAGCGGCGTCACCCGGCGTTCAATGATCACTTGTGGCCGGGGGATCGGTGTTCAGGGAGTACGCCGCGGTGAGGGTCGTCGCCGGGGTGATCTGTCTCGCGCTCGTCGCGACATCTCGGGGAGCGTTCGCCTCGCCCGGGGACGACACCTGGGGGGCCGCCGACCTGTCGGTTCGGCTCATGGCCTCCCCGAAGCGCGCGCAGCCGGGGCAGCCGATCACCTACCGGGCCGAGGTGCGCAACGACGGGCCGGGAGACGCGGTGCTTCCGCTGCTCACCGTCCGGCTGCCGGAAGAGGTGGCGGTGATCGGCGTGAACGTCGCCGAGTGCCGCCCCGGCGCGGTGGCAGGGGAGGTGGTCTGCCCTTCGGTGAAGGATGTCATGGCGGGTCAGGCCGGTGGGGTGACGATCACGGGGCTGGTGAGGTCCGGCGCGAGGGGGCCGCTGAGGGCGAGCGCGACGATCTCCTCCGAGGTCGTGGACGACGACGAGACGGACAATGTCTCCGAGACGCTGACCGAGGTGGACGAGGGTACGGATCTGGCGGTCCGGTTGTCGCGGGTGGCCCGTACGACGCGTACGGGCCGCCTGGTGACCGTGGCCGCGGTGGTGCGCAACCGGGGACCGCGGCGCGTCCACGACGCCGGGGTCCTCTTCGACACCGGCGGGGCGCGCCTCATATCGGCGAGGGGGGCGCGCTGCGACCCCCACCCCGCCTATGTCGGGTGCAGGCTTCGTACGGTCGGCGCGGGCAGGCGGGTGAGCTTCACGCTCGCCTTCGTGGCCCGCGCGCACGCGCCCAGGGCCGAGGCGACCGTCTACTCTCTTCGGCTGGGCGACCGCCGTCCCGCCAACAACACGGCTCGCTTCCGCCTGAGGTAGGCGTGGCCGTCCGGCCGCACGTTTCCATGGACGACGGCGGACGGCGGCAGACGACGGCGCGCTGTCAGTCGCGCAGGGCGGCCCAGGCGTCGGCGACGACGTCGCGGATCGACGGGTGCTCGGGCTTCCAGCCGAGTTCGCGCTGGATCTTGTCGGACGAGGCGACCAGCACGGCCGGGTCACCGGCGCGGCGCTCGCGCACGACCGCGGGGATCTCGTGGCCGGTGACCTCGCGGCAGACCGACAGCACTTCCTGCACGGAGAAGCCCGTCCCGCTGCCCAGGTTGTAGATCTTGTGTTCGCCCGCCGAGCAGGCGTCCAGTGCCAGCAGGTGGGCCCCCGCGAGGTCGGCCACGTGGATGTAGTCGCGCACGCATGTGCCGTCGGGAGTGGGGTAATCCGTGCCGAACACGCTGACCGACTCGCGACCGCCGAGTGCGACGGCGAGGACGTTAGGGATCAGGTGGGTCTCCACGGTGTGACGTTCGCGGTAGACGTTGCCGTCCGCGGCGGTGTAGGCGCCGCCCACGTTGAAGTAGCGCAGGCTCACCGCGGCCAGGCCGTACAGTCCGGCGAACGCGCTCAGCGCGGTGTCGACCGCGAGCTTGGACGCGCCGTAGGGGTTGGTCGGCCGGGTCGGGTCGGTCTCCTCGATCGGGGAGCGCTCCGGCTCGCCGTACGTCGCGGCGGTGGAGGAGAAGACGATCCGTCCCACTCCCGCCCTCCGCATGGCGTCGAGCAGAGCGAGGGTGCCGCCGAGGTTGTGTGCCCAGTAGAGGTCCGGCCGTTCCACCGACTCGCCGACGAGGGACTTCGCCGCGAAGTGGAGCACGCCGTCCATGCCGGTCAGCAGGCCGGCGGCCTCGGTGATCGACCCTTCGACGAAACGGGCGCCCGGTGGCACCGCGTCGGCGTGGCCGGTGGAGAGGTCGTCCAGCACGGTGACCTCGTGGCCCGCCTCGACGAGTCGCGCCGCCACGACGCCGCCGATGTATCCGGCGCCTCCGGTGACGAGCAGCTTCACGGAGCCTCCTGTTTGATGATGTTTGTACTTGTTTACTTTTGTAAGTCTATTGCCAGCATATGCTGGCACATCAAATATCGACCACCGCCGGAACGGGCGACCGCCATGACGGAGACGATCTCGTGAACAGCGTCCTGGCGAACATCGCCTTGGTCATGCTCTTCGTACTGATCGGGGGATTCTTCGCCGCGGCGGAGATGGCCATGGTCTCCCTCAGGGAGAGCCAGGTCAGGCGGCTCGACGCCCACGGTCGCAGGGGGGCGAGGGCGGCGAAGCTCGCTCGCGACCCCAACCGCTTCCTGTCCGCCGTGCAGATCGGCGTCACCGTGGCGACCATGCTCTCGGCCGCCTTCGGCGCCGACACCCTCGCCCAGGACCTCATCCCGGTGGTGACCGGCTGGGGAGTGCCCGAGGCCGTGGCGGCCCCGCTCTCCCTGGTGCTGGTGACGCTGGCGATCTCGTACGCCTCGCTCGTCCTCGGCGAGCTGGTCCCCAAGCGGATCGCCCGGCAGCGCGCCGAGGGGATCTCCCTGCTGGTCGCGCCGTTCCTCGACCGGATGGCCCTGCTGTCGCGGCCGATCATCTGGACGCTGTCCAAGTCCACCGACGGGGTCGTCAAGCTGCTCGGCGGCGACCCCCGTGCAGACCGCGAGGAGATCTCCACCGAGGAGTTGCGCGACATGGTGGTGGGGCACCACGAACTCACCGCCGACGAGCGTCACCTGATCGGGGAGGTCTTCGCGGCGGGTAAGCGGCAGCTGCGCGAGGTGATGCTGCCACGCACCGAGGTGGAGTTCATGTCCGTCGACACTCGGCTGGCCGAGGCGGCGGTCCTGGCCGCGGCCATGCCGCACTCCCGCTTTCCCGTCTATCGCGACTCCTACGATGACATCGTGGGCTTCGTCCACATCCGAGACCTGCTCGATCCGGTGCTGACCGGGTCCATCGAGCCGATCAGCGAGCTGGTGCCGATCCGCCCGGTCAAGCTGGTCCCCACCAGCAAGCGGCTGATGGCGACGCTGTCGGAGATGCGCAAGGAGGGGCACCACCTGGCGATCGTGGTCGACGAGTACGGCGGAACGGCGGGCATCGTCACCCTGGAGGACCTCGTCGAGGAGCTGATCGGCGACATCCGCGACGAGCACGACGTGGCGGACGAGCACGTCGCGCTGCCCGCGGGAGAGGTCGAGCTCGACGGTCTGGCCAACCTCGACGAGGTGGCGGCCGAGACCGGGATCCGCCTGCCCGACGGCCCGTACGAGACCCTCGGCGGGTTCGTCATGGGAGCGCTCGGACACCTTCCCGCGCTGGGGGATCGGGTGGAGATCCCGGGGTTCGACCTCACGGTCACCGACATGGACGGCCGCAGGGTCTCCCGGGTCAGGCTCAAGCGGAGAGCGCCGCGCCAGGAGGCGCCACCCGCCTCCGAGAGCTGAACCTCGCGAACCAAGCACTCCCGACAGCTGACAGAATTGGCTGCTATGGCCAGTCCTCGTGTCCTGTCGGGAATCCAGCCCACCGCAGACTCCTTTCACCTGGGAAACTACCTCGGTGCCATCAGGCAGTACGTCGCCATGCAGGAGGGGTACGACGCGTTCTACTGCGTCGTCGACCTGCACGCGATCACCGTGGACTACCAGCCGGAGGTGCTGCGCAGGCGCTCCAGGGTCGCCGCGGCCCAGCTCTTCGCCGCAGGGCTCGACCCCGAGCGCTCCACGGTCTTCGTGCAGAGCCACGTCCGTGAGCACACCGAGCTGGCCTGGGTGCTGATCTGCCTCACCGGGATGGGCGAGGCCGGGCGGATGACCCAGTTCAAGGACAAGGCGGCGAAGGCCGGTGAGAGCTCGGCCAGTGTCGGGCTGTTCACCTACCCGATCCTGCAGGCGGCCGACATCCTGCTCTACCAGGCGAACCAGGTGCCGGTCGGCGCCGACCAGAAGCAGCACCTGGAGCTCACCCGCGACCTCGCGCAGCGCTTCAACCACCGCTTCGGCGAGACCTTCACGCTGCCGGACCCGCACATCGTCAAGGGGGTCGAGAAGATCACCGACCTCCAGGAGCCCACGGCGAAGATGTCGAAGTCCTCCTCCTCGCCCACCGGGATCCTGGACCTGCTGGAGCAGCCGGGACCGCTCCGTAAGAAGATCATGCGTGCGGTCACCGACACCGGCTCCGAGGTCCTCGCCGACGACGAGAACAAGCCCGGCGTCACCAACCTGCTGCGCATCCAGTCCGCGCTGAGCGGCGTCCCGATCCCCGAGCTGGAGGCGCGCTACGCCGGGCAGGGGTACGGCACGTTCAAGAAGGACGTGGCCGAGGTGGTGATCGACACCTTCACCCCGATCCGCGAGCGCACCGAGAAGCTGCTCGCCAACGAGGCGGAGCTCGACCGGATGCTCGCCGTCGGGGCGACCAGGGCCCGCGCGGTGGCCGCCGAGACCATGGCCAAGGTGCGTGACCGGGTGGGCTTCCTGCCCACTTCATGATCTTCCGTCCCGGTCCGGGAGGTGTTCCCAGCCGGACCGCGACGACTCCACACGGCCCTGACGACCTTCCTTCGTACGGGTTCGGGCGGCCTCCCGCCCGCTGCGTGATCTCTCGTGTACGCACGGCTGTTTTTTCGCCGTCGTTCACGATCGGGACGGCGGTGATTGGGTAGGGGGCGCACGTGACAAGCGTGCTGGAACGTATCCAATCTGCCCGTGAGCGGTTCGGGAGGGCGTTTGGTGCGGCCCGGATCAGGTGGCGCTGGCTGGATCATCTGGTCAGGACCTTCCAGCGCTACCAGATCCAGTCCGGTGACCGGCTCGCGGGAGCGATCAGCTACTTCGCCTTCCTGTCGTTCTTCCCGATCATCGCGCTCGCCTTCGCGGTCTTCGGCTATTTCCTCTCCGTCAGGCCCGACGCCATCGTGACCCTGCAGACGGCGATCAACCAGTATCTGCCGGGCCTCGCCGACAAGCTGCCGATCCAGCAGATCGCCGAGTCCCGGACCAGTGCCGGGATCATCGGCCTGCTCGGGCTTCTTTACGCGGGACTCGGCGCGATCGACGCCCTGCGCGGCGCGCTGCGTGAGATCTTCATGACGACCGAGGCGCCGCTCAACTTCGTCCTGGCCAAGTTGAGGGATCTGGCCGCGCTCCTGCTCATCGGTACCACGCTGGTGTTGTCGGTGCTGATCGGGGGGTTCGCCACCCAGGCGAGCGGGGTCGTGGCCGGGTGGCTCGGTCTGGCGGGTTCGCCGGTGGCGACCGTCACGATCTGGCTGGCCGGGCTCGCGGTGAGCGTGCTCACCGACGTCGTCGTCTTTCTGGTCATCCTGCGCTGGCTTGGCCGCTCCAGGCAGCCGTTGCGGGTGCTGCTGCGCGGTGCGCTGCTCGGCGCGGTCGGTTTCGCCCTGCTCAAGCAACTCGCCGTGCTGATCCTTTCCGGCACCCTGAACAATCCCGTCTACGGGGTGTTCGCCGTGGTCGTCGGCCTGCTGGTCTGGCTCAACCTCTCGGCCCGGGTGATCATGTACGCCGCCGCCTGGACCGCCACCGCGTCCCTCGGCCCCCCGCCCGATCCCACCCCGGTCCCGACGACCGCCCTCCGCGCCTGATCTTCCGCAATCCGGTGAGCTCCGCCGCTCGATATATCTTGTTCCCCGATATATGTTGTCAGGCATGACTCCGAGAGTGATGACGGAGCCGGCGTTTCTCATCCTCACCGCGCTGGTCGGCGAGCCGTGTCACGGCTACGGCATCGTGCGGGAGGTCGAGGAACTGTCCGGCGGGCGGGTCCGGCTCAAGGTCGGCACGCTTTACGGTGTGCTCGACCGGCTCGCGGGCGACGGGCTGGTGGCTCTCGACCGCGAGGAGGTCCAGCAGGGACGGCTGCGCCGTTACTACCGGCTCACCGACTCCGGCTCACGGACGCTGGAGGCCGAGGCCGTCCGGCTCGCGGAGAACGCGAGGACCGCCGTCGACCGTCTCCGCGCCCGGCAGGGCCGCCCCTCCGTCGCGGGAGGCCCCGCGTGAGGGAGAGCGAGGACGCCCACGCGAAAGAGGGCGAGGACGCCCACGTGAGGGAGAGCGGTGACGACGGTGCGCCGACGAACCTGCTGGAAAGGCGTTACCGCCACTGGCTGCGCCTGCTGCCCGCCTCCTACCGCGCCGAGCGCGAGGAGGAGATGGTCTCCGTCTTCCTGGAGGGCTCGCCCGGCGTCTCCGACGCCGACGGGCCCCGGCCGCGCTGGTCGGAGATCGCCAGTATCGCCGTGCTCGCGGTCCGGGTCCGCCTCGGCGGAGCGGGGGGCGCGGAGCCCAGATTCCTCGCGTGGGGCGAGACGGTCCGCCTGACGGCCCTGCTGGGACTGGGCCTCCAGGCGTTCCTCGGCGCCCTGACCGCCGCGATCGCGCTGCGCGCGTACGGGGTGATCGGTGCGGTCGACCCCCTGCTCGCCCAGGCGGCGGGTCCGGCGGGGTCGCCTGAGCGGCTCGCGAACATCCTGGAGGGCCTCGCCGGCCCCCTGTGGTTCGCCCCGTTCGCGGCGCTCCTCCTCGGACATCCGCGCGCCGCCAGGGCGCTGGCGCTCGTCGCGCTCGCGGTGGGACTGCCGGTCCTGGTCCAGACGTCCCTGGACGGCTTCTCCGGGCTCGCGCTCGCCGGCCTTCTGGCCCCCCTGGTCACCGTGTCGGCCCTGTGGGCCGGTTTCCAGCGGGACTCGCGCCCCGCGCGGCGGTCGCCGTGGCTTCTGCTCCCTCCTCTCGCCGCCGGTGTCGCCGTCGCCGCGCTGTACGAGGCGATCGCGTCTCCCGCCGCGACCGTCGCCTGGATATGGCCGTGGCTGGACGAGCCCGGCCTCAGGAGCGCGTTCGTCCTGGGGGCCGGCGTCGCGTACGTCTGTGTGCACGCGTACGCACCCGCGCGGCGCACCCCGTCGTGGCCGCTGGCTCTCGCGATCCTGGCGCTGCCGACGCTGTGTGCTCGCCTGATCGGGCTGAGCCACCACTTCGGCTTCGCCGACGGGATAAGCCGGACCATCACCCTCGGCATGGTCGGCCAGGTGGTGCTGCTCCTCGCCCTCGTCGTCGGGGGTGTCGTCCTGGGGATCAGGATCCTTCCGGCCGCACCGGCCAGGGGCGGCCGGGGGGCGGTCGAGGGGTGAAGGGCGAGGAGGGCTCTGGTCAGCGCGCCCGGCGGGAGCGTCCGCGCAGGCCGTACATCAGCCAGGTCAGGCCGCCGAGCAGGACGGCGCCGAGGGCGTAGTAGACGACGGGGACGCCCTCGTCGGCGGGTCTCGTGGCCGCGGCCGGGTCCTGCGCGGAGACCGGAGCGGGGAGTGCGGGGGCCGGGGCGGCGGGGGGCGCCGAGGCGGCGGGTCCGGTGGGCAGCGGGGCGGGCTCGGGGACCGGGTCGACCAGTTGGCCGACCGGGACGACCTTGCCGCGATTGGCGAACCCCCAGTCGAGCAGGTCGGCGACCTCCTCCCAGAAGTAGCCGTCATGACGCATGATCGACACGATGACGGTGTGGCCGTCGCGCTTCGCCGCGCCGACGAAGCTGCCCAGGGCCTTGGAGGTCCAGCCGTTCTTGACGCCGATCATGCCCTTGTAGCGCCAGAGCAGCTTGTTGTGGTTGCCGATCTCGTAGTAGCCCTTGGGCGCCGGGAACTTGTCAGTCTTTGTGCTGATATATCGCCGAAAATCGGCGTTGGCCAGGCCGGCGCGGGCGATCAGCGCCAGGTCATAGGCCGAACTGCTCTGGCCGGGCTTGTCCAGCCCGCTCGGGGTCTTGGCCACCGTGTCGAACGCCTGCAGGCGCCTGGCCTCGGCGTTCATGTCCGCCAGGGTCGTGGCGAGGCCGCCGTTGGCCTCGGCCAGGGCCATCGCGCAGTCGTTGCCCGAGACCAGCATCAGCGCCTTGAACAGGTCCTCGACGGTGTAGAGCGGCTTGGGGACCAGGCCGACCGCGCTGCCCTCCTCGTTCACCGCGCGCCTGCTCGGCGTGATCTTCAGCTTCTTGTCCAGCTTGGGGATGAGGGTGAGGGCGGTGAGCGCCTTCAGCGTGCTCGCGGGAAGGTAGCGCCCGTGGGCGTCCTTGGCGGCCAGCACCTCACCGGTCTCGGCGTCGGCGATCACGTACGACTTCGCGGCCGTCTTGGGAGGGGCCTTCACACCCGCCGGGAGGATGAGGCCTCGCCCCCCGAGCCGGGAGCCGCCGACCGGCTCCTTCTCGTGGCGCGCGGCCGCTGGAACGGCCCCCGTGCGCAGGTCCGGCGAACCGGCCACCGCGGGCGCGTCCGCGACCCGGGCCTGTGCGGGCGCGCCGAGGAGGGCGGTCGCCGCGAGCAGCACCCCGACGGGTGCGACATGTTTGATCCCCATGATGAGCTCAGGGTAGCTTCGTACCGGTTCGCATGGAGTTACAGGTGCCCTGACCAGCTGCGAACCACTCGGCGGAATACTGACACCATGCGAATAACGCGAAAGACAGCCGCTTTCCTGATCGGCCTTGCCGCTTTCATGATCTTCGAATGGATCACCCTTGGCTTCAACCTCACGGATGGTCATCCGACGGCCTTCTACGTGGTCCACGGAATCCTGATCGCCGTCAACATCGTGCTGGCGATCGTGCTCGGTGCGATCGGCCTACGCGCTCTGGCGAAGCGTGACGAGCGTCCTTCCGTGTAGCTCGGCGGCCTCCTCGGCGGAGTCGCCGATGCTGGTGAACCCGAGCTTGCCGTACTTCGTGACCCCGCCCAGCATGTGCAGCACGTTCCCGGTGCGGCGCTCGCGGTCGAAGCCGAGGCCCTCGTCGTGGATCAGCTTGACCACCTCGCCGGGCAGACGGCCACGAAGGGAGGGCGAGGCGCAGTTGTCCGTCGCCACGTAGTGCTTCGGCCGGCCCGCGTGCACGAGCGTGTGGCTTTCCGGATCGTACGACGCGCCGGTGGTCAGGAGGGCGGCGCCGAACGGGTGGGTGGTGCCGCCGATGCGCAGGTTGATCTCGCACATCAGTGTCCGGTAGCCGCCGTCGGTCTTGACGGCGAAGAAGTCGATGCCGAACAGCCCCACCACCCCGCGGCCCGCGAGGATCCTGGCGATCCGCTCGGCGTACTCGCCCAGCTCGGCCCGGTACTCCTGGCGGGCGGGGAAGCTGCAGCCCTGGTAGACGTCGCAGTTGGGACCGCCGAGGACCTGCTCGTGGGTGGCGACCACGTCGTACGAGCCACCGGGGGTGATCCGGGCCAGCGCGCTGGGGGAGCGCAGGGGCCGGTCCTCGATGAACTCCTCGATCACCGCTCCCCGCTCGGCGACCTTCTCGGCGAACGTCGTCCAGTTCTCGTCGGAGGCGGAGAAGCTCGTGGGGCAGGAGGCGAGCGGCCGGTCGTCCTTGGTCACGATGGCGTTGCCGAGCCCCGAGTAGCTGTTGTTGAGCTTGACCATGAGCCTGCCCGCGGGCTTCATCGCGTGGGCGGCGCGTTCCACCTCGGTCAGCGAGCGCAGGTCGCCGAAGCCTCTGACCAGCGGCACCCCGGCCTCGTCGCCGACCACACGCCCGCCGCTCTTGGAACCCAGGTGGGCGAGGGAGGTGGCGGGGCCGTAGATCGGCAGGGAGAGGATCCCCGCGAGGCGCTCCTCGTACTCGCTCACCACGAACGGCACCATCCAGGCGGGTCTGTCGTTCCTGTTCGCGTGCCAGGGGGCGTCGCCCTGTGGGGGGTCGCCGAGGGCGGCACGGATGCGCGCGATCACGTCCGGGCGGCGCAGCAGCGCCTCGGTGAGCGGATGCGTGTCAGGATCATCCAAACTGATCATTCGCAGGCGCGTGCGGGCCTCGTCGGGATCGTCGAGGAAGCCCAGGTAGTAGTCCACGACCGCGCTGTCCACCGCCGTCGAGGTCAGGTAGACGACCTCGACCTTCGGCTTCCTCAGGGTGAGGAGGAGAAACAGCAGCCGCTCCTCGTAGGAGAGGGCTCCGGTGATCCTGCGCAGCTCATCCTGGGGAAGCGACAACGAGGGGAGGACCACCAGGGTGCCCTCGTCCGGTTCGAATATGCTCAAACGCGACTGCCTCTCCCCGAATGGGATGTTAGCGATCATGTGAGGAGTGAAACACGCATTCCTCCCGTTTGCATCACTCCGCCGGGTTCGATGACCGGCACCTGAGGTCACGTAAATTGCCAGGTCGGCGATGTTTGGGAATGGCCCGGTGGTGACGTCCCCTCGGGACCCGCCCTCCCCCGGTACGACCATCGTCTCATAGTCAATTTGGGCCATCTTTCCTGGTCATCCCGGGTCGGAAGGTGTACGAGTGGGGCATGGGGCGCCAAAACATTTGGCCTGGATGTCGGCGAGCTGCTCGGGAGGAGGGATAAAGTCGTTGTCATCGCCAACGTGACGGCTTCCCCGGGGCACCGGCCTGCCGTTCCCACGTCGGTGACCGACCAGCCCGTGCTGATGCGGCCCGTGAGACCCCACTCCGGTCCGGCGGTGCGGCGATCGCTTTTTTCGAGACTGCCTCATGGGTTTCGAGATCCTGGGCAGTTGCACGGTGCGTCGAGGATCCAGAGCCCGCCGGCGCGGATGGGACGGTGAGCAATGCGGGGGCGTAATTTGCGAGGAGAACTCGACACGTTCCTCGCCGGTCGCGAGCAGGAGCTCATCGCTTTCCGCCGGGACCTGCACATGCATCCCGAGCTCGCGTTCGCCGAATACCGCACGACGCAGCGCGTCGCCGAGCGCCTGACCGCCGCCGGGCTGGTCCCCTCGGTGCTGCCGCGCGGCACCGGCCTGCTCTGTGACGTCGGCAGCGGCGACGGCCCGACCGTGGCGCTGCGGGCCGACCTCGACGCGCTTCCCGTGCCCGACGAGAAGGACGTCCCGTACAGCTCGACGGTCCCCGGCGTGTGTCACGCCTGCGGGCACGACGTGCACACCACGATCCTGCTCGGCACCTCGCTCTTCCTCGCCCAGCAGGCCGAGGCCGGTCTGCTGCCCGGCAGGGTCCGGCTGATCTTCCAGCCCGCCGAGGAGCTTCCCGGCGGCGCGCTGGAGGTGATGGCCTCGGGCGGCATCAGCGGCGTGGACCGCATCTTCGGCCTGCACTGCGACCCCCGGCTGGACGTCGGCAAGGTCGGCCTCAAGGCCGGTCCGATCACCTCGGCCTGCGACAGGGTCACGATCCGGGTGAGCGGTCCCGGCGGGCACACCGCCAGGCCGCACCTCACCGCGGACCTCGTCTTCGCGCTCGCCAAGATCCTCACCGAGCTCCCCGCCGCGCTCTCGCGCCGGATCGACCCCCGTTCCTCGCTCAGCCTGGTCTGGGGCCGGGTCGAGGCGGGCTCGGTGGCCAACGCCATCCCGGACGACGGCGTCGCCGAGGGCACCGTGCGCTGCCTGGACGAGGCGGCCTGGCACGCGGCTCCCGACATGATCAAGTCGCTGCTCGAGTCGGTCGCCGGCGCGTACGGCGTCGAGGCCGAGATGGAGTACGTGCGCGGCGTGCCGCCGGTGGTCAACGACAAGGTGAGCGTGCATATGCTCGCCGAGGCCGCCGAAGGCGTGCTCGGCGAGGGTGCCCCCGTGCCGACGGAGCAGAGTCTGGGCGGCGAGGACTTCGGCTGGTATCTGGAGTCCATCCCCGGCGCGTTCGCCAGGCTCGGCACCCGCGAGCCGGGGTCGGCGCACCTGGCGGACATCCACCAGGGCACCTTCGACGTGGACGAGAGCGCGATCGGCACCGGGGTACGTTTCCTCGCGGCGACCGCGCTCACCGCCCTGTGGGAGGGGCAGCGCCCCGTCGCGGGCGACACGCTCATGGCCGTGAACGCCGACAAGTAGCGCGTTCCTGACATCTAGTCAGACGAAAAGTCCGGACATATCCTGAGGAACCAGCCGATGGTCCCCGAAGAAGATCATCGGCTCCCGGGCGGACGGGCCGATACCGGGCCGTGGCGGACGTTCGGAGCTACCGACAGGTAACCCTGTCCGGTTTTTGGGTCACAAGGTGGCCTGAGCTGGATAACGGACCTGTTGCGGACTCATGCGTTGGTTTGGTCAACCCTGATGGACCAACTATCTTCCGTGCAGGGTTGCCGTGCGTCTCTTCGCGCGTGCACTGAAACGCGAAGGGAGTCCATCTTGCTTCAGAACCGATTCGGCAAGCTGGCCGCGACCGCACTGGCGGGCAGCATGCTCATGGGAGCTGCCGCGTGTGGTGGAAGCGAGGAACCGGCTACGTCGGCGCAGCCGAGCGGGGCCGCCAGCAGTGAGGCGTCGGCCGCGGCGGGACCGAAGGTCGGTCTCGCGTACGACATCGGCGGGCGTGGCGACCAGTCGTTCAACGACTCCGCGGCGGCGGGCATCGACAAGGCCAAGGCCGAGCTGAACCTGGCCGAGGTCAGCGAGCTGGAGGCCGGTAACGGCGAGACCGAGGCGGCCAAGGAGGAGCGGCTCCGCCTGCTCGCCGACGGCGGCTTCAACCCGATCATCGCGGTGGGGTTCGCGTACTCCAACCCGGTGAAGAAGGTCGCGACCGAGTTCCCCGACGTCAAGTTCGCGATCGTCGACGACGCGGCGGCCGAGGCTCCCAACATCTCGAACCTGCTGTTCGCCGAGCACGAGGGCTCCTTCCTGGTCGGTGCCGCGGCGGCGCTGAAGAGCAAGAAGAACCACGTGGGCTTCGTCGGCGGCGTGCAGGTGCCGCTGATCAACAAGTTCGAGGCCGGGTTCGCCGCGGGCGCCAAGGCCGTCAAGTCGGACGTGAAGATCGAGGTCAAGTACCTCACCCAGCCGCCGGACTTCACCGGCTTCAGTGACCCGGCCAAGGGCAAGACCGCGGCCGAGGGCATGTTCGACGCGGGTGCCGACGTGGTCTACCAGGCCGCGGGCGGCTCCGGTGGCGGCGTGTTCGAGGCGGCGAAGGCCGCCAAGGGTCTCGCCATCGGCGTCGACTCCGACCAGGCGAAGACCGCCGCCGCCGACCTGCAGAGCGTCATCATGACCTCCATGGTGAAGAAGGTCGACGTCGCCGTCTTCGACTTCCTGAAGAGCTTCACCACCAACCAGGTGAAGGCCGGCAGCACGATCTACGACCTCAAGGCCGACGGCGTCGACTACTCCACCACCGGTGGCCAGGTCGACGACATCAAGGCTCAGCTCGACGAGTACAAGCAGAAGATCATCTCCGGCGAGATCACCGTTCCGGACAAGACCTCCTGACCTGGTACTAATGAGGGGCCCGGCGGACATTTCCCCCGGGCCCTTTGTCCTACATTGATCGAAATTTGTTCCACCCTTACCACCACGTTCCGTATCGGGGCATCCGTACGGAGGAGGCCGTCATCAGCACCTCGGCACCGGCCGTCGAACTCTCGGGCATCACCAAACGATTCCCCGGCGTCGTCGCCAACCGCGACATCTCCCTTTCCGTGCGACAGGGCCACGTGCACGCCGTCGTCGGCGAGAACGGCGCGGGCAAGTCCACCCTCATGAAGATCCTGTACGGCATGCAGCGCCCGGACGAGGGGAAGATCCGCGTCAACGGCGAGGACGTGAGCTTCCGCTCCCCGGGCGAGGCGATCGCCGTGGGCATCGGCATGGTCCACCAGCACTTCATGCTGGCCGACAACCTCACCGTCCTGGAGAACGTGGTCCTCGGCAGCGAGCCCAGAAAGGGCGGGATCGCCCTCGACTTCGGCACCGCGCGAAGAAGGATCAAGGAGATCTCCGACTCGTACGGCCTCGGCGTCGACCCCGACGTCACCGTCGAGGACCTGGGCGTCGGGGCCCGCCAGCGGGTGGAGATCCTGAAGGTCCTCTACCGGGGCGCCCGGATCCTCATCCTGGACGAGCCGACCGCCGTGCTCGTGCCGCAGGAGGTGAAGGAGCTCTTCGCCAACCTGCGCGAGCTGGTCCGCGAGGGGCTGACGATCATCTTCATCTCCCACAAGCTGGACGAGGTGCTCTCGGTCGCCGACGCCATCACCGTCATCCGGCGCGGCACGACCGTGGCCAGCGTGGACCCCAAGGACGTGACCGCGAGGCAGCTCGCCGAGCTGATGGTCGGCAGCGAGCTGCCCAGCCCGGAGACCCGCGAGTCCACCGTCACCGACGTGGTGGCGCTGTCGGTGCGCGACCTCACCGTCCTGTCCGCCGATGGCCGCCGCGTCGTGGACGACGTGGGCTTCGAGATCCGCAGGGGCGAGGTGCTCGGCATCGCCGGGGTCGAGGGCAACGGCCAGGCCGAGCTGGTCGAGGCGATCATGGGTATGCGCCCGGCCGACGGCGAGATCCGCCTCGGCGAGCACGACATCTCGGGCTGGGCGACGCTGCGCCGCCGCGAGGCCGGCATCGGCTACATCCCCGAGGACCGCCACCGGCACGGCCTGCTGCTGGAGGCCCCGCTCTGGGAGAACCGGATCCTCGGACACCAGACCAGGCGGCCCAACGTGAAGGGCCCCTGGATCGATCGCGCGGGAGCGCGCGAGGACACCCGGCGCATCGTCGAGGCGTACGACGTCCGCACCCCGGGCATCGACGTGGACGCCTCGGCCCTGTCCGGCGGCAACCAGCAGAAACTGATCGTCGGCCGGGAGATGAGCGGGGAGCCCGTCTTCCTGATCGCCTCCCACCCGACGCGCGGCGTCGACGTGGGCGCGCAGGCCGCGATCTGGGACCACCTGCGCGCGGCGCGCGCCGCGGGCCTCGCGGTCCTGCTGATCTCGGCCGACCTCGACGAGCTCATCGGCCTGTCGGACACCCTGAAGGTGATCCTGCGCGGCCGGATCGTCGCCGAGGTGGATCCCAAGGACGTGACACCCGAGCGGCTCGGTTCGGCCATGACGGGTGCTGGAGAGGCGGCATGAACACCCACGTAGCGCACACGCCCCCGGAAACGCGCGGCATGAACCCCCAGACGCACACGCCCCCCAGGATGCGCGGCATGAACACCCAGACGGCGCACACGCACCCCGGGACGCGCGGATGAGCCGGGAAAAGTCCACCTTCGCCGACCGGTTGCTCGGCAGAGTCTCCCCGGCGGGGCTGCTCTCGCTCGCCGCTCCGCTCGTCGCCATCGCGTTCGCCGCGGCGATCACCATGGTCATCCTCTCGATCACCGGTGCCCCGCCGCTCGACACGCTGGTCATCATGGGCGAGTACGGCATCCGGCCGCGCTCGATCGTGCTGACCCTGAACTATGCGACGACCTACTACCTGTCCGCGCTCGCGGTGGCGATCGGGTTCAGGATGAACCTCTTCAACATCGGCGTCGACGGCCAGTACCGTCTGGCGGCGCTCACCGCCGCGGCCGTCGGCGGCGCGGTCGTCCTGCCCGCCCCGCTGCACGTCGCGCTGATCATCTTCGTCGCCATGCTGGTCGGCGCCGGATGGGCCGCGATCGCCGGGCTGCTCAAGGTGCGGCGCGGGGTGAGCGAGGTCATCTCCACGATCATGCTGAACGCGATCGCCACCGCGCTCGGCTCCTGGCTGCTCAACAAGGAGCGCCTCGCGGTCGAGGTCGCGGGCAGCAACAACATCGGGACCAGCCCGATCGGCCCCTCTGGCCAGGTGCCCGGAATGGAGATCATCCCCGGCACCCAGACGAAGGTGTTCGGACTGATCCTCCTCGCGGTCGTGATGGGCGTCCTCTACCACGTGGTGATCAACCGGACCCGCTTCGGCTTCGACCTGCGCGCCACCGGCCGCTCGGAGTCGGCGGCGGTGGCGAGCGGCGTGAACGTCAAGCGGATGATCCTCATCTCGATGATCCTGTCCGGCGCGATGGCGGGCCTGGTCGGCATGCCGCAGCTGCTCGGGGCCTCCTACAGCTACAGCCTGGACTTCCCGACCGGGCTCGGCTTCACCGGCATCGCGATCGCGCTGCTCGGCCGCAACCACCCGGTCGGCATCGCGTTCGGCGCCCTGCTGTGGGCCTTCCTCGACACCTCGGCGAGCATCCTGCAGATCCAGAAGATCTCCCCGGACATCGTCACCATCATGCAGGGCACGATCGTGCTCTCGGTGATCATCGCCTACGAGCTGGTCCACCGCTACCAGATCTCCGCCGAGCAGCGCCGGGTGAGCCGCCAGCTGGCGGACACCACCCCGACCAGGGAAGGAACACCGGCATGAGCCAGGGCGCCCTCACCACGCCGGAGGCTCCCTTCCTGGAGCCGAAGGCCCCCGCTCGCCGCTTCAGGGTCACCTGGCGGGTCCTGCTGCTCGCCCTGGGCGCGCTCATCCTGCTGCTCTCGTTCGCGCGGGCCGTCACCGGCGCCGTCGACCTCACCTCCGCAGGCGCGATCAACGCCTCCGTCGCGCTCGCCATCCCCATCGGCCTGGCCGGTCTGGGCGGCCTGTGGGCCGAGCGGGCCGGAGTGGTCAACATCGGCCTCGAAGGCATGATGATCATGGGCACCTGGTGCGGCGCCTGGGGCGCGCTCCAGTTCGGCAACCCGTGGGCGGGGGTCGTCGCGGGCGCGATCGGCGGGGCCCTGGGCGGCCTGCTGCACGCGATCGCCACCGTGACGTTCGGCGTCGACCACATCATCTCCGGTGTCGCGATCAACATCCTGGGCCTGGGCGTCACCCAGTTCCTGTCCAAGGTCACCTTCGCCGAGATGCCGGGCGGCGGCGACTCCCAGTCGCCTCCCGTCCCCAAGCCGGGCGTGGTGAGCGTGCCGGGTATCGGGGACCCGCTCAGGGCGCTGGAGGCCAAACAGTGGTTCCTGCTGTCGGACGTGGCGGGCATCCTGCGCGGCCTGACCACGAACGTCTCGCTGCTCACGATCCTGGCGATCCTGCTCGTTCCGCTCTCGTACTACCTGCTCTGGCGCACCGCGTTCGGCCTGCGCCTGCGCTCCTGCGGGGAGAGCCCGGTGGCCGCCGAGTCGCTGGGCGTGAACGTCTACACCTACAAGTACATCGCGGTGCTCGTCTCCGGCGCCCTGGCGGGCCTGGGCGGCGCGTTCCTGTCGCAGGTGGCCGCGAGCGCCTACCGCGAGGGGCAGACCGGCGGGCGCGGCTTCATCGGCCTCGCCGCCATGATCTTCGGTAACTGGCGGCCGGGAGGGCTCGCCGGCGGCGCCGTGCTGTTCGGCTACACCGACGCGCTCCAGCTGCGCAGGGGCGGCGAGTCGGTGCACGCGCTGCTGCTCGTGGTGACGATCCTGCTCGTCGGGGTCGCCGTCTACCAGCTCGTACGGCAGAACCGGACGCGGGCCGCGCTGATCACCGGGGTCGCGGCGGTCGCCGTGTTCGTCGTGTTCGCGCTGACCGACACCGTTCCCTCGGAGTTCACCTCCGTCACCCCGCACATCACCACGCTGCTGGTGCTCTCGCTGGCGGCGCAGCGGCTCCGCGCGCCCGCCGCGATCGGGCTGGCGTACCGCAGGGGACAGGGTAAGTGACCGTGACACGCGCACCTCACGAGCGGATCTGATTCGATGGGCACCGAGATGAGCAGCGAACCGAGCACCGGCCCGACCGGCGAGCAGGGCACCGAACCGAGTACCGAACCGGGCAGCGGGCAGGGCATCGACTGGGCGGCGCTGAAGGCCGAGGCCGTACGGGCGATGGGGCACGCCTACGCCCCCTACTCCAAGTTCCCCGTCGGCGCCGCCGCGCTGGTGGACGACGGGCGGACCGTGTCCGGCTGCAACGTCGAGAACGCCTCCTACGGCATCGGGCTGTGCGCCGAGTGCGGGCTGGTGTCCGCGCTCCAGGCCACCGGCGGCGGCCGTCTCGTCGCGTTCACCTGCGTCGACGGGCACGAGGAGCTCCTCATGCCGTGCGGCAGGTGCCGCCAGCTCCTGTACGAGTTCGGCGGCCCCGAACTGCTGCTGGAGACCATTGACGGCCCGAAGCCGATGGCGGAGATCCTGCCCTACGCCTTCGGGCCCCACGACCTGAGCCGGGGAGCCTGAGCATGGACGCCATCGACGTCATCGTCACCAAGCGGGACGGCAGGGAGCTGTCGGCCGAGCAGATCGACTGGGTGATCGACGCCTACACCAAGGGCGTCGTCGCCGACGAGCAGATGTCCGCGCTCGCGATGGCGATCCTGCTCAACGGCATGAACCGGCGGGAGATCGCCGAGTGGACCCAGGCCATGATCCGCTCCGGGGCGAGGATGGACTGGTCGTCGCTGCCGGGACCCACCACCGACAAGCACTCCACCGGCGGCGTCGGTGACAAGATCACGTTGCCGCTGGCGCCGCTCGTCGCCGCGTGCGGGGGATACGTGCCCCAGCTGTCCGGCAGGGGACTCGGTCACACCGGCGGCACCCTGGACAAACTGGAGTCGATCCCCGGCTGGCGGGCGTCGCTGTCCAACGACGGGATGCTCGACGTACTCGGCAAGGCCGGAGCGGTCATCTGCGCGGCGGGCGACGGTCTCGCCCCCGCAGACAAGAAGCTCTACGCCCTCCGCGACGTCACGGGCACCGTCGAGGCGATCCCGCTGATCGCCTCCTCGATCATGTCGAAGAAGATCGCGGAGGGCACCGGCGCGCTCGTACTGGACGTGAAGGTCGGCTCAGGGGCCTTCATGAAGAACGTGGAGCAGGCCCGCGAGCTGGCCACGACCATGGTCGAGCTCGGCACCGACGCCGGGGTCGAGACGGTCGCGCTGCTGACCGCGATGGACCGGCCGCTGGGCCGGGCGGTGGGCAACGCCCTTGAGGTCGTCGAGTCGGTGGAGGTGCTCGCCGGAGGCGGGCCCGCCGACGTGGTCGAGCTGACCGTACGGCTGGCGCGGGAGATGCTCCAGGCGGCGGGCATCTCCGGCGGCAAGGACCCCGAGCGCGCCCTCGCGGACGGTTCGGCGATGGACGTCTGGCGCCGGATGATCACCGCCCAGGGCGGCGACCCCGACGCCCCGCTGCCCAGGGCCGCCGAGACCATGGAGATCACCGTTCCCTCCTCGGGCGTGCTGTCCCGGCTCGACGCGTACGGCGTGGGCCTGGCGGCCTGGCGGCTCGGCGCGGGCAGGGAGCGCAAGGAGGACCCGGTGTCGTTCGGCGCGGGCATCGTGCTGCACGCCAAGCCCGGGGACACGGTCCGCGAGGGGCAGCCGCTGATGACGCTGCACGCCGACGAGACCTCGCGCTTCGAGCGGGCGCTCGCCGCCCTCGAAGGCGCCTACACCGTCGGCGAGACCGCCGACCCCGACCTGCTGCCGCTGGTGATCGACCGCGTCACCGCCTGACGCCCGGTGCGTCCTCGCGTCCGGAGCGCCTCCGCCGTCAGGGGGACGTCGGGGTGCTTGACTCCCCCCTCGACAAGGTGTCACGATCCGGCCAGGGCGCATGTGGTCGGCCGGAGGGTGAACCTCTCCGGGGATCTGAGCATCTAACGGGGCAGGAGGCTCATCATGAACCGCACCCTCGTTCCTCTCGCGCTCGTCCCCGTGCTCCTGTTCGCGGCCGGCTGCGGCTCGGCCACGCAGACCGCGACCCCCTCCCCGGCGGACACGCCGACCACGGCGACCACGGCTCCGGCGGATCCGTCCTCCACGTCGACCACGTCCCCCACGCCCTCCGCCGCCACGGCGGCCCTCCTTCCTCCGACGAGCACCAAGGAGGTCGAGGTCGACCGCACCGTCTCCACCCAGCCGATCGTCACCGGGGCCCGGTTCGCCGAGCACCAGGGGTTCGACCGGGTGGTGATCGACCTCAAGGGCGAGCTGCCGGGCTACCGGGCACGGTGGGTCTCCGAACTCGTCCAGGACGGCTCGGGAGACAAGGTCGACGTCAAGGGCGGTGCCTACCTGCAACTGACGATCACCCCGGCCGTCGCGCACACCGAGGCGGGCCAGTCCACCTGGAAGGGCGGCCCGATCTTCCAGGCCCAGCTGGGCAACGTCCAGAACGTGGTCAAGGTCGGCGATTTCGAGGGCGTGGTGAGCGTGGGCGTCGTCCTCGACCGCAAGGCGCCGTTCCGGGTTCTGGAGCAGAAGAGCCCGAACCGGCTGGTCGTCGACATCTCGCACTGAGAGCCCCGGGGGCACTGAGGGTCCTGAGGGCGCCGAGGGTGGCTGGAGGTGCGGCGCCGAGGGCGCTGAGGGCGCTCGAAGACGCCAAGGTGTTCAGAGGCCGGAGACACCGGCGTACCGAAGCGTCGGGGTGCCGAGAGGGCGGGAGCATCGGGAGGGGAGAGTGCCGGGGAACCGGATGGCGCCGGGCCCCGAGACCGGGTGACAGACTGGCCTGATGGTACGCAAAATCGACAGCGCGACACGGATTCCCGTCCCCGGTGGCAAGACGATCGACGAATACGTCGGTCTGGCCAACAGCGGCGACCCTCGAATCTCGATCGCGTACATGAAGGCCCCGGCCGGGTGGGACGAACCCGCCCAGACGCCGGAGTTCGCCGAATACACGCTGGTGCTCAAGGGCGTCGTCGTCGTGGAGCACGACGAGGGCACGACCGAGGTCGGCGTGGGGCAGGCGTTCCTGTGCGAGCCGGGGGAGCGGATCCGCTACAGCGCAGGTCCCGACGGCGCCGAGTACGTCGCCGTCTGCCTGCCGGCCTTCTCCCCGGAGACCGTCAACCGCGAGGGTGAGTGAAGGGGCGGCACCCGGTGACGGTTCGTCGCGCGTCGATCCCGGTGTCTCCGTACCGGGATCGGCGCCGCGTCCCCTCGTGGTCCCTCGCGCGGGACACCCGTATGAACATTCCCAGGCCGGGCCGTGACGGCGTCTTCGCGCAGGCCGACCGGTCAGGCCCCTGACGGTAAGGTTGCCGAATGAGTCAGCTACCCACTTTCGAGCAGATCCGCCTGGCTCCGAAGGTGTTGCTCCACGATCACCTCGACGGTGGCCTGCGGCCGGAGACCATCATCGAGCTGGCCCGCGAGTCGGGCTACGACAGGTTGCCCGCGACCGAGACGGAGAGCCTGCGCGCCTGGTTCAGGGAGTCCGCCGACTCCGGCTCGCTGGAGCGCTACCTGGAGACCTTCGACCACACGGTCGGCGTCATGCAGACGCGCGAGGCGCTGGTGAGGGTCGCCGCCGAATGCGCCGAGGACCTGGCGAACGACGGCGTCGTCTACGCCGAGGTGCGTTACGCGCCCGAGCAGCACACCTCCGCGGGCCTGAGCCTCGAAGAGGTCATCGAGGCCGTGCAGGAGGGCTTCGAGACCGGTTCGGCGGGCCGTGGCATCCGGGTGGGTACGCTGCTCACCGCGATGCGCCACCAGGCCAGGTCCATGGAGATCGCCGAACTCGCGGTCCGCTACCGCGACGCCGGGGTGGCGGGGTTCGACATCGCCGGAGCGGAGGCGGGCTACCCCCCCACCCGTCACCTCGACGCCTTCGAATACCTCCAGAGGGAGAACGCCCACTTCACCATCCACGCGGGCGAGGCGTTCGGCCTGCCGTCGATCTGGCAGGCGATCCAGTGGTGCGGCGCCGACCGGCTCGGTCACGGTGTCCGGATCATCGACGACATCTCCGTCCAGGACGACGCCGAGCCCAAGCTGGGCCGCCTGGCGGCCTACGTCCGTGACAAGCGCATCCCCCTGGAGATGTGCCCGACGTCCAATCTGCAGACCGGTGCGGCGGCCTCAATCGCCGAGCACCCGATCGGCCTGCTGCGCCGCCTGAACTTCCGGGTCACGGTCAACACCGACAACCGGCTGATGAGCGGTACGTCCGTCTCCGAGGAGTTCGCCAAGCTGTCGGAGGCGTTCGGCTACGGCTGGGACGACATGCAGTGGTTCACCGTCAACGCCATGAAGTCGGCGTTCCTGCCGTTCGACGAGCGCCTGTCGCTCATCAACGGCGTCATCAAGCCCGGGTTCGCCCGCCTCAAGTGGCAGGTGTGAACGGGCTCGCCCGAGTGAAGTGAGCTTTTTTCCGATGAAGCAGGTGTTCCGCTCCAACCTCGCGATGATCGTCGGCTGGGTCTGGATGGCCTTCGCCGCGGTCAACGCGGTCGATCTGGTCGTCCGTTACAGCGGGCGGATGTCGATGATCGCCGCGGCGGTGCTGGCGGTGCTGACCGCGCTGGTCTTCGTCGGCTGCCTGCGCCCGGCGATCCTCCTCACCGAGGAGGGCGTCCGCGTCCGCAACCCGCTGAGAAACGCCTTCGTGCCCTGGCTGGGCGTGGACGAGGTCACGGTCTCCCACTCGATCACGATCACCTCCGGCGGTGAGAGCATCCGCTGCTGGGTGCCGCAGACCTCCGCCCGCGAGCGGGCGGCGGCCGCGCGCAGGGGGAGGGCCGCCTCCGCGCCCGCCCGGGGTCGCTTCAGGACCGAGCCGGTCCGCTCGAAGGCCGAGCAGGCCGCCGCCGAGGCGCTGGCGGGCAGGACCCACGCCGACTGGGTGGCCGAGCAGATCACCGAACGCGCGGAATCCGCCAGGCGCGCGGCCTCGCTCGCCGAGACCACGAAGGACGACGCGACCGGGCCGGGGGCGGCGACCGAGGGGAGCGGCGGAACCGGAGCCGAGCCCGGAGCGGGCGTCGTGTCCGAGGCCGGAGCCGTGTCCGAGGCCGGAGCCGCGTCTGAGGAGGGCGTCATACCTGAAGCCGGTGCCGCGTCCGAAGCGGGTGCCGCGCCCGGAACCGGCGGGCTCACGATCACCTGGTCGCCGGGCGCACTGGCCGCGCTGGCCGCCGCCGCCCTGCTGGTGATCGCCGCCTTCCTCGCCTGACGGGGTCGGAGGCCGGGAGCCGTGAGGGGGGCAGCGGCAGGGAGTCCTGACGCGGTCAGAGGCCGAGGGCCTCGGTGAGGTCGGCCTTCAGCGTGTCGAGATCCCGTACGGCCAGCGCGCGGGCCTCGGAGACCTCGCCGGTCACCGGGACCACGACCTCCAGGTAGCACTTGAGCTTGGGCTCGGTCCCCGAGGGACGGACGACGACCCGGGCTCCTCCCGCCAGGTGGTAGCGCAGACCGTCGGTGGGCGGCAGCCCGCCCGTGCCGAGGCTCAGGTCGTCGGCCGTCTCGACCTCGCGACCGCCGAGCCGCGCGGGCGGCGCGTCTCGCAGGCGGGACATGGCCCCGGTGATCAGCGACAGGTCGGCCACCCGGAAGGACAGCTGGGAGGTGGCGTGCAGACCGTGACGGCGGGCCAGGTCGTCCAGGAGACCGAGCAGGCCGCGACCCTCCAGCTTCGCCTGCGCGGCGATCCCGGCCACGGTCAGCGCCGCGCCGATGCCGTCCTTGTCGTGCACGGGCAGTCCGAGGCCGGAGCCGACGCTGTATCCCAGCGCCTCCTCGTACCCGAACAGCAGGCCCTCACCGGCCTTCATGATCCACTTGAAGCCGGTGAGGGTCTCGGCGCAGCGCACCCCGTACTCGGCGGCGATCTTGCCGAGCAGGGACGACGACACGATGGTGGTCGCCACCAGGCGGCCGTCACCCGAGGTCCGCCGGATCACGTGTTCGCCCAGCAGGGCGCCCACCTCGTCACCGGTCAGCATCCGGTAGCCGCCGCCGGGGAGCGGCACGCCCACCGCGCAGCGGTCCGCGTCGGGATCGTTGGCCAGCACCAGATCCGCGCCCACGCGTTCGGCGAGCTCCAGGGCGAGGTCCATCGCGCCCGGCTCCTCCGGGTTGGGGAAGGCGACGGTGGGGAAGTCGGGATCGGGCGCGGCCTGCGCCTCGACGGTCGCGGGCGCGTCGAACCCCGCGGCGGCGAAGGCCCTGGCCAGGGTGTCGCCGCCCACGCCGTGCAGCGGGGTGTACGCCACCCGCAGCTCGCGGGCGTCGCCGATCGGGAGTGCGGTCACCGCCTCCAGGTAGGCGTCCACGACGCCGTCGTCCAGCTCGTTCCACGCCGGGTCGCCGGGGGAGCCGAGGGGCAGTTCGGAGACGGGCCCCGTGGCGTCGATGGCGGCGGAGATCTCGGCGTCGACCGGCGGCACGATCTGGGAGCCGTCGCCCCAGTAGACCTTGTAGCCGTTGTCGCGGGGCGGATTGTGGCTGGCGGTGACGGTCACGCCCGCGTCGGCGCCGAGGTGGCGGACGGCGAAGGCGAGCACGGGGGTGGGCAGCGGCCGGGGGAGAACCGAGGCGCGCAGCCCGGCCCCGGTGAGTACGGCCGCGGTGTCGTGGGCGAAGGCGTCCGACTTGTGCCGGGCGTCGTAGCCGATCACGACGTGTTTGCCGGGGCCGAGTACGCGGGCGAGCCCGGCCGCGGCGCGCATGACCGTCACCCGGTTCATCCGGTTGGGACCGGCGCCCAGCTCGCCCCGGAGCCCGGCGGTGCCGAACTCCAGCCGGGAGCCGAACCGCTCGCGCAGCGCGTCGCCGTCACCGCTCTCCAGCAGTTCCTTCAGCTCCGCGCGCGTGTCGGGGTCGGGGTCCTGGGCGAGCCAGGAACGGGCGAGCCCCGCGAGATCGCTGCTCATCGTCACCTCTCCGGCTACAGCTTGCCGACGATGCCGGCCAGCAGGCCGCCCATGCGCGTGGCGGTGGCGCGACCGACCTGCAGCACCTCCTCGTGGTTGAGCGGCTCGCCCACCAGTCCGGCGCCCGGGTTCGTGACCAGGGAGATGCCCAGCACCTCGGCGCCGCCCTCGCGGGCCGCGATCGCCTCAAGCACGGTGGACATGCCCACCATGTCGCCGCCGAGGATGCGGCACATGCGCACCTCGGCCGGAGTCTCGTACGTCGGGCCGCGGAAGGCCACGTAGACGCCCTCGGTCAGCGACGGGTCGGCCTCGCGGGCCAGCTCGCGCAGGCGTGGGGTGTAGACGTCGGTGAGGTCGACGAAGGTGGCGCCGGTGATCGGGCTGGCGCCGGTCAGGTTGATGTGGTCACTGATCAGCACCGCCTCGCCGACCTCCTGGGTCTCGGGGCGCAGGCCTCCGGCGGCGTTGGTCAGCACGACCGTGCCCACCCCGGCCTTGATCGCGGTCCGTACGCCGTGCACGACCGGGTCCACGCCGCGGCCCTCGTAGAGGTGGGTGCGGCCCAGGAAGATCAGTGCGTTCTTTCCCGACTCGGTTCGTACGGCGCGGATCCGGCCCGCGTGGCCCTCCACGGCGGGCGGCGCGAAGCCGGGCAGATCGGTCACCGGGATCTCGGCGACCGTCTCGCCGATCACGTCGGCGGCCGGGACCCAGCCGGAGCCCATCACCAGCGCGACATCGAAGGAGTCCACGCCGACGGCGCTTCTCAGCGTGTTCGCGGCGTCGGTGGCGAGTGCATACGGGTCATTGGTCACGTCAGTGAGCGTACCGGTCGTTCGCCTTCACACAGCGTTGTGTCCGCTGCTCAGGGGGAGTGCGCGGTCCCTCCCCTGCTCAGGTCCGTTTCCCGCTCGGGCCCGTCCCCGCCCGGCGGAGGGGATGACGCGTCCGGGACGCTCAGCGAAGGACGCGACGTGTCCGGGACGTTCAGCCGAGCCCTGTGACGGCCACCGAGACCAGGCCGACCGCGGCTCCGGCCGCGATCAGCCACGCCGAGTTCAGCCTCGTCCTCCACAGTACGAGCAGCGTTCCGGCCGTGAGCGCCCAGGTGAGCGGATCGACCAGGGAGATACGGCCGAGCTGGAACGCGACTCCGGCCATCAGCGCCAACGCGGCGGCGTTCACCCCGTCGAGCAGCGCGCTCGACCAGGCCCTCGACCTGATCCGGTCGGTGATCTTCGTGAGCAGCCCGACCAGCAGGAAGCTCGGCAGGAAGATCGCGACCGTGGCGACGATCGCGCCCGGAACCCCGGCGACCAGGTAGCCGACGAAGGTGGCCGTGGTGAACACCGGACCGGGGGTGAACTGGCCGATCGAGACGGCGTCGGTGAGCTGGGTGCCGGTGAGCCAGCCGAGCCGATGGACGAAGTCGCCCTCCAGGAAGGCGAGCAGGACGTAGCCGCTCCCGTACAGGACGGCCCCGATCTTGAGCATGGTGAGGAAGAGCCGGAGCAACTGGTCGGGGTCCTGGCCACCGGTGAGGACCAGGGGGGCGGCCAGCAGCGCCCGCGCGCTCCGCGAGCCGTCCTGCGGCGGTTCCGCTCCCGGCCCGCGCGGGCGGGAGCGCCGGGCGGAGGCCGTCCGCACCGCCACGGTCAACAGGGCCCCGGCGGCGAGCAGGAGCAGCTCGTTCACACCGAGCAGGTAGGCCGTCAGGACACCCACGGCCAGGATCCACAGATACACGGTCCCCAGGGCGGTACGGACCAGGGAGAGCAGGGCCCAGATGATGATCGCGATGACGACGGGCCTGATGCCGTACAGGATCCCGCTCACCGCCGGGGTGTGGCCGTAGTGGACGTACAGGGCCGCGAGCGTGCCGACCATGAGCGCGGCGGGCAGGATGAAACAGACCCCGGCGGACACCAGGCCGCGCCACCCGGCGCGGTCGTGGCCGATGTGGATGGCCAGTTCCGTGGAGTTGGGGCCGGGGATGAGGTTGGTCGCGCCGACCAGATCGAGGAAACGCTGCTCGGTCAACCAGCCGCGCCGCCGCACCACCTCGTCGTGCATCATCGCGATGTGCGCCGCGGGTCCTCCGAAGGCGATGATGCCCAGCCGCAGGAACAGCCAGGTCACCTCGCGCAGAGATGATCCGCGCCCGGGTTCGCCATCTTCGGGAGGTACGTCATTCACCAGGGAATCATGACATTTTTCCGGGTGAAGGCGGGGTGGCCTCCAGGTTAACTCCACCTCCCGTGCGTGTCCGCGTGCGGTCCGCTCGCGCCGGCCTTCCGCGTGACGGCGATCCGCGTGTCCGCGTGCGGG
This sequence comes from Streptosporangium sp. NPDC006930, assembly GCF_040635605.1. Lineage (NCBI taxonomy): Bacteria > Bacillati > Actinomycetota > Actinomycetes > Streptosporangiales > Streptosporangiaceae > Streptosporangium > Streptosporangium sp. NPDC006930. The sequence continues at coordinate 162,190 of NZ_JBEYID010000002.1, read as the reverse complement.
AGGTGACGAGCGCCCTCAGGCTCCCGGGGGAGTTCCCTCGGGAGAATCCGCCGTATGCGGCGCCGGGAGTGCTCTCGGGAGAGCCTCAGGCTCGCAGAGAACCCGGGGTCTCTACAGGGAGGTCAGCTTCCCAGCGAGGTGCAGGGACGCCCGCGCAGCTCCCTGACGTAGTCGTCGGGGGCACCCGCACGCTCGGCGGCCTCGGCCAGGATGCCGAGGTAGCGGGCCGAGGGCAGCCCGCCCTCGTACCCGTCGAGCACGTAGAACCACGCCACGACCTCACCCTCCATGGTCTGCACCCGGAGCTTGACCTTGTGATAGAGGCCGCGCGCCGCGCCCTCCCACTGGTCGAGGGAGCTCTCGTCCCACTCGGGCACGTCGTAGAGGACGACGAAGACCTGGTCGTCAGGGTCCTCGACGATGGAGGCGAGCGCGCCCTCCCAGCCGAGATCGTTCCCGCCGAAGGTCAGACGCCAGCCCTGGAGCCAGCCCGTCCCCCTGATCGGGGAGTGAGGGGCCCGCTGGGCCATCTGCTTCGGGTCCATGTTGCTGCCGTAAGCGGCGTAGACAGGCACGGAGACAAACACTAATCCAAGATCCGCGAGACGCTCACCAGGCTTCGAGGCCACGCCGATGACTGGTGGAATCTCGATGGTTTTGTGGTGGTTCCGTGGTTTGGGAGGGGTGTCCAGCGATGCCCGGTCCCGTCATGCGGGAGAATGGGCCATGTGACGAGGATAGTGATCATCGGTGGCGGTCCCGGCGGATACGAGGCGGCGCTGGTCGCCGCCCAGCTGGGAGCGCAGGTCACCGTGGTCGAACAGGACGGCCCCGGCGGGGCCTGCGTCCTCACCGACTGCGTACCGTCCAAGACGCTGATCGCCACCTCGGTGCGCAAGCAGGCGCTCCTCGACGCCAGCATGCTGGGAGTCCACTACACCGGTGGCCCCGACGGCGACGTCGGCGGTGTCATCGCCGACATGCCGCTGGTGAACAGGCGCGTCAAGGAGCTCGCCCGCGCCCAGTCCGCGGACATCGCCGCCCGGCTGGCGGCGGAGGGCGTCGAGGTGATCAAGGCCCCCGGGCGGCTCGTCGACCCGCAGGTGGTCAGGGCCGGAGACCGGACGATCCGCGCGGACGTCGTCATCGTGGCGACCGGCGCGACCCCGCGCATCCTCACCGGCGCCGAGCCCGACGGCGAGCGCATCCTCACCTGGCGCCAGCTGTACGACCTGGAGGAGCTGCCCGAGCACCTCATCGTGGTCGGCTCCGGCGTCACCGGCGCGGAGTTCGCGGGCGCCTACCGCTCGCTGGGCTCGGAGGTCACGCTCGTCTCCTCCCGCGACCGCATGATGCCCAACGAGGACGCCGACGCCGCCGAGGTCCTCGAAGAGGTATACCGGCGCCGTGGCATGAACGTCATGGGCCGCTCCCGCGCCGAGTCCGTCAAGCGCACTCCGGACGGCGTGGTCGTCACCCTGGAGGACGGCCGGACCGCCGAGGGCAGCCACTGCCTGATGACGGTCGGCATGGTCCCCAACACCGCGGGGATCGGCCTTGAGGAGGCCGGGGTCACCCTTGACCGGGGCGGCTTCATCCAGGTCGACAAGGTCTCCCGCACCTCCGCGCCCGGCGTCTACGCGGCCGGAGACTGCACCGGTGTCCTGATGCTCGCCTCGGTCGCCGCCATGCAGGGCCGAATCGCCGTCTGGCACGCCCTTGGCGAGGCCGTGCACCCGCTCCGTCTCGCGACCGTGGCCTCCGCCATCTTCACCGACCCCGAGATCGCCGCCGTGGGCATCGCCGAGCGGGCGATCGAGAACGGTGAGATCGAGGCCAACATCGTCAAGCTGCCCCTCGCCACCAACGCCCGCGCCAAGATGCAGGGTTTCAACGACGGCTTCGTGAAGCTCTTCTGCCGTCCCAACACCGGCATCATCCTCGGCGGCGTCGTGGTCGCCCCCCGCGCGTCTGAGCTGATCCTGGGTGTCTCGGTCGCCGTGCAGCAGAGGCTGACCGTCGACCAGATCGCCCATACCTTCGCGGTCTACCCCTCCCTGTCCGGCTCCGTCACCGAGGCCGCCCGCCGCCTCATGCAGCCCATGACCCCCAGCGGCATCTGACCGTCCGGCTGGAGAGGGGACCGGGACCCGGTCAACAAGGTCCGCTCGACTTTCAGGCAGACCTCGGACCGAAGTCGAACTCTCCGGCACGGACACCGGAGATGAAGGCGTCCCATTCCGCGCGGGTGTAGTGGATCATCGGTCCATCGGGATCTTTGCTGTGCCGTACGGCGATACGTCCAGTGCCGTCGTTCACCGCCCCCGCCTCGACGCAGTTGCCGCCGCCGTCGGCACTGAAGCTGCTGATATGCCAGGAAATCGGAGTGTGCTCGGGAGCGGACATGAGCGGTGCGGCTCCATTCATGTGGGCTGATGGAACTTTTCCGCGATCGCTGTGATCAACTCGATGGACTTCTTGGGGTCGAGCGAATCATGGCAAATGCGGTCGAACTTAGACGCAAGCCTGTCGGCGGCTTCGGTTTCTACGTATATCGCACCAGCAGGGCTCGGGACATAGGCGACCGCGGGGTAGGGGCCGGGGAGTTCGAAGATTCGAAAGGCGCCGTCGGGGCTGGCGTGGGCGCCTGCGCTCAGGGGCAACACTCGGAGCTCGATGTTCGTCTGGTTCGCGGAGGCGATGAGTCGATCGAGCTGATCATGCATGATTTCGAATCCGCCTACCCTGCGGCGCAGTGTGGCCTCGTCGAGAACCGCGATGAGGTTTGGCGCGTTGTCCGTCTCCAAGACCTGCTGGCGGGTCTGCCGGAACCTGATCCAACGGTCAACCTGTTCTGGATCTGCGGTGGGTTCCTCGGCTCGGATCATGGCGTCCATGTATTCCCTGGTCTGGAGCAGTCCCGGGATGACGAACGCGTCGAACGACCTGATCCTGTGAGCACGTGACTCCAGCCAGGCGTAGTCGACGATGTTCAGGGACAGGTCCTCGGAGTAGTTGTCCCACCAGCCGCTCTGCCAGACGTCGCGGCTCAACCGGATGAGCCCGTCTCGCCGCTGCTCCCCTGCGACGCCGTACAGATCGAGCAGCGCGATGACATCCGGTGTCCGGGCAGGGTACAGGCCGGCTTCGAAGCGGCTGACCGTGGAACCGTCGCGTTGCAGGAAATCGCCGGTTTCTTTGAGGGTGAGGTTGGCTGCCTCCCGTAGTTCACGGAGCTGCTTGCCCAGCCACTGGGACCGCAGAGTCACTCCGCGCTTGGCGTTCACGGACGCTCCCCTTTCATGTACGGACAGTGGTCGAAGGTTACACCTCTGTCACGCATATGGGAGGAGTTCACGATTCCGCTGTGCAGATTTGCAAGGCGCATGCCATGGTTCATCGTGTTCAACCCATTACTCTCTGTGTTCGAGAGGTTGTGAACGACATGAGAACGTTGGCGTGCGTTAGCCGCGCTCCTCGTAGCGAGGGGGCCACATCATGATCGGCGTAACGTGGCGTAGGTCTTTCTCCGGCGATCCGAGCCAGCTCCATGATGTCCGCCGACTCGTTGGAGCACTCCTGACCGGATGCCCCGTCCTGGATGACGCGATCGCCTGCCTTGCCGAGCTGGCTTCGAACGCGGTAGTCCACACCAAGTCCCGCGGCGACGTGTTCACGGTCGAGATCCGGCTGATGGATGGTTCCGTCCGGATCGCCGTAACCGACACCGGCGGGCCTACGACGCCGACCCTTCCTCCTCACGTTCGGGGAGAGGTGCTCGAAAGCGGGCGAGGGCTGGCCATCGTCGCCGCGTTAAGCACGTACATGGGCGCCGAGGGCGACGAGGAAGGCCGCACTGTGTGGGCGGAACTCAGGTGGGCTGTTCAAGACGGGCGCTGAGGGGCGGGGGAGAGGCCCCTGTCGCTTCCGCCTACCGGGGTGCTTCCGCCTACCGGGGTGCTTCCGCACCGCCGACCCCGAGACGAACGAGGGCCGAGGTGGCTGGTGGCGCCTCGCAGAGCGTCGTCCACCGCTTCCTCGTCCCCTTCGCAGAGCATCGGTTCGAGCACCTTACGCACACCTGCCTGATTGCCACCGTCCCGTCGAACGGTGTCAGTGGACGCGGGGGCGGAGGCGGGCGAGGGCGGCTCTGCCGTCCTGGACGGCGCGGGCCACGAAGTGCAGTTCCTCCTCGCGGCGGGCGACGAGAAGGGCCTGCTTGGCCGCCTCGTAGGCGTCGAGGGCGAGGCGCCAGTCGCGGTCGGCGGTCATGCCGCCGCGTCCGCTCACCTGGAACTCGTAGTCGAGCTGGTCGATCTCCTCGCCCAGCCGGGTGATGTCCTCCTCCGCGCCGTTCCGCATCAGGGCGAACCGGGCGTTGCGCCGGCTCCGCCGCTGGGCGCTGACACCCCAGGCCACCACGGTCAGCGCCAGGCCCACCGCGCTGAGCACGACCATGACGAGTCCCACGGACGGGCCGTCACCCTGGGCGGGTTCGTCCTGCGGGGCGTTCGTCTCCCTGGTCCCGAAGATGTCGAGGTCGGGCAGCGAGGTCGGCACCGCGACGCTGATGCCCGTGGGGGTGCCCTTGGCGCCGGTGAGGTCGACGTCGTCGGCCTGGATGAAGGACGCGGCCTCGACCAGCGCGCCGGTGAAGTCGGCGCCGTCAAGCTCGGCCTGGGTGAACTCGACCTCACTCACGTCGGCGTCCTTGAACGTCGCGTTGCGCAGGTTCGCCTGGCTCATCTTGGCCTCGCGGAGCCTGGCCCTGGTGAAATCGGCCTTGCGGGCCTTGAGCTGGCCGGGGGTGCTCTCCTCCAGGTCGGCGTCGACCAGCTTGGCGTTGGTGAAGTTGACCTGGGTCAGCTCGGCCCTGGTCAGCTTCGCCCCGGTCAGGTCCGCGTGCGGGAACTCCGCCTGCCCGGCCTCGGCGTCGACCAGGATCGCCTTGCGCAGGTCGGCGTGGTCGGCGTGCATCTGCCCCAGGTCGGCCTCGGTGAGGTTGGCGCCCCGCAGGTCGGCGTACTTCAGCGTGGCCTGGGTGAGGTTGGCCTGCCTGAGTGAGGCGCCGCGCAGGATCGCTCCGGTGAGGTCCTTCTGGATGAGCTCCACGCCGTTCAGTTTCGCCCCGGTGAGGTCGGCGCAGCGCAGGGTGGCGGGAAGCTGGGCGCCCCTGGTGAAGTCCTTGCCGCGCAGGTTGACGCCCTGACCGGGCTTGCACGGCCCGGCCGCGGCCTGGGCGGGAGAGATGACTGTCCCCGAGAGCGCGAAGATCGCGACGATGAGAGCCAGGGGGATGGGACGACGCACGGGAGCCTCCTTCAAAGCAGCCCCGATCGTGTCAGCGGACCATTGCATCACGCTAGACACCCACTTGCACCTTTCGCACCGGGGTTCGTGGACAACCCCCGGTGGATCCACTTCCGTCGCGTGACGGCGGGGCCCGCGCTTCCGGGGCCCTTCGCCTCCCGTTTTTCAAATGTTAAAGACATTTGGATTTTACCAGTATCCTGATTTCCGTTGTCTGGGAAAGGGGGCCGCGATGGTCCGGCTGATTCGAGATGCGGTGTGCTCGGACCTCTCCGAGCAGGTCCGCACCGGGCTGCGAGGACGAGCGTCGGCTCTCGCCGTGCGGCGTGTTGGAGCCGTACGAGGATCCGGTCACCACACCCCGAGACCTGGGAGCTGACGATGGCGACTCGGCACCTGTACGTGATGCGGCACGGCGCGGCGGACGCGTTCGGCACGTTGACCGACGTCGGGCAGCGGCAGTCCGAGCTGGTCGGGAAGCGCCTGGCCGCCCTGCCCGTCGACGTCGTGTGGCATTCGCCCCTTCCCCGGGCGGTGCGCTCCGCCCAGATCGTCGGCGAGCAGCTGCCGGGCGTCGCCGTGCGCGAAGCGGCCGAGCTGATCGACCACGTGCCGTACGTGCCGGACGAGATGCCCCCCGCATGGGCGGGGTTCTTCGACGGGTACGACGCCGAGGAGGCCGCCGCGGGCGCGGCCCTCGCGCACGCGCTGACCGACAGGTTCGCGCGCCCCGCGGAGACCGAGACCCACGAGGTCCTGGTCACCCACGCCTATCCGGTGGCCTGGCTGCTGCGGCACGCCCTCGACGCGCCACCGGTGCGCTGGCTTGGGCTGAACTGCGGAAACACGGCACTGACGGCGATCGAGTATCGCGACGCCGTGGCGCCGACGGTGCTGCTGTACAACGACATGGGTCACCTCCCGCCCGACCTGCGCTGGACGGGGTTCGGGCCGGGCACGCGGCCCTGAGCGCACGATCGACCAGGACCGTCCCCGGTGTTGCCGGGCGCCCACCGGCGCGGGATGAGCGAGGAGCGTTCGTGATCCCCCTGACGTGCCGGTCGCCCGGCGCGCCGGAGCGGTCTGGTGCCGCGTCGGGCGGCCTTTGCCGGCAGAGATCCGTGTGATACGTTCGGCGGCGCCGTGCGGCACTACGACCGAAGGAGGTGAGACCGATCAACGCTGTGACGACAGATCGGGGCTCCCTCCCCTGCATGGTCTAGGGAGCGCCCGACAAGGCATCCCGAAAGGCTTCGAAACGCCATGCGCTTCAGCTTGACCTCTCAGACGTCGACCGACGGCGTCACCGAACAGTCCTTCACCCTCGGCGAGATCCCCGGCGTGTTGTTCACGCCGGAAGGCGCCACCGGATCCCGCCCGCTGATCCTGATGGGGCACGGCGGCGGCCAGCACAAGAGAGCTCCCGGCGTCCTGGCCGGCGCGCACCGGTTCGCCGCCGAGGGAGGTTTCGCCGTCGCCGCGATCGATGCTCCCAACCACGGCGAGCGGCAGAAAAGCGAACGGTTCATCCGGTTCGCGGGCGACATGCGGGCCCGCATGGCCGCCGGCGAGAATCCGGCCGGGCTGGTCGCGGCCATGCACGACCTGCTGGCAGAGGAGGCCGTCGCCGACTGGCAGGCGGTTCTGACCGCGGTCCAGGAACTCGACCACGTGGGCGCAGGTCCGGTCGGCTACTGGGGGGTGTCGATGGGCTGCGGGCTAGGCGTGCCGCTCCTCGCCGTCGACCCCCGGATCCGCGCCGCGGTGCTGGGCCTGCTCGGCGTGCACGGGCTGGCCGAGAGCGCCGCCCGGGTCACCGTGCCGGTGCAGTTCCTGCTCCAGTGGGACGATACGCGGGTTCCCAGAGACCAGGCGTTGGCGCTGTTCGACGCCCTGGGCTCGACCGAGAAGACGCTGCACGCCAACCCCGGCGACCACGGGGGAGTCCCCGCGTTCGAAACCGACACCGCACTGAGGTTCCTCGCCCGGCACCTTGGATAGGACCGCCGCCGTTTGACGGGCTCCCCGGTGCTCCTCACATGGGCTCTCGCCCACCCGAAGACCCGAAGTCCTAGCCGTGACGGAGTACGGCGTGGGCGGCGCCGAGGCGCAGGGCCTCGTCGCGTTCCGAGTGGTCGCCCGACACCTCGTCGGCCCATTCGAGGAGCCGGCGCAGGTGGGCGTCGGCTCCGGTCGTGACGACACCGGGACTGCCGAGGGCGACCTCGCCGCCGGTCCCGTCGATGGTGACGAGGGTGCCCTCACCGACGGTGCGTCCACCGGCTCGCACCGAGGAGCCGGCGACGTCGACGACGAGGTCGCCGATCCCCACGACAGCGGGTTTTCCCATCGACCGCGCGACGACCGCGGCGTGGCTGGCCGGCCCGCCGCGGGCGGTGACGATCCCGGCGGCGGCCGCCAGACCGCGCATGTCGTGCGGGGAGGTCTCCGGCCGTACCAGGATGACCGGGCCGTCGGCGGCCATGCGCACCGCTCCGTCCGAGGTGGTCGCCACCCTGCCGGCCGCGACACCGGGGCAGGCGCCGATTCCCCTGGCCAGGATGTCGGCGGTTCCCGCCATCCGGGGTGTGCGGACGTGCGGGAGATGCCGCGGTGAGATCCTGAGCAGCGCTTCGTGCCGCCCGATCACCCGCTCGTCGGCGAGGTCGGTCGCGACGCGGACGGCGGCACCCCCGACGAACCTTCCCGGCCGGACCTGCAGAATCCACAGCTCCCCGGCCTGGAAGGTGAACTCGACATAGCACGCGTCGCGGTAGTGCCCCTCGACCCGGCGCAGGGCGTCGAGGAGGCCGGCCCACACCGCAGGTTCCCGGCCGGCGAGTTCGCGCAGGGGCCGGGTGAGTGAGCCGCCGGAGACGACGTCCTCACCCTGGTGCCCGAACAGCACCTCACCGAACGGGACGTTCTCCCCGGTGTTGGGGTCGCGGCTGAACGCGACTCCGGTACCGCTGTGCTCATCGCGGTTCCCGAACACCATCGTCTGCACGATCACGGCCGTACCGAGGTCGTGCGGGATGTCGTGCAGCTCGCGGTAGGTTCTGGCGCGCGGCGTGTCCCACGACGAGAACACGGCCTCGACCGCCGACTCCAGCTGCCGCGCCGCGTCGTCCGGGATCGGCCGGCCCCATCGTCGCCGGATGAGGTCCTCGACCGCCTCGATCCGTGCCTCCTCGTCGCCGGTCCCTCGCCCGAGGGTTCCGTCGTCCACGTTGGTGATCGCGGCGGCGAAGCCGGCCAGGAACCGCAGCCGTGAGTTCAGCGCGAACCGCGAGTCGCCCGTCTCGGCCGCCAAAGCGGCCGTGGCTGCGGTCGTGAGGCCGAGGTTGAGGATCGTGTTCATCATGCCGGGCATCGACACCCCGGCCCCGGAACGAACGGAGACCGCCAACGGCGCCCGTGATCCCCCGAAGCGGCGCCCGGTGGAGGCTTCGAGGTCGGCGACGGCCGCCGCGAGTTCGTCGTCGAGCCCGTCGGGAAGACGCCCGTCGCGCAGGAACGCGCGACATGCCCGGGTGGTGACGACGAACCCGGGAGGCACCGGCAACCCGAGACGCCTCAGGACCAGGAGGCCGTGTGCCTTGCCGCCCAGCGTCTCCGCCGTCTCCTCGACGCTCGGGGAGAGCGGGCGAACCCATCTCATACCCATCGGGGGATCCCGAGCGTGGCGTGCAGGTCCTCGTGAAGCTCCGCCCACACGACGTGGTACGACGAGAAGTCGTCGGCCACGTACTCCAACTCGCCGGCGGCGGCGCGATCGAGTGCCTCGGTGAGACGGGTCCGGTAGCGGCCGAATCGGGGCAACGCCGCGGACAGCCGGGCGCCGACGACGGCGGCACGCCGGTCGAAGTCGACGAACCGGGCGAGGACGCGGGCGTCGTAGGAGGGATCGCGATGGTCGTTGGCGGTCATGACACCGTCGACGGACCGGATCTGCCACGCCGTGCACAGTTCGAGCAGTTCCGGGTTGAGCACGAGAAAGCCGTCGAACGCCGCCTGCACGGCGGCACGGGCACCGGCCGACTCCAGCTCGGCGGTGAGACGTTCGGCGTTCACGACCCGGCCGACGTCGGTGAGACTCCACCCGCCGAAGTCACCGCCCGTATACGTGACGAGACCCGCGACCGCGAGATCGATCAGCTCGGACTCGACGTCGGATTCACCGAGTCCCGTGGCGTTGGCGAGGCGGGTGAGACCGGCGGCGCCGCTGCAACGCAGGGCGTGGAGCACCGACAGGCCGGTGCCGGTCGCGGGAGACTCGGATCGGGTCATGACGTTGACCCCTTCGGCCGTGTGTCGTTCGAGGCGTCGGCGGTGGAGGCGTCGGCGGGCGAGGCGTCGGAGATCGAGGCCGCGTACGCGGCGCCTCGTCCGTGGGCTCGGGCGACGATCGAGCCACCCTGGACGCGGACGGCGGACTCCGTCTCGTCGTCGAGGTCCGTCAGGCCGATCGCCGACGCCGCCAGTGCGACGTCGTCGAGGACCAGCCGGACGCGCTGCCAGGCATCGGGGGCGAAGACCCGCCGCAGGCAGCCGACGAGATCGGTGATCCTGAGCCGTACGAGGCGGCCCGTCTCGGCGGCGTCGTCCGTGACGACGACCACCGTCACCTGCTCGCCGGGCCGGGCGGAACGGACGGCCTCCTCGGTGGCGGCGAGACGACCGGCCCCCAGCACCGTGATCAGGCCGTCGGCGCCGAGGTCGACCCGATTCCCGCTGATCCGATCCGTGAGTTCGGTGGGCGGATCCCACGCGTCCTCGCACGGTCGCGCCGGAGTGACATAGGGCAGGTACGGCGGGGTCCAGGTATCGGCGAGATCGATGCCGGCCAGATGCTCACACGCGCGTGCCAGGTCGAAGGGGTCGCCGAATCCCGGTGCGCTCTCGGCCAGGTGACCCGAACCGTCCAGCAGCGTCAGTGCCAGCTCGGCGAGCCGTACGTGCCGCACCGGCATCGCGCGAGCCGGTTCGCGCGCCTCCAGTGCGAGGGCGAGCAGCAACGCCTCCACCCTGACGACCTGCGCCAGCACCGTGCGTCCGCGCTCGTCGTCGAGGACACCGGCGAGCGAACGCAGGTGCAGGCGCCCTCCGGAGGCCGTGTCGCCGACCAGGGGCAGCCGTTCGAGCCAGGTCCTGGCGAACACGCCCAGCGCATCGGCCGTCGTCGGTGGTGGCGGCGTCGGCGACTCGTCCGCGGTGGCGTTCTCGACCATGTCGATCAGCACCGCGAGATACAGCGCGCGCTTGCTCGGGAAGTTCGAGTACACCGCCCCGCGGGTCAGGTCGGCCCGCTCGGCGATCCGGTCGACCTTGGCCGAGGCGTAGCCGTGCTCGATGAACTCCTCCCTCGCCGCCGTCAGCACGAACCTCCGGGTGCGCTCCTGCTGCTGCACGCGAGTCAGTCGAACCATCACCGTTCCTTTCCATGGACCATCAGCATTAGGATACTCTCAAAATTCAGATGTTAAAAACATCTGAGTTGCGAGACGACCGGGATGAGGGATGGTGACGGTGAGCGATCATGGGTTCGAGACCGAAGGACTGACCAAGGCATTTGGCAAGGTCAGCGCGCTGGACGGTGTCGATCTGACCGCCCCGCGCGGGCAGGTGCTCGGCCTGCTGGGCCCCAACGGCGCGGGAAAGACCACCGTGATCCGCGTCCTCGCGACCCTGCTGCGCCCCGACGGCGGACGCGCGTCCGTGGCCGGGTTCGACGTGGTACGCCGACCGGCAGAGGTGCGTCGGCGGATCGCGCTGTCGGGCCAGCACACCAGCGTGGACGAGGAGCTGACCGGCCTGGCGAACCTGGTCATGATCGGCCGGCTCCTCGACCTGTCCCGACCGCAGGCTCTCCTGCGCGCCACCGACCTGCTCGCCCGCTTCGGCCTGGAGGACGCGGCGAAAAGACCGGTCGCCGGTTACTCCGGTGGCATGCGCCGCCGCCTCGACCTCGCCGCGAGCATGGTCGGACACCCCGAGGTGGTCTTCCTCGACGAGCCCTCGGTGGGACTGGACCCCGGCAAACGCGACGAACTGTGGCAGATGATCCGAGGCCTGAGCGCGGAGGGCGTCACCGTCCTGCTCACCACCCAGTACCTCGAAGAGGCCGACGCCCTCGCCGACGCCATCGCCGTCATCGACCAGGGACAGGTCATCGCCTCCGGCACTCCCGCCGAGCTGAAACGAGAGGTCGGCGGGCACACCATCGCCGTGCGGCCGAACGACCCCGCCGACACCGACGCGGCCGCCCGCATCCTGGCCGAAGTCGCCGGCCGGACCCCGGAGCGCTCCATCCGCCACGAGCTGGTCGTCCCCGTCACCGGTGACGGGGACTTCTTCGAGATCGCCGCCCGGCTGCGCGAACGCCGCATCGGCGTCTCCGAGCTGTCGCTGCGCCTGCCCAGCCTCGACGAGGTATTCCTCGCCCTGACCGGAACCCCCACCGCCGCCTCCGCCACCACCGCCGACCACACCGACGAACCGAAGAAAGCCGCACGATGATCGCCACCGAACGATCGCGCACCGAAGCACCCACCACCGCCGACCACACCGACGAACCGACGAGGGCCGCCTGATGACCGCCACCGTGTCCAGCATCGAACCACCGCGCACCCGGCCCTTCGCCTGGCTACGGCACAGCTTCGTGCTCGCCGGCCGCAGCCTCGCCAAGACCACCCGCAACCCCGGCCCGATCATCAACGGGGTCGTCACACCCGCCCTGTTCATGGTGCTTTTCCTCTATCTCTTCGGCGGCTCCGTGGCCGGCTCCACCGCCGACTACCTCCAGTACCTCTTCCCCGGCATCCTCGTCATGGGCGCCGGCCTCGCCGGGATGGTCTCGACCGGCACCAACATCAACCTCGACCTCAAGAACGGCGTCACCGACCGGTTCCGCAGCCTGCCCATCAGCCGCCTCGCGCCCCTGCTCGGCTCCGTACTGGCAGACATCGTCCGTTATCTGCTCGCCGTCGCCATCCTCTTCGCCATCGGCACGCTCCTCGGCTTCCGCGCCCACGGCGGTCTCCCCGCGGCCCTCGCCGCCGCCGGCCTCGCCATCACCTTCGGCTTCTGCCTCAGCTGGGTCACCGTGTTCTTCGGCGTCCTCGCCAGGAGCGCCGACACCGTCCTCGCGATCAGCTTCATCGGCTTCCTGCCGTTGCAGCTCGGCACCAGCCTCGCCGCTCCCATCGAGACCCTGCCCGGCTGGCTGCGAGCCTGGGCCGAGATCAACCCCGTCACCCACGCCATGAACGCCTGCCGCGCCCTCCTCAACGGCACCCCGGTCGGCGGCACCGTCACCACCACGCTCATCTGGTGCGCGGTCCTCTTAGCGGTGTTCTGTCCCCTCGCTATCCGCGCCTACAGCCGCCAACAGTGACCCGGCCGGCCTTCGGGGCGACTCCTGGCCTGCCTCCCCGGGGAAATGACCTCCGTTCAAGGGCCTGAACCACCTGCTCACGGTGGTCCCGGTCACCCGGCCCCGGTGAAGCGACACGAAGATTCCGACATCTCTGAGTGGGCGTCGATGACGGTGGCTCGCCGTTCACAGAGGCACTCAGGCAGGCTGGACCTGGGTCGGCTCCACCGGCTTGACGACGGTGTTCCAGTCGCGGCCGGTGGCGATGGCACCTTTGGTACGCGCGGGTTTCGCCAGGGCTGCTGCGAGCATTGATCGCCACGCGGAGACGCCGATGACGCGTATTGGTGTTACCGGCCACCTGAAGAGCCGGTCGGCGCGGTGATCGACCGTGCCGCCCCGACCACGGCCGCGGCGATGAACACGCACACCGCGGCGACAGCCGGGTCGTAGACGGGACTCAGGGACCACGAAACGTTGTAGGCGGCGTGGGCGAGCGTCGGGCCCGTCACCCCGGTTCCGGCCGCGTAGAGGTGGACCAAGAGGATGCGGAATCCGACCGTGAACATGCACTGGCCGACGATCCAGTCAAGCCCGTGCCCTTGCTGGGCGTATGGGACGACATGCCAAAGCGCCCAGATCACACCGATCACCGCACCGGCCCGTAGCGCGCCCAGCCGACGCAGCAGCGGGCCGGTGGCGTAGGCGCTCCAGCCCAGTTCCTCGGCCACGGCGCTGATCAGATAGAGCACGGCCAAACCGAAAACGGCGTCCCAGGCGATCACCGCACCCGGCGGCCAGGCCCCTGCCCCTGCCGCGACCGCGGCAGCGGCGACGACGAGCGGCATGAGCACGACCGACGCCGCGTACCACGGCACATCGGAAAAGCGCGGACAAGGCCACACTCCCCGCAGCCACGCGCGAACGCCTTCGCGACGGTGCACCAGAACGACCGCGGCGATCATCGGGCAGACGAACATCAGCGCCGAGGCCGGGAGCTTGGCCAGCACCGTGCGCGACGGATCGTCCACCAGTGGGCCCAGGACGTAGAACACCGCACCGAAGACGACGACGAGGGCAACGAACGGTCCGAGCGGCCTGCGCGTCTCATCGACCGACGGTTGAGCAGTCATGGTGAACTGCCTTTCTGCGCGAAATCACCTTAATGGCGCGGTCCTTCGGCGTGATCAAAGGATGCCTGGCCGGGGCCCGGTCGGTGGCCGGCACCCACCTCACCGCCGCGCCCAGGCCCCGACGCCGGGGCCTGGGCGCGGGGCCGGGCGGTCCGGCGCTGAACGTCCCTGGCGCGGCGACCCCCGTTCGCGGTCGCGAACGTGGCTGCGATTGCGAACGCGACCAGGGCTGCGATGACGACCGCGAACGCGGCTCCGATTGTGACCGCGAAATGTGTATTTGATCGCTATGGTGCGGATCATGTCGCCGTTGGTTCGCACCTTGCAGATTCTCCTGATGCTCTCCGGCTTCGCGGTACTCGGCTATGCCGTCCTGTGGGACATGGACGACTCCACCGGATGGGAATGTCAGGTATCGGTGGTCGGGGATCAGACGCGGCAGCCGACGCAGAGATGCAGCACCGAGGACGGCGTGCAGACTCCGGTCCTCCTCGGCATGGTCGGGGTCGCTCTTGAGATCGCGAGCGTCTCCGTCGCGGTGGGTGCCCGTGGCCGGGACTCGGCCGGGTCCTCGTCGCCTGCCGGTCCGGCGTTCTTCGGTGCGGCGCCTTTCGGTGCGGGGCAGCCTCCCCAGGCGCCCTTCGGCTCGGGGCAGCCTCCCCAGGCGTTCCCGCCGCCGCAGCCCTTCGGCTCGGCGCAGCCGTCTCACGCGCCCGGTGCCCCGCACAACCCGTGGCCGCCCCAGACGCCTCCGCAGGGTCAACCCGGGCAGCGCTGAGAACTCCTGCGGAGAACGACGGCGAAAGGGGCAAACGCGGTGCGCCGATCTACTGGGCAGCCGAGACGGGCGACTGTACGGCCGTCTACGACCGGCGTCCGCGTGTCCGCACGGTGAAACCGCCGGGAGGCAGGCGCAGGCCGTCCACCTCGTGTTCCCTGTCGTCGTGGTTGACGGCGAAGAGCCAGTCGCCACGTCGGACGACTTCCATGGGGACGGGTGCCAGGCCCAGCAGGCGGGCGTAGGCGGCATCGGACAGGTGGGTGGAGACGTAGAGGGCGGTGCCGGAGCCGTAGAGGTGGCGGGTGACGGCGGGCCGGCCGTCGAGGGGGGTGCCCACGGTGTGCGGTCCGGTGTAGACGGCCAGCGCCTCGGCGCCCTCCAGGTGCACCTGCTCGGTCCAGACCGCACCGGTCTCCGCCTGGCCGAGGACACCGGTTCCTGAGCGCTGCGGCGCGAGGGCCTCGGCCCGGTCCGGGGGGCGCGCCGCGGCTTCGGTCTCGGCGGGTACGGGGGCGGCCGGGCGCGGGCCGGATCCGTTCGTGGGCGGGGCGGACAGGGTGAGGGTGACGTCCGGGGGAAGGGGGTGAAACTCCTCGACCCTGATGCCGAGGAGGTCGCGGAGGGCGCCGGGGTAGCCGCCGAGGCGGACGCGGGCGTGTTCGTCGGCGATGCCGCTGAGGTAGGAGACCACCAGGGTGCCGCCGCCGGAGACGTAGCGGCGCAGGTTGTCGGCGTCGGCATCGGAGATCAGATAGAGGCTGGGGACGAGGACGAGCGGGTAGGCCGACAGGTCGGCGGAGGGGTGGACGAGGTCGGCGGTGACGCCGTGCCGGTAGAGGACCCGGTGGGCCTGGCGGACGGCCTCGGTGTAGTTCAGTTCGGTGGAGGGCAGGCCGGGGGCCTGGAGCGCCCAGTTCGCCTCGTCGTCCCAGAGGATCGCGGCCCCGGCCTCGACGGGGGCCGCGCAGGCGTCCTCCAGCGTGGGCAGCAGGGCGCCCAGGTCGCAGATCTCGCGGAAGATCCGCGAGTCGGGTCCGGCGTGCGGGACCATGCCGCCGTGCCAGAGTTCGGCGCCGCCACGGGAGGCCCGCCACTGGAAGAACATCACCCCCCGCGAGCCCCGCGCGATGTGCGACAGGCTCAGCCTGGTGATCTCACCGGGGCGCTTGGCGCGCATCCGGGGGCCGGTGTAGGTGACCACCGCCTGTTCCATCAGCAGCCAGGGCTTTGCGGTGGTCGGGCCGTGCGCCCGGCCGCCGGATGTGCCATGCGTCGGACCGGGTGAGTCGTGCGCCGGGTCGTACGCCGCCTCGATTGAGCCTCGCGCCGAGGCGTACGTGGGAGAGGAGGCCCAGCCGCGGGCCAGGTCGGCGGCGAAGGCGGTCTCGGCGGGCGGGTCGGTGGACGGGTAGTGGTCGATCGCCACCAGGTCGACCTCGGCCGCCCAGTGGCGGTGGTTCACCGGCACCCAGTCGCCGAGGACGAAGTTCGTGGTGATCGGAACGTCCGGGGTGAGTTCGCGCAGTATCGCCTTCTGCTCGCGGAAGTGGTCGAGCATCGCGTCGGAGACGAACCGCCGGAAGTCCAGGGCGTGGGAGGGGTTGGGCAGGTACTGGGTGGCGCGGGGTGTGGTGATCTGCTCCCAGGCGGAGTAGTGCTGGCTCCAGAACGAGGTGGTCCAGGCGTCGTTCAGCGCCTCCAGGATGTCGTACCGCGCCCGCAGCCAGGTCCTGAAGGCGTCGGCGGCGTGGTCGCAGTGGCAGGTGGTGCCGTACTCGTTGTGCACGTGCCACATGGCGAGCGCCGGGTGGTCGCGGTAGCGTTCGGCGAGCGTGCGGGCGATCCCGGCACAGGCGGCGCGGTAGGCGGGGGAGTGCACGCAGTAGGTGTCGCGGCTGCCGTGGGTGAGGCGGGTGCCGTCGTGGGTGACGGTGAGGGCGTCGGGGTGGGCGAGGCCGAACCAGGGGGGCGGCGAGGCGGTCGGGGTGGCGAGGTTGACCCGGATCCCGCCGTCGTGCAGCAGGTCGAGGGCGCGGTCGAGCCAGCCGAAGTCGTGGACGCCGGGTGCGGGCTCCAGCCGTGCCCAGGAGAACACGCCGACGCTGACCAGGTTCACCCCGGCCCGCCGCATCAGCTCGACGTCCTCCTTCCAGACCTCCTCCGGCCACTGCTCGGGGTTGTAGTCCCCGCCGTACCACAGCCCGCCAAGCCGTTCCGACCAGTCCACGGCTCCCCTTTGTTTGGATGGAAACTAAACTAATTATCCACGCGCGGCGGGATCCGCTCAAGAGGACGGCCCCGGCTCCCTTCGCCCGCGAACGACCCGTGCGAGGGGGTGGGCGGGCGGAGTCCGGCAGGTGGGGGCATTGACGTTTGTTGGTTTGGACGTAAAACTAACTCGGCAGAAGCAGACCCGAGCGCTGGAGTTCCCATGCCTTACCGTCCCCCGTTGGTCGCGCACGAGTACTTCGTCGCCGACCCGCCTGAGCTGCCCGTACGCTCGCACGGTGAGGGGGGCCTGTCGGCGTTGATCTCGGCTGAGCCGGTCGCCTCCGATGCGGCAGGGGTGATCCTGAAGGCCGTGACATCCGCCGAGGAGACGCTTCTGGTCCAGTTGAGTGTGGCGGGAGAGGGGGTGATCCGGGTCCGGCTCGGGCAGGACGCGGACGCGCGGACCCGGTCGGCCGAGGCGATCCCGATGGTCACGCCGGGCGAGTTCGCCGGGGCGCGGGTGGAGAGCCGCGAAGAGACGATCCTGCTGGACGCGGGCTCGCTGCGGGCGGAGATCACTTTGGCTCCCTGGCACCTGAGGTTCACCGACGCGAGCGGGGCGCCGCTGCTTGAGCAGGACCGGGGGCACACCGACATCAGCGGCAGGTTGCGCACGCTGCCGTTCGGCCGTTCCAGCTCGGGTGGCGCGGTGGTCGGCTACCACGAGAGCTTCGTGGCCCCCGCCGACGAGGCGTTCAGCGGGTTCGGCGAGTCGTTCACCCGGCTGGACAAGCGCGGCCAGCGGCCGGTGATGTGGAACTTCGACGCGTTCGGCGCCGAATCGCAGCGGGCGTACAAGAACATCCCGTTCTACCTGTCCAGCAGGGGTTACGGCGTGCTGGTGGACAGCGGGACGCCGGTGGAGTTCGACGTGTGCCAGTCCACGCACAGCTGCGTGCAGATCGTGGTCCCGGACGACCTGATCGACTACTACGTGATCGCCGGGCCGACGCCGTCGGAGGTGCTGGACCGGTTCGACCTGCTGACCTGCCGGCCGATGCTCCCGCCGAAGTGGGCGTTCGGCACCTGGATCTCCTCGGGGTTCTTCGTCGACACCCAGGAGCGGGTGATGGCGAGGGCGCGGAGGATCCGCGAGCGCGGCATCCCGTGCGACGTGCTGCACCTGGACACGTACTGGCAGACCGACGGCCACTGGTCCGACCTGCGCTGGGACGCCGAAGGCTTCCCCGACCCCACCGGCATGCTGGCCGAGCTGAAGGAGATGGGGTTCAAGGTCTGCCTGTGGATGAACCCGTACATCTCCCACCTCAGCCCGATCTTCGCGGAAGCGGCCGAGAGTGGATATTTCCTGAAAAAGCCTGACGGTGAGGTCTACGTCGCAGACTGCTGGCACGGCTCCTACCCGGCCTGCGGCATCGTCGACTTCACCGACCCGGCCGCCACCGAGTGGTTCAAGGGGCTGCTGCGCCCGCTGCTCGAACAGGGAGTCCAGGTCTTCAAGACCGACTTCGCCGAGGGCGTGCCGCACGACGCGGTCGCGGCCAACGGCATGTCGGGCACCGACCTGCACAACGTCTACACGCTGCTGTTCAACGACGCCGTCTCCGAGGTGACCAAGGAGATCGCGGGGCACGGCATGGTCTGGGCACGCTCGTCGTTCCTCGGCGGGCAGCGGCACTCGGCGCAGTGGAGCGGCGACACCTACACCAGCTACGCCGCGATGGGCAGCACGCTGCGCGGCGGGCTGGCGCACGGCCTGTCCGGCGTCCCGTTCTGGAGCCACGACGCGGGCGGGTTCACCGGCCGCCCCACCGACGACCTGTACGTCAGGTGGACCCAGTTCGGCGCGCTCTCCCCGCTGCTGCGCCTGCACGGCACCACCAGCAGGGAGCCGTGGGAGTTTCCCGAGGTCGAGGCGGAGGCGGTCGAGGCGCTGAGGCTGCGCTACCGGCTCATGCCGTACATCTACACGGCGGCCGTCGAGGCGGCCAGGACCGGGGCCCCGATGATGCGGGCGCTGTGTGTGGACTACCCGGACGACCCGGTGGCCTGGCAGGCGGACCTGGAGTATCTCCTCGGCCGCGACCTGCTGGTGGCGCCGATGACCTCACCCGAGCAGGTGAGGAAGGTCTACCTGCCCGAGGGGGAGTGGGTGGACCACTGGACGGGCGAGGTCCTGTCCGGCGGCCGGTACGTCACGGCCGCCACGCCACTGGACCGCGTCCCGCTGTACGTCCGGCGCGGGGCCGTCGTCCCCGTTCTCACCGAGCAGGGCGGGACCGTCGGGGACGGGCCGTTCGGGGAGATCACCCTGGTCGCGTACGGAGTCGGAGCCGACACCGGCGAGACCCGTACCACCGTCTCCGACCTCGACGGGGACACCACGATCACCGCGGCTCCCGAGGGGGAGGGCCTGCGGGTGACCGTCTCGGGGAGCGCGCGGATCGCGGGCGTCGAGTTGGTGGGGGCCGACATCCCGATCGTCATCACCACCATCTAGGAGACAGACCATGTTCAACCTGAAAGTCGGTGTCGCCGCGGTGGCGGCGCTCATGGCGCTCGCCGCCTGCGGCGGCACCGAACCCGCGGCGGACACCCCCGCCGCGGAGGGGCCCCGCGTCCTGAAGCTCTGGCACTACGAGGGCGCCGACAGCGCGATGGGCAAGGCGTGGGCCGAGGCCGTCAAGCAGTTCGAGGCCTCGCACCCCGGCGTGACGGTCAAGTTCGAGGAGAAGGCGTTCGAGCAGATCCGCCAGTCGGCGGGGATGATCCTCAACTCGGACGAGGCCCCCGACGTGATGGAGTACAACAAGGGCAACGCCACGGCCGGTCTGCTGTCGAAGCAGGGTCTGCTCACCGACCTCACCCCCGAGGTGACCAAGCGCGGCTGGGACAAGCTGCTCAGCCCCTCGATCCAGACGACCGCGAGGTACGACGAGCGCGGCGTGATGGGCGGGGGCAAGTGGTACGGCGTCCCCAACTACGCCGAGTACGTGATGGTCTACTACAACAAGGACGCCTTCAAGAAGGCGGGCGTCGAGGTGCCCACCACCTTCGAGGAGTTCACCGCCGCGCTCGACACGTTCGTCAAGGCGGGGACCACTCCCATCGCGGTCGGTGGCGCCGAGTATCCCGCGCAGCAGATCTTCTACCAGCTCGCGCTGAGCAAGGCGCAGCGACCGTGGGTGGACGCCTTCCAGCTCTACAAGGGCAAGGTCGACTTCAAGGGGCCCGAGTTCAAGTACGCGGCCGACACCTTCGCCGACTGGGTCAAGAAGGGCTACGTCGACAAGGACTCCGCCGCGATCAAGGCCGAGGACATGGGTACCTCCTTCATCGGCGGCAAGTATCCGATCCTGGTCTCCGGCAGCTGGTGGTACGGCCGCTTCGCCGGCGACGTCAAGGACTTCGAGTGGGGCTCGTTCCTGTGGCCGGGCAACACGATGAGCGCCGGATCCAGCGGCAACATCTGGGTCGTCCCCGAGAACGCCAAGAACAAGGATCTCGCCTACGACTTCATCGACATCACGATGAAGAAGGACATCCAGAACCTGCTCGGCAACTCCGGCGGCATCCCGGTCGCCGCCGACACGGACGCGATCACCGACGAGAAGAGCAAGGAGCTGATCGAGAACTTCAACAGGCTTTCGACCTCCGACGGGCTGGCCTTCTACCCCGACTGGCCGGCGCCGGGCTACTACGACGTGCTCGTCTCGGGTGTGCAGAACCTCATCAACGGCACCAAGACCCCCGACGCGGTCCTGGACGAGATCGCCGCTCCGTACGAGGAGAACCTCGCCGACATCGGCAACTGACCCCTCCCACGGCCCGCGCCGTGACGATCACGGTGTCACGGCGCGGGCCGCGCGTACCGAACACGCGGCACGCGCGCAGAGCAGCGCACGAAGCAGAGCAGCGCACGAAGCAGAGCGGCGCACGGAACAGAGCGTGCGCGCAGAACACAGAACACGTGCGCGGGACACGTGCACGGAGCAGAGCGTGCGCACGGAACAGAGAAAGTCGTACGCACAGAACAGAGAAAGGAGACCTCCGATGCCGAGGTCTCGCGACCGTGGGTACTGGGTGTTCCTGCTGCCGAGCGCCGTGCTCTTCACCGCGGTCATCGTCGTGCCGTTCCTGATGAACGTCGGCATCGGCTTCACCCGCTGGCAGGGGATCGGCGACCCGAGGTGGATCGGGCTGGAGAACTACACCCGCCTCCTCGCCGACGAGCGGTTCTGGTCCTCCTTCCGCAACAACGTCGCGCTCATCGTGGCGATGGCGATCGTCCCGACGCTCATCGGCCTCGTCCTGGCCGCCACGCTCTTCGACTACGTGGGCAAGAAGGTCGGTCCCCGCGCGGCCGGCGTGCTGCGGGCCGCGTACTACCTGCCGCAGGTGCTGCCGGTCGCGGTGGCCGGGATCGTCTGGGGCTGGATCATGCACCCGCGCTTCGGGGCGCTCAACGAGCTGCTCGGGCTGCTGGGGATGGAGCCGAGGAACTGGCTCGGCGACCCGGCCTGGGCGCTGCCGAGCGTGATGGCGATCATGGTGTGGTTCCAGATCGGCTACCCGGTCGTCATCTTCATGGCGGGGCTGCAGCGGGTCGATCCCGCGCTGTACGAGGCCGCCGAGATGGACGGCGCCTCGTGGTGGCGGCGGTTCTGGCACATCACGATCCCGCAGATCCGGCCGGAGATCTACGTGGTCCTGCTCACCTGCACGATCGCCGCGCTCAAGGTCTTCGGGCCGATCTTCGTGCTGACCAGGGGCGGTCCCGGCGGTGCCACGCTCGTGCCGTCCTACTTCAGCTACCAGAACTTCTTCGAGAAGGCCAACGTCGGGTACGGGGCGGCGATCGCCACCGTGCTCACCCTCGTGATCATCGCGGTGACGGTGTTCTTCCTGCGGGTTCAGGACAGGGAATCATGATCCGGAAATACTCGGTCCTGGTCTCGCTGGTCGTTCTGGCCGTCGCGATGCTGGTGCCGTTCGCCATCGTCACGCTCAACGCGGTGAAATCCCCGGCCGACTACTCCTCGGGAGGGCCGCTGGGCCTGCCGAGCGAGCTGTATCTCGACGGGATCGTCGACTTCTGGAACCGGGTCGACTTCGGCGGCAAGCTGTGGAACAGCCTGTTGATCAGCGGCTCGGTCGCGGTGCTCGCCACGGTCCTGTCGGTGCTCAACGCCTACGCGCTCGGCATCGGCAGGGTGCGCGGACGGGTGTGGATCCTGGTCCTCTTCCTGGTGGCGAACACGCTGCCGCAGGAGGCGCTGGTCTACCCGCTGTACTACCTGGCCAAGCAGGTCGGCCTGTACGACACCAGGCTCGGTGTGATCATCATCTTCACGGTGATCCAGAGCGCCTTCGGGACGTACCTGCTCGCCTCGGTGCTCGGCCGCTTCCCGCGCGAGATCCTGGAGGCGGCGGCCCTGGACGGCGCGGGCAAATGGCGGGCCCTGTGGCAGGTCGTCGTGCCGATCAGCAGGCCGACGCTGAGCGTGCTGCTCGTCTTCTTCTTCATCTGGACCTGGAACGAGTTCTTCCTGCCTCTCGTCTTCCTCATCTCCAACGAGAACCAGACCGTCCCGGTCGCGCTCGGGGTGCTGCAGGGGGACAAGATGATGGACGCCACGATGTCCAGCGCCTCGGCGCTGCTCGGCATCCTGCCTGCGGTCGCCTTCTTCCTCATCTTCCAGCGGACCCTCACCCGCGGCGTGACCGTGGGCGCCGTCAAATGACCGCACCCCGTCTCCCGTTCGACCTCGACGCCGTGCGCTGGCGTGGTGACTCCCCGCCGCGCAGGCAGGAGAATCTCTCGGACTCCTTTTTCTGGTCGGCTCGTTGATCGAGCGGCCTGTTTTCCGATCCGTGCCCGATGGTTTTCCCGGTGCTCGTCGGGCGGGCACATCGCCCCTCTCTCAGGTATCGCAGAATTGTCGGCCGGTCCGGTTAGCATCTGCTCGTCCAAAGGAACGGGGTTGACCCGTTATTCCTTGTCGCGGATCGACGGATAGGAGTTCTGTGAAGTTTTCCAGTAGAGCCGGGCGTCGAATCGGATGGTTGGTGGCCGTTATCGCCATGGCATCCGGCGTCTTTGTTCCGGCGGCGCATGCCGCACCGAAACAGGCCGTTTCCGGTACGGCTTCCGCGGCGTCCGCGCAGGACGATCCGGTTCAGAACCCCGTGGGGAAGGTCGCCGTCCACTTCGAGCGGACCACCGCGTCGAAGTGCCCGGTGACCTTCAGGATCCACGGTTCCTTCGAGGGACTCCCCGCCGGCGTGCAGATCATCCGCTACCGCGTCGTCGGCACCGAGAAGTGGCGGAGCGTCAAGGTTCCGCCCAACCACGGTGGCGCGTTCACCACCGTCCTGCAGACGTTCGAATGGGACTGGGAGACGGAGGAGACGTCGGTCCAGATCGAGATCAAGCAGCCGGACGGTCTCGTGTCCAATGTCCTCCACTACTTCAAGTGCGGATTGCCGGGCGAGGACGAGACGTTCGGCGAGACCACGGGGAATGTCGGGCTGACGGCCTCGGGCGGCCCGCTGGCCGAACTGGTCGCCGACGCCTACGTGGACGCCGTCCGGGCTCTCTCCGGTGCGGAGGTCGCCCTGGTCAGCAGGTACGGCTTCTACGCGGGCCTGGACGCGGGCCCGGTCACCCGCGAGGAACTGTGGGGCACCCAGTCGGCCGGGCTCGCCGTGGACGTGCACGCGATGACCGGCGCGCAGCTCAAAAGCCTCCTGGCGTACCCGAACCCGCAGGGCTGGGTGCTCACCCCCTCGTCCGCGCTCCGCTACACGCTTGAGGGCGGAGCCGTCACCGAGATAACGCTGAACGGTGTCCCGGTGACCGACACCCAGGTGATCAAGATCGCGGCCAACTACATCCTGATGGGCGGCTGGCAGGGTTTCCCGCAGTGGACGGGGACCACCAGCGTCTATCACGGCGGTCCGGACGACACGGCGGCACTGGCGTCCTACCTCGTGAAGAACTCGCCGGTGAACCCGCCTGCGGGGGACCGCGTCACCATTCGATGAGTGCCGATAAATCGTCCCGGCGAACATAGCGCCGGGTGACCGAGCCGGTCGCCGGACGGAATTCGTTCCGTCCGGCGACCGGACGTCGGCCGTAATATCGCCACGTATGCAGGAAAAGGACTTCACGCTGTCGGGATTCCTCTCGAAGCTCGCCGTATTGAAGGCAAAAATGTTGCCGGCACGCCGAAGGCGACGAAAACAGAGCTTCGGAGCCCGACTTTCCGAAGAGTTTGCGGCCGGACGTGGGGGCGAAATAGACGCCGTGGATCGACCTTCGTTCGCCTCACCCGGGGACCTCCCGAGGGCCGACTTCGCTTCCCCGCGCCGGTGAGTGGCGGTTCTGGACATGGCGAGGACGGGAACCTCCGCGCCGGACGGCGTGATCGCGTTCGACGTGCTCGGCCCTGGCGAAGCGGAGGGATGGCCGCTCGGTCGTCACGCCTCCCGGGCGCACGGACCGGCCCCCGCCCGGTCTGCTTTGCGAGTGCGTGCCGGAAGGTTTACGGGCGACGCGGGGTGCGGGGGGGAATCGGTCACTTCGACATCCTGTTGCGAGTCATGAACGCCAGACCGAATTCCAGGAGGACATCATGACGACCACGACGCGTCCCGCCGAGGCCTCCGGGCAGTTCACCATCGGGGGCGACCTCACCGTCAACCGCCTGGGCTACGGGTCGATGCAGCTCACCGGCGAGGGCGTGTGGGGAGACCCGCGCGACCCCGACGAGGCCGTCCGGGTCCTGCGCAGGGCGGTCGAGCTCGGCGTGAACCTCATCGACACCGCCGACTCCTACGGCCCGTTCGTCGCCGAGCTGCTCATCAGGAAGGCGCTGCACCCCTACGCCGACGACCTGGTGATCGCGACCAAGGCGGGGTTCACCCGGCAGGGTCCCGGGCTCTGGACGCCGGTCGGCCGTCCCGAGTACCTGCGCCAGCAGGTCGAGCTGAGCCTGCGCCACCTCGGCGTCGAGCGGATCGACCTGCTGCAGCTGCACCGCATCGACCCGGCCGTCCCCGTCGCCGACCAGGTCGGGGAGCTCGCGCTGATGCAGCGGGAGGGCAAGATCCGCCACATCGGACTCAGCGAGGTGAGCGTCGAGGACGTCGAGGAGGCGGGGAAGTCCGCGACGATCGTCTCGGTGCAGAACCTCTACAACCTCGCACACCGCGACGCCGAGCCCCTGCTGGAGTACTCGGAGGCGAACGGCATCGGCTTCATCCCCTGGTTCCCGCTCGCGACCGGCAGGCTGGCGGCGGAGGGCGGCCCGCTCGCCGCGGCGGCGAGGGAGCACGGCGCCACCCCTTCGCAGCTCGCCCTGGCGTGGCTGCTGCGCCGTTCCCCGGTGATGCTGCCCATCCCCGGCACCTCGACGGTCGCTCACTTGGAGGACAACGTCGCCGCCGCGGCCGTCCGGTTGACCGACGAGGAGTTCAACGCTCTGACCAGGGGCGTCTGAGGAGGGCCGAGAATTTTTCCGAGGATACTTGCAAACCGAAGAGCCGCTAACCTATAACTGAATTAAGAGGTTTCCGAGAAGGCAGGCTTGAGGATACCTGCCAGTTCATACGGAGGTGGTTACCGATGCTGCTGACGTCGATCGACCCGTTCATCCAGGAGTTCGACCGCCAGTTCGACCGGCTCGCGCGTCAGGCCCTGGGGTCGGGTGATGGGGCCGCGCGGGTGGCCATGCCGCTCGACGGGGTCCGCCGCAAGGACGACGTCCTCCTGAAGTTCGACCTCCCGGGCATCGACCCCGACACCATCGAGGTGACCGTCGACCGCGGGGTGCTCTCGGTGAGCGCCGGCCGCGAGGAGGAGTACGGGGAGGATGACCGCCTGTTCGTCCGCGAGCGCCCGATGGGCACCTTCACCCGCCGCGTCTACCTGTCCGAGCACCTCGACAGCGACAAGGTCGACGCCGCCTACTCCAACGGCGTCCTGGCGGTGCGCATCCCGGTCATCGAGCGGGCCAAGCCCCGCAAGGTCGCGATCCAGAAGGCCGAGAGCGCGGCCGACCAGAAGTCGATCAAGGCGTGAGGTCCAGGATCTGACCGCAGAACCTCCTCGGGGTGGGTGCCGGTTCCGGCACCCACCCCGCGCGTTTCCCGTCCCGTCCCCTCCCGGGGAACCATCCACGAACCCCACGACCCCGTAAGGGAACCCCACGACCCCGCAAGGGAAAGGAGCGGTGATGGCCCGGTTACCCTTCGACGACGAGCACGCCCCGCTGTACTCCGTCGGCCAGGTCGCCGACATGCTCGAGGTCGAGCAGGCGTTCCTGCGCAGGCTCGACGAGCACGACGTGGTCAGTCCCGCACGCTCCACCGGCGGCCAGCGGCGCTACACCCGCCACGAGATCGGCGACCTGCAGGACGCCATCCGGCTCGTCGGCGAGGGGATGAGCCTCGCCGCCGTGCGCCGGATCTTCACCCTGCAGCAGCAGGTCCGCGACCTGCAGGAGGAGCTGGCCAGGGAGCGTGCCGCCCGGCAGGAGGAGCGCTCCACCGAGCGGTAGGACGGGAGGAGCCGGCCAGAGGGCGTGCCGCCCGAGGAGAGGAGCGCTTCGCCGAGCGGCAGGGGCGGCAGGTTCCGCTCAGCCCTTGATGGCGCCGATGATGACCCCCTTGGTGAAGTGCCGCTGGACGAACGGGTAGAGGAACAGCACCGGCAGCAGCGCGAGGACGACGATGGCCATCTGGATGGCCAGGCTCGGCGGTGGTGACTGCCCGGCGATGGTGCCGACGCCGGTCTGTCCGACGATCAGCGACTGGCCCTGGAGGACGTACTGCCGCAGCACCACCTGCAGCGGCCACTTGGCGTTGTCGTTGAGATAGAGGACGGCGTTGAAGAACGAGTTCCAGTAGCCGACCGCGTAGAACATGCCGATGACGGCGGTGACGCCCTTCGACATGGGCAGCACGATCGTCCGCAGGATGCGGAACTCGCTCGCGCCGTCGATGCGGGCGCTGTCGGTCACCTCGTCGGGGATGTTCATGAAGAACGCCCGCATCACCACCAGGTTGAACGCGGTGACCGCGCCCGGCAGGATGAGCGACCAGTAGGTGTCGATCAGTCCCAGCGAGCTCACCAGCAGATAGTTGGGGATCAGCCCCGGTCCGAACAGGAAGGTGAGCAGGACCAGGAACAGCATGGGCCGGTGCAGCAGCGAGCCGGGCCGCGACAGGCCGTAGGCGGCGAGCACGGTGACGGTGAGGCTGATCGCGGTGCCGACGAGGGTGACGCCGAGGCTCACCATCACCGACCTGGTCACCACGCCGCCCGCGAAGAGCTCCTCGTACGCGGCGAAGGAAAGCCCGTTCGGCACGGTGACCAGGCCTCCGGCCTCCGTCACCGCATCCTGGGTGGACAGGCTGGTCAGCACGACCATGTAGATCGGGAAGAGCACGCACGCGACGATGAGCGTGAGGACGAACCCCTTGAGGAGCCCGCCGGCGCGGCTGGGCCGCTCGGCCCAGGGGGGAAGAGTCGTCATGATCGTTTGTAGATTCCCTGCTCGCCGAATCGGTGGGCGACCTTGTTGGCCACCAGGATCAGCACCAGCCCCACCAGGCCCTTCACCAGGCCGGCCGCCGCGCCGTAGCTCCACTCGCCGGTGAGCAGCGTGCGCCAGTACACGAACGTGTCCAGCACCTCGGCGGCCTCCCTGCCGACCGCGTCGCGCTGCAGGAAGAACTGCTCGAAGCCGACGTTCAGTGCCTCGCCGAGGCGCAGGATGAGCAACAGCACGATGACCGGGCGCAGGCCGGGCAGGGTGATGTGCCACAGCCGTCGCCAGCGGCTCGCGCCGTCGACGGCGGCGGCCTCGTAGAGGTTCTGGTTGATGGCGGCGAGCGCGGCGAGGAAGATGATCGTTCCCCAGCCGGCGTCCTTCCAGACCGTCTCCGCCGTCACCAGCACGATGAACGTATCCGGATTTGTCATGAGATCGATGCCGTCGTACCCATGGTCCCGCAGCGTCTGCGCGAGCAGGCCCGCGCCTCCGAACATCTGCTGGAACAGCGTGACCACCAGCACCCACGAGAAGAAGTGCGGCATGTAGACGATGCTCTGGATGAACAGCCGCAGCCGGGGCCGCACCACGCTGTCCAGGAGCACGGCGAGCAGGATCGGTATGGGGAAGTAGAAGACCAGCTGGAACGTGGTGATCGTGAGGGTGTTGATCGTCGCGTCCCAGAAGCTCGCGTCGAACATCAGCCAGTGGAAGTTGGCGAACCCCACCCACGGACTGTCCCCGATGCCCACGTACGGCGAGTAGTCCTGGAACGCGATCACGTTGCCGAGCAGCGGGACATAGTGGAACAGGATGAGCAGCCCGATGGCGGGAAGGGCCATCAGCAGTAGCTGCCAGTCACGTTTCAGACGCGAGATGAAGGGTTGTGGGCGCGCCCGGCTTGTCCTCGGACCCCTTTTGCGGACATCCTTGGAGGTGCCGGCGCCGGCGGGTGAGGTCAGGTCACCCGCCGGCCCGGTTCCTCCGCCGTCCTCGGGGGTGGTCCTAAGCACGGCCGTTGTCCCGCAGGACCTTCATGTAGAACTCGCGGGCCTCGTCCCCGCCGTCCCGCCGCCACTCCGTGACGATCTGCTTGGCGTCGCTCACCGGCCGCCGGCCGCGCATGATGTCGGTGAACTTGTCCTCGGTGGGAACCCGCAGCCCGGAGAACTTCGACGGCATCTGGATCCTGATCCCGTCGAACGGCCCCTTCTCCAGATACTGGAAGCTCGCGTTCTGCCACTCCATGTTGAGCTTGACGGCGTCGGGGAAGGCCCAGTCCACGTACAGCGGGCGCCCAGCGAGGAAGCCGTAGGTGTAGGCGACCTCCTTGCGGCCGAGGTCGGTCGCCTCGGGGATGCCCTTCGCGTCCCGCTTGAAGTGCTTGCCCTCCACCCCGAAGTTGGAGAGCTCGTACTCCTTGGTCCCGTACGGCGCCGCGCACCAGTTGAGGATGGAAATGATCTCCTCCACCCGCTCCTTCGGCAGGCCCTTCTTGACGAAGGTGAAGAGGTTCGCCGCGTTGTTGTGGTACATCAGCGGGGTGCCGCCGTCGTGGGCGAAGAGCGGGAAGACGCCCAGGCTGAAGTCGGGGTTCCTGCCGCGGTGCTGCTGCAGGAGTTCCTTCCAGCCGCCCAGCCCGTCGCGGTAGATCAGGATCTGCCCGCTCCCCATCAGCTCCTTCTCGTTGGCGCCCTTGCTGCCGACGACGCTCGGGTGGACCAGCCCCTCCTTGAAGACCTTCCGCATGAACTCCAGCATCGGCTCGAACTCGGGGGTCTCGTACTTGTGGACGAGCTTGCCGCCCTCGTACCGCCACTCCTGCGGGATGCGGAAGGTCGGCCACATCATCTCGTGGATGCTGCCGAACGCCCAGCGCTTGGCCTTGGCGTCGGTGATCTCCTTGCCGAGCTCGAACAGCTCGTCGGCGGTCTTGGGGTTGGCGTTCCAGCCGTTCTTGTCGAACAGGTCCTTGCGGTAGAGCAGTGCGAGGGGATACGGCTCGGTCGGGAACGGCACCGCCATGAGCTTGTCGTTCCAGACCGACCACTGCCACGCGGCGGTCGGCAGGTTGGCCAGCAGTTGGTAGGGCTTGACCTTGTCGCCCTGCAGGTAGGGGGTGAGGTCCTCGAAGGCCTTGTCGACGGCGGTGTTGAAGTCCGCCATCTTGTCGATCTCCCAGCTGGGGATGCACATGATCTCCGGGATGTCCCCGGCGGCGAGCCTGGCGATGACCTTGTCGACGTAGACGGTGCCGTCGGCGATCTGGAACTCCACGGTTGCGCCGATGTCGGCGTTGACGGCCTGGAAGTAGGAGTTGCTCGCCAGACCGGGGGGCGGCGGGCCCCACAGCGGGGTCATCGCCTTGTAGGTGCCGCCCTTGCCCGCCTTCTGGGTGAGTGCGGGGGTGGGGGTGGCCGGGTAGGAGGTGAAGCCGCCGCTGACGTCGGGTACGCCGGGAAGGGTGGAGATCGTGCCGGGGATGTCGGGCTTGAGGCCGGGGAAGGCGGTGTAGGTGGGGGTGAGGGACGTGAGCTTGTCCGCTGCGGCGGCCGTGGCGCCTCCGCTGCCGGGCCGGGGGCCGCTCGGCGCGGAGCACGCGCTCAGCAGGCCACCTCCCGCGGTCATCGCGGCGGTGAGCCCTACCAGTCCGAGGAATCCGCGGCGGCTGGTCAACGCGCCCTGGGGGAGATCGTTCACGGGGCGCTCCCTTCGTTGGTTCGTGGTGGATCGGGGGGTGTCGTGGAGGATGGCTCCGGGGTAGAATTAGTTCGTCTTTCGACCAAACAAATTAGTCGAGGGTGGCCGCCGCCACAAGGGACCGCCGATCGCGGGGCACCGGGGAGCGGTCACGGATTGGTGAACGATGGGGCATGATGGGGCCAGCCTGGCCGAGCGGGAGCGGGACTCACCTTGATCACATCTACGACTGACCCGCGGCCGGCGGACTTCGCCGACGTGCGGGCCACCAACCTCGCCGTCGTGCTGAGGTTCGTACGCGGGAACGCGCCGTGCTCGCGGGCCGACATCGCGGCGTCCACCGGTCTCAACAAGGCGACCGTGTCGAGCCTGGTCGCCGATCTGATCGACCGCCGGCTCGTCAGGGAGACCGGCCTGACGGAGAACCGCGTCGGCCGCCCCGCCACGATGCTCGTGCTCGACGGCTCGCCGTACGCGGCGATCGGCATCGAGGTGAACGTCGACTACGTCACCGCGGTCGCGGTGGACCTGTCGGGGGAGAAGCTGCTGTCCTGGCGCAGGTCATTTCCCGGCGCGGCCGGTACGGCGGGCCAGGCGATGGCCACCGTCGCCGGAATCGTCCGCCGGGTGGTGAGCCGGATGGCGAAGGAGGAGCGCCAGGTTCTGGGGCTCACCGTGGGCGTGCCCGGACTGATCGGCACCGACGGCGCCGTGCGCGTCGCGCCCAACCTCGGCTGGCGTGACGCCGACCTCTGCGGCGACCTCACCAAGGCCCTGCGCGACCCGGGCTTCCCCGTACAGGTCGACAACGACGCCAACCTCGCGGCCCTGGCCGAGCACCGCTTCGGCCCGCACGCGGGGACGGCGAACCTGGTCTACCTCACCGGCGAGATCGGGGTCGGGGCCGGGATCATCCTCGACGGGCGGCTGCGCCGCGGGGGCCGGGGATACGGCGGCGAGATCGGCCACATCCAGATCGACCCCCTCGGCGCCGAGTGCCGCTGCGGGCGCCTGGGCTGCCTGGAGGCCGTCGCCGGGATCGGTGCCGTGCTGGAACACGCCGCGATCTCGCCCGCCGAGGTCGAGACCGAACTCGAAGAGGTGGCGCGACTGGCCCGCGTGGGCGACGAGCGCACGCTCGCCGTCCTGAGCACCGTGGGTCACAACCTCGGCAAGGGCGTGGCCCTGCTGGCCAACCTGCTCAACCCCGAGGTGGTCATCCTGGGCGGCTACTACGTGCCGCTCGCGCCGTGGCTGCTGCCCGCGGTGGAGGCGGAGATCGCGGGACGCACGATCGCGCCGGACGCCGGGGGCTGCCGGGTCGTGGCCTCCACGCTCGGGTACGGGGCGGCCGCGCTGGGGGGCGCCGCCCGGGTGCTCGACTCCGTGGACTCCGGCCACCTGCCGCGGGTCTCGTGACCCGCGTGGGGCCGGGGGAGCGCCCCGGCCGGACCGGAGGACCCGCGGGTCTCGTGATCCGCGTCAGGGTGGAGGTCCCGTTGGATTCATGCTGTTTTCAGGGGATCCCCTGACCCGGATCCGGGGATTTCCGGTCGTCGGCAGGCGTTCTTTCGATCCGGATGCGGGTGGATTCAGGTCGTTTGCCGGGTAACTCTTGACCTCTGCCGCACAGGAGTGCACCCTTCAGGGAAGCTCCGTTCGAAACACGCGCGCAACGAACACCGGGGCGCGCGGGTGGCGGCGGAGTTTTCCCGGACCGATTATCGAAGCGCTTCGACTGAGGCGCTCTTCCACGCCGGAAAGTCGAAGCGCTTCGACGCTCTCAAAGGGATGGTCCCCGATGAACGAACCGTTCCGTGACCCGGAACTCCCCCTCGCGCGGCGGATCGCGGACCTGCGGGGCAGGCTCACCCTGGAGGAGAAGGTCGGGCTGCTGCACCAGTACCAGCAGCCGGTGACGCGCCTGGGGGTCGGCCCGTTCCGCACCGGCACCGAGGCGCTGCACGGCCTCGCCTGGCTCGGTCCGGCGACGGTGTTCCCGCAGGCGATCGGGCTGGCGAGCACCTGGGACCCCGAGCTTGTCCGGCGGGTCGGGGAGGCCACGAGCGACGAGGTCCTCGCCTTCCACCACAAGGATCCGGCCGGGGCGGGACTCAACGTCTGGGCTCCGGTCGTCAACCCGCTGCGCGACCCCCGCTGGGGCCGCAACGAGGAGGGCTACTCCGAGGACCCGTGGCTGACCGGCCTCATGGCGACGGCGTACGCCTCCGGCCTTCGTGGGAGCGATCCCACGGTGCTGAAGACCGCGCCCACCCTGAAGCACTTCCTCGGCTACAACAACGAGACCGACCGCTGCGTCACCTCCAGCGAACTGCCGCCCCGGGTGCTGCGCGAGTACGAGCTCCCGGCCTACCGGCCCGCGCTGGAGAGCGGCGCCGCGGTCGCCGTGATGCCCTCCTACAACCTGGTCAACGGCCGCCCCGCCCACCTCAGCCCGCTGATCGAGGAGGTGCTGCGGGCATGGGCGCCCGACGACATCCTCGTCGTCAGCGACGCGTACGCGCCGGGCAACCTCACCGGCGCGCAGGGGTACCACGACGACCTGCCTGAGGCGTACGCCCACGCGATCAGGGCCGGGCTTGACAGCTTCACCCAGGACGACGACCGTTCCGAGGCCACCCTCGGCCACATCCGCGCCGCGCTGGAGCGCGGCCTGCTCACCGAGGAGGACGTCGACGCCGCCGTACGGCACGCGCTGTCCATCCGCTTCCGGCTGGGCGAGTTCGACCCCTCCACCCCGTACGACGACATCGACGAGGCGGTCGTCAACTGCCCCGAGCACCAGAGCCTCGCCCGCGAGGCCGCCAGGCGCTCGA
Organism: Streptosporangium sp. NPDC006930; assembly: GCF_040635605.1. Classification (NCBI taxonomy): domain Bacteria; kingdom Bacillati; phylum Actinomycetota; class Actinomycetes; order Streptosporangiales; family Streptosporangiaceae; genus Streptosporangium; species Streptosporangium sp. NPDC006930. The sequence goes on along the minus strand of NZ_JBEYID010000002.1, from coordinate 129,263 downwards.
TCGTGCTGCTGCGCAACGACGGTCTCCTGCCGTTCGACGCCTCGGTGCGCAGGATCGCGGTCATCGGCCAGCTCGGCGACACGCTCATGGAGGACTGGTACTCGGGGACCCTCCCGTACGCCGTCACCGCCCGCGCCGGGCTCGCCGAGCGGTGCGAGACCGTCTTCTGCGAGGCCGTGGACCGGATCACCATCTCGGTGGACGGCGGCGCGGAAGGGACGAACGGCCGCCCCGTCGTCGCTGTCGTCGCCGACCCCGACGGCGGGCCGCTCGGAACGGGTGGCGAGCCCGACCTGTTCGACCTGTTCGACTGGGGCGGCGGCTGCTACGCCCTGCGGGCCGTGACGACCGGCCGCCACCTGTCCGTCGACGAGGAGGGAGTGCTGGTCAACGACCAGCCGGGTCCCAACGGCTGGGAGGTGCGCCAGACCTTCCGCACCGAGGACCGCCCCCGAGGCGCGCTCGCGCTCCGGCACATCTCCACCGGCCGCTACCTCGCCTTCGACGGCGAGGTCTTCCGTCTCGCCGACGACGCCGACGCCGCGGCCTGGCTCACCGTGGAGCGGGTCGTGAGCGGTGCCGAGGCCGCCGCCGCGCTCGCCGCGACCGCGGACGTGGCCGTGGTGGTCGTCGGCGACCACCCCCTGGTCAACGGCAGGGAGACCGAGGACCGCCTCGACCTCGCGCTGCCCGCCGCGCAGCAGGCCGTGGTGAGGGCGGTGCGCGAGGCGAATCCGAGAACCGTGATGGTGATCAGCAGCGGCTACCCGGTGAGCTGGGACGGCGACGACCCGCCCGCGGTGCTGTGGTCCTCGCACGGGGGCCAGGAGTACGGCCACGCGCTGGCCGAGGTGCTGTTCGGCGACGTCGACCCCGAGGGGAGGCTCACCCAGACCTGGTACCGCTCGGCGAGCGAGCTGCCCGACCTGCTCGACTACGACATCATCGCCACCGACGCGACCTACCAGTACTTCAGGGGGACCCCGCTCTACCCCTTCGGGCACGGCCTCGGCTACACCACCTTCGAGTACGCCGACCTGGCCGTCTCGGTGGAGGGCGGCAGGCTCACCGCCTCGGTCACCGTCACCAACACCGGCTCCCGCGAGGGGGTGGAGGTCGTCCAGATCTACACCCGCCAGCGGCGCTCCCGGGTCAAGCAGGCGCTGCGCCGCCTGCGCGGCTTCGTCAAGGTACGTCTCGCCCCCGGTGAGAGCACCCGGGTCGACTGGGAGTTCGACATCGCGGAACTGGCCTTCTGGGACGTCACCAGGGGCCGGTTCGTCGTCGAGGACGCACCCCACAAGGTCATGGTCGGTGGCTCCGCGCGGGACATCCGGCTGTGCGCCCCCTTCCACGTGGACGGCGAGCGGATCCCGCCGCGCGACGCCTTCGCGGGCCCGATCGCCGCCGTGGACCACGACGAGTACGACTCGGTGGCGTTCGTGGACGCGGCCAGGGTCTCGGGTGACGCCGTACGGTCCGCCACCGAGGGCGCGTGGATCGTGTTCCGCTCGGTCGACCTGGGGGAGGGGGCCGCGTCCTGCTCGGCCACCGCGACCAGCGCCGAGGGCGGCGTGCTCACCCTGCGCCTGGACGACCCCCTCTACGGGCCCGTCGTCGGCGACCTCCCCGTTCCCCGCGCGGGCCGCTACGACCTCGCCGAGATACGCGCCGGGCTTGCGGAGGCCGGAGGAGTCCACGATCTTTATGTGGTGTTCGAGAACGCGGGGATCACCCTCGCCTCCCTGAGCTTCGGCGCGGTCACGTGAGCGGGCGGGCGGTGACGATCAGCGAGGTCGCCAGGCACGCCGGGGTGGCCGTGAGCACGGTGTCGTACGTGCTCAGCGGGAAGCGCGCGATCTCGGCCGACACCCGGCGCCGGGTGCTCGACAGCGTGCGGGTCCTCGGATACCACCCCAACGCCGGTGCGAGGGCCCTGGCCAGCAAGCGGGCCAACGTCATCGCGCTGGTGCTGCCCCTTCGGGCGGGCGTGCACGTCCCGGTGCTGATGCAGTTCGCCACCTCGGTGGTCACCGCCGCGCGCAGGTACGACCACGACGTGCTGCTGCTCACCGCCGACGAGGGCTCCGACGGGCTGCGCAGGGCGGCGGCGAGCGCGCTGGTCGACGGGCTGGTCGTGATGGACGTGGAGCTTCACGACAGCCGGGTACCGCTGCTCAGGGAGCTCGCGGAACCCAGCGTGCTGATCGGCTTCCCCGCCGACTCGGCCGGCCTCACCTGCGTCGACCTCGACTTCGCGCGGGCGGGTGCGCTCTGCGTGGAGCACCTGGCCGAGCGCGGGCACCGGGAGGTCGCGCTGCTCGGCGCCCCCTCGGTCGTCTACGACCGGGGCACCGGCTTCGCCCGCCGCACCAGGGAGGGTTTCGTCGCGGCCGTGGGCGAGACCGGCCTGACCGGGGTGGCCCTGCCGTGCGAGGAGAACTTCGACCAGGTCTCCACCACGATCGCCGAGCTCCTCGACAGCAGGCCGGGCCTGTCCGGGCTGGTCGTGCACAACGAGGCCGCGGTCGGTCACGTGCTGGGGGCGCTGCGTCAGTACGGCAGGCGGGTGCCCGACGACGTCGCCGTGGTGGCGATCTGCCCCGACGACATCGCGGAACGCTCCAGTCCGCCGCTCACCTCGGTGCTGATCCCGGCCGAGGAGGTGGGCCGTCAGGCGGTCCGGCTGCTCATGGAGAAACTCGAAGGCCGTGCCGTCCCCGACGGTACCCTGCTCCAGCCGAGGCTCACCGTCCGCGACAGCACCTGAGGCGCTTTGCGTCGAGGTTCTCGCCGTCCACAACGGCTCTTGAGGCGCCCAACCCGGTGGGCCTCCCGCCAGGTTTTCCCGGCGGACCCCCTGCTTCCTCTCAACGGCGACGGGCGCGTTCCCTCCAAGGGAAACGCGCCCGTCGGTGCTGCGTTCGTACTGTCCTACCTGTTCTGCTTCTGCCGGGTGTTCCGCGCGGAACGACTACCAGTCGCCGCCACCGAAGTCGCCGCCACCGAAGTCGCCTCCGCCGCCGAAGTCACCCCAGCCCCCACCGCCGAAGTCACCGCCGCCGCCGAAGTCGGTGGCACCCCCGCTCTCGCCGCCGCCGTAGCCGCCGTAGCCGTAGCCGCCGAAGCCGCCGCTCATCATGCTGCCGATCATCGTGCCGACCAGCATGCCGGTCATGACGTCGCCGAAGCCGCCGTAGTAGCCCTGGGCGTAGGGCTGGTAGGCCGGTCCCGCGTCGTAGTACGGGCGGCGCTGACCGTTGACCATGACCTCGCGCGCCTGCGGCTCGAAGCCGCGATCGACGGCCTCGGCGTCGGCCGCGCAGGCGGGCACGTCGCGCAGCGCGCCGCCGGGCGGGGCCCAGCGCACGTCGCGGACGGAGGGACCGTGCTGCGGGTTGAAGAAGCACGGGGAGCGTCGCTCGGGCAGCGGCTGGTTGTTGACGCGCGCCTTCACGCAGGCGAGGGCGTAGCGGCCCTCCTCCAGCGCGGTGGTCACGCCACGGAGCTCGTCGGGGCGGTTGACCGCCGCGAGCTCCAGCTTGGCCCGCTCGTAGGAGTCGAGGGCGCGCTGCCAGTCCTGCTGGTGGTCGGCGCCGTCGTTGAGCAGCTTGACGTCGGTGTCGAGGTCGGTGATCTCCTCACCGAACTTGGTGACGTCCTCGTCCACGGTCTGCTTGACCGCGGCCAGCTCGGCGGCCTCGCGCTCCTCGCGCTGCTTCTTCTTCTTGCGGGAGTAGAAGAAGATGCCCGCGCCACCGGCGAGGGCGAGCACCAGGATGCCGACCAGCACGCCCGTGCTGGAGCCGCCGGAAGAGCTGGAGGAACCGGAGGAGCCGGACGGGGCACCGGCGCCGACGGCCGCCTCGTCGGCCAGCTTGATGAAGTTGATCACGTTGTCGGTCGGGCTGGAGGCGGTCTTGGCCCGCCCGAGCAGCTCGTCGACGTCGACACCCTTGATGTTGGTGACGCCGAACGGCGTGGTGCCGCTCATCACCAGGACGGTGGACTTGGAACCGACGCCCTTGAGGATCGAGCTCAGCAAAGTCCTCGCCTGGGACTGGCTGCTGATCGAGCCCTTCGGCAGCAGCGCCACGTAGACGGAGGAAGTCTGGTCGGCCGCGCCGCGCATGGCGTCCACGGCATCGGCGGGCAGGCCCGCCGCGGGGTCGGCGTAGAAGTTGTCCCCGTCCTTCAGCTCAGAGACGATCGCACTGGGGTCTGGCGCCGCGGCGTGGGCCGCCGGGGCGATCATGGACATGGCCAGTAGCCCGACGAACAATGCCATGATCATGGCACCGAAACGACCTGGCGCGGCTTTTATGATGGTCACGGCAGAAAGCCTCCTTCGTCCTGAAGACGAATGAGTGGACGACAGAGTTCCCTACCCCTCGACCGTATCCCCTCCAGGCCAGGGTCAGGCGTCTCCCGTCCACCTCGGTAGGGGATCGTCACACTGCCCCTATCGGCCCGGCCCCCGTCCTCGCCCGGTTGGGCCCGGTAAGCGCACGCCCCCGGCCCGGCGCGCATTCGCGGGGGCCTTTTGCCCGCTTGCCCGCCCTCGCCTTCCCCGCTCCGCCGGAGACCGTGGCCTCACTGAACCGGGACTCGCCGAACCGTGGCCCGCGGGCGCGCTCAGGTGTCCTTGATCTCGCAGATCGTGGCGCCGGAGGAGATGGTCTGGCCGACCGACGCCGCCAGACCCGTGACGGTGCCCGCCTTGTGGGCGGCGAGCGGCTGCTCCATCTTCATCGCCTCAAGCACGACGATCGTGTCACCGGCCGCGACGGTGTCGCCGTCGGCGACGACGATCTTGACGATCGTGCCCTGCATCGGGCTGATCAGGGAGTCGCCGCTCGCGGCCTTTCCCGCCACCCCGCCGCCGCTCCGGCGCGGCGCCTTCGAGGCCGCGCGGCCCGCCCCCGCGGCGTTGCCGACGGCGAATCCCGAGGGCAGCACCACCTCGAGCCGCTTGCCGCCCACCTCGACGGTGATCCGCTCCCGCTCGCCCGGCTCCCCGGCCGTGCCCCGCTCTCCCTCGTACGGCGGGATCACGGTGTCGAACTCGGTCTCGATCCACCGGGTGTGCACCGAGAACGGCTCGCCCGTGAACGCGGGGTCGTCCACCACGGCCCGGTGAAAGGGCAGCACGGTCGGCATGCCGTCGATCTCGAACTCCGCCAGGGCCCTGCGCGAGCGCTCCAGGGCCTGCCTCCGGGTCGCCCCGGTCACGATCAGCTTGGCGACCAGCGAGTCGAAGGACTGCGGGACGGTCATGCCCGCCTCGTAACCGGCGTCCAGGCGCACCCCGGGACCCGAGGGGGCGCTCATGCTCGTGATCGTGCCGGGGGCGGGCAGGAAGCCGCGCCCGGCGTCCTCTGCGTTGACGCGGAACTCGATCGAGTGGCCGCGCGACACGGGGTCGCCGTAGCCGAGCTCCTCACCGTCGGCGATGCGGAACATCTCCCGCACGAGATCGATGCCCGCGACCTCCTCGGTCACCGGGTGCTCGACCTGCAGACGGGTGTTGACCTCCAGGAAGGAGATCGTGCCGTCCTGACCCACCAGGAACTCGCACGTGCCGGCGCCGACGTAACCCGCTTCGCGCAGGATCGCCTTGGAGCTGGTGTAGAGCAGGTCGAGTTGCTCGGGCGACAGGAAAGGGGCCGGTGCCTCCTCGACCAGCTTCTGGTGGCGGCGCTGCAGCGAGCAGTCGCGGGTGGACACCACGACCACGGTGCCGTGGGCGTCGGCGAGGCACTGGGTCTCCACGTGCCGGGGCCGGTCCAGGTAGCGCTCGACGAAGCACTCGCCCCTGCCGAAGGCGGTGACGGCCTCGCGGACCGCGCTGTCGTACAGGTCGGGGATCTCCTCCAGGGTGCGCGCGACCTTCAGCCCGCGCCCGCCGCCGCCGTACGCGGCCTTGATCGCGATCGGCAGGCCGTGTTCGGTCGCGAAGGCGACGACCTCCTCGCTCCCCGAGACCGGATCCCTGGTGCCCGCCACGAGCGGTGCGCCGACCTTCTGGGCGATGTGACGGGCCTGCACCTTGTCGCCGAGCGCGGTGATCGCGGCCGGCGGCGGGCCGATCCAGGTCAGCCCAGCGTCGATCACGGCCTGGGCGAAGGCGGCGTTCTCGGCGAGGAAGCCGTAGCCGGGGTGCACGGCGTCGGCTCCGGCCTCGGCGGCGACGCCCAGTAGCTTGCCGACGTCGAGGTAGGTCTCCGCGGGAGTCTCGCCGCCGAGCGCGCGGGCCTCGTCCGCGACCCGGACATGGAGCGCGTCCAGATCCTGGTCGGAGTAGACGGCGACGCTGGCCAGCCCGGCGTCCCTACAGGCACGGGCGATCCGTACGGCGATCTCACCACGGTTGGCGATCAGGACCTTGTGCACCGACGTCGTTCCCTTCAGTACGTGCCAGTACGTGCGGAGGAGAGGACTGGCGGGCCTTCAACGGAGTGTAGGCGTCGCCTGACGGCGAGGGTCGGGTGGGTCCCGCAGTCCTGGTCCTGCCCCCGGGGCCCGTTTCCGATATCGCCCCTGAACCTGCTCTCAGCCCCGGCCCCGGTCTCGACCCTGGTCGCGGCCCTGGTCCCGGCCGTGGTCGCGGTCCTCGTCCCGGTCTCGGCCCCGGCCGGGTCGCGGAGGAGCCCCGTCCGGCCGCTCCGGAGGTCCCACCCTTCACCGCGATCTCGGATAACCGTCCTATAGCCCTCTGAATTACGAAAAATCACGGCAATGGAGAACGTTTAGCCTCTCGGTCACCGAGGGAACGTCCATAGCCGCTTGGCATAACCCGGCCACCTCTGTGATCCTTACGCCTATCGTGATTTCGTTTGGCGACTGACTCTCCCCGACACCGATCCTAAGGAGACTGGCATGAGCCAGAACTTGCTCGGCGGCAATCCCGCGGAAATGCAGCAGATGGCCACCCAGTTCACCCAGCAGGCCGACCAGGTGAGGGCCACCGTGGCCGCCCTCGACCGGGAGGCCGCGAAGGTCGGCACCGCCTGGACGGGGCCCGGTGCCCAGCGTTTCAGCGAGGCCTGGCAGAACTACCGCGCCGCTTTCCAGCGCATGTCCGAGGAGCTGTCCGAGGCTTCCCGGGTCATCAACACCTACCGTGGCAATATCGAGTCCGCCACGCGCTAGAAAACGGCCCGCCGAAATGCCCCGTCCCTCAAGGGAAGGGGCATTTCCGCATTGACGCACTGACAGCGGAGAGGGCGCCGACACGGTGGCCTCCCGTGCGACGACGAACCGTCGGATGACGGCGGCCTCTCATGTGACGGCGGCCTGGATGGGGGTGACCGAGCCCAGGGTCACGAGCAGGCCGCGGCCGGGAGGGCCGCCGACCGCGCCGCGGGGCAGGCGGACGGTGAACAGGTCGCCGTCGGCGGGACTCTGGACCGCGAGCAGCAGGCCCGTCCTGCCCTTGCGGGCCTCGGCCGCGAACCCCCGGTAGGCGGTGGTCAGGTCGCCGGTGGTGCCGCCGATGAGCAGGCCGTGCTCGCCGTCCCTGCCGCTGCGCAGCACCTGTTCCAGCGCGGCCCCCAGGGGGGAGTCGGGGGAGATCAGCTCGGCGTCGTCGACGATCACGACGTAGCGGTCCTGCCCCGCGACGGCCTCGTGCAGGTCGCCGCCCGAGTCCAGCACGGCCAGCACGCCGGGGGTGTCCACCAGCGTGCACAGAGGGCTGCGCCGAGGGGTGACGAGGACCGCGGGGGTGCCGTGGGAGAGCAGCGAGTGGGTGGCGGTCAGCAAGGCCGTCGACCTACCCGACCTGGGCGGACCCGCGACGACCGCCGCCGGGCCGTGGGCGAGCAGGTCGACGCCGAGCGGTGCCAGCGAGTCGCCTCCCGCGCCGAGCAGCGCCCACAGCGGTGAGGGAGGCCGGAAGGAGGGCGCGAGGTCCAGGACCTGCGCGGCGGTGACGCGCATCGGCAGCGCGTCCACCCGCATCGGCGGCTCCGCGGTGATCTTCGGCGCCGAGCGGGCCAGAGCCTGGAGCGTGGCGACCTGCGCCGGTCCCGAGGGGTCGTCGCACAGCAGCGCGATCTGGCTCTCGATCGTGCCGTGCTCGCCGGTGGACAGCGCACGGCCCGGCGCGAGGGTCGCCGGCAGGTCCTTGACGGACAGCCCGGCCAGGCCGTAGTCGGTGGGATCGGCGAGCCGCAGGATCAGCCGGTCTTCGAAGACCGTGGAGATCTGCCCGATCAGCGCCGACCTGTCGCCGGTCACCACGGCCCGCAGTCCCACCGCGGGGCCTTCGCGCAGCAGCTGCATCAGCGACTCGATCAGCCGCCCGTAGTCGTACGCCTCGAACGCGGCGACGAACCCCTCCCACCGGTCGAGCATCAGGACCAGCCAAGGAAGCCGCGGCCCGTCCTCGGCGGCGCGCAACTCGGCCAGCGAGGCGTACCCGGCCTCGGCGAGGAGCTGCTGGCGCCGCCCCACCTCCGCGCGGAGCCTGGCCAGCAGCCGCTCCACCCGGTCGAGCTGGTCGCGGGTCACCACCGCCCCGCAGTGCGGCATCGCCACCAGGGGCAGCAGCGACCCCGAGCCGCAGTCGATCGCGTGCAGGTGGACGTCGTCGGGGGAGGCTCCGGCGGCGATCGCCCCGGCCAGCGTGCGCAGCGCGGTGGAGCGACCGCTGCGCGCGGCGCCCGCGACGAGCAGGTGCCCCCCGTGGGCGAGGTCGAGCGCGAGCGCGCGCCGGTCCTGTGCCCAGGGCAGGTCGGTGATCCCGAAGGCGAGCGGCGGCACCTCCTCGGCCCCCGCCCGGTACGGCAGAGCGCGGGGCGCGTCATCGGGAAGCACGGGCGTCGCGGGAAGGACGGGGACGGTCACGAGGTCGGGGAGCGGTTCGAGCCAGGGACTCGGCTGCTCGGCGACCCCGTCCAGGCGGGCCGCCTCGACCAGGGCGTCGACGAGCAGGGAGAGGTCGGTGACGTGGCCGCTCTCGGCCCCGGCGTGGACCGGCCTGGGCTGTCCCAGGGCCTGCCAGCCGACCTCCGTCACCCGTACCCTCACCTCGCCGCCGGAGGCGCCGGGACTCCGGCCGCCGATCCGCGCGGTCTGCACGGACGTCGCCGCTCCCGCGCCCGACTTCACGTAGCAGCGGCCGGGCGCGGACTTGGGGATGTACGAGGCGTCGGGGCGGCCGATGACGTCGGCCGACTCCGACGTCTCGGTGACCCGCAGGGCGATCCGCAGGGAGGTGTTGGCCTGGATGTCGGCGGTCACCACACCGCCGGGCCGCTGGGTGGCGAGGATGAGATGGATGCCCAGCGAGCGTCCCCGCCTGGCGATGTCGACCAGCCCGGTCATGAAGTCGGGCAGCTCGCTCACCATGGCCGCGAACTCGTCGATGACCAGCACCAGCCGGGGCAGCGGCGGCGGGGGCTCCAAAGACGCAGAGGTCGCCGAGGCGGCTGTGCGCCCGCGCAGTGGCCTGACCTGCGGGCCGCCTCCGGCGACGAGCAGGTCGCGGGAGGCGCGGGCGGTGCGGGTGTCGCGCAGCTCGTGGTAGTCCTCGATGTCCTTCGCCCCTGCGGCCAGCAGCAGGCGCTCGCGGCGGCGGATCTCCGCGGCGAGCGAGGCGAGGGCTCGCTGGGTGAGGTGGCCGTCGAGGTCGCTCACCATGCCGACGGTGTGCGGCAACCGCACGCACTCCTTGAACGCGGCGCCGCCCTTGTAGTCGATGAGCACGAACGTCATCTCGTCCGGCCGGTTCGCCACCGCGAGCGAGGAGATCAGGGTCTGCAGCAGCTCCGACTTGCCCGCGCCCGTGGTGCCCGCGATGAGCGCGTGCGGCCCGTCCCTGCGCAGGTCGACGGAGAACGGCCCCTCGGGGCCCACGCCCACCACGGCCTCGGTGGCCCGTCCCCAGCGCCCGGTCAGGGCCGCGCCGGAGAGCGAGGGCAGCTCCAGCAGGTCCAGCAGCCGCGCGGAGTCCGGCAGGGCGAGTCCGGCGTCGTCGCGGCTGACGTCGCGGATCGGCGCCATCGAGCGGGCCAGCCTGTCGCACCAGGCGGACGTCACCTGGTCGGCGAGGATCTCACCGAGGTCGTCCAGGCCGCCGCCGCGCAGCCGCACCGTGCCGTCGGCCTCCACGGCGGCGACGGTGGCGCACTCCTCGGGCAGCAGCCGCTGGTCGCCGTCGACGGCCAGGGTGTGGACGCCCGCCCTGGGACCCTGGCGCAGCACCTGGGGCATGCCGGGCAGGGCGCGCAGCGCCTGCGCGCCGTCGAGCACGACCAGCACGTCGTAGGGACGCTCGTCGTAGACGGGGGCGGCGTACGGCTGATCGGCACCGGTGCCCGCGGCTCCGCCCAGATCGCCCCAGCCGCTCGGGATACGGCCCAGTTTGGCCGCGGGACCCGCGGCGGCGTCGTCACCGAGGCGCTCGTCGATCAGCGCGGCGAGCTCGCTCACCCGGCGGGCCGCGCTTTCCGGGTCGGCGCCGACCAGGGCCACGCAGTCCTCGCCTCCGCGCGGGGCGCAGTGCGGCAGCCAGCGGACCCAGTTCCAGCGTTCCTCGCCGTCGCCGTGCGCGGACAGGACGACGATCGCCAGGTCGCGGGGGCTGTGCAGGGTGGCTGCCTGGCCGACCAGCCAGCGCGCCACCCCCGCCGTCGTGTTCCTCGGCCCGGTGAGGCCGGCGACGCCCAGGCGGCGCATGGCCAGCGCCACCGGTACCGCCTGGCAGGTGGGCGGCGCGGGCAGTGGGGCGTCGGCCGGTGCGGAGCGCTCGGGGGTGAACTCCAGATCGGCGGGGAGGTCGGCGAGGCCGATCCGCAGCCGCAGCGCGTCGGGGTCGTGGTCGCGCCGCTCCCAGAGCCGCCGCCGGGGGCCGGTCACGGTGAGCAGCACCTCGGCGGGGTCGGGCGCGGCGGCGCGGCGGGCGGTCTCGTCGTCGGCGCGCGCCCGCTCCACGGCCGCCTCGAAGACCTCAAGCCGCTGCTTGTACTCCTTGAGCTGCTGGCGGTACTGCTTGCGACCGTGCCGCCTGTCGCTCCACCACTGGCCGATCATGATCAGTGGCGTCATGAACGCGAACAGCAGGAAGTACGGCGATTTGAGGGCGATGGCGAGGCCCACTCCCAGCGCGGCGGGCAGGAACGCGGTGAGCAGCTGCAGCCGCATCGTCTCCGCCCGCCTGGGCTCGGCCGGGACCTCGAAGCGCCGCGCGCCGCCCGGCGGCCGGAACCTGGGCGGCCGGTTGTAGGCGAGCCCGCCGTCGGGTTGCGCGTCCAGGTGGGCGTCGGGCGGCTCCACCGCCTTGAGGGTGAGCACGGTGCCGCCGCAGCTCAGCAGGGCGTGTTCCGGCCAGGGCAGCGGGCCTTCCAGGGGGTCGTGGCCCAGCAGGGGTGCCGTGCCCTCCCCGGGTTCCACGGTGATGGCGTCCGGGGTGAGCCGTACCACCGCGGCCCGCGCGGGCAGCCTGGGGTCGGCCACGGCGACCGAGCAGGCGGGGTCGGAGCCGATGGTGTGCACGCCCAGGCTGAGGCGGTGCACGGAGCCCGCGGCGGGCCCGCCGACCACCCGGATCTCCACGATCCCGCCGGGCTCCTCGGCGAGGGTGGCCACCGCGAGGGAGCGGTCGAGGGTGACGAGGTCGCCGTCGCGGAGCAGGCCGAGCGCGGGGGCGGCGGGGTCGAGGGGGCGGCCGTCCATCCACAGCGTCGGGGGCTCGGCCCCGGCGGAGTCGCGATCCAGCCCGTACGGGGCCTTGCTGCGCGTCAGCCGCACCACGTTGCTCGGTCGCTCGCCGCCCTGGCCCGCCAGGGACTCCGCGAGCCGTGCCACCGTGGTCGTCTCGTCGCCCTCGACCACGACATCGCGGTCGGCGTGCTCGCTGAGCACGGTGAGCATGATCCGCATCGCCGCTCTCCTCGGGTCAGGCCGCGGGTCCACCGTACAGAGTGAAAACCATCCCGGTGGGAGTGTTCGCGGCAATGTCGTGACTCACCACCGGTATGTGGAAAACGGGAAAACCTGTGGATAACCATCTGGGGATGATGACCGGTTATACCGTCTCAAGTGGGCATTTGTCGCCGTGGAGGCTTCGTGGCGGTGACCTGCTCGTGATGCGGGGCTGTGGAAAACCTGTTCGGAGAACCGGGGGGAAGTCGCGCGCTCCGCTCCGGATCCGGAAACCGGCGGCATCCCCTTCCGGGGCGGGCATGCCGGGCACGGGAATGAGGGGTGAAAAAGCTGGGGTGATTGGTACGAGAGTTAATTACCGTCCATATCACCCGGATAAGCCTCCCGTCAGCTAGCCAAACGGACATCTTCTTCTGAAGTGGCGTTGACAGAGGTGTTCCTATCAAACGAGCATGGGTCCTGGCTTTTGTCCGACAGCCCGTCCGCATGGTGCGCATAATGGCGTAAATTCGACCAGTAGTTCCCCATATTTTTGAGCACTCTGGGAGTCCCCCTACCCATGAGGACCAGTGAGAAGCCAACGGGCCGCGTCCCGGTGAACGCCGAGCGTCAGACCTCGGCGGGCGCCCTGTCCGGTCCGGCGTCGCGCAAGCTTCCCGTGCCCCCACGCGAGCGCAAACCCGCCCTCGCAGCCCTCGCCGTCCTCCTCATCCTGGGCGGCGCCCTCGCCACCACGCTGCTCGTCCTGCGCAGCGGCGACCGCGTCTCGGCGATCGCCGTCTCCCAGCAGATCGGCGCCGGACAGCCCTTCACCGAGGCGATGCTCAAGGAGGTCCAGATCGCCGACACCGGCATCGGCTACGTGGCCTGGTCCCAGCGCGCCCGCGTCACCGAGAACTTCGCCCGCGTCACCCTCCTGCCCGGCACGCTCCTCACCCGCGACATGGTGGTCTCCTCCAGCAGGGAGCTCGGCCCGGGCAAGGCCCAGGTCGGCCTCGCGCTCAAACCCGGCCAGACGCCGGGCACGTTGGAGCGCGGAGACCGGGTCCAGGTCGTCCACGTGCCGAGCAAGGGCGGCGGCGCCGACAGGGAGAGCCGGGTGCTGGCGCAGAGCGCCCTCGTCCACCAGATCGGCACGCCGGGCAGGACAGGGGCGAACGGCCTGGTCACCATCATCGTGGACAGCTCCGTCTCACCACAGATCGTCGCGTACGCCTCCGCGGGTGAGATCGCCCTCGCCGAGCTGCCGGGAGCGCGCTGACGTGGCGCTCATCGTGCTGGCCGCCGACAAGGGCGCGCCCGGCGTGACCACGGCGGCCACCGCGCTCGGCGCGATCTGGCCGCGTCCGGTGCTGCTCGCCGAGTGCGACCCGGCGGGCGGCGACCTCGCCTACCGCCTGCCCGCCGCCGACGGCGGCGTGCTCAACCCCGCGCGCGGCCTGCTCACCCTGGGGGCCACGGCCCGCAGGGGCCTGCACCCCGGCCAGATCCACGAGCACACCCAGAAGATCGTCGGTGGTCTGGACGTGCTGGCCGGGCTCACCCACGGTGAGCAGGCGTCCGGGCTGACCTGGCTCTGGGGTCCGCTCGGCCGGGCGCTGGCCACGCTGCCCGACGCCGACGTGCTCGCCGACTGCGGGCGTCTCGGCGGACACCCGCAGCTCGCCGAGCTGACCGGTGAGGCCGCGCTGGTGGTGCTGTTCACGAGGGCGAGCCTCGACCACGTCGCCCACCTGCGCGAACGCCTGCAGATCATGCCGCGCGAGCCCCAGGTGGGCGTGGTGGTGATCGCCGACCCCCGCCAGTACCGCACGACCATCGACGAGGTGCGCCGGATCGTCGCGGGCACCGGCAGGCACGTCGCCTTCGTGAGCGGGCTCGCGCACGACCCCAAGGGCGCCGAGCTGCTGCGCGGCCAGTGGGGCGGACGTCTGGACCGCTCCCTGCTGATCCGCACCGCCAGGGAGCTGGGCGGACGTCTCGACGCCCAGCTCCGCGCCCAGGAGTCGGCGGAGTCGGCCTTCCGCGCACGGGAGCAGGCCGCACGCTCGCCGGTCGAGCCGTCGAGCGGAGCGAGGCCGTGACCATCGACCACACGCTGGTGAAGCGTTTCCGGCAGGACGTCGGCGACAGGCTCGCCCACCAGCGCCGCCTCGACCAGGCGAGCGGCCTGCCACCGATGAGCGGCGAGGACGAGCGCCAGTTCGCCCGCGCACTGATCGCCCAGATCCTCGAGGAGTTCGCCCGCGGCGAGATCGGCGTCGGCAGGACGCCGCCCACCGCCGAGGAGGAGGAGGCGCTGGCCGCGGGGATCCACGCGGCCCTGTTCGGCGTCGGCCGCCTCCAGCCGCTGCTCGACGACCCCGAGGTCGAGAACATCGATATCAACGGCTGCGACCGGGTGTTCGTCGGCTACGCCGACGGCCAGGAGCTCATGCGCGAGCCGGTGGCCGAGTCCGACGAGGAGCTGGTCGAGCTGATCCAGATCCTCGCCGCCTACAGCGGCCTGTCCAGCAGGCCGTTCGACACCGCCAACCCCCAGCTCGACCTGCGCCTGCCCGACGGCTCCCGACTCTCGGCCGTGATGGACGTGACGGTGCGCCCGTCCATCTCCATCCGCCGTTCCCGGCTGGGCAAGGTGTTTCTCAGCGACCTCGTGGGAAACGGCAGCCTCACCCCCGAGCTGGGGCGGTTCCTCTCGGCCGCGGTGGCGGCGAGGAAGAACATCATGATCTCCGGTTCGACGAACGCGGGGAAGACGACCCTGTTGCGCGCGCTCGCCAACGAGATCCCGCCGTCCGAGCGCCTCATCACCGTCGAACGCGCGCTGGAACTCGGCCTCGACCAGTTTCCCGAGCTGCACCCCAACGTGGTCGCCTTCGAGCAAAGGCTCCCCAACTCCGAGGGCCAGGGCGAGATCACCATGGCGGAGCTGGTCCGCCGCTCCCTGCGCATGAACCCCTCCAGGGTGATCGTCGGTGAGGTCCTCGGCGACGAGATCGTCACCATGCTCAACGCGATGACCCAGGGCAACGACGGCTCGCTGTCGACCATCCACGCCAACTCCTCGATGGAGGTCTTCAACCGCATCGCCACCTACGCCCTCCAGGCCTCGGAGCGCCTGCCGATCGAGGCCACCCACATGCTCATCGCCGGCGCGATCGACTTCGTGGTGTTCATCGAGAAGCGCAACGACTACGCGGTGGGCGGCAGGCTGCGCCGTTTCGTGTCGAGCGTGCGCGAGGTGGCGGGGGTGGACGGGCGGGTGCTCTCCTCCGAGGTGTTCGCGAGGGCGCCCGACGGCCGGGTGATACCGCACGCCCCGCTGTCGTGCCTTGAGGAGCTCGCCCACTTCGGCTACGACCCGGGAGGCTGGACATGACGTCCCTGCCTCCGGGCCTGTTCGACCCCCTGGTGCTGCTCTCCGGCCTCGCGCTCGGCGCCGGGCTCTTCCTGCTCTTCCTCTCCCTGTACGGGGTGCCCGTCCGGCCGGCCACCCCCGGCAGGTCGGCGGGCAGGCGCGAGTTCCTGCGCGCGCTGTCCACCCGGTCGGCGGTGGGGGTCATCGCCGGGGTGCTCGTGCTCGTGGTGACCGGGTGGCCGGTCATGGCGGTGGGAGCCGTGCTCCTCGCCCTGGCCTGGCGCGGCCTGTCCGGCGGCGCCGCGGAGGAACGCACCGCGATGCGGCGGCTGGAGGCCCTGGCGGCCTGGACCGAGTCGCTCCGCGACACCATCGCCGGGGCGTCCGGGCTGGAACAGGCGATCCCGTCCTCGATCCGGGCGGCCGCCCCCACCCTGCGCCCGCACCTGCGGTCCATGGTCGACCGCCTGCACACCAGGATGGCGCTGCCCGACGCGCTCAGGCTCTTCGCCGACGAGCTCGACGACCCCTCCGCCGACCTGGTCGTGGCCGCCCTCATCCTCAACTCCAAGCTGCGCGGCCCCGGCCTGCGCGACGTACTCGGCGCGCTGGCCGTGTCGGCCCGCGAGGAGCTCGACATGCGCCGCCGGGTCGAGGCCGAGCGCCGCTCCACCCGCCGCAGCGTGCAGATCGTGGTCGGTACGGCCCTCGCCTTCGCCGTCATGCTCGTCGTGTTCAACCCCTCCTACGTCGAGGAGTACGACAACACGCTCGGCCAGGCGGTGCTCGTGGTGGTCGCCGGATTCTTCGGCGCCGGGTTCGCCTGGATGCGCCGCCTGGCCCGCTTCGACAAGCCCGCCCGCCTGCTCGGCCTGCCCTCCGGAGGCGAGGTGCGCGATGACTGAGGCGCTGCTCGCGGGATCGGTGCTCGGGATGGGCCTGTTCCTGCTGCTGCGGGCGCTGTTTCCCGCCCGCCCCGGGCTGGTGACGCGCCTGATGGCGCTCGACGCCGCCAGGGAGGGCACCGACGCGCCCCGGGCGCGGCTCATCCTGCCCGACGAGGAGGTGAGCGCGTTCCGGCGCGGCCTGGGGGAGCGGATGGCCCGCTTCTACGCCGCGCGGGGCTGGGAGGCCCGCTCGGCGAGGGCCGACCTCGCGCTGCTCGGCAGGTCGTTCGAGGGCTTCCTCGCCACCAAGGTGCTGCTCGCGGTCTCCGGGCTGCTGGCGTTCCCGCTGCTGGTCGGCTGGCTGGTGCTGATGGGGTGGGGCCTGTCCCTCACCGTTCCGCTGTGGGCGGCGCTCGTGGTCGCCGGGGTCTTCTTCGTCCTGCCCGATCTGCAGGTCAAGCGGGACGCCGCGCGGATGCGCCGCGACTTCCGGCACGTCGTCGGCTCCTTCCTCGACCTCGTCGCGATGAACCTGGCGGGCGGGCGAGGGGTTCCCGAGGCGTTGATGATGGCGGTCTCGGTGGGCAGCCCCGGACCCGACGAGGACGGGGCCAACTGGGCGATGTCCCGTATCCGCGAGGCGCTCGGCAACGCCAGGATCGTCGGCATCACCCCCTGGCAGGCCCTCGGCCAGCTCGGTGACGAGATCAACGTCGACGAGCTGCGCGACCTGTCCGCCGCCCTCGGGCTGGTCGCCGACGACGGCGCCAAGGTCCGTACCTCCCTCACCGCCCGCGCCGCGACCATGCGGCGCCGAGAGCTCGCCGAGATCGAGGGGCAGGCGGGTGAGCGCTCCCAGTCGATGCTCGTCGCCCAGCTCCTGCTCTGCGCGGGTTTTGTGATCTTTCTGAGTTTCCCGGCCGCTATGAAGATGTTGGGGTCCTGACCATGCTGAGCCATCCGTGGATCGTCTACGCGGCCGCCGTTCTGAGCGTCCGGATCGAGAAGGCGCGCAACGCCCCCACCCGGGGCGCCTCCGCCGTCGAATGGGTCATCATCACGGCCATCATCGCCGGGGTGGCGCTCGGACTCGCCACCCTCATCAAGACCCTCGTCGAGGGTAAGCAGGCCGAGATCTCCAACCAGTTCGGCGGCGGGGGCGGCGGAGGCGGGGGCGGCGAACTTGGAGACCCGTGAGCGCGCGCGACGCCGCACCCGAGGAGACCGGGAGAGGGACGGCGAGCGCGAACGGGAGGCGAGAGCGCGCCCCGGCGGCGGGGACCGTGGTGGCGAGCGTGGTGCCACGGTCGTCGAGCTGGCGATCATCATGCCGGTGGTGCTGGTCGTCGTCCTGCTCATCGTGCAGTCCGCCCTGTGGTTCCACGGACGCCAGATCGCCGACGCCGCGGCGAGGGAGGGGGCGCGGCTCGCCAGGGTCGACACCGAGTCCTGGCAGCAGGACGCCGAGTCCCGCGCCCAGGAGCTGATCCGCACCATCGGCCCGAAACTCCTCGAAGGCGCCACGGTCACCGCCTGGGAGGAGGGCGACCAGCGGGGTGTCGAGGTGAGTGCCTCGGCGGTCCAGGTCGTCCCGCTGCTGCCGTCCACCACGTTCACCGTCACCGCGCGCTTCGGCGGTCCCATCGAGTGCTTCCGTCCCGACGACGGGAGCGAAGGATGCGAGTGATCCCCTTGACGTCCAGCGGGGACAGGCGCGAGCGCGGGTCGCTCAGCACCGAGACGGTGCTGCTCGCCCCGGTCTTCCTGCTGTTCCTGCTCTTCCTGGTGGGTGCGGGAAGGGTGGTCGAGGCCCAGGGCGAGGTCAACGGCGCCGCCAGGGACGCCGCCAGGGCCGCCTCCGTCGAGCGCACCCTGGCCGACGCCGAGGCCGCCGCGGACGAGGCGGCCCGCGGAGCACTGTCGGGCGAGTGCGAGCCGCAGGTCAGCCTGTCCGGTACGACCTGGGAGGAGGGCGGCCAGGTCCACGCGGAGGTGACCTGCTCCCTGGACCTGGACTTCCTGGGCTTCGGGGCGGCCAAGGACATCAAGGGCGACTCGGTGGTCCCGCTGGAGCAGTTCAGGAGGGTCGAGGAGTGAACCCCGCGCACCCGTCTCCTCCCGCCGCGCTCGGCGAGCGGGGGTCGATGTCGATCTTCACGGTGATCTTCTCGGTGGTGGTGTTCCTGCTGGCCGGGCTGCTCGTCGACGGCGGGGCCGCCATCAACGCCCGGCTGCGGGCGGCCGACGTCGCCGAACAGGCCGCCAGAGCCGCCGCCGACCAGATCGACGTCGAGCACCTGCGCTCCACCGGCCAGGCCCGGCTGCTGGGGGAGGGGGAGGCCTGCGGGCAGGCCGAGGAGATCGTCTCCGCTCACGGCGGCGGCGACGTACAGCTCACGGAATGCACCCTCGGCGGCGGCCAGGGCGAGGTCACCGTGAGCGTCTCCGTCACCTGGAAGGCGTTCTTCCTGTCCGCCTTCGGCTTCCCCGGTTCGGAGATGGAGGCCGAGGCCACGGCCGGGCCGGACGTCGGGGAAGACCAATTGCCGTGAATCGCAGGCCCACCGGTTGACCGAGGACGAATCAGAACGGGGAGGGAGACGAATGCCCACGCGACAGCCCGTGCGCATCAAGGCCAGGCGCACACCGGGAGACCTGCTGGCGGGCCTCGGCGCGCTCGTCGTCCTGGTCGCGCTCATCGCGGGGGTCCCCTACGCCCTGCTCCGGCTGGCCGGGCCGCCGCTCCCGCCCGAGCTGCTCAACCTCGACCTGCTGACCAGCCAGGTGGGTACGAGCACGATCGTCGCGATCCTCGTGCTGCTGGTCTGGCTCGCGTGGCTGCAGCTGGTGGTCTGCGTGCTGGTCGAGATCTACGCGGGGCTGCGCCGGGTCGGCATGCCGGCGAGGGTGCCGCTGTCGGGCGGTACGCAGATGTTCGCCAACCGGCTGGTCTCGGCGGCCATGCTGCTGTTCACCGTCTCGGCGGTGGCCCTGCCGATCGCGAAGATGACCAGCCTGCCGCCCACCGCTCCCGGCATCGTCTCCACCGGCCTGTCGTCGCCGTCCGCGCCGGCCGCCGACGAGCGGGCCGAGCTGGCGCCCGCACGCAAGGCGAAGAAGGTCTACGTGGTGCAGCCGCCGCACGGGCGCCACCACGAGAGCTTGTGGGAGATCGCGGAGAAGTGCCTCGGCGACGGGCGCAGGTATCCGGAGATCTACCGGCTCAACCAGCACAAGGAACAGCCCGACGGCAGCCGCCTGCACATGGCAGACCTGATCAGGCCCGGCTGGGTCCTGGACATGCCGGACGACGCGCGCAACATCCACATCGTCCCGGCCTCCCAGCCGCGTGACGACACCCTCAAGGACCACCCGGACAAGCCGACGGAGCTGGACGGCCGTACCCAGACCTTCACCCCCGGCGGCGCCGACCTTCCCGCGGAGCCCGCGCCCGAGGTCTCCGACCCCCGCGAAAGGGCCGGGGCCGACGGGAGGCGGGAGGCCGGCCCGGCGCAGGAACGCGGGGACACCGCTCGCGACACCGCTCGTGACGGTGCTCGTGACGGTGCTCGCGACAGGGCCCGCACCGTGCCCGATACACCGCCCGTGACGGTGCCCGACAGCGGGCGGCAGGACCCCGGGCAGGTGGAGCGGCGAGACCCGGCGGCGGTGGCGGAACCCCCTGACATCGGGCAGAACGCCGGGCAGGACACCGCCCTGGGGATGCTCGACTACCTGGCGGGGGCCTCGCTGGCGGCGGCGGGACTGCTCGCCGCGCTCGGACGCAGGCGCAGGCAGCAGCTCTGGCGCCGCGCGTTCGGGTACCGGATCACCCGGCCCAGGGACGACGCCGCCCAGGCCGAGCTCGCGCTCAGGCTCGGTGCCGACGCCCCCGGCAGCCGGATGCTCGACGTCGGACTCCGGCTCCTCGGCAGGTCCCTCGCCGCCCAGAACCGCGTCCCGCCCACGGTCTACGCCGCCCACCTGTCGCCGCAGACCCTCGACCTGTGGATCCACCCGCCGGACTCCGACGCGCCCGCGCCCTGGACCGCCCACGACGGCGGCCAGGTCTGGCGGCTTCCCGCGCACGAGGGCCGGATGATCGACGAGCGGACGCTCGCCGACGCGCCCGCCCCCTACCCGGGACTGGTCTCGCTCGGTTCCAACGGTGAGGGCCGGGTGCTCGTCGACCTGGAGGCCGCCCACGGGCCGATCGGCATCAACGGCCCGCGGACCACCGAGGCCCTGGCCGCGCTCGCCGTGGAGCTGGCCACCAACCGCTGGTCGGACCGGATGCGCCTCACGCTGGTCGGCTTCGGCGAGGAGCTGACCGTGATCGCCTCCGATCGGATCAGATACGTGGGCGCCTTGGCGGAGATCCTGCCCGAGCTGGAGGCGGGAGCCGGTAAACGCGATCACGCCGGTGAGGTGCTCACCGGCCGGATCCACGGGCGCGCCACCGACCCGGTCGCCACGCCGCACTACCTGCTGTCCGCGATCGCCCCCACCCCCGAGGAGGGCCGCCGCCTCGCCCTGCTCGCGAGGAAGGGCGTGCGGACCGCGGCCGGGTACGTGATCGCGGGTGACGTGCCACACGCCACCTGGAACTGGACGATCACCGAGGGGGGCCGCGCCGAGGTCGACGCGCTCGGCTTCGACGTGGCCGCGCAGCTGCTGCCCCGGCGCCAGTACCGGGCGCTGATCGACCTGTTCCTCGCGACCGAGCGGCTGGAGGGCGAGCCGCTTTCCGACGAGCCGGAGCCCGTACCGCACACGCCCTCGGTCGAGGTGCGCATCCTTGGTCAGGCCGAGGTCGTCGGCCCCCCGCCCATGGAGGAGGGACGGGCCGTGATCGCCGTCGAGCTCGCCGTCTACCTGGCGACGCACCCCGGCGGCGTCCACCCCGTCGTGCTCGGCGGCATCCTCTGGCCGAGGGGCGTGCAGTCGGTGGTGAGGGACGCCACGATCGCGAGGGTCGTCGCCTGGCTGGGCACCGACAGCCAGGGGCGGCCCAACCTCTACGCCGACGAGTCCGGGCGGCTCAGGCTCGGCCCCGAGGTGCGCACCGACTGGATGCTCTTCCGCGACCTCGTCCGCCGGTCGCACGCCAACCCCGCCGGGCGTCCCGAACTCCTTGAGCGGGCACTCGGCCTGGTACGGGGCCCGCTGCTGAACGGCCGTCCCCGTGGCCGCTACGCCTGGCTCGCCGCCGACGACCTGGAGTACAACGTGACCGCGGGCGTCGCGGACGCCGCGCACCGGCTCTGCGAGACGCGCCTGGCCCGAGGCGAGACCGACCAGGCCGTCGCGGCGGTGCGTGCCGGGCTGTTGCTGGCCGCGGACGACGAGGGGCTCTGGCGCGACCTGCTGCGGGCCACCCACCTCACCGCCGACCCCGTCCGCCTGCGCGCCGTGGTCGACGCCCTGCACCGCAGGGCCGAGTCGCACCCCTACGGCGGCGGGATGGCTCCCGAGACCGAGGCCCTCATCGACGAGCTGCTGCCCTCGTGGCGGATGCGCTCGGCCCCGACCGCATGACGGGCCGGGCGGACCCGGCCCGTGCGCCGGACGTCACGCGGTGGCGGGCGGGTGCCGTGCCCGGCGACCGTCGGGCGGGAGGCGTGGTGGGTCGCCGTGCGGAGGACCAGGAGGACCAGGAGAGAGTCATGCCGAATCGCGCATATCGGTGGTTTCGGTGGTTGGGCGCTCCTAGCGTGATCGGTGTGCGTGTCGCGATCGCGCTGGTCGTACTCCTGTCGACGGCCTGTGCCCCCTCGGAGGCCGAGCGGTTCACCCCCGTCGACCTTCCCCCCGAGACCTCCGCGCCGGGCTCCGCCGCGACGGCGCCGAGGGCGCCGAGGGTGGAGACGGTCCAGGTCTCCGCCGACGTCCAGGTGGTGGTGGAGTGGCCGGCCACGACCGACGAGGACACCACCGCGATGATCAACACTTTCCGCGACTACCGTGCCGGGTCCTTCCGCGCGGTCGTCACCGGAGGCGAGGACACCGCGTACTACGAGACGGTCCAGGAGGGGGCGAGCAGGGACGCGTACGCGTGGGTGAAGGCGTTCCTGGACCAGCGCCGTTCGGTGCGCGGGGTCTCCCGGCTGTACGCGCTGAACGTCGTCTCGGTCACCGGCAGGGGTGCCGAGTTGAACGCGTGCGTGGACGAGACCGGGATGCGACTGCTGGACGCGGAGACCGGGAAGGCGGTCCGTAAGCAGCCCGACTGGGCCAGGCGCCCCTTCCTCCAGGTCGCCGGCCTCCGGCGGGGTGACGACGGGGTCTGGCGGATCAAGCTGCTCCAGCACGCCAAACCTTTCAGTGACGCCTCGAAGGGATGTCATCGATGATCATGAATGTGGTGGTCGCGGGGCTGCTGCTGCTCGCTCCGGGCCCCGGTGACCCCGGTGGCGGCGGTGGTGGCTCCGATGTTCAGGTCCGAGGCAGCCAGGACGGGAACACGGCGCGGGTCAGTCTCAAGAACTCCCAGATCATCATCAGCGGGAACGGCCGCGGGGGGAGAAGCGACGGCTACCGGCTCAAGCGGCCCTGCTGGTACGAACCCGCCCAGAACGCCTCCGAGATGCTGGACTTCCAGCAGCGGACCACCCGGGTGGATCCGGGCGCGCCGCAGACCCGGCAGGAGGCACTCAAGCCTTTCGTGGAGAAGCTCGGCGAGGAGGGACGCTGGTGGACGGTCGCCCACGACGCGTCCGATCCCAACGGGGTGAGCTGCCAGATGGGGCTGGACACCTACGTGTTCGTGCCGCCCAACACGACCCCGCCCGCGGGGATCACCATGGCCGAACTGGTCGACATCGCCCGCGCCGCGCTCACCGTCCCCGAGCCGAAGATCGAGCTCAACCCGGACGCCAAGAGCTACGTCAACCTGCCGACCTGGGTCTGGCTGAGCGGGGTCGGCGAGACCACCAGGTCCGTGACCGCGACGCTGCCCGGGATCATGAGCGCCACCGTGACCGCCACCCTGCAGGACATCCAGATCGACGCGGGTACCACCGAGGACCGGGCGGAGGTCAAGGAGGAGTGCGGGCCGGGCGGCAAGCCGTACCGGCAGGGCGCCGAGTTCACCTGCGGTGTCCGCTACCTGCGCTCCTCGATCGACCAGCCGCGTGACGTCTACGTGCTGGAGGTCACCTCGGTCTGGCCCATCGAGGTCGAGGACGACGTGGTGCCCTTCGTCTACGACCCGATCGAGGTGGGGGTGACCCGCGACGTCCCGGTGGGCGAGGTACAGAGCACGGTGAGAAAGGCCGGTTGACCGCCCGGGGTGATCGCCGGTCCCGGGAGGACCGGTCGGCCGTCCCGGGAAGGCGCGGGGTGCGTCGAGGAGGTCCGGTCAGCGGTCCGTACCGGTCATAGGCCGGTCACGGGCCGGTGACCGGCCCGGCGAGACGCGGAGCACGGCCGGAACGGCCGGGTCAGCGGCCCTCCCCGCGGGCCCTGAGCCGTTCGGCGGCCGGTGCCCCCTCGTGGGTGAGCAGCCACTGCTTCACCGGGGTGCCGTAGTAGTAGCCGCCGTACCCGCCGGTGGACGGCAGGATGCGGTGGCAGGGGACGAACGGCGCGATCAGGTTCCGCGCGCACGCGGACCCCGCCGCCCTCGCGGCGGTCCTGGGCAGGCCCGCCCGCTCGGCGAGCTCGGCGTAACTGATCGTGACGCCCGCGGGCACCTGGCGCAGGGCGGTGAGCAGCCGCTGCCGGGTGGGCGTGCCCGGCTGTTCCACCGGAACCGCGTCGAGGGCGGCGAGGTCGCCGTCCAGATAGTCGCGTACCGCCCGCGCCGGCCCGCCCAGGTCGTCGGCGAGAACGAGCCCCTCGGCGCGTACCTCGGGGGAGAGCCGCGCGAACATCTCCTCGGGTCCCGCCGTGGTGAAGCCCGCCGCCAGCAGCACGCCCTCGCGGGCGAGCATGGCGAGCGGACCGGCAGGGGTGTCGAGAACCTGTGCCTCTATCATGCCGAGCTCCAAAGGTGCAGCGCGGCGTACGCCCGCCAGGGACGCCACCGCTCGATGTGATCTTCAGGGATGCCGAGGCAGGCCATGGCCCGCCGCAGGCCGAGGTCTCCGCCAGGCCAGGCGTCCGGGTCGCGCAGTGCCCGCAGCGCGATGTAACCGCAGGTCCACGGCCCGATGCCGGGAACCTCCAGCAGTCCGGCCACCGCCCGCGCCGGCTCCTGCGCGCCGTCCAGGTCGATCTCGCCGCTCGCCACTTTTACGGCGAGCGCCTTCAGCGTCGCCACCCGCCGCCCGGTCAGGCCCAGCCCGGCGAGATCGGCCTCGGCGAGCTCCTCCGCGGTCGGGAACAGGTGGGCCGGCCCCTGCCCGCCGGTGGGGCGGCCGGCCCTGGCCGCGACGCGGCCCAGGATGGTACGGGCACCCGCGACGGAGATCTGCTGGCCGACCACGGCGCGGACGGCCATCTCGAAACCGTCCCAGGCGCCGGGTACGCGCAGCCCGGGGCGGGCGGCGACGAGCGGAGCCAGCGAGGTCTCGCCGAGGGCGGAGGAGATCGCCTCGGGGTCCGCGTCGAGGTCGAGGAGGCGGCGGCAGCGGGCGACGATCCTGGCCAGGTGGCGGGTGTCGTCGACGCTCACCTCCAGCCGTACGTGGCCGGGCACGGGGGTGAGGGTGATCGTTCCGCCGGGGACGGCCCGGCGGTAGGACGTGCCGTCCCCGTGCTCCAGCCCCGGGATCGCCCTCGCCGCCAGGAACCGCATCAGGGTCTCGGCGTCGTACGGCTCCCTGCGGTGCAACCGCAGGGTGAGCGCGTCGCCGGGTATCTGTGGCCTCGCCCCCGTCGTCGCCCGCAGCTCGCCGGGCGTGAAGCCGTAGGTGTCCTTCATGGTCGCGTTGAACTGCCGTACGCTGCCGAAACCCGAGGCGAACGCCACGTCGACGATCGGCAGCCCGGTCTCGGTGAGCAGTTGCTTGGCCAGCAGCAGGCGCTTGGTCCTGGCCACGGCGAGCGGACCCACGCCGATCTCCGCGGTGAACAGCCGGTGCAGGTGCCGTCCGGTGATGTGCAGCCGCCCGGCCAGCCGGGTCATCCCGCCGTCGTCCGCCACCCCCTCGTCGATCAGCCGGAGCGCCCGGCCGACCAGGTCGCCCCGGTGGTCCCAGCCGGGATCGCCGGGGCTCAGCTCGGGCCGGCACCGCTTGCACGGCCGGAACCCGGCCGCCTCGGCCGAGGCGGCGTGGCGGTAGAACCGCACGTTGCGGGTGGAGGGGGTGCGTGCCGGGCAGATCGGCCGGCAGTAGATGTTGGTGGAGGTGACCGCCGTGTAGAACCGCCCGTCGAACCGGGCGTCCCTCGCGGCCACCGCGCGGTAACAGGAGTCGAAGTCGAGTTCTCTCACGGACACGGTGACGACGCTACCCGCGGCTCAGGGGGGACAGCTGGCGGGAATCGGACCTGGCCGTGGCGGCTGTCGCGACAGGGGGGCCGGGACGGTCCAAGGAGGGGCGAGAACGAGCGGGGTCGGCACGGGTGAGGCGCCGGGCGCCAGGGCCGGGACCCTCCAAGGAGGGTCGGGAACCCACCTGGAGAGCGCCGCCCGCACCCCGTCCAAGTCGGCAGGGACGGTCTACGGAGGATCGGGAACCGGCCGCGGCGCTCGTCACGACACAGGGACGGCCGGGGACCGGACGCCCCGGCGGGGGTCACTTGGAGGAGACGCCGACGCCGATCTCGAACTCCCGGTAGACGCGGGCCCAGAATCCGTCGCGGAGCCAGACGCGCGCCTCGGGGTACGGGCGCAGGGAGTGGCCCAGCTCCTTCTCCGCCTCGATGAGCAGCTCGGTGTCGATCACCGTGGGAAGGATCGGCCCCGGCAGCAGGTCGCGGATGTTGTCGCGGCCGCGGGTGAGGATCCACTTCTGGGCGACGTGCTCGCCGACCTCCTCGACGCGCGGGCGGCTCGGCCCCAGCTTGGTGACCTGGCCCACGGGTGCCTTGGGCTTGGCGGCGGTGCGCCCGGCGAAGACCTGGGCGGGGGAGGGGGCGATCGGGGGCACCGGCACGGGGACCGGCGCGGGGGCGCGGCTGAAGTAGGAGCGCAGGAAGTCGGCGCTGATGATCTCGACGGTGTCGGACTCCCAGACCAGACGTTCCGCCTGGTTGGTGCCGTAGGGGGGCTCCACGCCCCACAGGTGGATCCGCACCCCGTAGGCCTGGGCGGCCTCGACGGCGGGGACCATGTCCTCGTCCCCGGCGAGCAGTATCGTGTCGCTCACCGCGTGGTGCCTGGCCAGTGCCTCCAGGTCGCTCCTGATCTGCGCGTCCACGCCCTTCTGCTGGCCTCGGGCGTTCAGGTTGCCCAGGCGCACCTTGACCCAGGGGAGCTGGGCGATGACCCGCTGGTCGACGGTCGGCACCCGGTCGCGGGCGGCGTCGTACCAGTAGATCCGGAGCAGCTCGCCGTGGATGCGCTCCTCGGCGTGCTTCTGCAACGCCTGGATCAGCTCGTCCGCCGCCACCCGGTATTCCTTGCGCTCCTTGGCGCCCAGGAGCACCTCCCCGGCCGCCGCGTACAGATAGCCGACGTCGACCAGGACGGCGTACTTCGCGGCGATGGGATGTGATGTGAGGTCCAGGATGCTCATGTCGTCCTCCAGGCCTCGGAACTAGCTGATCGGCTGACTATATGCGCCCATTTCTTAGATGGTCCCAACTCTCGCGCAACTTGACACCCCGTTCTCTGGATCTATCTCGGCAGCGCGCTGGATCGCCACGCGCCTTGTCCGACAGGAAGTGCTTTTCGCATGCGATCTGAGGGATTGCTCCAGGATTTCGAGGTCTGCGGGGTTTTTCGCGCCGGATTCGCCGGTGTGGCGCGCGCCGATAGGGCGATCACCACCGCGGCGATCTCCTCGGGGGTCGCGTCCCCTTTAATGATCTTCAGGTGTCTCATAGCGGGATGTTCCCGTGCTTCTTCGGGGGCAGGGTCGCGCGCTTGCCGCGCAGGGCACGCAGCGCCTTGACGATCTGGACGCGGGTGTCTGAAGGGCGGATCACGGCGTCCACATACCCACGTTCGGCCGCGAGATACGGGTTGGCGAGAGTGTCCTCGTATTCGGTGACGAACCTGGCCCGCGCGGCGTCCGGCTCCTCGGCCGCGGCCAGCTCGCGCCGGTAGAGGATGTTGACCGCGCCCTGCGCGCCCATCACCGCGATCTGCGCGGTCGGCCAGGCCAGGTTGATGTCGGCGCCCAGGTGCTTGGACCCCATGACGTCGTACGCCCCGCCGTACGCCTTTCTGGTGATGACCGTGACCAGGGGCACGGTCGCCTCCGCGTAGGCGTAGAGCAGCTTGGCGCCGCGCCGGATGATCCCGTTCCATTCCTGGTCGGTGCCCGGCAGGAATCCGGGAACGTCGACGAATGTCAGTACGGGAATGTTAAAGGCATCGCAAGTACGAACGAATCTCGCGGCTTTCTCGGAGGCCGCGATGTCCAGCGTTCCGGCGAAACTCATCGGCTGGTTGGCGACGATCCCCACGGAGCGCCCCTCGACCCTGCCGAAACCCACGAGGATGTTCGGCGCGAATTGCGCGTGCACCTCCAGGAATTCACCCTCGTCGAGGACGTGTTCGAGAACCGTGCGCATTTCGTAGGGCTGGTTCGCCGAATCGGGGATCAGCGTGTCGAGCTCGCGGTCGGAGTCGGTGGTCTCCAGCGGCGGATCGGCGTCAAACGCCGGTGCCTCGTCCATGTTGTTGGACGGCAGGTACGACAGCAGCGCCCTGGCGAAATCCAGGCAGTCGGCCTCGTCGGACGCCTCGTAGTGGGCCACGCCCGAGCGGGAGTTGTGCGTGTGCGCCCCGCCGAGCTCCTCGAACGTCACCTCCTCGCCGGTGACCGTCCTGATCACGTCGGGGCCGGTGATGAACATGTGCGACTTCTCCGACACCATCAGCACGAAGTCGGTGAGCGCGGGCGAGTAGACGGCGCCACCCGCGCAGGGACCCATGACCAGCGAGATCTGCGGGATCACCCCGGAGGCGTGGACGTTGCGCCTGAAGATCTCGGCGTACAGACCCAGCGAGACGACACCCTCCTGGATGCGCGCCCCTCCGGAGTCGTTGATGCCGATCACCGGGCAACCGGTCTTCAGCGCATGGTCCATCACCTTGACGATCTTCTCTCCGAAGACCTCGCCCAGGGACCCGCCGAAGACCGTGAAGTCCTGGGCGAACACCGCGACCGGGCGGTCGTCGACCGTGCCGTACCCGGTCACGACCCCGTCACCGTACGGCCGCTGGCGCTCCAGGCCGAAACTGGTGGACCGGTGCCTGGCCAGCTCGTCGAACTCCACGAAGCTGCCCTCGTCGAGGAGGGCGAGCACCCGCTCCCTCGCGGTCATCTTCCCGGCGGCGTGATGCTTCTCGACGGCTCGTGCCGAACCCGCGTGGGCCGCCTCACCCAGGCGGCGCTCAAGATCGGCCAGCTTGCCGGCCGTCGTGTGGATGTCGGGTCCGGAATCCAGCGGTTCGGCACTCAGGGGCTCGCTCATTCCAGCAGGGTAACCGTCCGCTCACATCGCGAACCATTGGGGGCGATCGTTCGTTCCCCCTGCGAGCGGACTGATCGGTCAACTCTGGGGAAGGGCGGCGCGATGGCTGATATCACGGAGGCGGTAAGAACACGGGGGCTGTTCAAGAGATTCGGGCAGCAGGTGGCCGTGGGAGGTGTCGACCTGGTCGTGCCACAGGGCGGTTTCGCCGGGCTTGTCGGACCCAACGGGGCGGGGAAGACCACCACCCTCAGCATGGTCACCGGCCTGCTCCGCCCCGACGACGGCTCGGTCCACATCGGTGGCGCCGACGTCTGGCGTGACCAGGTCGCGGTCAAGGCCCGCATCGGGGTGCTCCCCGAGGGGTTACGCCTGTTCGAGCGCCTGTCGGGCCGGGAACTGCTCTCCTACAACGGCCAGCTCCGCGGCATCCCCAAGGCCGAGGTGGAGCGGCGGGCGGAGGAGTTGCTGAACGTCATGGCCCTCACCGGCTCGGCGGACAAGCTCGTCGTCGACTACTCCACCGGCATGCGCAAGAAGATCGGCCTGGCCGCGGCGCTGCTGCACAACCCCGACGTGCTCTTCCTCGACGAGCCGTTCGAGGGCGTCGACCCGGTCAGCGCCAACACGCTCGTCGAGGTGCTCAGGCGCTACACCGCCTCCGGCTCGACGGTGGTCTTCTCCAGCCACGTGATGGAGCTCGTCGAGCGCCTGTGCGACTGGGTCTCGGTGATGGACCGAGGGCGGATCGTCGCCCAGGGGCCGCTGGACGAGGTGAGGGCGGGCCGCAGTCTCAACGAGGCGTTCCTCGCCCTGGTCGGGGCGAGGGGCGACGGCGATCCCGCGGGACGGGAGGGCCTGTCGTGGCTGGGCGCGACCCCCTCGTGAGCGCCGGGACCGTACGGGTGGGGCCCATGGTGTTCGTGCGGCTCAAGCTGCGGCTCGTCGCGGGAAACCTGCGGGGCAGCACCCAGCGCCTGCTGGGGTTCGTCTTCACGACGATCGCCGCGTTCCTCTTCGGCACCGTCGGCTTCCTGATGATGTCCTCGCTGCGCCTCGCGTCCGCCGACCTCGCCGTGGAGACCGTGACCGTGCTGTTCACCGTCTTCCTGGTGGGCTGGGCGGTCGTACCGCTGCTGGCGTTCGGGCTGGACGACACGCTCGACCCGTCGCGCCTCGCCCTGTTCCCGCTGCGGACCGGCCAGCTCGTCACCGGCATGTTCGCCGCCTCGATCACCGGCGTGTGGCCGCTCGCCTCGCTCGCCGTGACGGCGGGGGCGGTGGCCGCTCTGGCCACCGGGATCGGCGGGGTGCTCCTGGGTGCGGTCGTGGTTCTGCTCCACTTCGCGCTCTGCGTCATGCTCTCCCGGCTGGTCACCACGTCGCTGTCGGGGATCCTGCGCACCCGCAGGGGCCGCGACGTGCTCGCCGTCTCGGTGGTCTTCTTCGTCCTGGCGGCCCAGCTGCCCAACCTGCTGCTCAACGGCGGCGTGTCGGCCGATCCCAGGGCCGTGCTGCACGCCCTGGCCTCGGCGCTGAGCTGGACCCCCTCCGGTGTCGCGGCCCGCTCCATCGCCGACGGCGGCCTGACGGCGGTCGCCGGGGCGGCCCTGCTCGCGCTCCTGATCGCTGGGGTGGGGTGGCTGTGGATCGCGGCGCTGCGCCGCGCCCTGGTCACCTCCGACGCCTCCACCCAGGGCGCGTCGGTGCGCAACTCCCGTGGCCTGCTGGCGAAGGTCCTGCCCGACGGCCCGCTCGCCGCGGTCGCGGGCAAGGAGTTCAAGTACGCCAGGCGCGACCCGCGAGGCAGGGTCGGCTGGTTCGCCGCCATCGCGGTCACCGGGGTGATGGCCTTCTCCATGTACGGGGACGGCGAGGGCGCGGCCGGGGGCGTCCTCGCGATCGCGCCCGCCTGCATCGGCGCGGTGATGATCAGCATCCAGTGGTGCAACGCCTTCGGCATCGACGGCCGTTCCCTGTGGATGAACGCCGTCGCCTACGGCACCGACCGTGACTGGCGTACCGACATCGCCGGGCGGCACCTCGCCGTGGCGACGATCGCGGTCCCGTTGCTGCTCCTGCTCGCCGCGGTCGCGGCGCTGCTCGCCGGGGACGTCGGGTGGGTGGTCCCCGCCAC
The DNA here is from genome assembly GCF_040635605.1 of Streptosporangium sp. NPDC006930. Taxonomy (NCBI): domain Bacteria; kingdom Bacillati; phylum Actinomycetota; class Actinomycetes; order Streptosporangiales; family Streptosporangiaceae; genus Streptosporangium; species Streptosporangium sp. NPDC006930. The sequence continues at coordinate 98,455 of NZ_JBEYID010000002.1, read as the reverse complement.
GCTCACCGCCTGGGGCGTGCTGGGGGCCGGGCTCGGCGTGGGCGCGCTGACCAGCGTGCTGGTGCCCTACACCGTGCCCGAGCGCCTGAACGCCTTCACCGGCGCGGCCCCCGGCCAGGGCGGTATCGCCTTCGTGGCGTCGTTCGGCGCGCTGATCTGCACCGGCCTGCTCGCGCTGCCGATCGTCCTGCCGATCCTGCTCGGTCTCACGTGGGTCAGCGTGCTCGCGGTGCCGTACGGGCTGCTGCTCTCCTGGGGCGGCCGCAGGATCGCGGGAAAGATCGCCTTCGCCAGGTATCCGGCGCTCCTGGAGGCGACCTCCGTCGCCACCTGACGCCCACCCCGCGCTCCCCTTCCGGCCGTACGCGGGCCCGGAGGGGAGCGCCCCGACGGCTGCCTGAACGGTCACGAACGGTCCTCGGCGGCTGTCACGTACGGCCCCGGGAACGGCCGGGGATCAGCCTCCTCAGTGGTCTAGTCCAATGGGTGAGACCGGTCTCCGTTCGACAAAACGGACTGGGTACGCTGGCGAGCATGCCCGCCACCGTGTCCCATCAGGCAGAGCGTTCCTCCGCTGTCACCGAGATGCCCGACGAGCTGCGCGCGGACGTGCGACTGCTCGGCGAGCTCCTGGGGCAGGTCATCGCCGAGCATGGCGGCGATGACCTGCTCGCCGATGTCGAACGGCTGCGTAAGGCCGTCATCGGGGCCCGCAGAAAGCAGGTGTCGGTCGACGAGATCACCGCGATGGTGGCCGAGTGGCCGATCGACCGCGCGGTGCAGATCGCCCGCGCGTTCACCTGTTACTTCCACCTGGCGAACCTGGCCGAGGAGCACTTCAGGATCCGCACGCTCAGGGTTCGCGACACCGGCGAGGAGCCGCTGCCCGAGTCCCTGGCGCAGGCTGTGCAGGAGCTCGGCGACGGCAAGGTCGCCGAGCTCGTCGAGGGACTGCGCCTGCACCCCGTGCTGACCGCGCACCCCACCGAGGCCCGCAGGCGCGCCGTGGTCACCGCGATCCAGCGCATCAGCGGCCAGCTCGCCGCCTACAACAGCTCGGACAGGGGCGCGGCCGAGCGGGCGGAGACCCGGCGACGGCTGCTGGAGGAGATCGACCTGCTGTGGCGTACCGCCCAGCTCAGGTCCACCAAACTCGACCCGCTGGACGAGGTGCGCACCGCGATGGCGGCCTTCGACGAGACCCTCTTCCGGGTGGTCCCGCAGGTCTACCGCGCCCTGGACGCCGCGCTCGGCGGCGGAGGCGGCACCGCCAAGCCCCGGGCCCGCGCCTTCATCAGGTACGGCAGCTGGATCGGCGGCGACCGCGACGGCAACCCGAACGTCACCTCCAAGGTGACCAGGGACGCCGTGCTCATCCAGGCCGAGCACGTGCTGATCGCCCTGGAGAACGCCACGCTCAGGATCGGCCGCTCGCTCACCCTCACCGCCGACTACACCCCCGCCTCGGCGGGGCTGAGGGCCGCGCTGTCGAGCGCCGTGAACGACCACCCCGACGTGGTCTCGGAGATGGCGACCCGCTCCCCGAGGGAGCCGCACCGGCAGTGGCTGATGTTCGTCGCCGCCCGCATCGCGGCCACCCGCCAGCGCGGCCTCGACCTGGCCTACCGCTCGCCCGAGCAGCTGCTCGCCGACCTGCGCACGGCCCAGGACTCGCTGGTCGAGGCCGGGGCGAACCGGCAGGCGTACGGAGAGCTGCAGCACCTCATCTGGCAGGTGGAGACCTTCGGCTTCCACCTGGCCGAGCTGGAGGTCCGCCAGCACTCGCAGGTCCACGCCGCCGCGCTGGAGGACATCGCCGCCGGGCGCACCTCCGAGCGGACCGAGGAGGTCCTGGCCACGATCCGCACGATCGCCTGGATCCAGGAGCGGTTCGGGGTGACCGCCTGCCGCCGCTACGTCGTCTCCTTCACCCGTTCGGCCGACGACATCGCCGCCGTCCACGCGCTGGCCGCGCACGCGCTGGGCGACCGGGCACCCAGGCTCGACGTCGTCCCGCTGTTCGAGTCGGGCGCCGACCTGGCCGCCGCCCCGGCCGTCCTGTCGGGGATGCTCCAGATCCCGGCCGTACAGGCCAGGCTCGCCGAGGAGCGGCGCCTGGAGGTCATGCTCGGCTACTCCGACTCCGCCAAGGAACTCGGCCCGGCCGCCGCGACCCTGAAGCTCTACGAGGCCCAGGAGGAGCTCGCCGCCTGGTCGGCCGAGCACGACGTGCCGCTCACGCTGTTCCACGGCCGGGGCGGCGCCCTGGGCAGGGGCGGCGGCCCGGCCAACAGGGCCGTGCTCGCGCAGGCCCCCGGCTCGGTCGGCGGCAGGTTCAAGGTCACCGAGCAGGGCGAGGTCATCTTCGCCCGCTACGGCCACGACGCCATCGCCCGCCGCCACATGGAGCAGGTCACCTCGGCGGTGCTGCTCGCCTCCACCCCGTCCATCGAGGCCCGTACGGCCGAGGCGGCGGGGCGCTTCCGCGGTGTGGCCGAACGGGTCGCCTCCGCCTCGGAGAAGGCGTACCGGCTGCTGACCGAGGCGCCCGGCTTTCCCGAGTGGTTCTCCCTGGTCAGCCCGCTGGAGGAGATCGGCTCGCTGCGCCTGGGTTCCCGCCCGGCCCGGCGAGGTCTCGGCGCGCCCCGGTCCCTGGACGACCTGCGGGCCATCCCGTGGGTGTTCGCCTGGGCACAGACCCGGGTCAACCTGCCGGGCTGGTACGGCCTGGGCAGCGGCCTGGAGGCGGTGATCTCCGAGGCGGGCCTGGACGAGCTGCGCGCCGCCTACCGCGAGTGGCCGCTGTTCGCCTCGCTGCTGGACAACGTGGAGATGTCGCTCGCCAAGACCGACCGCGACATCGCCGCCCGCTACCTCGCGCTCGGCGCGAGGGACGACTTCGTCGAGCAGGTCCTGACCGAGTACGACCTGACGCGCCGCCTGGTCCTGGAGATCACCGGTCACACCCGCCTGCTCGAGGACCGCAAGGTGCTGTCCCGCGCGGTGCAGCTCCGCGACCCGTACGTGGACGCGCTCTCCCACCTGCAGTTGCGCGCCCTGTCCACGCTCCGCGCGGACGAGGGGCTGTCGGAGGGCGAGCGCGAGCGCCTGTCCACGCTGCTGCTCCTGTCGGTCAACGGCGTCGCCGCCGGCCTGCAGAACACCGGCTGAGCGCGGGCGGAAGGTTCAGCTGCCGATGCGGTGTGCCCCCGCGTAGACGTTGAAGCGCTCCTCGCGCAGGAAGCCGACCAACGTCATCCCGAACTCCCTCGCCAGGTCGACGGCGAGGGAGGACGGCGCGGAGACCGCGCAGACGACCGGCAGGCCCGCCGTGAGGGCCTTCTGCATGATCTCGTAGCTGGTCCGCCCGCTGACCATGAGCACGTGCCCGCCCAGCGGCAGTCTCCCGCTCATCATGGCCCAGCCGACCAGCTTGTCCAGCGCGTTGTGCCGCCCCACGTCCTCGCGGACCGCGAGCGGCTCACCGTCGGGGGTGAACAGGCCGGCCGCGTGCAGCCCTCCGGTCTTGCCGAAGACCCCCTGGGCGCTTCTCAGCCGGTCGGGAAGGTCGTACAGGACCTCGGGGGAGATGAGCAGGTCCTCCTGGTCGGGCAGCGGCGAGCAGCGGCCGCGCAGGGCGTCGAGGCCGGCGGTGCCGCAGACGCCGCACGCGCTCGACGTCACGAAGTGCCGGTCGAGCGAGGGCAGGTCGGGCAGCACGCGGCCGCGCAGCCGTACGGTCACCGTGTTGTAGCGCGCCTCCTGCGGCACGTCCTCGTCGGTGCAGTAGGCGATGGACGCGACGTCCGCCGGTGCCGCGACCCCCTCGCCGTACAGGAATCCGGCCGCCAGCTCGAAGTCGTGCCCGGGGGTGCGCATGGTGATCGCGACCGTGCGACGTTCCTCGCCTGCCTGGATGCGGATCTCCATCGGCTCCTCGGTGGCGAGGTCGTCCCGGCGCTCGTGAAGGGTCCCCGCCCGCATCTGCCCGACCCGCGCCCTGGTGGTGGGCCCCGGTCTCGGTGCGCTGAGATGTCTGCTCATACGTTCATCGTCTCTTTATCACGATCTTCCGTACGGTTTCCCGCCTCGGTCAAAAGCCTGACCTTGCCCGCCGACCCAGACTTCGGTAACAGTATTCCCTGGTCATTGGATTAATTCGGTAACAGGGGGTCGTTAGTGGAGGCAAGATGGCTAAGTGCTCGACTCGCCCTTCACTGATCTTGACCGCCCGCCGCTCTCTCAGGCGGCGCTCACCCGCGCCCTGGTCCGTCCCGGGGGCCTCTGGTCCGGCATCACCGTGGTCGACAGGACCGGATCGACCAACGCCGACCTCGCGCACGCCGTCCGCGACGGCGCGCGGCAGGGAGCCGTCGTCGTCGCCGAGTCCCAGTTCGCCGGGCGCGGCAGGCTCGGCCGTGTCTGGAGCGCTCCGCCGCGTTCCGGCCTGACGTTCTCGGTGCTCCTGCGGCCCGACCCGCCCATGTCCACACAGGGGTGGCTGCCCCTGCTCGTCGGCCTGGCGGTCGCGTCGGCCGTCCGGAAGGTCGCCGAGATCGACGTACGCCTCAAGTGGCCCAACGACCTGCTGATCGGCGAACGCAAGCTCGCCGGGGTGCTCGCCGAGCGGATCGACAGCGCGGTGATCGTGGGGGTCGGCCTCAACGTGAGCGTGCGCCCGGAGGAGCTGCCGGTGGAGACCGCCACCTCCCTGGTCATCGAGAAGGCCGCCTGCGCCGACCGCGACCCGATCCTGCGCGCGGTGCTGCGGGAGATCGAGACCCACTACCGCGAGTGGTCGGAGGCGGACGGCGACGTCGAGGCGTGCGGCCTGCGGGCCGCCTATCTCGCGGTCAGCGCCACTGTCGGGCGGGAGGTGAGGGTGGAACTGCCGGGCGAGCGGGTGCTGACCGGCACCGCCACCGGCGTCGACCGTGCCGGGCACCTGCTCGTCAGCTCCAAGGGGGAGGAGCACACGCTCAGCGCGGGTGACGTCGTGCATGTTCGGCCTCACACCTCGTGACGCAGGGCATGCACACGTGTCACGATTTGCCCCATGGGTTTGCCCGATCACCACATGACGGAGGGGGAGCGACGGATCAAGTCGTTCCATCCTCACTGGAAGCGACTCACCGGCCCGTTCCTCATGCTGATCCTGATCAGCGTGGGGTCCGGTGCCGCCCTTTACTTCATGCCCGACTTCGAGTATCGGCTCTACGCGCGCGTCGCGGTGGCGGTGATCGCCGTCGGCCTGCTGACGGTGTGGTCGTTCATTCCGTACCTGCGCTGGAAGAACGCCGTCTACATCCTCACCTCGCACCGGTTCACCATCAGTACGGGGGTGCTGAACAAGTCCATCGACGACATCCCGATGGTCAAGGTGAACACGGTCAGCGCCGACCAGACCTTCATGGAGAGGCTCCTGGGCTGCGGCACGCTGGTCGTCGAGTCGGCGAGCGAGCAGGGCCGGATCACGCTGCGGGACATTCCCCGCATCCAGGAGGTCCGGGCCGAGCTGTTCCGCGCGCTCGACGACGCGCTCGACGGGGAGCCGTCGGAACCCGGACGGTGACCCGTGGGGCGTGACCTCCCGGACCAGGGAAAGGTCGGGGAGGAGACGGAGGTCCCCATCGGACGTCCGGCGGCCGAGCACCACGCCGGACGTCCGACGGCCGAGCAGATCGAGCGCCTCTTCGTCGGCGCGTCTCCTCGCCACACCCGGATCCAGGTGGCGAGCCTCGCCCGGGTGCCTCAGGAGCTCACCGAGCGGATCTGGCGCGCGCTGGGGTTCGCCACGCTCCCGGACGACGCCGTGGCCTTCACCGACGCGGACGTGGCCGTGTTGGAGCGGGTCCGGGCGATGATGGAGGGCGACCTGCTGGACGACCAGACCGTCATCCGGATGGCGAGGGCGCTCGGCCAGACGACGGCGAGGCTCGCGCAGTGGCAGGCCGAGATCATGATCGGCGCCATGCTCGACCCGGGCCGCCGCCCCACCGACGAGGACCTGGCCGCGGTCATGGAGACCTCGCGCCGGCTGCTCCCCGACTTCGAGCAGATACTGGTCCACATCTGGCGCGCCCAGCTCGCCGCCGCGGGGACCCGCCTGCTCACGCTCGCCGACATCACCGACGAGATCGTGCCGGACAGGCTCACCCTCGCGGTGGGCTTCGCCGACCTGGTCTCCTTCACCCGGGTCTCGCGCGAGCTGGACGAGCGGGGCTTGGCCGAGCTGGTCGAGGGCTTCGAGTCGCGGGCCTCGGACGTGGTCGCCGAGCACGGGGGACGGATGGTCAAAACGCTCGGGGACGAGGTGTTCTTCACGGCGGCCGACCCGAGGAAGGCCGCGATGATCGCCCTGGACCTGGTCGGCGCGATCCGCAGATACGGGCCCGAGGTGCGGATCGGGCTCGCGTACGGTCCGGTACTGCCGATCATGGGCGACGTCTTCGGTACGACGGTCAACCTGGCGGCCAGGCTCACGGCCATCGCCCGCCCCGGCACGGTCGTCGTCGACGACAGGCTGGCCGAGGCGCTGAAGGGCGCGCCCGGTGTCGAGATCGGCCGCATCCGCCAGCGGCCGGCCCGTGGCCTGGGGGTGGTGCAGCCCTACGTGTTGCGCCGGGCTGGTAATCATTGAGTGCCGGGTGCCCAAGTCCGTTCAATCGGTAAGCGGGCCCGTGAAGGTCGAAACCATGACAGATGAGGTGCAGGACATGCCGTACACCGTGCAAGGCGTGGTCGCGCGTGGCAAGGGCGAGCCCGTCTCGCTGGAGACCGTTATCGTGCCGGATCCCGGCCCTGGCGAGGCCGTGGTGACGGTCCAGGCCTGTGGTGTCTGCCACACGGACCTGCACTACCGCGAGGGCGGCATCAACGACGAGTTCCCGTTCCTGCTCGGCCACGAGGCCGCGGGAGTGGTCGAGGCCGTCGGCGAGGGCGTCACCGAGGTGGCCCCCGGTGACTTCGTGATCCTGAACTGGCGGGCCGTCTGCGGCGAGTGCCGCTCCTGTCTGCGAGGCCGTCCCTGGTACTGCTTCAACACCCACAACGCCACCCAGAAGATGACCCTGGAGGACGGCACGCCGCTCAGCCCGGCCCTGGGCATCGGCGCCTTCATCGAGAAGACCCTGGTCGCGGCCGGGCAGTGCACCAAGGTCGATCCGTCGGCACCGGCGCAGGTGGCCGGACTGCTGGGCTGTGGCGTGATGGCGGGCATCGGCGCGGCGATCAACACCGGCGGCGTGACCCGCGGTGACAGCGTGGCGGTCATCGGATGCGGCGGCGTCGGCGACGCGGCCGTTCTCGGCGCCGGCCTGGCGGGCGCCTCGAAGATCATCGCGGTGGACGTGGACGACCGCAAACTCGCCTGGGCCAAGGAGTTCGGCGCCACCCACACGGTCAACTCCCGCACCTCCGACGTGGTCGAGACGGTCAAGGAGCTCACCGGCGGCAACGGCGCGGACGTCGTCATCGAGGCGGTCGGCCGCCCGGAGACGTACCGGCAGGCCTTCTACGCCCGCGACCTGGCCGGGACCGTCGTCCTGGTCGGGGTGCCCACCCCGGACATGACGCTGGAGCTGCCGCTGCTCGACGTCTTCGGCAGGGGCGGCGCGCTGAAGTCCTCCTGGTACGGCGACTGCCTGCCCAGCCGCGACTTCCCCATGCTCATCGACCTCTACCTCCAGGGGCGGCTCGACCTCGACCGCTTCGTCTCCGAGACGATCGGCCTCGGCGACATCGAGGACGCCTTCGCGAAGATGCACCGCGGCGAGGTCCTGCGCTCGGTGGTGATCCTGTGATCGACAAGGTCGTCACCTCGGGAACGTTCTCACTGGACGGCGGGACCTGGGACGTCGACAACAACGTCTGGATCGTCGGCTCGGCGAGCGAGGTGCTGATCGTCGACGCAGCCCACGACGCCGCCGCGATCGCCGAGAGGGTCGGTGGCCGCGAGGTCAAGGCCATCGTCTGCACCCACGCGCACAACGACCACATCGACGCGGCGGCCGACCTCGCCGAGCGGACGGGCGCGCCGATCCTGCTTCACCCGGCCGACCAGGTGCTGTGGGAGATGGTCTACACCGACCTGCCGTACACCCCGCTCAAGGACGGGCAGGTGCTCTCGGCCGGCGGAATCGAGCTGACCGTGCTGCACACGCCCGGCCACGCTCCCGGCGCGGTCTGCCTGTACGGGGCGGAGATCGGCGCGGTCTTCACCGGCGACACCCTGTTCAACGGGGGGCCCGGTGCGACGGGGAGATCCTTCTCCTCCTTCGACACGATCATCGAGTCGATCAGGGAGAAGCTGCTCACCCTGCCGCCGGAGACGGCCGTGCACACCGGTCACGGTGAGTCCACCTCCATCGGCGCGGAGGCGGGGCACCTGGAGGAATGGCTCGCCAGGGGCCACTGACCCGCGTTTTTCCGCACTCGATCCGCTCACGCGTCCCGGTCTTCGCCGGGGCGCGTTCGCGTTTCCGGCTCCCTCGCCCCGGTGGCGTGTCCACGGGTCCCCTAGCCGGGTTTCCGGTGGACCTTTTCGCGTGCTCACCCGCAAGACGGCCCTGCTGTCGCGAGGTTTCCCGCACGTCGACCGGTTGCCGCCCGGGTGGGAACTTCGGACCGATGACAGAGAGATTAAGGTCGTGTGCCCTAGTTCACATAGGCAAGGCTTACCAAATGAGCTAGTTTAGGTGTGCCTAACCTATGGTAGCCTCCAGAAAGGTCGCACCCCCGTGTACGTATGCCTCTGCCGTGCGGTCACCGAGAACGAGGTGCACGACTGCATCTCGGCAGGGGCCAGAAGCGCGCGCCAGATCCGCGATGCCACGGGCGCCGGCGGCGACTGTGCTTCTTGCGTGCGAAAAATCTGTGCGATCCTGAAGCGGTCTGAAGATTTGATGCCGACCGCATAGCACGAGGAGCCCGCCATGCAGGGCGACAAGAAAATCATCGAACTGCTCAACGAGCAGCTGACCGCGGAGCTGACCGCGATCAACCAGTACTTCCTGCACGCCAAGATGCAGGAGAACTGGGGGTATACCCGGTTGGCCAAATACACCCGCGAAGAGTCCATCGACGAGATGCGCCACGCGGAGAAGCTCACCGACCGCATCCTCTTCCTTGAAGGACTGCCCAACTACCAGAAGCTGGGCACCCTCCACATCGGCCAGACCGTCGCCGAGCAGCTCCGCGCGGACCTGGACGTCGAGCTTGAGGTCGTCACCCGGCTGAAGCCCGCCATCATCCTGATGCGTGAGAAGGGTGACGCCACCTCGGCCCGGCTCTTCGAGGAGATCCTGGAGGACGAGGAGCGCCACATCGACTACCTGGAGACCGAGCTGGGTCTCATCGGGAGCCTCGGGGAGCAGCTCTATCTCGCCCGCTACGCAGAGCCGCCCTCGGCGTCTTGAAGTAATAAAGCATGAACACGCCCACCAGATCCCCTCTGGTGGGCGTGTTCTGTTTTGTCGCCTCGCCCTTTTGGGGTGCTGTGCTTTCCAGGCACTTCCAATGCGGGAGACCTACTCCGTAGCCCTCGGCCGTTGCGGGATGACTATCCGGGATTTATCAGTGTTTGCCCAGGTCAATGGATAGGTCAACGACGAGTCAAACCGCGCGCTGTACCCGGGAAACGATCCCCTAAGGTCCTACGATCGCAACATGACCTGTGTACTACTCGCCGAGGATGACACCTCGATTTCCGAGCCACTGGCGCGAGCCCTGCGCCGCGAGGGTTATCAAGTAGAGGTGAGCCCTGATGGCCCGCAGGCTCTGGAGCGGGCTCTGTCGGGTGGCATAGACCTGATCGTTCTCGATCTGGGTCTGCCCGAGATGGACGGACTGGAGGTGGCCCGGCGCATTCGCGCCGAGGGCCACGGAACTCCCGTGCTGATCCTCACGGCCCGTGTCGACGAGGTCGACACGGTGGTGGGCCTCGACGCCGGGGCCGACGACTATGTCACCAAGCCTTTCCGCCTCGCCGAGCTGCTGGCGCGCGTCCGCGCGCTCCTGCGGCGCGGCACGTCCGAGACGCCCGTGGTCCAGGGCGTGCGCATCGACGCCGACTCACGTCGCGCGTGGATGGGAGACAAGGAGCTGCATCTGACCACCAAGGAGTTCGATCTGCTGAGGGTCCTGGTCCGGGACGCGGGAAAGGTGGTCACCCGCGAGCAGATCATGCGCGAGGTGTGGGACACCAACTGGTGGGGTTCGACCAAGACCCTGGACATGCACATCTCGTGGCTCCGCCGGAAACTCGGTGACGACGCCGCCAAGCCCCGATACATCACGACCGTTCGAGGAGTCGGCTTCAGGTTCGAGCGCGAGTAGGGGATGCGTCGCCGCCTGCTCTCCTCAACCCTCCTCGTCGCGGTCATCGGGGTGTTGCTGCTCGGCATCCCCCTCGGTGTGGCGGTCCACCGGCTCATCGAGGAGGAGGCGACCCAGGAGCTCTCCTCGCACGCCAAAAGCCTGCTGGGGGAGGTCGAGTACGCCCGGATCCAGGATCAGCCCGTCGACGAGCACCAGCTGCAACGCAAGTATTCCGATCTCTACATTCAGATTTACGCGAAAGGGACGCCGCCCCAGGTGATAACGGTGGGCACCGAGCCCCCCGAGAACCAGAAGATGACCGAGGACGCGCAGTCGGAGAACGGCGTGTACGTCGCGGTCAGCCGGGACAGGACGGGAGTGGAGCGCGAGGTTCGCGCGTGGTTGTTCCTCATCCTGGGACTCGCCGCGGCTGCCCTCGCGGTCGCGGTGGGGCTCGCCATAGTGCAGTCGCGCCGCCTGAGCTTACCGCTCAGCGACCTTGCGATGATCGCTGAGCGGCTCGGTTCCGGCGACGCCAGACCGAGCAAGCACCGCTACGGCATCCAGGAGCTCGACCGGGTGGCCGAGGTGCTCGACCGCAGCGCGACCCGCATCTCCGACCTCCTGTCCAGGGAGCGGGAGTTCGCCACCGACGCCTCCCACCAGCTGCGCACCCCGCTCACCGGCCTGACCATGAGACTTGAGGAGATCGTCGCCGCCGCCGACGAGCCGGGCATCGTCAAGGAGGAGGGCGAGGCCGCGATCGTGCAGGCCGAGCGGCTCACCGCCGTGATCGACGAGCTGCTGGCCACCGCCAGAAGGCAGCGTCAGGCACAGTCCGAGGTCGTCGAGCTCGACACGCTGCTCGACCAGCAGTTCATCGAGTGGGGCCCTGCGTTTCGCAGGGCCGGGCGGCGGCTGAGCCTGACCGGTGCGCGCGGGCTCCAGGCGCTGGGCACCGGTGGCGGCATCGGCCAGGTGATCTCCACCCTGCTGGAGAACTCGTTGAAGCACGGAGACGGCACGGTGACCGTGACCACCTGCACCAAGGAGAGGTCCATCGTGATCGAGGTGGCCGACGAGGGCAGGGGCATCACCGACGACCTGGTTCCGCGGGTCTTCGAGCGGAACGTGAGCGGAAGCGGCGGCACGGGGCTCGGCCTGCCCCTCGCCAGGGCACAGGCCGCGGCGGACGGTGGACGTCTGGAACTCGTAAAAGCGCGCCCCGCGACGTTCGCGCTCTTCCTGCGTCAGGTGGGCGACACCGGCAGGAACCGCGTCGTCCGCGGACCCGCCTGAGCGCGGCCGGCCGGTGCGTCCCGGTCCCGGTGTGTCCCGGTCGGGGCAGGACTCGTTTCCACATGTGCCACCTCGTGACCGCCCGATCCGGTACGGCGGACGATCACCCCGGATCGACGGAACGCGCGGATCAGCCAGACTGGCGCGGGGCGGAGGGCGGCGTGTTTTCTTCCGCCGACTTGCCCAGGAGATACATGTGGCCGTTGACCTGGCTGCTCGGTGCCGCCGACCGGTTGGGCGGCGTGCCTGGGACGGGCTCCGCCTGCCCCACGGGCGGCGAGATCGGCAGGAAGACCCACTTCTTGTACGACCAGAACCTGAACAGGGTCCCGAGGGCGGTGCCGGTGAGCAGGGCGATGTTGTAACTCAGCACGTCCTGCAGGCCCAGGGTGTAGGTCACGAAGCCGATCACCAGCAGCGAGATCAGCAGGCCGATGCCGTTGAGGACGAAGAACAGGAAGTATTCGCGGGCGAGGCCGCTCTGCTCGCGGTGCCTGAACGTCCAGTAGCGGTTTCCCGCGTAGGCCAGGGTCGCCGCGACGATCGTGGCGATCACCTTGGAGGTGAGCGGTCCCCAGCCGAGACCGAACCTGAGCAGGTTGGTGCCGCCGGTGTCGACCACGAAGGCGATCGCGCCGATCGTCCCGAACTTCGCCAGCTCGCGCGCCAGGTCGGCGAGCCGCCGGTAGGCGTGTCGGAGAAACTCCACGTTTCCTGCACGGTCCTTTCGGGGGTCGGCCGCTGATCCGCCGCGTCGGAGGATCTCGAACACTCTTCGGGTCAGGTTACCGGTGAGGAGGCGTGATCCGCGCGAGGTTGACTCGTCGGTGTAGATACCCGTCAACAAGTGCCTTTTCAACAAATGTCTCATAACACGGGATAAACGAGGGCAGTGACGTTACGCTGACCCCGTAGATCATGGGAAGCCCTCGGCATCTCCGCCTCCCGTGGTCGGTCCAGACGGACTGCCGTACGCGACGGCCACTACCCCGGGGATCCACCCTTGCGCCGCCGACTCCTCGCCTTGATCCTGGGCCTGTCGATGACGACCGCCTGCGGCGCGGGGAGCGAGATGCGGGTCACCACCCCCGAGATCGGCGGCCCGTCGCGCGAGGCGTCCACCGAGGTGGAGCTCAGCGAGGCGACCGACGCCATCGCGCTGCTGAGCAGGCTCGACGACGCCTGGCGCGACAAGGACTGCGCGACGGTCGAGAGGCTCACCACCTGGGCGGAGAGAGCGCTGGGCGGTCGTGCCTGTGAGGCGACCCGGAACGGCCGCCCAGCTCCCGTCAGAAAGTCCTACGGCGAGGCGGAGTTCTACCTGCCCGGCGTCGCCGGAGAGGACCGCTGGTTCGTCGCCCTGGCCCGCGAGCCCGACCCGGCCTACTTCCTCTTCGTCCAGGAGGACGGTGAGTGGCGGCTCGGCGCCGGGCCCATCCCGATCAGAGGCGAGGTCCGCGAGCCGACCGAGGGCGCGGTGCCCGCCGACGACCCGTCGGTGGGGGTGAAGGCCCGCCTTGTGCCACAGCGCTACCTGGCCTACCTGACCGACCCGGCGGGGGTGAGCGGGGTGACCTTCCCCAGGGGCGACCCGGCCCGTGATCTCTTCGGTGATCTGGTCAGGCGCCCGCCGAGCGTGAGGCCCGACCGCCTCACCACCGAGGTCCGCCTGCTCGTCGGCCCCCAGCGCGCGCTGCTGCTGCCCGGCGGCGGCGCCCTGGTCATCCACGCCCTGGAGATCGAATACCGGCAGAGGGCCCGTGAGGGTCGCTCCGCCCTGGCCCGTCCCCTCTACGGCAAGGCCGACCTGCGCGGTTTCACCGGCAGGACCAGAACCGCCAGGCTGACCGGGACCGAGGTCGTGCTCGTCGCCACCGAGATCATGGGCAAGGGTTCCAAACTCGCCACCACCGGCCTGCGCCGCGGCCTCGCCACCCTCACGGCGGACTGACCTCGGTCGCGGCCGGTCGCCTCGCCCTGTGCCGGGTCATCTCGCGGTGGATGAGTGCCGTGGGCGGGGAGCGCCCTTCACCGAGCGGAAAGCGCCCTTCACCGAAGGGCGAGTGCCCGCGGACGACCTTCCCGGCCCCCGTCACGGCGCCCGCCCGGCGCCCGTCGGCCACCCGCCGACCACCCGCCGACCATCTGCCATCCGCCCCACGCCTGGCCGCGTACCGCGCGACGGTAAACTTAACCGCTGTGAGCAGCCCTTCTTTGGCCAGTCCCATCGGACCCGTCGTCGGCGTGATCGGAGCGGGCCAGCTGGCCCGGATGACGCAGCAGGCGGCGATCGCCCTCGGCATCGAGCTGCGGGTCCTGGCCAACTCGCCCGACGAGAGCGCCGCCCGCGTGATCGCCGACGTGCGCCTGGGCGACTACCGGTCGCTGGCGGACCTGCGCGATCTCGCCAAGGGGTGTGACGCGGTCACGTTCGACCACGAGCACGTGCCCACCGAGCACGTCCGCGCCCTGGCCGAGGACGGCTTCGCCGTGCATCCCGGCGCGGAGGCGCTCGTCCACGCCCAGGACAAGGCCGTGATGCGCGAGCGGCTGACCGCGATCGGCGTCCCCTGTCCGCCGTGGCGGCGGGTCGAGACGGTCGCCGACGTCGAGGAGTTCGCCGCGGAGAACGGCTGGCCGGTCGTGCTCAAGGCGGTCAGGGGCGGCTACGACGGGCGCGGTGTCTGGGTCTGCCACTCTGCGGGCGAGGCGACCGAGGTTCTCGCCTCCGGCGTACCGCTGATGGCCGAGGGGTTCGTACCGTTCGAGCGGGAGCTCGCCGTGCTGGTCGCCAGGTCGCCGCACGGGCAGGGGGTCAGCTATCCGGTGGTGGAGACCGTCCAGCGCGACGGCATCTGCGTCGAGGTGCTCGCCCCGGCTCCCGGCCTCGACCCCGAGTGGGCCGCGGTGGCCCAGCGGATCGCCCTGACCATCGCCAAGGAACTGGGCGTGACCGGGCTGCTCGCCGTGGAGATGTTCGCCACCCCCTCCGGGCTGGTGGTGAACGAGCTGGCGATGCGCCCGCACAACAGCGGCCACTGGACGATCGACGGGGCCCGCACCTCCCAGTACGAGCAGCACCTGCGCGCGGTCCTTGATCTCCCGCTCGGGTCGCCCGCGCCGACCGCCCCCGTGGTGGTGATGGCGAACCTCCTGGGCGGCGACGACCCCGACATCTTCTCCCGGTACGAGCACGTGATGGCCCACGACCCGGGGATCAAGGTCCACTTCTACGGCAAGGAGGTGCGGCCGGGGCGCAAGATCGGCCACGTCACCGCCATGGGAACCGACCTTGACGAGGTCCGGGCGCGTGCCAGGCACGCCGCCGTCTACCTCGCCGAGGGAAGATACACCTGAGCTCGCTTCCGGGACACCTCGTCGTCGGGAGTCGTCGGGAGTCGTCGGGAGTCGTCGGGAGTCGTCGGAGGTCGTCGGTGACCGTGCCGGCAGAACACCCCGGCACCACCGAGGTCCCGAACGCCGGAAGACCCGGGCGGGTGAAGGCTCCGGCGGCACAGAAGACCGCTGCCCCCGGGCGGGGCAGGACACCAACGCGAACGCGCGGCCGGCCGGTCGCGACGAGGCATAGGGAGAAAGCATGACCACCGTCGGCATCGTCATGGGCAGCGACTCCGACTGGCCGGTGATGAGACTCGCCGCCGAGGCGCTCGCCGAGTTCGGGGTGGCGTTCGAGGCCGACGTGGTCTCCGCGCACCGCATGCCCGAGGAGATGATCGCGTACGGCGCGGAAGCGGCCGGGCGCGGTCTGAAGGTGATCATCGCGGGTGCCGGGGGAGCCGCCCACCTGCCGGGCATGCTCGCCTCGGTGACCCCCCTGCCGGTGATCGGCGTCCCCGTCCCGCTGAAGTATCTCGACGGCATGGACTCCCTGCTCTCGATCGTCCAGATGCCCGCCGGGGTCCCGGTCGCGACGGTCGCCGTCGGGGGTGCCCGCAACGCGGGTCTGCTGGCCGTACGGATCCTCGCCGCCGCCGACGAGGGGTTGCGGGCGAAGATGGAGGCGTTCCAGGTCGCTCTCAAGGACCAAGCCCATGCCAAGGGCGCGAAGCTTCGCGCCGAAGCCGCCCAGCTCGGCGCCTGATATGGCCGCTTATGGCCAATAGCTTGACAACAATACGGATATGCGATGACTCGGAGGGAAGGAGTAGATCTCCACGGATTTTGGAGGTGGGGATCATGAGGAACGCCATCCGCGCCGTCCTCGGGCTCACGGTGGCCGTGCTGGCGGTGTTCGGAAGCCTGGGCATGGGTGAAAGTCAGAAGACCACCGACTCCGCCGTGAGTTCCGTCTCGACGCGCTGACTTCCTGGTGCTCCGGCTTGCTTTCCTCGTCGTTGCGGGTGTCTCGGACGGCCCGGATACTGTGTGCGTGGAGCCCGCCACCCGTTCGCGGAGCCGTCACAGGAGGGCACGTCACCGAGATCGTCCTCGGGACGTGACGGAGGCGTGCCGGCGTTGCGGGGGCGATCCGCGCGAATGACCGCGCCCGTTGGGCGACCGCCGACATAGCGAGGGTGATGACGACGTGGAAGCAGACCTCAGCAACGCCGTCTGGCGCAAGGCGGCCCCGGAGGGGGATGACAGCGGTCCTTGCGTCGAGGTGGCCGTTGTCGACGCTCCCGAGGAGGGCCACAAGGCCGGGTCGGGTTCTCTTTACGTATTGCGCGATTCCAAGAATCCCGACGGACCGAAGCTGTTCTTCACCCGTTCGGAGTGGGACGCTTTCGTCGGGGGCGTGAAACTCGGCGAGTTCGACAACTGACCCGACGGGATCGGGACGGACAAAAGGTCCTCGTCGGTGACGGGGGCCTTCTTGCTGTGCGCTTCCAGGGCTTCGCCCTCGTCGTCGCGATCGGATCGCCTGCCGGGCCGACCCGGTGAAAGGTGCGCCACCCTCGGGGTTCACGCTTCGGCCACCGCTTTCCCGTGAGGGTAAAAACCCTTTTGTCAAAAGAAAAGGGAAAGGTGGTTTTGTGGGGCGACTCACCCTGCTGTGATGCGAGCGGCTTCGCGGTAATGGCCGCCAAAAGCGTTGTATGAATAACTTGGAGGCAACTTGGTGTTTCTCGCTATGAAATGCCGAATATCGTAGTAATTGTCATGTCCAAGGGATTACTACGAGAGAGGTGTCCTGATGGGTATCACGATGTTTCCGGGGGGCGCTTGGCCGGCTCACGACCCGCACTGGCACTACCACCATCACCGCCGCCGTCGCCGCAGGCACTGGCGTCGTAGGTATCACTGGGACAGTTGGAACTGGTGACCCGAGAGACAGTGGTGACCGACGCGATATCCGAGAAGTCGACGCCCATCCGGCCGGTTTCCGGCACAGGCCGGGAACCCGCCGTCGTGTCCGCTCCGCCTGCCGGGTGAGCGGACCTCGCGACGTCCACGCCGTCCTGGCGGGGGCGCTTCAGGGTGACACGCCCCGACCCGGGAGACACGCGGCAAAGGGATGAACGCCCGGCCGTGTCGTCAGGGTCGCCTCGGGACGACCCTGACGAGGGGAGGGGCGGAAAAGGGCGGCTGCGCGGGATGACGCGCTGTGCTCAGGGACGGCCCAGAGCGCGGTAGTGCCAGCCGGAGGCCCGCCAGGTCTCGGCGTCGAGGGCGTTACGACCATCGACGATCTTGCGGGAGGCCACCACGGAACCCAGCTCCTCGGGATCCATCGCGACGAACTCCCGCCACTCGGTCAGCAGCAGCACGACGTGGGCGTCCTTGGCCGCGTCCAGGGCCGAGGCGCCGTAGGAGAGTCCGGGGTGGGCCTTGCGGGCGTTCTCCTGGGCGACGGGATCGTAGACGGTGACCCGGCCCCCCTGCTCGCTGATCTTGACGGCGACGTCCAGGGCGGGCGAGTCGCGGATGTCGTCGGAGTTGGGCTTGAACGCGGCGCCGAGCACCGCGACCGTACAGCCGCGGAAGGAGCCTCCGGCCAGCTCGCGGGCGAGGTCGACCATGCGGGCGCGGCGGCGCATGTTGATCGCGTCGACCTCCCGCAGGAAGGTCAGTGCCTGGTCGGCGCCGAGCTCACCGGCCCGGGCCATGAAGGCGCGGATGTCCTTGGGCAGGCAGCCGCCGCCGAAGCCGAGGCCGGGGTTGAGGAACTTGCCGCCGATGCGGTCGTCGAAGGACAGCGCGAGGGAGAGCTGCTTGACATCGGCGTGGGCGGCCTCGCAGACCTCGGCCATCGCGTTGATGAAGGAGATCTTCGTGGCGAGGAAGGCGTTGGCTGCCACCTTGACCAGCTCTGCCGTGGGGTAGTCGGTGATCACCATCGGGGTGCCCATCTCCAGCATGGAGGCGTACACCTCCCGCATGACCTTCTCGGCCCTGTCGGAGGCGACACCGAGCACGATCCTGTCGGGGTGGAGGGTGTCCTTCACCGCGAAGCCCTCGCGGAGGAACTCGGGGTTCCACGCGAGCTCGGCGCCCGCGCCGATGGGGGCGAGCCGGGCCAGCTTGTCGGCGAGGCGCTGCGCGGTGCCGACCGGGACGGTCGACTTGCCGACGATCAGGCATTCGCGGTCCAGGTGGGGGGCGAGCGACTCGATCGCGGCGTCCAGGTAGGACACGTCCGCGGCGTACTCTCCCGGCTTCTGTGGCGTGCCCAGACACAGAAAGTGCACATCGCCGAAGGCCGCGGCCTCCTCGTACGAGGTGGTGAAGCGCAATCGGCCGTTGGCCAGGTTGCGCCGCAGGATCTCCTGCAGGCCCGGTTCGTAGATGGGCAGATCGCCGGCCCGCAGGCGGTCGATCTTCTCCGCGTCAACGTCGAGGCTGAGGACTTCGAAGCCCAACTCGGCCATGCACGCGGAAGTCGTCGCACCGAGATATCCGGTTCCCACCATCGTGAGGCGGTAGGCCACTGGTGCTCCCTTCGTTCTGCCCAATTCTTTGCCGACAGGGTATCGGCAACTTGTGGTTCTACTTTGCCACCTGCGCAAACGCCGCAGGGCATACCACATGGGGTGGAGCGCTCCATGTTTTGTTGGACGTCCTAGTATTTTCCCATGAGCTATCCTCTCTACGCACTGCCCGAGGAGCACGAGATGCTCCGCGAGACGGTCCGCGCCCTCGCCGACGAGAAGATCGCCCCTCGCGCCGCCGAGGCCGACGAGACCGGGGAGTTTCCCTGGGACGTCTACAAGGCGCTCGTCGCGGCGGACCTGCACGCCGTGCATATCCCCGAGGAATACGGGGGCGCCGGTGCCGACGCCCTCGCGGCGGTGATCGTCATCGAAGAGGTGGCGCGAGCCTGCGCCTCGTCCTCGCTGATCCCCGCCGTCAACAAGCTCGGCACCGTTCCGCTGATGCTCGCGGCCTCCGAGGAGCTCAAGCGGGACTATCTCACGCCGGTCGCGCGGGGTGACGCGATGTTCTCGTACGCCCTCTCGGAGGCCGAGGCGGGCAGCGACGCCGCCGCCATGAAGACCCGCGCGGTCCTCGACGGCGACCACTACGTGCTCAACGGCGCCAAGATGTGGATCACCAACGCCGGGGTGTCGGAGTACTACACGGTGATGGCCGTCACCGAGCCGGGCATCGGGGCGAAGGGCATCTCCGCGTTCGTCGTGGAGAAGGGCGACGAAGGCGTCAGCTTCGGCGCGAAGGAGCGCAAGCTCGGCATCAAGGGCTCCCCGACCCGCCAGGTCATCCTGGAGAACGTGCGGATCCCCGCGTCCCGGATGATCGGCGAGCCGGGCACCGGCTTCAAGACCGCCCTCGCCACCCTGGACCACACCCGCGTCACCATCGCCGCCCAGGCGCTCGGCATCGCCCAGGGCGCGCTGGACTACGCGATCGGCTACGTCAAGGAGCGCAGGCAGTTCGGTAAGGCCGTCGCCGACTTCCAGGGCGTGCAGTTCATGGTCGCCGACATGGCGATGAAGCTGGAGGCCGCACGCCAGCTCACCTACGCCGCCGCCGCCAAGTCGGAACTCGCCATGCACGGCGAACCGCAGAAGGACCTCACCTTCCTCTCCAGCGCCGCCAAGTGCGCCGCCTCCGACGCCGCGATGGAGATCACCACCGACGCGGTCCAGCTCCTGGGCGGGTACGGCTACACCAGCGACTACCCGGTCGAGCGCATGATGCGCGACGCGAAGATCACCCAGATCTACGAGGGCACCAACCAGATCCAGCGCATGGTGATGGCCCGGCAGTTGCTGAAGTAGGTCCCTGAGCAGGAGAAGCTCTCTCCTTCGTGGAATCGTCCGTCAGTCTTCGCGACCTCCGGATGATCTCCCGAGCGGCCCCGTTCCGTCCCTGTTCCGTGAGACACGATGCAGGGACGGAACAGGTTCATATTCATTGCCTCTGTGATATGCCACAGCGGCTCTCACCAGGGCCGATGACGCTTGCCTCTTCTCGATCACCTGACGCTCGAATGCGACCGGCGGTAGCCCGTCGTTGGCGCTGTGCCGTCTACGCGTGTTGTAGAAGTCCGCGATCCAGGTCGCGATCCTCAGCCGTGCCCCGGCCCGAGTGCGGAACCGGTGCCGATGCACGAACTCGACCTTCAGCGTTCCACCTCCACCGCCACTGACTTTCCCGTCGCCGATGAAAGTTACATCGGCGACGGTGATTCGCGATCGCCGACGTAAGCGATTTCCTTCCTCGATCTGCCCGGAGCACGGGCTGATCCGGCAGGGATCCGGGGCGTCACGAGTGCCGTGTGGAGGACTGCGCCTAGCCGTCGGCGACCGGCGCGACGACGGAGACACCGGCCCCTGACCTGCAAGATCGGACCCACTGTCCGCCGGGTCGCACCGTGCGCATGAGCGACGGGCCCCTGCCGCGCCCCACGAGAAGTCCAGTGTGTCACGGAAGATCATCTGACGCCGTGGCGCAGGAGTGGAGAAAGGCGCGCCTCACCCACTCCATGGACTATTGCGAGACATCCCTGTTAATGGGACATTACACCCAGACATCAGTCGGCATACGTCATACGTTACGAAACAGTAACGCTGTGTCTGCCACGGATTCTTGGGGCGCGCTATGAGAAGACCTCTCGCGCCCCGGCGGCGATGACCCTCGTCAGCGCGGCGCCGGGGCGGGCGATCAGGGTTCCTTCGGCGCCGACGAGATCGTCCTTCGCGTACCGGAGAGCCCGTGAGCCGCCTGGGGCGAATGCTCGGTGCCACGAGACGGTGGGCACCGCTCATCCCGCGACAAGGACATTCGGCCTCACCGACGACGAGCCTGCCGAGTCCCACGCTCTGCCGGCGATCGCCGCGCATGACGTGAGGGTGGGCCGACCCCTCGGGCCGGAAAGCTGCACGGCCCTCCGATCGATGCCCTCAACCGCAAGACAGGCGTCACATCCGCGCGACGGCACACCCCGATGAGTTCTACGGCGACGGGTGATCACGCGGCGACCACTCTGCTCGGAATCAGCGAAAGGAACAGAGCGTGAAGTCAGCCTCGTCCACCACCGGGAAGGTGTTAGCAGCGCTCGCGGTGTTCGTTGCCGCCGCGTTGCTGCCGACCTTCGCGGGTAATACCTCCGCCTCGGCGGCGGCCCAGGCGACCTACTACGTCGCCCCCGACGGTAACGACGCCAACCCCGGAACGATCACGTCGCCGTTCAGAACCCTGCAGCGCGCCAGGGACGTCGTTCGCACGGTGAACGCCAACATGACGGACGACATCTACGTGTATCTCCGCGGGGGCGACTACTCGATCGGCAGCACCGTCGACTTCACGCCGGCCGACTCCGGCACGAATGGTTACCGGGTCATATACGCCGCGTACCAGAACGAGACGCCGATCCTCAGCGGAGGCGTTCAGGTGACCGGATGGACGCAGCACAGCGGCAACATCTGGAAAGCCCCGCTGAATCGCAGCAACAAGCTTCGCGCGCTCTACGTCAACGACAAGCGAGCGTTCATGGCTTCGAAGACGATGAACTCCGCGGGATGCTACGGCACCTACAGCATCACGGCGGGGCAGGCGTCCTGGGCGTGGGAGTCGGGTTCGCAGTGCGCGGGAGCGAAGTACAACCTGAATGATTTTCCCGCCATCGCCGGCAATCAGGACGACATCGAGATCGAGACGGGGACGACCTGGACCACGGCCATCGTGGGAGCCCGGCAGGTCACCTCTGACGGGGCGAACCGTATAGTCCAGTTTCAGCAGCCGGGAGCGGCCATCGCCCAGGGCGCCTTCAACGGCAACGCCCAGATCAACGGCAGCCACAAGGTCATGAACGCCTACGAGTTCCTGGACGCGCCGGGCGAGTTCTTCTTCGACAAGACGAGCCGGACGCTCTACTACTACAAGGCGAGCTCCGAGAACATGTCCACCGCGACGGTTTTCGCGCCGAACAACGTGTCCACCCTCCTCAGGGTCGCCGGCACCTCCACGAGCAGTCGCGCCCGGAACATCACCTTCTCCGGCCTCACGGTCCAGCACTCCGACTGGAACCTGTTCAACGTGGCCGGCTCGGTGCTCAAGCAGGCCCAGCAGGGCAACCTCGGCGCGCAGGCGTACGCCAGGCAGAACTTCCACGTCTACTACTACCGCAACGTCGACATGGCGCCCGGCATCATCCAGATCGAGAACGCCGACGGGCTCGTCCTGCAGAACAACCGGGTGCAGCACACCGGTGTCGACGGAATCAACATGGTCAACGACGTGGTGAACACGAAGCTGATCGGAAACTACACGAACGACATCGCCGGATCCGCCATCGCCGTGGGCCATCCCCAGCATGTCTACATCGGGGACCACACCTCGACGAACCGCGAGAAGTATCCCGCCCAGGTCGAAGGCGCGCCCAAGAACATCGAGATCAAGAACAACTACATCTACGACAGCGCCGTTTTGTTCAACGGGCACAGCCCCATCTCGGCGTACTTCGCCGACGGTCTGTCCATCCAGCGCAACCGCATCGAGAAGACCCCGTGGTCCGGTGTGACGCTCGGCTGGGGATGGTGGAACTTCGACGGATCGTCAGGCTCGATCGCGCCCAACCGGCCGACCACCACGGCGAAGAACAACACCATCAGCTACAACCACTTCATCGACACGGTGCAGCGGCTGAGCGACACGGCTCCCGTCTACACGCTGGGCAACCAGCCGGGGACCACGATCACCAACAACTACATGCAGGGCGTCCCGTCCGGCCACAGGTACGGACTCCACCCGGACGAGGGCTCGGGGAACATGGTTTTCCGCGACAACCTCCTGAGCGTGGACAAGAACATCACGTGGCTCATCAACTCCGACGACTTCGGGCGCAAGCACGATCTGAGCATCACGCAGACGTACGGCCCCATCAACAAGGTCTCCAACAAGAACCTGCCGAACAGTACGGTCCACGACATCCTCGTGTCCTCCGACTATGTCTGGCCGTCGCAGGCCTATGGCATCGCGGTGAATTCCGGACTTGAGGATGCGTACAGGAACATCATTCCGCAGAGCAATCTTTCTCTGCCGGATTACGTCCTGCCCGCCAGCACCGTCGTCAGCGCCGGTGCGACATCGATTCCCATCCGCAGCGCCGGCGACGCGAGCAAGTCGGTCTGGCTGGCTCCCCTGGGCACGACGTCCTTCGCCGCCGGGAACACGATGACCAGGGCGAGCGGAACCGCGACCTCCATCGCCGTTCCGACGTCGAACGGTGAATATCGGCTCTACGTCGTGGACGCCCAGGGGAACCGATCGGCCGAGTCGAAATCGCTCGTCAGGCAGGGAAGCGGCGGGAGCAACCAGCAGAACGGCACGATCGTGGGTGGTCAGTCGGGCCGATGCATGGACATCAACGGCGGCACGGCGACCAACGGCGCTCAGGCGCAGCTGTGGGACTGCAACGGCGGCACCAGTCAGCGGTGGACGTACACGTCGGGCAAGCAGCTGCAGGTGTTCGGCAACAAGTGCCTGGACGCCTACGGCCAGGGCACCGCGAACGGCACTCAGGTCGTGATCTGGGACTGCAACGGACAGACCAACCAGCAGTGGAACGTCAACTCCAACGGCACCATCACCGGTGTGCAGTCAGGGTTGTGCCTGGACGCCAACGGCGCCGGCACCGCCAACGGTACGAGGATGATTCTGTGGGCGTGCAACGGCGGCACGAACCAGCAGTGGAGCCTGCGCAACTGACGTGAGCTCCCACCGGGCCGCGGGCGGTCGTACGCGCCGCCCGCGGCCCACCTTGGCGACGTTCGGGATCTTCTCCGAGGCCGAGGTCGACGCTGCGCTGGCGAGGTGGCCCCTGGGACGGGGCCCGGGAAACGGAACACGACATATCCGCGGAACGGATCCGGCCAGGTTCCGGGGCCGAGGTGGGCGCCGGGAACGGGCCTGGTGGAGGGCATGGGCATACTGGGGGCGTGCCACGACGTGATCCACGATCCCGAGTCCGTTTCGCGCCCACCGCCTCGTGCCCGTGCGGGCTGCCCGCGCCGTACGGGGACTGCTGCGGGCGGTTGCACCGCGGGGAGGCGTCCGCGACGACGGCCGAGGCGCTGATGCGGTCGAGGTTCAGCGCCTTCAGCGTCGGCGACGCCGGCTATCTCCTGCGCACCTGGCACCCGTCGACGCGCCCGCCCGCCGTCGACCTCGGTGGCGGGCTCCGGTGGACGCGACTGGAGGTGACGGAGACGACCGGCGGCAGCGCCTTCCACACCGAGGGCACCGTCCGCTTCCGCGCCCACTACGTCGAGCGCGGCGAGGAGGGCCACCTGGAGGAGCACAGCCGCTTCGTCAGGCACGGGGGAGACTGGGTATACGTCGGGGCGCTCTGAGAGCCTCGTTCCCCAAGGTCGAGGCGCTTCGAGAAAGACCGTCCGACGACTCCGGGCCGATCTGAAACGGCTTTCACCATTTCGTGGCCGTCGTGGCCGCGGCGCTCACGCAGGGTCCTCATAGGACAGCCCTTTGAGCCGGAAAGTCCTCGGACTCCCCGCCACTTTCAACGTATAGCGGACAGGAGGGCTTGCGGCAAGGCCCCGGGGACGGTCCAGAATTCGGAGCCGTGAGCCGAACCGGCACATCGCGAACGGGAACGGACGCCCGTGCGGGCTCACGTTGACCACACCTCGGCCGATCGTGGTCGAGGCTGTCGCGGGAGGGGAGTTTCGATGCGTGTTCTGCTGTCGACGATCGGGTCGCGCGGTGACGTCCAGCCGGTGGTGGCGCTGGCGGTGCGGTTGAGGGAACTCGGGAAGGAGGTCCAGGTGTGCGCGCCTCCCGACTTCCGCGACTGGATCGGCGGCCTCGGGATCCCGTTCGCGCCCCTCGGCCCCGAGTTGCGCTCGACTGGGAAGGCCGACTCGACGGCGGCCCCGCCCTCGCCCGAGCAGCGGCGCCGGATGGTGGAGGCTTCGATCGCCGACCAGTTCGAGACGCTGCTGGCGGCGGCCGAGGGCTGCGACGTCATCGTGACGGGCGGGTACCTGGTGGTGGCCGCTCGTTCGGTGGCCGAACGGAAGGGGATCCGCTATGTCTTCGCCGGTTACTGCCCGGTAGCCTTGCCTACCCCCCATCACGCGCCGCCGCCTCTGCCGATGCGAGGAGACGTGCCGACGGACGGTACGGTCGGTAACCGCGTGCTCTGGGAGCGGGACGCGCGACGCTGGAACGACATCTTCGGCGCCGCTCTCAACTCCCATCGGGCGTCGGTCGGCCTGGCTCCCGTCGATGACGTGCGAGGCCACGTGTTCACCGGCAGGCCCTGGTTGGCCGCCGATCCGGTGCTGGGGCCCTGGCCGGGAGACCCGGAGGTGGTCCAGACGGGCGCCTGGATCCTGCCGGACGAGCGTCCGCTCTCCGCGGAGCTGGAGGCGTTCCTCGACGCCGGTGAACAGCCGGTCTATTTCGGCTTCGGCAGCATTCGCGCCCCGCGGGACCTCGGCAGGACGATGGTCGAGACGGCCCGCGCGCTCGGGCGCCGCGCGGTCGTGCTGCGCGGGTGGGCCGGCCTGGCACCGCTGGACGACGAGCCGGACTGCCTGTCCATCGGGGAGGTAAACCAGCAGGCGCTCTTCCGGCGGGTCGCCGCCGTCGTGCACCACGGTGGTGCGGGAACCACCACCGCGGCCGCGCGAGCCGGGGCGCCCCAGGTCGTCATCCCCCAGCAGTTCGATCAGCACTACTGGGCGCGGCGGGTCGACGACCTCGGGGTCGGAACCGCGCACTCGCCCGGCACGCCGACCACCGGTTCGCTGACCGAGGCCCTCGGTCGCACCCTCCGACCGGACGTGGCGGCCCGCGCCCGATCCCTCGCCGACGCGATACGCGCGGACGGGGCGGACACGGCCGCGCGGCTGCTGATCGCCGCGGACTTTCCAAGCCCTCAGCCGAGCGGATCTCCAGGTGCCTGACTCCCACCGGCACAGGTAGCCGCCACCTTCGGGCCGTGGCCATGGCCATACGGGCGCGGCACCCTGCGCTCATGTGCCGAGAACACGATTCCGCGAGGAAGAGACACCTCGGGACGGCTTCTTCGTGTGAGAGTCGCTCGGAATTCCCGTGGAGAAAATCTCAGCCCGGAGAGGGACTCGTCTTCGGGGACGGAGGGGTTTTCGAGTGTTTGGCGCACGTGGTGTCCCATTCGGGGACGCGGAGCAGCGCCGGGTTGGCGACGCCGCTCTCGCCGCGTGCCCCGCTCGACGTGCTGGCGAAGGCGAGGCCCTCGACGCAGATCCGGGCGACGTTGGGGAAATTGTCGGCGTTGCGGAAGACCTCGACGTAGTCGACGTCGCCGACCTTGTCCGGCGCTGCGTTCTCCTTGCCGCCGCGATCGCCCAGCTGCTCGGAGGAGCAACCGGTCAGCAGGAGAGCGGTGAGAATCACTCCGGTCCAACCGGCGGACACCAGGCGTGCCATTCGTTACTCCTTGAAAACGGCGGGGGCTTGCCGGATATCAGGCGCCAATGCTCCCGGTCCGGCCGGGTCAGCATATCCATAGCCGACCGGCGGTGATCGAAGGCCTCGGGCGCGGGCCCTCGGCTTCAGCCATGGGGGGAGTCGACGATCGGCGGATCTCCCGTCGGGTGATCCGGCGACGATCCCGTCACCGCCGCTCGCCACCCGGCTCGCCGATCTCGGCATGAGGTCCGGAGATCTCGGCCGAGAGGCGACCACGTGTGGGCGACGGGGCTAGCCCCTGGCCTCTCGTGGCCTCGGTGGAGCCGCAGGGGTGATCAGCTCCACCTCGTTCGCGGCGAGGGCGTCTCTCAGGTCGGGCGGCGGCATGGTGTCGGTGATGAGGTAGTCGGCGGCGCCGAGCTCCGACACCTGGGCGAACAGCCGGCGTCCGAACTTGGAGGAGTCGGCGAGGATCGCCACGCGGGCCGCGCGCGCGAGCATCTCCTGCATCATCGCGGCCTCGGCGAGGTTGCTCGTCGTGTAGCCGGCGTCCGCGGAGACGGCGCCGACGCCGATGAGTGCCAGGTCGCAGCTGACGTCCAGCTCGGTGCCGGTATTGGTGCGGAAGCTGACCGGGCCGATCGTGGCGAGCGTGAGCGAGCGCACCGCACCGCCGAAGATGTAGATGTCGCGGATCGCCGTCGGCGGCAGCGCGCCCGGCACCAGCAGGTTGTTCGTCGCCACCGTGAGGTCGCGGTGCCGGCGCAGGCTGCGGGCGAACGCGAGGGTGGTCGTCCCACCGTTGATCATGATGGTCGAGCCGTCCTGGACGAGTGCCGCGGCCAGTGCCGCGATCTTCTCCTTCTCCTTCTCCTGCTCGTTGAGTCGCTGGTCGACGGCGCGGTCGATGCGGGAGATCGTGGACAGGCTGACGGCGCCGCCGTACGTGCGCACGAGGATGCCGTCGGCGCTCAGCTGGTCCAGGTCGCGTCGCACGGTGTCGATGGAGACGCCGAAGCGCTCTGCCAGCTCGCCTACGGTGACCTGCCCGGTGTCGGAGACGTACGCGGCCAGTTGGGCCTTGCGTCCGGCAGGTAGGTGGCGCTGCCGATCGTCCCTGTCGCCGCTCACTGATCTCCCTTCGGTAGTGCGGCAGTATGCCACAAACGCACCCCGCTCGCGTGCATCGCAGCATAGAACAGCGAAAACCTGCAAGGGTGGGCGGGGTCCCCGAAGACCTGCTTCTGCCTGACCCTCTCCAGATCGAAGGTGGTGGCCGAAGCGCCAGCCCGGCCGCCCAGTGCGATAATTTGCCATAATGCACAGTTTTCTGCGGTTCTTCTCTTGTTTATGTCGGTGATGTGCTGCCAACGTGACCGCCACACAGCAGAAAACAGAAGGATCTAGATGTGGAAGGAGCTGGCCGTGACGATTCGCGCAGCCCGGCTGAAGCGACTGACAGGGGCGGTGACAGCGGCCGCGCTGGTCGCGTTCGTTGCGGCGTGCGGCTCGGGCAGCACAAGCGACTCGGCTGACGCCGGTGCGGACAGCACCGTGACGCTGGAGTTCGCGCAGTGGTGGGGCATGAAAGAGCAGGACAAGGTCGAGAAGTTCACCAACGGCCAGGTCGGCATGGTGATCGACTCGCTCGCGCACATCAACCTGATCAAGAAGAACAAGCCGGACCTGAAGTTCGAGATCGCGGCCCTGCCCGCCGAGGACGGCTACACCGGCAAGCGCGGTATCCCCTACGCGTCGTGGGGCATCGGCATCTCAGACTCCACCGGGCACAAGGCCGAGGCGTTCAAGTTCGTGTCCTACCTGATGAGCCAGGAGACGAACGCGAAACTAAGCACGATCGCGAACGGCTTCCCCGGCAACTCTCGGTGCCCGGTCTGATCGCGGTCGGGATCTACACGTTCATGATCTCGTGGAACGAGTATCTGTTCGCGCTCACGCTGACCCGCACCAACGACATGCGCACGGTGCCGATCGGCATCCAGCCCGCGTGCGTCGAGGCGATGAAGGTGGTCGCCGCCCACAAGCTCGACCTGTTCGGCGCCGCCGGCAAGGGCTCGCTCTACTGACATGGCCGACGCCTCCCGTGTTGTTCTCGGCCTCGGCGGTTGCGTCGACTACGAGTTGACGCTCACCGCCGGCGTCCTGGAGCGATTGGTCGCCGACTACGACTCGCTCAGGAGGGGGGACACGTTGCTGGTTCCGTACGCGGCCGGCCCGCTCCTCCTGGACGGTCAGGTCGAGGTGATCCACATGTCGGCGCCCACCGCTCGTCCCGTAGGTCCTTCCGGACGGTGATCTAGACCGGCAGGAGCGTCCCGGCACCTTCTTCCAGACCGTGAACGAGCTGTCCTCAGGTCGCCGGGCAGAGGCGCTCACCGAGAACCTGTGGGTGAGGACGGCCAGGCGAGCCGGTCAGTTGTGGGAGTTCCACCACAGCATCTGCTCGCGGGAAAGGACCTTCTCCGTCTCCTCGACGAAGCGCGCCCACTCCTG
This sequence comes from Streptosporangium sp. NPDC006930, assembly GCF_040635605.1. Taxonomy (NCBI): domain Bacteria; kingdom Bacillati; phylum Actinomycetota; class Actinomycetes; order Streptosporangiales; family Streptosporangiaceae; genus Streptosporangium; species Streptosporangium sp. NPDC006930. The sequence goes on along the minus strand of NZ_JBEYID010000002.1, from coordinate 69,487 downwards.
CTCCGTGCTGGGCCGATCCAGTCTCGACGCGATGTCCCCGAGTTCCAGGGCTGTGACGGAGTAGGAGGCGGCCAGATTCTGGTGCTGCCTGGTCTGCAGCCACGCGACCCCCGCGGCCGCGGCCGCGGCGATGATCCCGGGGAGATCCAGGTCGATGACCTGCCCCGCGTTCAACACCGCGCCGACCAGGCCGAGAGCCTCCATCGCGGCCAGGGTCACCGACCAGCGCGCCGCCCGGTTGTCGTGGTGGATGGCTTTGGCGGTGTACCACGACCGCTGGTCGTGGATGCGGCCGACGGCATAGTGGCGCCTGCGTTCGTCCAGGGGCAGGGCTCGGACGGCGCGCATCGTCTCAGTCACCTGGGCGGCACCGTCGTCCGGCGGAACCGGGGCGAACTCGTGGATGCCGTTCGTGATCTCGGAATACCTGTCGTGCAGCAGTCGGTCCGTCTTCTCCTCGTCCTCGTGGAGGCCGAAAGGCTCCCCGCCCACCAGGTAACGCCACGCCAGAGTCTTGGCGGACTCCGCGGTCGTCCTGGCCTCGTGCCACTGGCGATCGGGGCGCATGGTGAGGAGATAGACATCTGTCACCAGCGCCGTCGCCAGGGCCGTCGCGGACAGGACCGCCGCGATGTCCAGCCTCCCGCTGTTCAGGCTGAAGGAGCCGAACGTGGCCGCCGCGACCAGCGAGCCCAGGCGCAGGACGGTGGCCCTCATCAGCCTTCGCTGCCCGACCACGGCGCCCCTGTCGGCCGCGCGGTAGAGCGCCGGCAGTTGGGACTCGGGGATCGCCTTCATCTCATGGGGTGGGCTGGTTGTCATGGGAGACACCCACGCTCGTCCGCGCCGCGCCCGACGGCCACAGCACCTGCACCTCGATCATCCGGTTTCGTGCTTCCCGTACGGCCTCCGCTGTCCCCCCGATTCCGTTTTCCGGACGACCGTCCCATACGGCCACCATCAGATCCGCCCCTTCCAGCAGTTCCCTGTTCGCGTACGCGTAGATCTCGGGCGAGGGAAAGGAGAACGGGAGTCGCCTGATCGTCCCGGCCCGGCTGAGCAGACGTCCGTAGGACGCCCGGTGCGGAGGGGGGAGCGTCAGGTGGTGCTGCTCGGCGACGACGATCACTTCGAGGAGCCCGCCCAGTTCGAGTACCACGTCGGCGAAGACCTGGTCCGCGCCCTCGGCGAGGCAGGAGACTCCCACCATCTCGGGGGCGTGGGGCGCGAGGAACCGTCTGATCGCTTTTTCGACGAGCCTCGTCGTGGGTGGAGTGAGATCGCGATGTCCCGTGATCACGATGCGGGGGTGCCTTTCCTGCCTGATTACGTTTCCTCCGGTACCTTGCTGGCGCAGCCGGTGACTACGAATCGTGCCTTTCCCCTTCTTGATGCATCTTCGATCTGTTTCTGTCGTCCGTCAAGTAATGTGAAGTGGAATTCGGTCCACGGAATCTACGGAGAAAGTCGATCAGGCTTCCGGGCCACTGTTATCGTTTGAATCAGATAACCTAAAACGTTAACAGGGCCGCGTTTCATGATTTTTGCACGTATGGCGTGTTTCTATTTTGTCGTTGAGGGGCGCGGTGGCCCACGTGATACTCGAGTTTCATTCTTTCGCGCGCGAAGGGCGAGGCGGGCCGTCGAGGGCCCCCGGTCGGCCGCCCGGGGATGTCCGGGTCGTCACAGCCAGGGTGGGCCGGCCTGGGATGAGCGACAAATGGGGACATAAGCAAATATACCTCACTTATGACTATAAATACCCCATCTCACTTAATTTTTGCCACGTATGACCTGTGTATATGTTTTGTTGCGAAAGGCGACTGTAGATATGATCTAACTATAACGGGGATGAAATAGTCGGTTCGTGGAGGTGTCCTGAGGGAAAGCCTTCACCACCTGCTGACCAAGCCATGTCCCGATCCGGTATAAATGTGTACCCTCGCGAGGCGACGCTCTTCGTGTGGGACCTAACCTCGGGGGTATGGTTCACCTAAGGTCGCGCACGGAGGGTTTCCGTCTTGTCGCCCTGTGTGTTCGCAATCTTTTGACGACCCCCGCTGTTTATGTGAATCTAATCCTAAAATTGGTGGCCGACGTGAAGAAAAACAATCGTGAGGGCGCCGAGTCGTCGGTCCCAACCGATATGCCCGACCTGGGGGACCTTCCTCTTTCCCGCGTCGCCTCCTGCGTCGACGCCGAGGTTTTGAGGCGCGTCGTTCCGGAGCCGCTTGAGCGGCGCGTCGCCACCGCGGCTTTCAATTCATCCATCTGAGTCGCCGTCCGAACGACCGGTCACCTTGAAACCATTCGCCACTCCGTTCCGCCAGTTCGTGCTCAAGGTCGCGAGCAGGTGCGATCTCGCATGCGATCACTGTTATGTCTACGAGCACGCGGACCAGAGCTGGCGCGGCCGGCCCGTCGTGATGTCCGACGAGACGATCGCGTGGTCGGCGAGCAGAATCGCCGAGCACGCTAGGCGTCACGAGCTCCCGGAGATCCACGTGGTCCTGCACGGCGGCGAGCCGCTGCTGGCGGGACGCGACAGGCTGGCCAGGGTCGCCGACGAGCTCCTGGGGGCGCTCGGGGGGGTCTGCGCGGTCGATCTGCGCATCCACACGAACGGTGTCCTGCTGGACGAGAAGTTCTGCGCCCTCTTCGCCGAGCGCGGCATCAAGGTGGGCATCTCCCTCGACGGTGATCGCGTCGCCAACGACCGCCACCGGAGATACGCGGACGGCCGCAGCAGTTACGACAAGGTGATCCGCGCCGTCGAGTTGCTCCGCCGCCACCCAGAGCTGTACGCGGGGCTGCTGTGCACCGTGGACGTCGCGAACGACCCCGTGCTGGTCTACGAGGCGCTCGCCGATCTCGAACCACCGCACATCGACTTCCTGCTTCCCCACGCGACATGGGACCGGCCGCCGTCGGTCGAGGGGGCTCACGGCGACTGGCTGATCAAGATCTTCGACCGGTGGATGACCGACGGAAGGCCCATGTCCGTCCGGATCTTCGACTCCGTGCTCCGGATCCGTGACAACAGGAGCAGTCTCACCGAGTCGCTCGGCCTGCAGCCGAGCGATCTGGTCGTCATCGAGACCGACGGCTCGTACGAGCAGGTCGACTCCCTGAAGACGGCGTACGACGGCGCCCCGGCCACGGGGATGAGCGTCCGCGACCACTGCCTGGACGAGGTGGCCCGCCACCCGGGTTTCGGTGACCGGCGGTCCGGGCCGGCCGGTCTGTCCGCCCAGTGCCGGGCCTGCCCGGTGGTCGAGACCTGTGGCGGGGGCCTCTACACCCACCGTTACCGCACGGGATCGGCCTTCGACAATCCCAGCGTCTACTGCGCGGACCTGCTGCGCCTGATAACGCATGTCAACGAGGCGGTCAGCGGCTTCGCCCATCACACGTTCCCGGTCGCGGACATCGCCGCGCTGGCCACCGGTTACGGGGAGGGTGACGCGATCCTCGCGCTGGAGGCGGTCCAGCGAAGCCTGCGTCGCGCCCTTCTCGGCAGAGTCGGCGCCGTCGCCACCTCGCCTGAGGCATGGCGGCTGCTCACGCTCGTCGACCAGGAGTCTCCGGAGGCGCTCAACGCCGTCCTGGCTCATCCCTACGTGCGGGTCTGGGCCGTCCTGTGCCTGACCGGCGGCGCCGACGACACCCATCTTCCCGCGATCGCGGTGGCCGCGGCCCTGCGTGCCGGGATCAAGGACTCCCTCCGGGTGCCCGTCCCCGACGACGCGCTTCACCTGCCGGGGCTGGGCAGGCTGGACGTCGGCCCGGCGGGCACGGTGACCGTCACGACGGGTGACGGCTGGTTCGCCGCAGAGGCGGGCGGGCGCGTCCAGCGGGTCGATCTCGGCGCGACGGAGCCGGTCCCCGGCTGGTCGCCGGTGCGCAGGCTGGTCTTCGGTGACCTGTCCGTCGTCCTGGACGACGTCGACCCCTATCGTGACTGTCATCAGTGGCCCGTCGCCGACCGGCTGGGCGAGGCCGAACTGGAGCGGTGGAGCGAGCTCCTCCGCGACGCCTGGAGGGTGATCGTCGGCGATCACCCCGCCTACGCCCCGGCCCTGGCCGCCGGGCTGACCACGATCATCCCGCTGGTGCCCCGTGACGACGGAAGGCAGATCAGCTCCGCCGCGCGTCAGGCCTTCGGCGCCGTCGCGGTGGCGGCGCCCTCCGACGCCGTGACGCTGGCGCTCCTGCTGATCCACGAGTTCCAGCACGTCAAGCTGGGTGCGGTGCTGGACATGCTCGATCTGTACGACGTCGCGGACACCTCGCTCTACTACGCCCCCTGGCGTGACGACCCCCGGCCGCTGGAGGGGCTGTTGCAGGGCACGTACGCCCACGTCGCCGTCGCGGACTTCTGGCGGGTGCGGCGCACCCTCGACGAGGGGGTGGCGGCCGAGAAGGCCGCGATCCAGTTCGCCCACTGGCGAGGTCGGACGGCGCAGGCGCTGAAGACGCTGAACGACTCCGGTGCGCTCACCGAGACCGGCAGGAAGTTCGTGAACGCGATGACCGAGAGCGTCGGCCGCTGGCTCGACGAACCGGTCAGCGCCGGCGCGGAGAGCGAGGCCCGGCGCAGGGCCGAGGCCCATCGGGAGACATGGAACCGGAGCGCGCCGCTTCGGGGATGACCCGAAACGGGCGGGAAGTGCCGCACGACCATTCCGGCGATGTCGTCGACCGAACCTTTTCGCCTTGTCCGGCTGATCGTTCATGGTCCGGTACCGGTACTCGCCGACCGGTCGCCGAGGCGCGGCGGTTGTTTCGACCGCTTTTTATGAACACGGGTACGCAGATAAAGTCTGATGTGTACTCTCCGCAATGTGATGGTATTTGCCACCTCGACACGCCACCCTATACTCAAGGCGTCAAGTGCTCGCCGGGAGGTGTGACTGCTCGTGCTGGACGATCCACGAGCCGGTCCCTACTTCTTTCTCAGTTATGCACACACGCCGAAGCACGACTTAAGTGATCCCAGTGATCCCGATCAGTGGGTGAAGAGGCTGTTCGACGATCTGTGCAAGGACGTCATGCAATTGAGTGGCCTGCGGCACGGCGCCAGTCCAGGTTTCATAGATCGGAATCTTCGTGCGGGGAGCGTCTGGCCCGATATGCTGGCCAGGGCCATCGCGACCTGCAGGGTCTTCGTTCCGCTGTACTCTCGGCGCTATTTCGAAAGTGAACAGTGCGGCAGGGAGTGGGCCGCATTCTCGCGACGGGTCGCACTGCATGAGGAGCTCGGCCTCGGCAAGATCGAGGTGATCGTCCCCGCCATCTGGGTGCCGTTCGCCATGGAAGATCTTCCTGAGGCGATCCGTGACATCCAGGTGGGGAATTCGGATCCCACCTCCAAATACGAAGAACACGGTTTCTACGGAATCATGAAGCTCCGGCGTTTTCACTCGGCCTATGAGCTGGCGGTTTACCAACTGGCGCGGCGGATCGTCGACGCGGGGGAAAACGCCAAGCTGGTGCGGACGGAACCGCCCGACTACCACTCCGTGGAGAGCGCCTTCGGGCATTACCGGACCCATCGTCCCAACGGCCGACGCATCCGTGTCACCGTCGTGTCCCCCGATTCCCCCGATCCGCCCGGAGGGCGGAGGCGGGCTCTCCAGCCGGCGACCCCGCTGAAATGGAATCCCTTCGAGCCCGCACTCGAGATACCGCTGATCGAGCACGCCCAGAGCATCCTCCACCGGCTCGGATACCTTCCCGAGCCCGGTCAGCTCGCGGAGTCGCCCGATACGGCGAAGGACGCGCAGCAGTGTCCGTGCGTCGTGTTGCTCGACATCTGGGCCGCGGACTCGGCGAAACTGCTGCGGTCGCTGCGGTGGCTGGACGAATCCAGCGAGCAGTGGGTCGCGGTGATACTGGTGATGAACCGCGCCGACCCCGAGACCGCTCAGGCGGAGGCGCGGCTGAGAGGGCTTCTGGAGGGGAGTCTGCCAAGAAAGATGGCCACGGGACGCATCACGCAGTCCGCGGTCACCGTCGTCTCCTCGCTCGGCGAGTTCAACAGGGCCGTGGCTGAGACGGCCCGTTCGACCGCCACGCAGTACCTGCGGCACGCCCCGGCGCATCCCCCCGAGGGGCAACCCTCGATCGAGCGCCCGCGGCTGCAGGGGCCCCAGTCCTCGCCTGACGCCAATGACGCGGAGGAACGCCATGAGTGACGCCCCCGAGGGTCACGTCGTCACCTTTTACTCGTACAAGGGCGGCACCGGGCGCACCATGGCCCTCGCCAACACCGCCTGGATCCTCGCGGCCAACGGCAAGCGGGTACTGGTCGTCGACTGGGACCTGGAGTCTCCGGGGCTGCACAAGTTCTTCCGGCCTTTTCTCGACAGGGTGACGATCGGCTCGACGCCGGGTGTGATCGAGATGACCAACGAGTACGCCCTGGCGGCCAGGAGCCAGCAGCCCCGGCAGGGCCCCTGGCATCTCGACTACGCGAAGGTGCTGCGGCACGCGGTCTCGCTGGACTGGAACGGGTTCCCGGGAGAGGGCGGCCTCGACTTCCTCTCCGCCGGCCGCCAGAACCGTGACTACGCCTCCCTGGTGTCGACGTTCGACTGGGACGACTTCTACGACAAGCTCAAGGGCGGCACGTTCTTCGACGCGATGCGCGCCGACATGAAGCGCAACTACGACTACATCCTCATCGACAGCCGGACCGGTCTCAACGACATGGCCGATATCTGCACCGTGCACTTTCCCGACACCCTCGTGGTCTGTTTCACCCTCAGCAACCAGGGGGTCGAGGGCGCCTCGGCGATCGCCCACCACATCGATGAGCGCTACCACGAACGCGGCATCCGGATTCTGCCGGTGCCGATGCGGATCGACGAGAGCGAGAAGGAGAGGCTGGAGGCGGGACGGGCATTCGCCCGCCGCCAGTTCGACCGGTTCCCGGCCTCCATGGACATCGAGGAACTGCGCGCCTACTGGGGCGAGGTGGAGATCCCCTACAAGCCCTTCTACGGGTTCGAGGAGACACTGGCGGCGTTCGGTGACGCCCCCGGATCGCCTACCTCCCTCCTGGCCGCCTTCGAACGGCTCGTCACAGTGATCAGCGGAGGGGAGGTCCGGTCCCTGCCTCCCATGGACGAGGAGCTCCGGCTGCGCGTCAGGGACAGGTTCCTGCGTGGGAAGGCGCTCGGCGTCCCGACGGTCGTCACACTCAGCTATGTCCCCGAGGACCGCCTGTGGGCGGAGTGGATCGGGGTCACCCTCACCCGAGCCGGCTTCCGGGTGCGCCAGGGCCTCCTCACGTCAGACGACGTTCACGAGCGGGAGAGGAACCCCTATGCCTCCCGCGTCGTCGCGGTGCTCTCCACCGCCTACCTGCGCTCGAAAGAGGCGCAAGCCGTCGCCGAGGCCCCAGGGGGGATCGATCCGACGGTTCGTGACTGGCTGATCCCGGTCCGGGTGACCGATATACGACTCGTTCCGCCCTTCAGCGAGCGGAGCAGCGTCGATCTGATGCGGCTCGACGAGTCCCAGGCCACGGAGGCCCTGCTCCGCGTGGTGGGCAGGCCGGCCCAGCCGGTCGAGGGTTCGGACGACGCGGGGCCGGTCAGCCCGCGCTTTCCCGGCACGCGCCCCCCGGTCTGGAACCTGCCCACCAGGAACGCGACGTTCACCGGGCGCAACGCCGTTCTGGAACGGCTCAGGGACCAGATCGTCGGGAGCAGCAGGACGGTCGTCCTGCCCCAGGCCGTGTACGGCCTCGGCGGTGTCGGCAAGACCCAGGTGGCGCTGGAGTACGCCCACCGCTTCATGGCCGACTACGACGTCGTCTGGTGGATCCCGGCCGAGCATCTCGACCAGATCAACCCGGTGATGGCCGAGCTCGCGCCGCTCCTGAGGCTGCGCGTCGGCGACAACGTCGCCGAGGCGGCGCAGGCCGCCAGGGAGGCGCTGCGCCGGGGAGATCCCTACGAGAACTGGCTCCTGATCTTCGACAACGCCGACAACCCCCGGGATCTCGAACGTTTCCTCCCCAGCGGCGCGGGACACGTTCTCATCACCTCGCGCAACACGGACTGGTCGCGCATGGCGGAGCCGCTGGAGGTCGACGTCTTCACCCGCCAGGAGAGCGTCGAGCACCTGCTGCGCCGGGCACCGGGACTCGCGCCCGAGGACGCCGACAGGGTCGCGCGGGCACTCGGGGATCTTCCGCTCGCCATCGAGCAGGCCGGCGCCTGGCTGGAGCAGACGGGCATGCCCGCGAGACAGTACGTCGAGCAGCTCGAGGAGCGGCTGACCGAGGTGCTGGCCCTCGCCGAGCCGCGGAGCGACTATCCCGTTCCGGTCGTGGCGACCTGGAACCTGTCGTTCGACCGGCTCAGGGAGCGCTCGCCCGCCTCGGTCCGGCTGCTCGAACTGCTCGCGTTCTTCGCGCCGGAGCCGATCTCCCTCGACATGCTGTACTGCGACGCCATGGTCGACTGCCTGGCGCCGCTCGACGACGCGGTGCGCGAGAAGCTCATGCTCGGCCCCGTCATCCTGCAACTCGGTCGTTACGCGCTGGCCAAGGTCGACCAGGCGGACAACTCCATCCAGGTCCACCGGCTCATCCAGGCGGTGGTCCGCAGCCGGCTCACCGCCGACGAGCTTGAGGACACCGTCCACGACGTGCACCGGGTCCTGGTGGCGGCCCGGCCCAGGGTCGGTGACACCGACGACCCGGAGAACTGGCCCCGCTACGAGGAGATCTGGCCGCACCTCGTGCCCTCCTCCGCCGCCACCTGTGACGAGGAGGAGACCCGGCGGCTGCTGATCGACCGCGTTCGCTACCTGTGGAAGCGCGGCGAGCTCGACGCGAGTCTCCAGCTCGGCTCACAGCTCGAAAGGCAGTGGAACGAGAAGCTCGGCAGGGGGGACAGGCAGACCGTGCACCTCCGTTTCCACATGGCCAACACGCTGCGCTCCCAGGGCCGCTACGGCGAGGCGCACACCGTCGACACCGAGGTCCTCACCCAGCAGCGCCGCGAGCTCGGCAACTACCACGTGTACACGCTGATGACGGCCGGCGGGCTCGCGGCCGACCTCCGGGCACTGGGGGAGTTCCGGCAGGCGCTGGAGATGGACGTCGAGACCTACGACCGTCTCAAGGAACTCTTCGGCGTCGACCATCGCCGCACCCTGATGGCCGCCCACAACCTGGGGGCCAGCCTCAGGCTGGCCGGTCACTTCTCGCGGGCGCGCGACCTCGACCAGGAGACGACGGACCGCCGCAAGGTGGTGCTCGGCGACACTCATCCCTACACCCTCTACTCGGCCGCCAGTCTCGCCCGCGACCTGCGTGAACTCGGGAACTTCCGCGAGTGCCTGGAGATGATGCGAGTCAACCTGGAGCAGTACCGCCATGTGCTGGGGGACGACTGGCCTGACACCCTCCGAACCGCCAACGGGCTCGCCACCGCCCTGCGCAGGGCCGGATGGGAGTCCGAGGCCCGCCGGCAGGCGGAGGAGACCTTCGCCCGGTATGTGGCGCGGTACGGCGCGACCATGACCGACACCCTCGTCGCGAGCCTGGAGCTCGCCTCCTGCCTCGCCGTCACCCAGGAGGTGGAGCGCGCCCACGAGCTCGCCGCCGACACCATGGGTCACTTCTCGCGCGTGCACGGAGAGGATCACCCGTACACCCTGACGGCCGCGAACAACGTGGCGATCTACCTGCGGGAGCTCGGTGCCTTCCGGGAGGCGAAGGAGCTCGCGGAGCGGACGCTCCTCGCTCTCTCTGCGAGGATGGGCGCCACCCATCCCTCGACCCTGGTCTGCGCCATCGGCACGGCCGGCTGCCTGGCGGAGCTCGGTGACCTGCCCGCAGCGGAGGCGTTGGAGCGGCAGACCCTCGAAAACCTGCGCGCCGTCCTGCACGCGGAGCATCCGGACGTCCTCGTCTGCGAGGCGAACCTGGCGGTGACGCTCAACACCGGGGGGCGTACGGCCGAGGCCAAGCAGATCCGCGAGCGGGTGCTGAACGCGATGCGGCGCGTGCTGGGTGACGATCATCCCTACGTGGCCGACCTCGCGGCGTGGCGCCGGGTGAACCGCGATCTCGAACCACAGCCCTGGTGATCAGATGATCCGCTCCTGGTTGGCGAGCCAGGGGAGTATGTCGGGCAGCACGTTCAGGGCACCGAAGTGCGCGGCTCCGGGCTGGACGGTCATCCGGGCCGTGGGGATACGTGAGGCGAGCCAGCGCGAGTGGTCGGCCGGGGAGAACCTGTCCTTCTCGCCGTGCCACACCAGGGTCGGGACGGTGATGTCGGCCGGATCGAAACCCCACGGGGAGCAGAAGGCGATCGCGTCGTCGATCCACCCGGCGGCGGTGTCGCGCAGGGCCTCCGCGTAGTTCTCCAGCAGCATCGCCCGGATACCGGGATTGGCCACCACCCGCCGGTCGGCCTCGGACAGTTCCTCGTACAGGCCGCTGATGAGGTGGGCCGGGTCGCTGCGGATGGCGTGCGCGGCCGGTGTCAGGATCTGGGTCAGGTGGTTGAGGCCCGCGAGGGCCGCCATGTACTCCACGACGTTCGACCGTGTCATGCCGCCGAACCAGTCCAGCCCCTCCGCGCCGGGCGGTGCGAGGCTCACCAGGGCCGCGACGCGGGTGACGCGGCCCGGCAGGAGCGCGGCGCACGCCAGTGCGTGGGGCCCTCCTCCGGACCGGCCTATCACGGCGAACCGTTCGATCCCGAGGTGGTTCGCGATCCTCTCGACATCGCCCGCCACGGAGCCGACCGAGCGCCCCTGCAGCCGGGTGGAGCCGCCGTAGCCCGGCCGGTCGAAGGTGATCAGTCGTATTCCCAGCCGGTACAGGACGGATCCACGAGGGCGCGGGCCGACCCGGCTTCCCGGCGTGCCGTGCAGCATGAAGATCGGGATTCCCTCGGGTTTACCTCGCTCCTCGAACGTGAGGCGCCTGCCGTCGAACGTGAGCTGTCTGCTGTCTTTCACTGCGAGCTTCGTGGTGTCGGTCGTTTTCACGGCCCTCGTCAAAGCTCGCCTCCTCTGGCCGACATGCCCCCCTTTCACCTTGCCCCGATACGGCATGACAGAAAAGTGTCATTTTCGCGACGGGGAGCCACACCTGGTCACGCTGTTCGTGTGCCAGGTGGCTCCTCGGTCGCCACTGAGGGCGGGGGCTATCTGTCGGCGAGGGGGGTGGCCGTCTGGACCTGCGAGGCACTCTCGGGACAGCCTGGCGGAGGGCTCATCGCTCCGGTGCGGGAGACGACGGTGAAGGACGCGTCGAGGTTCGTGAGCTTCAGGAGCTTGAGAACCACGGGCGGGGCTCCGGCCAGAAGCAGAGGTGTGTCCCGTTCGCGCGCGTGCCGCCTGATGGCGATCAGCGCGCTCAGGCCGCAGGCGTCGATGAAGGTGACGCCTGAGAGGTCGATGATGACCGTACCTGGGTGGGCGTCGATGACGTCCTGGGTGAAGACCGACAGTTTCGGCCTGGTGGCGAGGTCGAGCTCACCGGCCACCGTGATGACCACGAAGCCATCGGCGTGCTCGCTCGTGAGTTGTAGTGCGTTCATCGCCCACTTCCCTGCAGGCTGACGTGAATGTACGTATCCGGCCAGGGGGTGTCGCTCGGACGCCTGGCTTCAGCTCGCCGCCTCCCTGGCCGCGTCGTGCGGGCGCGGAGGGGATGGACGACCTGAAGCCACGATACTCCCTAACGGTGCGAACCATCGCTTTCCGTGATCGTGTAGCTTCGAAGCGAAGTGTAGATGCCAACCTGGATATGTGCCAGCTATTCAAGGAAACAGCTTTGTAGCCGTGTCCCCGAAGGGCTGTCAGGGCGGTTCCCGAGTGGCGGGAGAGGGCCCTGCGCCGGGTGGGAAAGCGGGCCTGAGCTGGGCGGGGTCAGCCTGCGGAATGACTCGGGGCCATGGCGTCCAGCGCGTCGCGCAGGGTGGCTCGCGTCTCGAAGTGCCTGTCGAGATTCGTGATCGTCAACAGGTGTGTGATCATGCCGGGACTCACCACCAGCATGAGGTGACCGTGGGCCTCCTTGATCCGGGTGAGCGTGCCCACGATGACCCCCAGCCCCACCGAGTCGCAGAACGGCACGCCCGTCAGGTCCAGCACCAGGTGCGGGCTTCCGGCGTCCTCCAGGGCGTGGTCGATCTCCGCGCGCAACCGCGGAGCCACGGCCATGTCGAGCTCGCCCGCCGCCTGTACGACCACACAGGTGCCACTGCGCCACGTCTGAACGTCGAATGTCGAGATCACAATCATCACCTCCGTGCCTTTTCAGCTGCCCTGGCAGAAGGTTGTTATGCACGTAGCTCACTTTTTGCAGATATTGTCCGTCGCTGTTCTTGCTGTCGGAGTTGCGGTAGGAGTGGCGACCGGTGTAGGCGCGGCGGTCTCCTTCACGGTGACCTTCTTCGCCCGCTCGTGTTTCCGGCCGACGACCACCTCGATCTTGTCGCCGAGGCTCTCCACCGGGCGCAGGTTCGCCCCGGGCAGCGCGGCGGCGACGGTGCGTGCCGAGTCCTCGCGGCCGGGGCCGTACCGGATGACGGTCTTGTCGAAGTCCTTCTGCGGGGTGTTGCCGGGGATCTCGGGCACCAGGAAGCCGACCCTCTGCAGGTCCGCCTTGGTCTGCGCGCCCAGGCCCGTGATCGTGGTGCCGTTGAGCACGGTGAGGGCGATCCGCGAGGGCGCGACGGTCAGCGCGGGAGCCGAGGGGGAGGCCGTCGGGGTGGGCGTGGCCTTAGGGGGCTTGGAGGGCTTGACGAGCGTCTCGTCGGCGGCGATCCTGCGGAACAACTCCTTGGCCGCCGCTTTGTCCCAGAGGACGGCGGACTCGCCGGTCGGCGTCTTGTAGTCGACGTCCGCGAGCGGGACCGTGGCGAAGGTCACGTCGTCGGTGGAGACGTCCTTGAGCTGGTCGGCCAGGCCGAGCAGGTCCCCGCGGAGCGCGTCGTCCACCCGGATCGTGTCGAGGGCCGTGTCGACGAACGAGGCGAGCCTGACCGGGTTGGTCAGCGTCTCGCCGCTGAGCGCCTGATTCAGCAACGCGGAGATCACCTGCTGCTGGCGATCGATGCGGTCGAGGTCGGAGCGGGCGGTGGCGCGGGTGCGGGCGTAGGCGAGCGCCTTGACGCCGTCGAAGGAGTATGTGCCCGGCTCCAGGTTGAGCGCGGTCTTCGGGTCGTTGATCGGGACCGGGGTACAGACCGAGATGCCGCCGAGGGCGTCGACCACCTCGATGAACCCCAGTACGTTGACCTCGACGTAGTGATGGATGGTCAGGCCGGTGACGGCCTGCACCGTGCGAGTCGTGAGCTTCGGGCCGCCGAACTGGTAGGCGGCGTTGATCTTGTGCTCGCCGTTGCCGGGGATCGCCGTCCAGGTGTCGCGGGGGAGGCTGACCACGGTGACCTTGCGGTGGTCCTCCGACACGTGGATCACCATCATGGTGTCGGTGCGCTCGCCGGTCTCGCGGCCCAGCTTGAGCTGGTTCTGCTGTTTGCGGGTGAGGTTGTCGCGCTTGTCGACCCCGACCACCAGGATGTTCATGGCGCCGGTGCTCGACCGCGATCCCTGGATCCCGGCGTCGACCGCCTCGATCTTCGTCGTGGCGTAGTTGGTCAACGCCCAGGTCACTCCCGAACTGCCCAGGACCAGGCAGGAGAGTGCGCCGGCGATCACCAGGCCGCGCCGTCTGGTGCGGGCGCCCCTCGCCGACCTGCGAACACGCCTCGGGTTCACCCGGACGCTTCCGTAGGCGTCACCGCCCACGTGCACACCCGAATCCTCCTCCGGGTCGCGCATGCATGGCCCCCTAGGCTCCAGCTGGGTCGATGAGGTACCCGTTCGTACAGTAGCGTGAGCGACGCCATGAAGCAGTTCCCCGACTCGCCCTCGCCGGCGTCGTCTTCCGAGACACGTGTCTGGCCCCCCATCTCCATCGTCATCCCGGTGCTGAACGAGGAGCGCCATCTGAGGGAGGCGGTGCGTCAGGTGCTGTCGCAGCGATACGCGGGACCGATCGAGGTCGTGCTCGCGATCGGCCCCTCCCACGACCGTACCCAGGAAGTCGCCGACGAAATCGCCGCAGCCGACCCCAGGGTGATCGTCGTTCCCAACCCGACCGGCCGCACCCCCAACGCGCTCAACGCGGCGATCGCCGCGTCCGGTAACTCGATCATCGCGAGGGTGGACGGCCACGCGATGCTCCCCGAGGACTACCTCCAGGTCGCGGTGGAGACCCTTGAGGAGACCGGCGCCGACAACGTGGGCGGCGTGATGGCGGCCGAGGGCGTCACTCCCTTCGAGCAGGCCGTGGCCCGCGCGATGACGTCCAAGATCGGTGTCGGCGGCGCCCGGTTCCACACCGGCGGCACCGCGGGCCCGGCCGACACGGTCTACCTCGGTGTGTTCCGCCGAGACGCGCTGGAGCGGGTCGGCGGCTACGACGAACACTTCCAGCGCGCCCAGGACTGGGAGATGAACCACCGCATCCGCGAGTCGGGCGGCCTGGTCTGGTTCCAGCCCCGGATGCGCGTCTCCTACCGGCCGAGGCCCAACCTCAGGGCCCTCGCCAAGCAGTACTTCCACTACGGCCGCTGGCGCAGGGTGGTCGCCCGCACCCACGAGGGCACGATCAACCTGCGCTACCTGGCGCCTCCGCTCGCCGTGCTCGCCATCCTGGCGGGCCTGGCGGTCTCTCCGTTCTTCTGGCCGGGGCTGTTGATCCCCGGTGGCTACCTGGTGGCGATCCTCGCCGGTTCCGCGATCACCGGCAGCGGCCTGCCCACCCCGGCGCTCGTCCGGCTGCCGCTGGTCTACGTCACCATGCACATGTCGTGGGGCTGGGGTTTCCTCACCAGCCCGAGAAGGTTGGGAAAGCCCGGCCACGCGGGCGGCTGACCCCTGTCGAGGCGCGCTCGGACCGGCCCTCGCCGGAGCGCGTCCGGGCTGACCTCGCCGGGGCGCGTGCCCGTCAGAGCGGAGTGAGCGTCCGAGGGGGGCGCATGTCTGCCAGAGGGGGCGCGTGCCCGTCAGGGCGGGCGCGCGCCGGTCAGGGGCGGGCGTCGATCACCTGACCGGTGACGCCGGAGGCGAGCACGTCCAGCGAGGTGCGGGCGACGGCGCGCGGGGAGGACGGACCCGAAGGGCCCGACGGCGTCGCGGCTCCGGCCCGTCCGGGGTTCACGCAGTTGACCCGAACCCCGTACTCCGCCCACTCCCTGGCGAGGGCGAGGGTCAGCCCGGCCACGGCGGCTCCCGCGAAGGAGCGCAGGCCCTCGCCCGCCCCGTCCCCGCCGGGAGAGGGGGAGTGGAACAGCAGCTGCCCCCGCGTCTCGCGGAGATGGGGGAGTGCCGCCCTGGCGACGGTGACGGGGCCCAGGTGGTCGGCGTTCACGGTCCCGGCGATCGCGGCGTCGTCCACCGCGTCGAGCCTGCCCGATGGTGGCGCGCCCGCCGCCCCGACCACGTAGTCGATCCCGCCCGTCTCCTTGACGACCCGGGCGAGCGCGTCGGCCACCGCCCGGGGGTCGTCCACGCGCACTTCGCCGGACGCGCCGGAAGGGCTCGGCATTTCGGAGAAGTCCGGTGCGCCGGAGGGACCTGGCGTTCCCGAGGTGTCCGGTGCGCCGGAGGGACCTGGCGCTCCGGAAGGGCTTGGCGTGTCGGAGGGGCCTGGCGTGTCAGGGGAGCTTGGCGTTCCCGAAGGGGCCGGTGATCCGGAGAAGGGGAACACCCGGGCGCCGTACTCTCCGGCGAGTCGTGCCACCTCGGCGCCGGCGCCGTCGTCCGCGCGGAAGACCACCACGGTCCTGCCCTCCAGCGCCTCACGCAGGGCGGTGTCCGAACGGGAGGGGACCTCGCTCGCGGCGAGCCTGAGGAGCTTGTCGGCGACGAAGAGGTCCACCGGGTGCGTGACCTTCATGTTCCGCTCGCTGCCCGGCACCACGTGGATCGGCACGCCGGGCAGGTAGCGCAGCACCACGCCGCAGTCGTCGGTGGCCGGTCGGTCGCCGAAGCCGGGATCGGCGAAGGCACGCTCGTACGCCTCGCGGATCACCGAGAGCCGAAAACACTGCGGGGTCTGGACGCGGCGCAGGCCGGCACGGTCGGGGACGTCGCTGACGATCTCTCCGTGCGGTCCCGGCGAGGTCACCACGATCGTGTCGGAACTCGGGATCGCCACCTCGACCGCCGAGAAGGTCCTCAGCGCCTCGACGCAGTCGGTGATGATCCTTCTGTCCGCCAGCGGCCGTACGGCGTCGTGCAGCAGCACGTGGCACTCCCGCGTCCCCAGGGCCTGCAGCGCCCGCCAGGTGGTCTCCGGGCGGCTCGCGCCGCCCTCCAGGATCCTGCCGACCTTCGTGAAGCCGCCGCGCTCGACGATCCGCTCCACCTCGCCGGTGAAGCCGGGCGCCATCAGGACCATGATCTCGTCGATCTCCGGTGCCCCCTGGAACAGGGCGAGGGTGTGTTCGAGGATCGTCCTGCCCGCTATCTCCAGCAGCTGCTTGGGGGTGTCGTTGCCGACGCGTCGGCCGACGCCGCCCGCCAGGACCACACCGACGGTTCGGGGACGCGGTTCAGGTTCGGCCACAATCGGATTCCTTTGACAGTTCGGGTATGGCGAGCGTAATGGGTGTGTACCTGATCGTCCGGCGTGCTCCCGTGCTATCCCGTCAAGATCTAGCTACGCTGAGTGCGCACTCCCCGATTCGTACGGTGATCCCGTCGGATACGAAGGAGCCCGGATTGCCTGACTCTCGCGCCACCGTCTCGTCCGACGCCTCGCAGGCGGTCGCGGTCGTGCTCGCCACCACCGAGGCGTCCGACCTGCGATGTTCCGCTGGGACGCTCCTCGACAGGCTGACCGGCCAGCTCGCCGCGCTTCCCGTACGGGATGTGCACGTGGTGGCCCGTTCCAGTGACATCATCCACGTGCCGGGCGGCACCCACATGATCGGGACGGAGGGGCCGAAAGGGCTCGCCGACGACCTGCGCAGGGTCGCGAAGGTGGCCCGCTCGTCCGTCGGGCCGGTGCTGGTGGTCGCCGGTGACCTGGTGGCGCACACCGAGGCGCTGGCCATGCTCGTGGAGCACCCGGCCCGCGACACCTGCGCGCTGGTGGGTGGAAAGGACGAGCCGCCGGGGCCGACGCGACCGCCGGTCAGGATCGAGGGCAGGTCGGTGGTGGCCGCGGGCACCTCCTTCCACGAGGTGGGCGAGACCAACGGCACCTTCAGGGGGGCGCTCCAGGTCGGCGTGCCCGACCTCGCGGGCTTCGCCGAGACCACCGAGACGCTCGCCGAGCTCGCCGAGGCGGGCGGCTTCGGCCCGACGGACGGCGGCGAGGCCCCCGGCCTGCTCCTGGTCGGACTCGTCCGCTCCGGCGTCCAGGTGCGCGCGGCGAGGCTGGGCCGCCTCCGCGCCGACCGGATGACCGTGCAGGCGGACGCCGACGTGGCCGTGCCCCGACTGGCCGAGGTCGACGAGAACGAGGCCAGGCTGGACGCCGCGGTCAAGAGCGACGACGGCTTCTTCGCCACGTACGCGGTGAGCTCCTGGTCCAGGCACCTGCTGAAGCCGATCGCCGGACTCGGCCTGACGCCGAACGCGGTCACCGGCATATCCGTCGGTCTCGCCGCGCTCGCGGCGGTCTGGTTCTCCGAGGGCACCAGGCCGGGGCTGATCGCGGGGGCGGTCCTGCTCTACCTGTCGTTCGTGCTCGACTGCGTCGACGGGCAGCTCGCCCGCTACACCCGCACCTTCTCTCCGCTCGGGGCGTGGCTGGACGCCACCTTCGACCGTGTCAAGGAGTACGCCGTCTACCTGGGCCTCGCCGTCGGGTACGCGGCGGGGACGGACGTCGCGGACGGCCCTGACGGCATCTGGGCACTCGCGGTGGCCGCGATGATCCTGCAGATGCTCCGCCACATGATCGACTTCTCGTACGCGGGGGCACGCGCCGACGCGAGCCGGGTGGGCGCGGCCTGGACCAGGGCGGCGGGCTCGCCGGGGAGGGCGGACTCCCTGGGCAGGGCGGCCGCCGCGGACGACGCCTGGCCAGGGGTAGGCAACCCGATCCTCCGGCTCTCGCGGACCATGGAGAAGGCGTCGCCCACCCGCTGGTTCAAGAAGATCATCGTGTTGCCCATCGGGGAACGGATGGCCCTGATCGCGGTGACCGCGGCCTTCTTCAACGCCCGGGTGACCTTCGTCGCGCTGCTGGTCTGGGGCGGGATCGCGGCCCTCTACGTCCTCTCCGGCCGGACCGGCAGGTCACTCAGCCGATGACCGGAGGCCGCGGGCTCGATGACCGGCGAGGGCGGATGTCCCGCCAGACGAGGGACGAATCTGTCCTCAGGTCTCTCCTCACCCGGGACGGATCTCCCGTCAGGCGACCCTCAGGTAAGTGGAAGAAGCAGGTGCGATCATGATTTCTGTGCATATGGCGCCGGTGCCGCGGAGCGCCGTGGTCGCCTACCGGGACGACGGGGTGCTGTCGAGGGGCATGGGCGCCATGGTGGCCGGGCAACTCCCGCCGCTGCCGCCCGCGATCGTCGGGATGTTCGTCACCGGAGTGCTGCTCCTCGTCGGCGTGGCCGGCAGCGACGGGCCCGCGGTGTTCGCCCCCGCGGTGGCGCTGCTGCTGGCCGGTCCCGGCAGCTCCCATCCGCACGACGGCCGGCTCGACTGGCTGGTGCCGCCGATCCTGCGCCTCACCGAGTACGGCTTCGTGGCCTCGGTGGGCTTCGCGCACGACGTGCCGCCGTGGTTGATCTTCATGTTGCTCGGTGCGATGGCCTTCCACCACTACGACGTCGTCTACCGGCTGAGGCAGCGGGTCTACCCGCCCTCCTGGCTGGCCACATCCGGCCTCGGCTGGGACGGCCGGATGCTGCTCATCGCCCTCGGCGGGCTCGCCGGGCAGGTCACGCTGACATTCGCCCTGCTCTCGCTCTACCTGTGGTGCCTCTTCTCCTGGGAAAGTGTCACCTGCTGGCTGGCCGCCCCGAGGTTCGGGGTGGCCGCGGCCGAACTCGGCGCCCACGATTGAGAACGCCCGGCGAACCCTCGATTACACGATCAGGGCGTGAAGGCAACTAATCTTTGGGGCCTAGGAGTGCCCGCCGGGAGGCTCTCACCCGAATGAGGAGTGCACGTTGCTGGGAATGGTGCTGGCCGCCGGGGCCGGACGACGCCTGCGGCCGTACACGGACACGCTGCCCAAGGCGCTTGTGCCGGTCGACGGCGACACCACGATCATGGACATCTCGCTGCGCAACCTCGCGGCGGCCGATCTTCGTGACGTCGTGGTCATCGTCGGCTACCAGGCGCAGGCGGTACACGAGCGCAAGGCCGAGCTGGAGCGGCGGCACGGTGTGAAGCTCACCCTCGTGCACAACGACAAGGCCGAGGAGTGGAACAACGCCTACTCCCTGTGGTGCGCGCGCGACTACTTCGACCAGGGCGTGCTCCTGGTCAACGGTGACACGGTGCACCCCGTCTCGGTGGAGGAGACGCTGCTCTCCGCGCCGGCGACCAGCGACATCCTGCTCGCGGTCGACGACGTCAAGAAGCTCGCCGACGAGGAGATGAAGGTGACCCTCGACGACGACCGCCACCTGCGGCTGATCACCAAGTTGATGGACCCGGCCGCCGCCGCCGGTGAGTACATCGGCGCCACGCTCATCCGTTCCGGCATCGGCGACCGCCTCGCCGACGCCCTCCAGGCCACCTTCGAGCGCGACCCGCAGCTCTACTACGAGGACGGCTACCAGGAGCTCGTCGCCCGCGGTGAGAAGATCGCCGTCGCTCCGATCGGCGACGTCCCGTGGGTCGAGGTAGACAACCACGACGACCTCGCCAAGGCGCGGGAGATCGCGTGCCGATACTAGCCAGGATGCTCCCGGCACCCCTGTCCATGGAGGTGCGCCGGGGCGCCGTCGCCCAGCTCGGCTCGTTGCTGGCCGACAGCAGGGTGGCGACCTCCGGGCGGGTGGCGGTGGCCGTGGGCGCGGGCCAGGGAGACAGGATCGCCTCGGTGATCACTCCCTCGCTCGGCCAGGCCCAGGTCTTCCGGGTGCCCGACGGCTCGGTCGACGCGGCGATCTCGCTCGGCGCCGACCTGCGCAAGGGGGCGTACGAGGCGGTCGTGGGCATCGGTGGCGGCAAGACCATCGACGTGACCAAGTACGCCGCGTCGCTGGCCGGGATCCCGATGGTGGCGGTGGCCACCAACCTGTCGCACGACGGGATCTGCTCGCCGGTGGCCTCGCTCACGCACGACGGAGGCAAGGGCTCCTTCGGCGTCCCCATGCCGCTCGCCATCATGGTCGATCTCGATTTCGTGCACGACGCGCCCGCCTCGCTGGTCAGGTCCGGGGTCGGTGACGTGGTCAGCAACCTCTCGGCGATCGAGGACTGGCAGCTCGGCGCGGGTGAGCGCGGGGAGCCGATCGACGGCCTGGCCTGCGCGATGGCCCGCACCGCGGCGGAGGCGGTGATCGGCAGATCCGACTCGATCGAGTCCGACGCGTTCCTGACCGTGCTGGCCGAGGCGCTTATCCTGTCGGGCATGTCGATGGTGGTCGCCGGATCCTCACGTCCTTCGAGTGGCGGAGATCATGAGATCCTGCATGCCGTGGATCAGCTTTTTCCCGGCACCTCCAACCACGGCGAGCTCGCCGGGATAGGTGCCGCGTTCTGTTTCTTCCTCCGCGAGGACTCACGGAGGCTCAATCAGGTCGTCGACTGCCTGCGCGGGCACGAGCTGCCGGTCACCCCCGCCGATGTGGGGCTGTCTTCGGCCGAGTTCACCGAGGCGGTCGCGCTGGCCCCGGCCACGCGTCCCGGCCGCTATACGATTCTTGAGCACCTGCGCCTGTCGGAGCCGGAGATTCGCGATCGGGTGGAGGATTATGTCCGGGCCGTCGGTCGCTGAGCTCCGTGCGGTGGCCCAGCCGCACACGACCATGGACCGCAACAGCGGCGAGCACTGGGCCGGCTCTCTCTACATGCGCAAGCTGTCGATCTACGTCACCTGGTTCCTCGCCAAGACGCCGATCACGCCCAACCAGACCACCTGGCTGATGATCTTCACCGGCCTGCTGGCCGGAGCGGTGCTCGCGCTGCCCGGACTCTGGGCGGCCGTCCTCGCGGCCCTGCTGGTCCAGCTCTACCTGCTGCTCGACTGCTCCGACGGCGAGCTGGCCCGCTGGACCGGCCGCACCTCCATCACGGGCGTCTATCTCGACCGGGTCGGCCACTACTTCGCCGAGGCCGCGATCCTCATCGGGCTGGGCTTCCGGGCGTCGGAGGTCCTGCCCGACTGGTACACCGTGACGGGGTTCGCCGCCGCGCTCGGCGCGATCCTGATCAAGGCGGAGACCGACCTGGTCGACGTGGCCCGCGCCCGCTCCGGGCTGGTCGCGGCGACCGAGGCCTCGGCCGAGCACTTCCGGTCGCGCGGGCTGGGCGTGGCGCGCAAGGCGGCCGCGGCGCTGAAGTTCCACCGGATCGTGCAGGCGGTCGAGCTGTCACTCCTCATCGTGGTCGCCGCGATCTGGGACGCGATCAACGGAGGACTGGCGGCGACGAGGATCCTCGTGGTGGCCTGCGTGATCGTCGCCGTGCTGCAGATGATCCTGCATCTGATCAGCATTCTGGCGTCCAGGCGGCTTTCATGAGGAACCGGATGGCGTCCCGGCGCGTCGTAGGTGCGAACACACCGCCGTTTGGCGGGTGTTCGTCGGCGGTTCCGATACGCTTGTGCCCCGGTATACCTGGAAACTCCAGCCCTGCCAGAATTCCCGACCCAGCAGACTCGGTGATCATGAAAGTATGCTCCGTACGTGCTCTCGACGCGTCAGGACGATGACCCGTTGAAGATCTCGTGCGTCATCCTCACCATGGGCAACCGTGTCCCCGAACTGGACCGGGCGGTCGAGTCCGCGCTGAACCAGGTCGACGGTGACGTCGAGGTGGTCATCGTCGGCAACGGCGCGGACGTCCCCGAGCTCTCGGCCACCGTGCCCGCGGGGTCCTCGGCCTCGATCAGGAGTGTACGGCTGAACCACAACGCGGGCATTCCCGCGGGCCGTAACCGAGGCGTCGAGGAGTGTTCCGGCGACGTCGTCCTCTTCCTCGACGACGACGGCTGGTACGCCGACACCGGGCTCGTATCCCACCTGCGGGAGCGCTTCTCCACCGAGCACGATCTCGCGGTCGTCTCCTTCCGGGTGAAGGACCCCGAGGGCGGCATCGGCCAGCGCCGTCACGTTCCCCGCCTGCGCGCGGGCGACCCCGAGCGGTCCTCCCCGGTCACCACCTTCCTGGGCGGCGCGTGCGCCATCCGCCGTTCGGCCTTCCTCCAGGTCGGCGGGCTCCCCGAGCGGTTCTTCTACGCCCACGAGGAGACCGACCTGGCGTGGAGGCTCCTCGGCGAGGGATACCGCATCGAGTACGACGCCGAGACGGTCATGTACCACCCGCAGGTCCCCCCGACCCGGCACACCGACTTCTACCGCCTCAACGCCCGCAACCGGGTCTGGCTCGCCCGTCGCAACCTTCCCTGGCCGCTGGCCGGGCTCTATCTCCTCAACTGGATGGTGCTCACCCTCGTCCGCGAGCGCTCCGGGCCCGCCCTGCGCGCGTGGTTCAAGGGCTTCACGGAAGGGCTCCGCGAGCCGGCGGGAGAGCGTCGTCCCATGGGCTGGAACACCGCCTGGCGCATGCTCCGCCTCGGTCGTCCACCGATCGTCTGACCCCCGATCACCAGTGGACGTATACACCCTCGGCGAGGCGTTCGGCGTCGTCACCAGCGGCCGGATCCGCCACGAGCACGAGGCCAGGCTGGACGTCGCCGGGGCCGAGTTCACCGTCGCGGTCGGGCTGTCCAGGCTCGGCCACCGGGTGGGCTGGCTGGGCAAGGTCGGCGGCGACGAGCTGGGAGCGAGGATCCTCACCGTGCTGCGCGGCGAGGGCGTGGACGTCTTCGACGCCCGGGTGGACGAGGGGTCACCGACCGGGATCCTCCTGAAGGAGTCGAGGCTCGGCCAGGCGGCGAGGGTCACCTACTACCGCACCGGCGTCAGGCTGGCCCAGGGGAACGTTCCCGTGGATCGGATCGCGGCCTCCCGCATCCTGCACGTGAGCGGGATCACCGCCGCGCTGAGCGCGCGCGACGCCATGCACGCGGCCGTACGCGCCGCGCGGACCGCCGGGGTCGCGGTCTCGGTGGCGATCGACTACCACGACCAGCTCTGGCCCGACCTGCGCGAGGCGGAGGAGATCCTCAGCGTGCTGGCCTGCTCCGCCGACGTGCTGTTCGTCCGGCAGAGCGAGCTCGACCTGGTCAAGCCCGCTCTCACCGGGGATCGCGAGGTCATCGTGACGCGCGGTGCCCGAGGGGCGAGCGTGCGGGTCGACGGAGTGCGCCACGACGCCGCGAGCCTCTCCGCGCCCGTGGTCGACCCCAACGGCGCGGGGGACGCCTTCGTCGCGGGCTATCTCAGCGCGCTGCTCGAAGGTCTCCACCCGGCCGACCGGCTGCGCAGGGGCGGCCTGCTCGCGGCCTTCGCCTCGTCGGGGCCGAGTGACTGGCAGGGCCTGCCGACGAGGGCCGAACTCCCCCTCCTGGAACTCGACACCTGACCCGCCGATCCGCGCGGCTCTCGCCGTGCGCGGGCGGCCAGGGCCTTTTCGAGGTCCGGTGCCTGATTTCTCGCCGTGCGGGGGCTCCCCGAGCGCTCCGCAGGGAACTCGGCGGCCGGGACGGTCGGGGCCGTCCGGCCGGACCTCTCGCGGGAAGTCTCAGGGCTCCTTGGCCTCGCCGAGGGTCATGGCCAGGTGGGAGATCGTGCTCGTCATCAGGGCGCGTTTGGGCAGACCGAGCTCGCTCAGCTCCTTGGCGATCGGGTGGTTGCCCAGGCGGATGAGAGCGCCCCCGGGACGCGTGCGGACCCCGCGGGGAGAGAGCGACCACGGGATGCGGCGGGTGACGCCGTCCAGATGGCTGTAGGCGTCGAGGGCGGTCATCATCCCGGTGCCCGGCACCGGGACGCCGGGCTTGATCAGCAGGTCCAGCACCAGGCGGCCGTCCTTGCGCAGGACGCACCGTTTGTAGGGGGAGGAGATCCGCAGGTCGATGTCGGCCAGCTCCTTGGGAAAGCCCCAGATGGCGCGGCCCGCCTCCAGGGTGAAGTCCTGGTCGACCGGGAGCCAGTGGACGAACGCCCCGGCGCCGGTGCGGCGCAGCTCGGACAGGTTCGCGCGCAGCCCTCCGCCGGGAACGTGGCCCGCGCCGGGCGGCCTCGCCAGGAAGGCGACGCCGAACTCGTGGTAGCGGCCCAGATCACCGTCGCGGTAGTCGGCGAACACCAGCGTGCACAGGGCCTTGCGGGGTAACACCTCGGCGACGTCCAGGTGCGAGTAGGCGATCACGGCCCGCGCGGCGTCCGCCCGGACCAGGTAGGACGCGCTGCAGACCATGACGTCGCGGACGCGGACCGGCATGGTGACCTCGCGCCCCTGGATCAGATGGCGTGCCATGCCTCCAGTACACCAATCTCCTGGCCGGACGTCACTGGTTTGCCGGCCCATTCCTCAAGCCGCCCGACGAAGGCGCCCGCGTGATCCGGCCAGTTGTGGCGGGCGAGGGCCTCGGCGTGGCCGCGCGCCCCCATCTCGGCCGCCCCTTCCGGGTCGTCCCGCAGCGCCAGCACCGCGCGTACCGTCGCCTCGGCGTCCCCGAAGGGTACGACGACGCCGCACCCGACCCTCTCGACCATGGACGCGGCGGCGGGCAGGGGGGTGCTGACCACGGGAACTCCCCTGGACATGTAGTCGATGATCTTGGCGGGTACGGGCCGGGTGCCGGGTGCGTCGTGCGGGAGCGACAGACCGGCGATCGCCCCCTCGGCCATCCGCAGCGCGTGCCGGTTGGGCACGTAGCCGTACCAGTCGAGCAGGCCCTCCCGCTGCGCGTCCCGCAGCAGCGGCCTGACGCGGACGTCGGCGGAGCCGATCAGGTCGAGCCTGATCCCGTGCGGGAGCAGCCGCCTCGCCGATTCGATCAGCTCGCCCACGCCTCCGGCCTTGGAGAGGTGGCCCACGTGGACCACCCGGTTCCTGCCGGGCGGCGCGGGCGGGCGCGGGGAGACGTAGGCGGTGTCGGGAACGACCTGGTGGGGGCCGGAGAACCGTTCCCGGTAGGAGTCCTCGGCCAGGATCAGGTGCAGGCGGTGCTTCGCGGGAGCCCCGATCCGGCGCGCGAGCGCGGGCAGGGCGCGGCTCAGGTGGCCGGGGAGGGTGAGGCCGACGCCGAGCGCGGCGGTCGCGCCCCAGCCGCCCCAGCCGTCCCCGATGTCCTCGCGCACGTCCAGGACGGTGACGGGACGGCGCCTGGGCAGGCGGAACAGCAGTTCCCTGTCGTGCACGACCAGCAGGTCCGCGCCCTCCACCCCGCGCTTGAGAGCCCCCCGCGCGGCCTTCAGCGCGCGTCTGCGACGGTTGGCGGTCGCCCGGGGCACGTCGATCGCGCGGATACCGGGATCCGGGGTGACGTTGCAGTCGGTGAAGGGGGCGACATAGGTGATCTCATGCCCGGCGTCGAGGAGCGCCCGGATCTGCCGATGCATGATCCGGGCGTCCTCTGGGTGATGAGCGATCGTCGCGACGCATACCCGCATGTCCCGATGTTGAGTGTTCGTTCCGTCATCACCGGATGTGTTGCGTTAATTACCGGGGAACTGAGGCTGAACTCTCCTTGGCGGCGGGTGCGTCCTCGGCCGGTGCGGTGGTAGCGGCGGGGGGAGGGGACGGTCGGCGGTAGAGCCATACGAGTCTGGGTTCGAGCATCCACTTGAAGAGCTTGCGGGTCTCGGGCAGGCACAGCACGATGGCGAGGGCGAGCGAGCTCGACGCGATCGCCGCCACGCCCAGCGGGCCGTACAGCCAGGGGAAGCTCAGCCAGCCCTGGTCCTTGGCGATGACCACCACGACGCCGTGGAGCAGATAGGCGTACAGGGTGCGGGTGCCGAGGTCGGAGAACCAGGTCTCGCCCCGGGGCACCAGCGCGAGCAGCGCCACCGTCATGGCGAGTGCCGCGATCAGCAGGGCGCCTCGCACGCCGAGGCCCAGCCACCAGGACATGTCCATCGCCTTGAAGCTGTAGCGGAAGTAGATCGGGTCGCGCGGGACGTGGGGCGCGATGAGGATCGCCACCCCGGCGGCGCCGAGGAGGACGACCGCTGAGGTGATCTTGACCCAGAGGGGCTTGAGCAGGTCGAAGTGCTCCGGCTTGAGCAGCAGGCCGAGCACGTAGAACGGCAGCAGGCCGAAGAAGCGGTCGATGCTGAAGTCACCGGAGATCTCCGAGAAGCCCGCGACCAGGTAGATGACCACCGCGACCAGCAGGGGCTGTCGCATCCGCGTCCAGATGGGCGTGGAGATCCGCCAGAGGACAAGGGCCACCAGATACCAGTTGAGCCAGGCCGGATCAATGATCGTCAGCGTCCACTTCTGGCCAAGCCCGTAGCGGAGCAGCGCGTAACCGATCTCCACGACGATGTACGGGATCAACAGGGTGTCGACCAGCTTGTTGATCTTCGCGTTGGAGTTCCAGAAGTTGCGCCCCAGATAACCGCTGATCAGCACGAACGCCGGCATGTGGAACGTGTAGATGAACAGGTACGCGGCCTCCGACGAGTGCGCCTTCAGGGTGGGGACGAGCGAGTGGCCCATCACCACCAGGGCGATCAGGACGAACTTCACGTTGTCGAGGTACGGCTCGCGCTTCTTCTTGACCGGAGGGGCCGGGGGCTCCTCCTCGGCGACCGTCTCGCGCTCGCGCTCCGCCCGCAGCTCCTGCTCGGCCTGCGGTCCCTGGTTCCAGAACGAGGGGCCGCCATCCCTCGTGGTGTTCTCCCAGTACGAGGGACCGCCGTCCCTGGCGGTGTTCTCCCAGTACGAGAAGGGGCGCTCACCGGACGGTCGCGGCTCCTGCCGGGGGCTCGGGGCCTCCGCGTTCGGAAACCGCACGGGAGCCTGGGGCTCTCCGGGGAGCCTGGGGCGTCCGGGAAGCTCGGATTCCTCGGGGAACCGGGGCTGCCCCGGAGCGGGCGCCCAGCCGGGAGCCTGAGGGGGCGCGACTCCTGGCGGTGGGGAGGCCGGTGCGGGGACGCGCGGCGTCGTGGGTGGCGGGGCCCAGTCGGGCCGGGGGGACGGCGCACGGGGGGCGCCCTGCGGAGGGGTGGGACCCTCCGCCCACGACGGCGTCTCCTGTGCCCACGGCGACTCCCGCGTCCACGACGGGCCGTCCTGCGCCCAGGCGGGCTCCTCGCGGTCCCACGAGGGGTCCTGGAGGACCGGCTCGGGCGCGAGGGGCTTCGACAGGTCGAGCGGGTCGTGGGAGCCGTGGGCCCCGCCGAACGAAGGGCCGCCGGGACGCTCGCCGAAGTAGGACTCGCCGGGACGGGGCTCGCCGGGGTAGGTCCCGCCGAAGGGGGGTCCGCCCGGGTGGGATTCGCCGACGGGAGGGCCGCTGGGACGGGTCCCGCCGGGGTGGGGCTCGCGATACGCCGGGTAGCCCCCCCACTCGGTGACCTCGCCGGGGCTCTCCTCGCGACCGTCCCCGGCGTCGCGCCGGGACGCCCCGCCGGAGGTGACCGGTCCCGGTGGCTCCGGCCACGAGGGCTGGGATCCACCGGACGCCTGCGCGTGACCGGGCATGGGCCACGGAGCGGACCTCCGGCCCTGCCCGCCGCTGGACCCACCGGAGCCGGGGTCGGAACCGCCGTCGTCCTGGGGGGCAGGCACCTGGAAGGGTCGGATGTCGCTCACGAGGGGGAGGCTCAGCTATCTGTCGGAGACCGGGGGAAGTGTCGGGCAGATCGGCGGGGCGCCCAGGGGAGGGTCGGGGACGCGGGCAGGTGTTCGCCTCGCCGCCTTGACCAACCCTAAACCGACTGTGCGCCCTCTGTCGCACGCATGCACTTTGATTCGGACGGTTCTCGGGTAATCGTGACTGTCCACGGGGTCACGGGCCCGGCCGTGCCCCCTCGGGGTGGCCGGGGTGAGGGGAGGTGTCTCAGCTGCAGGGGTTGGTCTTGCTGTCGACGACCTTGTCCGTGAGGGCGTCGGGGATCTTCGGGAGGGCGCGGACGCCCGGCCAGTCGGCGCCGATGACGAGCTGGATGATCGGCCCGGTCGGAGCCTTGCCCTCCGGGGTGGGCGGGGGCGCCACGGCCGGGACGTACTTCTCGGTGGTGACCGGCTTGACCTTGCCCGCGACCGGGGTCCGCTTGTCGCCGGAGAGTCTGGCGGCCACCGCGTCGCCGTACGAGAGGCCGTCGGCGGCGTCCTTCTTGGCGTAGCGCACCGTGGTGGTGGGCACGTTGGCGGTCGCCGGGCGGGCGTTACCGACGTGGGTGACCACGAACCCCTGGTCGGCCAGCTCGGCGGCGACCTCCCTCGCCCTGTTCGGTGTGTCCGTGCCGTTGAAGACCTGGAGTCTGACCTGCTCGCGCTTGACGGCCGGCTTGGCCTTGGGGTCGGGGGGCGGGGTGACCTCGGTGTCGTTCTTGATCGCGGCGAACAGCTGGTTCGCGTACGGCTGCACCCAGGCGACTCGGTTCGGGTCGTCGGGGTGGGGGCCCCACGGGACGGTGATCAGCTTGACGCCGCTCGCGGTCAGCTTCTGAGCGCTCTGCCCGATCTGGAGCAGGGTGTTGGTGTCCCTGGCCAGTTCCTCGTCCATCCGGACGGATTTGGCGGCGGTGGTGATGAAGTTCAGCATCTTGGCGGGGTCGGTCAGCAGCTCGCTGCTGGTCGCCTTCTTCACCACCTGGCTGAGGAAGACCTGCTGGCGCTTGATGCGGCCGATGTCGCTGCCGTCGCCGTAGTTGCGCAGCCGGACGTAGCCCAGCGCCTTCTCGCCCGCGAGGAGGTGCCAGCCCGCGGGGAGGGTGAGCTTGGACTTCTTGTCGTCGACCGGCTTGGTCAGGCAGATCCTGACGCCGCCGAGAGCGTTCACGATGTTCTTGAAGCCGGTGAAGTCGACCTCGACGAAGTGGTCGATGCGGATGTCGGTGAGCGCCTCGATCGTGGTGATCGTGCAGGTGATGCCGCCCTCGTTGTAGGCGGCATTGATCATTTCGGTGCGGGCCGCGACCGGCGCGCCGGTCTCCGACTTGCAGGGGGGCATCTCGACGACCGAGTCGCGGGGGAAGCTGATGAAGGTCGCCTTGTCGCGGTCGGGGGAGACGTGCATGAGGATGATCGTGTCGGTGCGCTTGCCCGCGTCGGCCATCTTCTGGCCGTACTTCAGGTTGTCGCCCTCGCGGGTGTCGGAGCCCACGATCAGCACGTTGAGGGCGCCCTTCACGGCCGCCGGCCGGTTCTGGCCGAGTTTGCCGCTGAGGTCGACGGTCTGGAACTCGCCGAGGGTGTCCCGGTAGACCTTGTAGCCGCCGAGGGTGCTGAGCACCAGCACTCCGGTCGCCGCGATGCCGGCCCAGGCGCCGATGCTGAGCCGCCGCTGCTTGCGGCCCCGGCCCTTCGGCGCTTTCTCCTGCGGAGTCGGCGGGAGGTCTCCCGGCGGGCTCTGGAGGGGGGCGTCCCCTCTTGAGCGCCGCGATACGCGGTGGCCGGGAGAGGTCGGTTCGCTCCGGCGGTCTCTGACGGCCGCCTGCCGGTGGTCGCTCATGCGATCCTTCCGCTCGGCGGCGTCGTCCGGTGCTCATGCTCGGTCATCGAGCCCAAAGGGTAGATCACGAGATGCGCGCCAGGAGACATGATGATGCGAACTTGGCCAAGACCGCCCCCTGACAACCGCCATGTTTGGATCCGGCGGCCAGCATACTCAAATGCGGACATTGGTAGGAATGTTACTGAAATTAGGTTTACGTACGGCAAGTGCCGCTGCCAGGCAGGCGGCGGGTACGGCCGGCAGGACGTACCGGTAGTCGAACTCCGCCACCGCCGGCGGCAGCACCAGCAGCACCACCGCCACCGACCAGGGCAGCGCCCACGCCGTGGACTCCGGGCGGAAGCGCCGGACACACGCCGCCGCGGGCGGCAGCAGGAGAACCACCAGGACAGCCGCGCCAGGCAGTCCTGCGATTCCCTGATAGGTACGGATCCAGCCCGCGTACGGTTCGACGATCCGGGTGGAGATCTGCCCCCGCTCGTAGCGCTTCGCGGCCTCGGCGCCCACCGTCGCCGGATAGCGCCCCGGCGGCGCGGGCGGTGTCGCGGGGAACCGGTAGTAGTCGTAGATCTCCTGATCCGGGTAGACCGGGCGGCCCACGGTGAACGAGCGGGCCAGTTCCGAGGTGACCGAGCCGAGATAGTCCAGCGGCTGGCTCATGATCGCCAGTGACGCGAACCGCCCGGCCAGCGTGTCGTTCGTCCGGGTGAAGGTGATGCCGGGCAGTTTGACCAGCGGGGAGTCCTGCGCCCAGACGTACTCCTGCGCGGGAGGCCGCAGGTGCGGCGGGCGGGGATCGCAGAGCACCGCCAGGTCGGGCGGCGGGCGCATCACGTCGCAGTCGGCGAAGGTCATCGTCTTGCCGTACAGGAAGACGCCGTTCGCGCCCACGATGCCGATCCGCTGGTACGTCGCGTAGAACCAGGCCCCGTACCCCACGATCGGCAGCGTCGCGGCGGCGATCATCACTCCCGCCGCGAGCACCCGCCCCCGCTCCCTGAAGATCAGCCAGGCCGCGAAGAGCGCCACCAGCGGCAGCCCGACGGTCCTCGTCAGCGTCGCCGCCGCGAGCAGCAGTCCGATCCCGCCCGCCGTACGCCACCCGACGGAGTCGCGCACGGCCAGGCAGGCCGCCGACACGACCAGGACCGCGAACAGGGTGTCGGAGACCAGCAGGTGCTCCAGCTGGATCTGGTAGGCGTCCAGGAGGGAGGGCACCGACGCGAGCGTCGCGGCCCAGCCCGGCGCCCGCAGCCGCCGCGCGGTGAGATAGACCAGCACGCCGATGAGCAGCCCCAGCAGGTGCTGGGCCGCCACGACGACGGCGAACTCGTGGAACGGTTCGAGCAGTCGCATGAACATCGGGTATCCGGCGGGACGGACCAGGTCGGGCCGGGGTTTCAGCGCGGTGACGACGTACGTGTAGGAGTCGGGGAACCAGAGCGCGGGCCGGTAGCCGAGCATGGTGATCACCCGCAGCGCGATCCCCGCACCGAGCACGGCCAGGAACCAGCGGTGGTCGGTCGGCCGGCGGTGACCGGGGAGCCCGCGGCGCTCCGGAAACTCGCGATCGCCCGAGACCCCGCGACCACGCCGCACCCACCCGATCACTCGTCCCCCTCCTCGTACGCTGCGCGTACGCTACCGGCTCTCACCCCGGCTCCGTGCTCGCACCGGCCCTCGTGTTCGCTCTCCCAGGCCCGTCCGGGCCCCTGCCGGGCCCCGTCTGGACCTCGTGCCTGTCCGGCCCCAGTCCGGCCCCGCCGGGATCTTCCCGGCCCCGTCAGGACTCCTGCCCGTCAGGACTTCTACCCCGTCAGGACCCCTGCCCCGTCAGGAACCCCGCACCCGCCCGGACCCGTGTCCGGCCGGGCCCGGCGTGTCCGGCCCCGTTTCCAGCACCGTGTCCGGCCCAGGCCCGGCGTGCCCGGTGCGGGCGGGAAGTGGCACTACGCTCGATTCGAATCATGACCATCGGCTGGCTGGACCGTACGCGCAGGCCCTCGGCGGGCAGGGTGCTCGCCGTGGTCTCCGTCGTGCCCGTGCTCGTCCTGGCGGGCTGGCTGCTGGCAGGACTGCCGCTGCTGCTGCTCGGCTGGTTCCGGCCGCTCGCCGCGGTCCCGCTGGGGCTGGTGGCCATCGCGCTGCTGTGCCGGTACGGCCTGCGCCGCCTGCCGGAGATCGTCGAGGCGACCGCCTGGCAGGTGACCGGGGTGGTCGCCGTCGCCCTCGCCTCCGGGATCTTCAACGGCCTGCTCCACGGCGAGCAGCTGATCGTCCGTCGCGACCCCGCCACCTACGCGCAGTACGGCATCTGGCTGGCCAGGAACGGCTCGCTGCCGGTCCCCTTCCAGGATTGGGCCTTCGGCGGCACCGACCCGGCGCTCCACTTCGACAGCGTGGGCTTCTACGTCTCCGACGGCGCGGTCGTGCCGCAGTTCATGCCGGGCGCGCCGATGCTGCACGTGGTGGGCGCCTGGCTGGGGGACATCGCGGGGTTGCTGCTGGTGCCGCCGGTGCTGGGCGCGGCGGCCGTGCTCGTCCTCGCGGGGGTCGTCGCCCGGCTCGCCGGGGCTCGCTGGGCGCCTCTCGCGGCGCTGGTCTTCGCCGTCTGCCTGCCGATCCTCTACACCTCGCGGACGACCTTCAGCGAGATCCCGTCCCTCGTCCTGCTCTTCGGCGGTCTCGCGCTGCTGTACGACGCCGAGGCGAGGCTCCGCTCCCACACCGTCGGCGTCGGCGACTCACCGCACCGGCTCTCCGACCCCGGCCCCGCCCTTGACCTCAACCCCGGCCCCGGCCTCAACCCCGGCCCCGGCCTCAACCCCGGCCCCGGCCTCAACCCCGGCCCCGGCCTCAACCCCGGCCCCGGCCTCAACCCCGGCCCCGGCCCCGGCCTCAACCCCGGCCCCGGCCTCAACCCCGGCCCCGGCCCCGGCCTCAACCCCGGCCCCGGCCCCGGCCTCAACCCCGGCCCCGGCCCCGGCCTCAACCCCGGCCCCGGCCCCGGCCTCAACCCCGGCCCCGGCCCCGGTCCTGGTCTCGGCCTCGGTGGGCACCCGGCGCGAACGGGCGGTGCCCGGACGGCCGCCGCCCTGGCGGGGCTGGTGTTCGGGCTGGCGGTCCTGATCAGGATCGACGGGCTGCGCGACGTGCTCCCGGTGCTCGTCTACGCCGGGCTGCTCATCGCCCTGAGCCGGGCGGGGAACCACGACGGGGGACGGCTGGGCGTGCCGCTGCTCGGCGGGCTCGCGGCGGGGACCGGGCTGGGTCTGGCCGCCGCCTACCTGCTGTCCAGGCCGTACCTGAAATACCTGTCGGACTCGCTGATCCCGTTGCTCGCCGTCTGCGGCGCGGTCGTGGTCCTCACCGTGGTGGCGGCGGTGCTCGCCCCGTGGCTCGCGGCACCGTTGCGGCGGATGGCCGGGGTCGGGAGACTGCCCGAGATCGCCGCCGGACTGGTGGTGCTGGTCGCGGCGGCCTTCGCCGCCCGGCCGTGGCTGGAGACCGTGATCCGGCCACCCGTCACCTCGGGAGACCGGATGACCGCGCAGTTCATCGAGGGGGTCCAGCAGGTCGAGCGCCTGCCGCTCGACGGCTCCCGGCTCTACTACGAGAACTCGGCGCACTGGGTGATCTGGTACGTCGGGCTCCCCGTGGCGATCATGGCCACCCTCGCCGCGGCCGTGCTCGCGCGCAGGCTCGTCACGGGGACCGCGCCCGGCTGGCTGCTGCCGCTCGCCGTCATCGGCTGGACCACGGTCACCACGCTCTACCGGCCGGGTATCACCCCCGACCACCCGTGGGCCGCCCGGCGGCTCGTCCCCGTCGTCATCCCCGGTCTGATCCTGCTCGCCGTCTGGGGCCTGAGCTGGGCGCGCGACAGGGCGCGGAGGTCGGGGTACGGCCAGGGCGTGCGCAGGGGCCTCGTCGCGGTCGGCGCGGTCCTCTTCCTCGTCCCGCCGGTGATCACCTCGGGGGGGACGGCGTTCAGCCCGGTCGACCGCGGCGAGCTCGCCGCGGTCGAGGCCATGTGCGCCGCCCTCCCGCCCCGCGCCTCGGTGCTCGTCGTCGAGCGTGTCACCGCCGCCCGCTTCACCCAGGTCGTCCGGGGTGTCTGCGGCCTTCCCGCCGCCAGGCTCACCATCTATCGCTCCGACCTTCCCAAGGCCGCCGACGTCGCCCGCCTGGCCGCCCGCGTCCGCTCCGTCGGCCGCACCCCCGTCCTGCTCGCCGCCGAGTCCCGCCAGCTCTCCCGGTACGGCGCCCCCGTCCACATCATGAACCTCCGCACCCGCCAGGACGACCGTTCCCTCATCACCCCGCCCAACGGCACCTGGTCCCTCGCCGCCGACGTCTGGATGACCGTCCCGCGTGCGAACACCGACACGTGAGGGGAAAGCCAGGTCGGTGAGGGCGCGGAGGGGAGCCGAACCGGTCCGGTGGGGCGGCTCAAGGGTGCGCAGGGAAGCCGTCGTAGGAAGGCGATGTGCGCTCGGGGTCTGTCCGGGCAGAGTATCCTCGCCCGTCGAGAGCATGCCCGAGAGCCCGAGAGTGGATCAGCCGTGGACGCAACGCCGTACGTGACCATCGTCCTGCCGTGTTACAACGAGCAGGACCACGTCATCGCCGAGGTCGAGCGCATCTGCGAGGCGATGGACCACAGCGGATACACCTACGAGCTCGTCGCCGTCGACGACTTCTCCACCGACGAGACCCTGGCGAGGCTGAAGGAGGCCGCGCCCAGGTTCCCGAACATGCGGATCAGGGCCTTCCACCGCAACGGCGGCTCCGGCACGGTGCGCAGGATCGGCACGCAGGAGGCGCGTGGCGAGATCGTCGTGTGGACCGACGCCGACATGACGTACCCGAACGAGCGGATCCCCGAGCTCGTCCAGATCCTGGAGAAGGACCCGACGATCGACCAGGTCGTGGGCGCGCGGACCAGCGAGGAGGGCTCGCACAAGTTTCTGCGGGTCCCGGCCAAGTGGTTCATCCGCAAGGTGGCCGAGCGGCTGGCCGGGCAGAAGATCCCCGACCTCAACAGCGGGCTGCGGGCGTTCCGCAAGTCGGTCGCCAAGCCCTATCTGCGGCTGCTGCCCCCCGGCTTCTCCTGCGTCACGACGATCACGCTGTCGTTCCTGTCGAACCAGCACGACGTCTACTACCTGCCGATCGGCTACAGCAAGCGGGCCGGCAAGTCCAAGTTCAGCTTCGTCTCCGACGCCTACCGCTACATCCTGCAGGTGCTGCGGATGGTGATGTACTTCAACCCGCTCAAGGTCCTCATGCCGCCCGCGCTCTGGCTGGTCGGCATCGGCCTGGTCAAGGGCGTCGTCGACATCGTCCGCTACGGGTTCTACCTGACCAGCAACACCATCGTGATCTTCCTGTCCGGCCTGCTCATCGGCTCGCTGGCGCTGCTGGCCGACCTCATCGTGCGCTCCAGGAGCGAGTAGATGCGGATCGCCGTCATCGGGCCGACGTACCCCTACAAGGGCGGCGGGGCCGCGCACACCACCGAGCTGGCACACCGGCTGCGGGCCGCGGGGCACGACGTGGTGATCGAGTCGTGGCGGGCGCAGTACCCCTCCTTCCTGTATCCGGGGCGGCAGACCGTCGACACGCCCGACGGCGAGCCGTTCCCGCACGTCCTGCGCGACCTCGACTGGCGCCGCCCGGACGGCTGGGTCCGCGCCGGGCGGCGGCTCAGGAGCGCAGACCTTGTCGTCCTCGTCGTCCTCAGCCCGGTGCAGGTCCCGCCCTACCTGGGCATCCTGTACGGCCTGGGCCGCAGGACCCGGGTCGTGGCGCTCTGCCACAACGTCCTGCCGCACGAGCGCAAGCCGTACGACACACCGCTGATGAAGGCGCTGCTGCGCCGGGTGGACACGGTGCTCGTCCACTCGGAGGGGCAGGCGGGCAAGGCCCGCGACCTGGCGGCCACGCCCGTGCGGGTGGCCGAGATGGCGCCGCACCTCCCGTCGGGGACCGACCGGTGCGGCCCGGCGGAGGGTGTGCACGACAGGCTGCTGTTCTTCGGGCTCGTCAGGCCGTACAAGGGGCTTGACCTGCTGGTCCGCGCGCTGCCCGACGGGGTGTCACTGCGGGTCGCCGGGGAGTTCTGGGGCGGCCTCGAGGAGACGACCAGGACGCTCGCCGCCGAGCTGGGGCTGGACGGGCGGGTGGAGCTGCGGCCGGGATACGTGGCCTCGGCCGACCTGCCGGGGCTGTTCGCGGACGTGGACGCGCTCGTCCTGCCCTACCGGAGCGGGACGGCGAGCCAGCAGGTGTGGCTCGGCCACGAGCACGGGGTGCCGGTCATCGCCAGCAGGGTGGGCACGCTCGGCGACCACGTCACCGACGGGGTGGACGGGCTGCTGGTCGAACCGGGCTCGGTGGAGGGGCTGCGTGCCGCGCTGACCGCGTTCTACCGGCCCGGCGAGCCCGAGCGGCTCCGCGCGGGGGTCAAGGCCGTCGACCCCGAGCCTTACTGGACCTCCTACGTCGAGGCGCTGGTCTCGGACGCCGCTCCGGACGCGGACCCGGGTTCCTCGCGCTGACCCTCGGGACGGGAGAGGCGTCCCCACAGGAAGCCGATCCCGGCCCAGCTCAGGTCGGCGAGGGTGAACATCACCCTCGACACCACCGCGGCCACCAGCGCCCTGGGGGAGTCGAGCACCGGTGCCAGGGCGAGCACCAGCGCCCCTTCGCGGACGCCGATCCCGGCGGGGACGATCACCGTGACGATGCCCGTCGCCCAGGCCAGCGCGTAGGCGCCGACCGCCACCGGATAGAGGGAGTCGCCCCAGGCGCCCAGGTCGGCCATGGGGAGCAGCAGGTGGGCGCCGTACACCACCCAGCCGGTGACCGTGAGGGCGACCGCGAGGAGCACGGCCCCGCCGCTGAGCAGCCGGCCCTGGCCGAGGGGCTCCTGGCGGGCGATCCGCAGGGCCAGGTTGAGCCCGAACGTGAGCACGGCCGGGTGCAGGCAGACGGCGATCACGGGGACCAGCGCCAGCAGGTACCACGCCTGTGTCATGGTCTCGCGCAGGGTGACCGCCGCGACGAGGAGGGCGCAGCCCAGGGAGATCAGCAGGGCGAGGGAGACGGAACCGAACATGCGCCGGGGCGGGACGTCGTGGTCGCGGCCGAGCTCCATCATCGCGGCGTACGCCCAGACGCTGCCCGGCACGTACTTGCCGAGCTGGCCGACGAAGAACACCCTCGCGGTGCTTCCGAGGGGGAGCGGCGAGCCCATCCCGGCCAGCACCGTCCGCCAGGCCAGCACCATGACGCCGATCCCGGCCATCACCGAGAGGTAGGAGCCGCCGAGGGACCACCACGACAGCTGGGAGATCGCGGCCGTCGTCTCCTCGCGGTTCCTGACCAGGCCGTACCCGAGGAAGCCCACCGCGACCAGCGCGAGCAGCACCCGGAGGAGGCGGCTTGACCGCAGTCGGCTGAGCATCCGCCAAGGGTACGACGGCCTCCTTACCCGACGGTAGGGTCGCGGGTCACCGGTACTCTTGGGCGGCGTCGTGCGAAGTCGCGGAGTCGCGTGGAGGGGAAGAAGAGGAGCGGTGAGCGAGTGATGAGCGCCGAGCGGGTCGCCCAGCTTGAGTACTCCGAGTTCCAGGCGGCGATGCTGGACGAGGAGAAGCGCCGCAGGAAGGCCGCGAAGATCGTCGCTGTGCTCGGGCACTTCCTCGGCAGGGACACCGACGTCCTCGCCGGTCTGACGGTCGCCGACATCGGCTGTTCGGCGGGCTTCATCGCCGACGAGCTGGCCTCGGCGGGCGCGAGCCACACGTTCGGCGTCGACATCGACGTGCCGGGCCTGCGCAGGGCGTCCCAGAGGTTCGGCGAGCGGGTCGAGTTCGTGTGCGCGGACGGCACCGCGCTGCCCTTCCCCGACGGCTCGATCGACGTGCTGGTCTTCAACCACATCTACGAGCACGTGGTCGACCCTGACGCGATCATGGCCGAGATGCGCCGGGTGCTCTCCGAGGACGGCGTCCTCTACCTGGGGCTGGGCAATCGGCTCGGGGTGATGGAGCCGCACTACAAGCTGCCGTTCCTGTCCTACCTGCCGC
Source organism: Streptosporangium sp. NPDC006930 (assembly GCF_040635605.1). Classification (NCBI taxonomy): domain Bacteria; kingdom Bacillati; phylum Actinomycetota; class Actinomycetes; order Streptosporangiales; family Streptosporangiaceae; genus Streptosporangium; species Streptosporangium sp. NPDC006930. The sequence continues at coordinate 31,657 of NZ_JBEYID010000002.1, read as the reverse complement.
CCGCGCTCGCCGACCGCTATGTGCGGCTCTTCGGCCGGGCCGACAGCTACTACGAGCGCTACCGCACCAGACGGGGCCTGCGGAAGATGGTGCGCGGCCTGCGGGTGTGGGACTACACCTTCCCCGTGCTCGTCACCCCGGCCTCGTTCGCCGGGAACGAGCTCTTCCCCGGCGTGGTGGGACGGGTCGCGGGCGGGGTGCTGTCGAGGCTGCCCCGCCCGGTGCTGCGGGCGCTGCTGCCGGTGGTGCCCACCTACCTGTGGGTGGCGACCAGGGGCGACCGCCGCCCGGCCGGTTCCTCCCTGCCCCGGCCGCCTGAGCCGGTGCGCCCCCTGTGAGCTCCTCGCGGGCCCGCCGCGGGTCCTTCCCGCTGCGGGCCGCCGCTGTGACCCCGGCGGGGCTCTCGTGACCGCGGGTGCCGGATCCGGCAGGTCCACCCTGAGGCGGGTGGCCCGCGTCGCCTTCCTGCTCGTCGCGCTCGGGTTCGGCGCGTGGGTGGTGGTGGACCAGTGGGAGGAGATCCGCGCGGGGTTCGCCCGGCTGTCGTGGACGTCCCTCGCGCTGTCGCTCGTCGCGGTGCTCGCCGCGCTGTGCGGCGGGATGATGACGTGGCGGGCGCTGCTGGCCGACCTGGGCTCGCCGCTGCCCCTGCGCGCGGGGGCGAAGGTCTTCTTCGTGGGCCAGCTGGGCAAGTACATCCCCGGCTCGCTGTGGCCGGTGATCGCCCAGATGGAGATGGGCAAAGAGCTGGGTGTGCCCCGGTCGCGGAGCGCGGCGGCGTTCTTCCTGACGCTGCCGGTGCAGCTCGGCAGCGGGCTCGTGGTCTCGGGGGTGACCCTGCTGGCGGCGATGCCGGGGGCCGTGGCGCCGTACGCGTGGGCGTTCCTGCTCATCCCGGTGCTCGCGGTGGCCTTCGAGCCGAGGGTGGTGAACGCGGTTCTCGGGTTCGGGCTGCGGAAGCTGGGGCGCGAGCCGCTGGAGCGCCCGCTCACCCGCAGGGGCATGCTCACCGCGCTGGGCTGGGCGCTGCTCGGCTGGATCGCGTACGGGCTGCACCTGGCGGCGATCGTCCACGACCTCGGGTCCTTCGGTCTTTCCGCGGTCCTGTTCTCGATCGGCGCGTTCGCGCTCTCGTGGTGTCTGGGGATCATGACCTTCGTCGTCCCGGCGGGGGCGGGGGTGCGCGAGGTGGCGATGGTGGCCGTTCTGGCGCCGGTCCTGGACCGGGGATCGGCGATCACGGTGGCGCTCTGCTCCCGGATCGTGATCATTCTCGGAGACCTTCTCTGCGCGGGTCTCGCCGGTCTGACCGCGCGCCGCGCCGAGGGCTCCCGCAAGGACCGCGCTTCGGGAAAAGCAGTGTGATTTCCCCCACGGTTTCAGAGACTCTGGCAATAGAGTAAACAAGAGGAAGGGGACGGTCGTCCCGCTGTGGATCATGAGGGGGGCGATCCTTCTTGACGCCGAGAGTGCTCGTCGACGCGGCCGCGGTTCCGGCCGATCGCGGTGCGCTGATCAGGTATGTCGATGGGCTCGTCGCCGCACTGGACAGGGCGGGCGCTGATCTCGCGGTCGTCTGCCAGCGCGCCGACGCCGCCCGATACGCCGGGTTGGCGCCCTCCGCGCGGATTGTGCCCGGGCCTCACGGGATCACCAACCGGGCCGCCCGCCTGACATGGGAACAGACGGGTCTGCCGTTTCTGGCCCGGCAGGTCGGCGCCCAGGTCATCCACGCCCCTTACTACTCGATACCGCTGAGTCCCGGCCTGCCCACCGTGGCGACCGTGCACGACCTCACCTGCTTCACCGAGCCCCTGCAGCACGACGCGGTCAAGGCGGCGTTCTTCCGGGCCGCGACCCGCACGGCGGTCCGGCACGCCACCCGGGTGATCGTGCCCTCCAAGGCGACCAGGGACGAGCTGATCAGGATCCTCTCCGCCGACCCGACCCGCATCGACGTCGCCTACCACGGCGTCGATCCCGCGCTGTTCCACCCGCCGTCCGAGCGGGAGATCACACACGCCTCCGATCGGCTCGGCCTGCACGGCACCCCGTACGTCGCCTTCCTCGGCCCGCTGGAGCCGCGTAAGAACGTGCCGAACCTGATCCGCGGCTTCGTGCGGGCCGTCGAGAACATCCCCGCCCCGCCCGCCCTGGTGCTCGCGGGGGGCGTCCGCGACGCCGAGGTGGACGCCGCGGTGGAGAAGGTCCCCTCGACCGTTCGGGTGCTGCGTCCGGGTTTCCTGTCGTTCTCCGACCTGTGCGGCTTTCTCGGCGGTGCGGTGGTCGCGGCCTTCCCCTCGCGGGGCGAGGGCTTCGGGCTGCCGGTACTCGAGGCGATGGCCTGCGGTGCGCCGGTGCTCACCACCCACCGCACCTCGTTGCCCGAGGTGGGGGGCGACGCGGTCGCCTACACCGAGCCGGACGCCGAGAGCATCGCCGAGGCGCTGCGCACGCTGCTCTCCTCGCCCGAGCGCAGGGAGGCGCTGTCCGTGGCCGGGATCGCCCGCGCCAAGGAATTCACCTGGGAGGCCTCGGCGGAGGCACACCTGCTCTCCTATCAGCGCGCGGCCGAGTAGTGAGTTAACCTCTCGGCATGACGGAGACCCCCTTGCCCGATCTAGAGGCGATTCTCCTTGTCGGTGGACGAGGGACACGCCTGCGTCCGATGACGCTCGGCACCCCCAAACCCCTGCTGCCCACGGCCGGGGTTCCCTTCCTCGCCCACCAGCTCGCCAGGGCGAGGGCCTTCGGGGTGCGGCGCATCGTGTTCGCGACCTCCTACCGGGCGGAGATGTTCTCCGAGGCGTTCGGAGACGGCGAGGCGTTCGGCCTCGCGCTCGAATACATGACGGAGGAGGTCCCGCTCGGCACCGGTGGGGCGATCCGCAACGCCGCCGAGGCGCTCACCTGCGGTCCCGACGACCCGGTGCTCGTGCTCAACGGTGACATCCTGTCCGGTCACGACATCGGCGACCAGATCGCGACGCACGTCGCGAGGAGGGCCGCCGTCACCCTGCACCTGACCGAGGTGGAGGATCCCTCACGCTTCGGGTGCGTGCCCACCGACGAGGAAGGGCGGGTCACCGCCTTCCTGGAGAAGACCCCCAACCCGGTCACGAACCGGATCAACGCCGGATGTTACGTCTTCACCCGCTCGGTGATCGACACGATCCCCGAGGGCGAGGTCGTCTCGGTCGAGCGTGAGACCTTCCCCGGCCTGATCGAGGACGGCGCCCTGGTGCTCGGCTACGCCGACGCCTCCTACTGGCTCGACGTGGGCACGCCCGCGGCCTTCGTGAAGGGCTCCCGCGACCTGGTGCTCGGCCGTCTCGCCTCGCCCGCCCTGCCGGGGCCCACCGGTGACTTCCTCGCCCTGCCCGGCGCCATGATCTCGCCGGAGGCGAAGGTCTCCGGCGGTTCCGTGATCGGCGCCCGCGCGATCGTGGAGTCGGGAGCGCAGATCAGCGGCAGTGTCCTCGGGGACGACTGCGTCGTTCACTCGGGCGCGGTCGTGGTCGACTCGGTGGTCGGCATCGGCGCGCGTGTCAACTCTGGAGCGGTCCTGAGGGACGTCGTCCTCGGTGACGGCGCCGTGGTCGGCTCGGGGAACGAGCTGCTCGCGGGCAGCCGGGTCTGGCCCGGCGTCGTGCTTCCCGAGTTCGCGATCCGCTTCTCCAGCGACATCTGAGCGTCCGGGGCGCGTGGACCTTCGTGAGGGAACGCGAGTGGTGCCCGCCCTGGCCGGTCGACCTGGCGCTCGCGCTCGACCCGCACCGGCGCGGGACCGGCGACCCCACCCTGAGGTCGGTGCCCGGCGGCGCCTTCTGGCGGACCTCGCGCACGCCCGACGGTCCGGGGACGCTACGGGTGGCCCTCACGGGCGGCCGGGTGGCGGCCTCGGCGTGGGGGCCCGGGGCGGAGTGGATGCTGGAGACGCTTCCCGCGCTGCTGGGCGAGGGTGACGACGTCTCGGGGTTCGTTCCCGGGCACGAGGTGCTGCGGAACGCGGCGAGACGCTATCCGGGGCTGAGGATCGGCAGGACCTCACGGGTGCTTGAGGCGCTGGTCCCGGCCGTGCTGGAGCAGAAGGTGGTGTCCACGGAGGCGCGGCGGGCGTGGCGGTGGCTGCTGGGCCGCTACGGCGAGCCCGCGCCGGGTCCCGCGCCCGAGGGGATGAGGGTCTTTCCCCCACCCGAGGTGTGGTGGTCGATCCCTTCGTGGGACTGGCACCGCGCGGGGGCGGAGGCGGTGCGGGCCCGTACGATCGCGAACGCCGCCCGGCACGCGGGGAGGTTGGAGGCGGTCGAGGGCAGCGCCGACGCGGATCGGCTGCTGAGGGCGCTGCCCGGGATCGGGGTGTGGACGTCCGCCGAGGTGCGCCAGCGCTCGCACGGTGACGCGGACGCGATCTCGGTGGGCGACTTCCACCTGCCGTCGCTGGTCGGCTGGTCGCTCAGCGGTGAGCGGGTGGACGACGCGCGGATGTTGCGGCTGCTCGCTCCCTACCGGGGGCACCGGCACCGGGTCAGCCGGCTGCTGGGGTTGGGCGGTGTGCGGCCACCCGCTCGCGGGCCGAGGATGCCCGTGCGCGACTATCGGTCGTTCTGAGCACTCCCTCGGACGCCGGTGCGTGATCACCGGTCGTCCTGAGGATTCCCTCGTCGGGGAAGGGTTCGCCGCGTTGCCAGTCGAGGCTGTCGCGCGTGTCGGCTCCGATCAGCGGGGCGAGGACGGCGACGGCGGCGAGGGCGAGGAGAAACCAGAGCATTTTCGGCTCCTGCTGGGTGAGGTCCGAGGGGGTTCCCGCGGAGGATCGGGGCGGGCTTCCCGCGGGTGCGGGGTTCCGGTTGATGTCTCTAATTTATGCATCTGCAAGTATTTACGTCTATCGAGACTTACTTGACGGCATGCTTTAGAAACGCTGAAGTGTTCGGCCTTCGCTGCCGTCCGGTGCGGGTGGTGTCCTGGCGCCCGGACAGGGCCGTCGCCGGCTTGCGGCGTCCGGGCATTCGAGTGGGGCGGGCATCGGCTCCGGGGCCTGTGGTGCGGGCGCCGGGACCGTGAGCGGGTACCCGCCGCCCCACGTTCTCGTGTCGCGCCGTACTGTGCGGACATGAGCGCTAACCCCACCGACAACGCGATGCGCCGGGCTCTGGCCAGGGCCCGCGACGGCAAAGCTCTCGACATCACCGAAGCCACCGTCCTGCTGCACGCGCGGGACGAACATCTGGAGACCCTCCTCGACCACGCGGGGAGGGTGAGGGACGCCGGCCTGGAGGCGGTCGGCCGGCAAGGAGTCATCACCTACAGCCGCAAGGTCTTCATCCCCCTGACACGCCTGTGCCGCGACCGCTGCGGATACTGCACGTTCGCCACAGCCCCACACAAGCTGGAAAGCATGTTCCTGAGCCCCGACGAGGTGCTGGAGATCGCCGGGCAGGGCGCGGCGATGGGGTGCAAGGAGGCGCTGTTCACCCTGGGCGACCGGCCTGAGGACCGCTGGCACCAGGCCCGCGAGTGGCTGGACGCGCACGGCTACGACGACACGCTGTCCTACGTCCGCGCGATGGCCGTGCGGGTGCTCGAGGAGACCGGGTTGCTGCCGCACCTGAACCCGGGCGTCATGACCTGGCGAGACCTGCAGCGGCTCAAGCCGGTCGCGCCCTCCATGGGGATGATGCTGGAGACGACCTCGCGGCGGCTCTTCGAGGAGAAGGGGCAGGCGCACCACGGCTCGCCGGACAAGGATCCCGCCGTGCGGCTGCGCGTGCTCGAGGACGCCGGGCGGACGAACGTGCCGTTCACCAGCGGCATCCTCATCGGCATCGGGGAGACGGTCGCCGACCGCGCCGAGTCGCTCTTCGCGCTGCGCAGGGTGGCGCGCGAGTACGGCGGCATCCAGGAGATCATCGTCCAGAACTTCCGCGCCAAGCCGGACACCGCGATGCGCGGCATGCCGGACGCCGACCTGCAGGAGTTGGCCGCGACGATCGCGGTGACCCGGCTCGTGCTCGGACCGAAGATGAGGGTGCAGGCCCCGCCGAACCTGGTCGACTCCGAGTACGAGCTGATGATCAGGGCGGGCATCGACGACTGGGGCGGCGTCTCGCCGCTCACGCCCGACCACGTCAACCCCGAGCGTCCCTGGCCGCAGATCGACGACCTCGCCGCCCGGACGGCCGCGGCCGGGTTCGCGCTGCGCGAGCGGCTCACCATCTACCCCGAGTTCGTGCTGGCCGGGGAGCCCTGGCTCGACCCGAGGCTCAACGCGCACGTCGCAGCCCTGGCGGACCCCGAGACCGGGCTCGCCCGCGAGGACGCGGTCCTGACCGGCCGCCCCTGGCAGGAGCCCGACGGCGGTTTCGTCTCCCTGGGCCGCGTCGACCTGCACACGGCGGTCGACACCGAGGGGCGCGGCGCCGACCGCCGCGACGACTTCGACAGCGTGTACGGCGACTGGGAGGCGCTCAGGGAGCGTCTGCCCGCAGCCACCTCGGCCGTGAGGGGTGACGTACGGGAGGCCCTGAACCAGGCCGAGAGCGACCCGGCGGGCCTGAGCGACGCACAGGCGCTCGTCCTGCTGGACCTCGCGGGAGACCAGAACGGGGTGGGCGCCGACGACGCCGCGCTGGACGAACTCTGCCGGATCGCCGACGGCCTGCGCAGGGAGGCCGTCGGCGACGAGGTCACCTACGTGGTGAACCGGAACATCAACTTCACCAACGTCTGCTACACCGGCTGCCGCTTCTGCGCCTTCGCGCAGCGTCGTACCGACGCCGACGCCTACACCCTCTCCCTGGAGCAGGTCGCCGACCGCGCCTGGGAGGGCTGGCAGGCCGGGGCGACCGAGGTGTGCATGCAGGGCGGCATCCACCCCGACATGCCGGGCACCGCGTACTTCGACATCGCGAAGGCGGTCAAGGCGAGGGTGCCGGAGATGCACGTCCACGCGTTCTCACCGATGGAGGTGATCAACGGTGCCAGCCGCACCAACCTGTCCGTCGAGGACTGGCTGGTCGCCGCGAAGGAGGCGGGCGTCGACTCGCTCCCGGGCACCGCGGCGGAGATCCTCGACGACGACGTCCGCTGGGTGCTGACCAAGGGCAAGCTTCCCACCAGGGAGTGGGTCGAGGTCATCTCCACCGCGCACCGGGTCGGCATCCCGACGACCTCCACGATGATGTACGGCCACGTCGACAACCACGGGCACTGGGTGCGGCACATCCGGCTGATCCGCCGCATCCAGGAGGAGACCGGCGGGTTCACCGAGTTCGTACCGTTGCCGTTCGTCCACCACAGTGCGCCCATCTACCTGGCGGGGATCGCCCGTCCGGGTCCGACTGCGCGGGAGAACCGGGCCGTGCACGCGCTGGCGCGCGTCCTGCTGCACGGCGCGATCGCCAACATCCAGTGCTCGTGGGTGAAGCTCCAGGACGAGCTCTGCCGCGAGGTGCTGCTTGGCGGGGTCAACGACCTCGGCGGCACCCTGATGGAGGAGACGATCAGCAGGATGGCCGGGTCGGAGAACGGCTCCTTCAAGACCATCGGTGAGATCGAGGCGATGGTCGCCCCGACCGGGAGGCCGCTCCGGCAGCGGACCACCTCCTACGGCGTGCCGGACGCCGAGCGGGTGGCCGCGGCGAGGGCGAGTGACGGCGTCTGCCGCAGCGTTCGCCCCAACGCGCTTCCGCTGCTCTCCCTGGAGCCCTCGGCGAAGTTATAACAAGTTCTACGTCTGGCCGTCTTCGCGGAAGGTTCGTCGGCGCAATCGGCACTCCCCCTGTAGCCATATGTAGGGAGAGGTCCCGGTTTGTCGTCATCCGGCGGACACCGCGTGGCAGCCGGCATCGAACGCCGCCGGCGTCAGGCACGCGTACGTCTGTCGCCGGCGGCGGTCGCGGTCGCCGGGTCCGCCCGAACAGCCGACCCGGTGGCTCCCGTCAGCGGACGACGACGAAGTCGGACGCGAGCCTGGGGGGGCGGTCCCTCGGCGGGGCGGCAGGGTGGCCGATGGCGACGGCGCCCATCGGGTCCCAGTCCAGGGGCAGGTCGAGGACCTGCCTGACCACGTCGCGGCAGAACATGGTGGACGACACCCAGGCGGAGCCCAGGCCCTCCACCGCGAGCTGGACCAGGAAGTTCTGCACCCCCGCGCCGGTCGCGACCACGAACATCTCCCGCTCGGCCACATCACGCCGGTCGTCGCCGTAGGTGTGCGAGCCGTCCATCACCAGGCAGGGCACCGCCAAATAGGGGGCCGCGCGCAACACGTCGCCCCGCCTCACCCGCTTGGCGATCGACTCCTCGGAGAATCCGTCACCGCGCAGGTCGGCGATCCAGGCCTCCCGCATCGCGTCGAGCAGCTTCTCGCGGGTCTCCGCCGACTCCAGCAGGACGAACCGCCACGGGGTCGTGTGGTGCGGGGCGGGCGCGGCGATCGCGGCCTCGACCGCCCTGCGGACCTTGGCGCCGTCCACGGGGTCGGCGGAGAACTCGCGGACGGTCCTGCGGGCGAAGACCACGTCGCGCGAACCGTACCGGAACATGTCCTCGGCGGACGGGCGGAGCAGCTCACCGACTCCCGGACCGTCCTCCTCCGTGGTGTACTCCGCCAGACCTCTGATCACCGCCACCGGGGTCTGCGAGACCTTCCCCTTGACCAGGTCCCCGGCCGCCGCGAACTCGTCGGCGACGGCGGTCAGGGTGACCTCGAGCGGGTTGCCGTGGTCGTCGGACATGCCCCGGTAGTCGAGCGCGGGCGTCACCCCCGCGAGGCCGACGGCGAGGTCGGTCTGGCCGTTGCGCCACGGGCGGCCGAAGGTGTCGGAGATGACCACGCCGACCGACACGCCGAGCAGCTCCCTGACGCGCGCCCTGACGGCCGAGGCGGAGGCGTCCGGGTCGGCGGGCAGCAGGACGACCGTGCCGGGACGGGTGTTGGAGGCGTCGACCCCGGCGGCGGCCATCACGAACCCGTGCGCCGTCTCGGCGATCACGGTCTCACCCCTGCGGGCGACCACCCGCCTCGTCTCCGCCTCGACGGCCTCGGCGCGGGTCACGTCGTGCAGCACCCGGCCCTCGGCCTTGCTGGAGATCTTCGAGGTGACCACGAGGATGTCGCCGTTGCGCAGGTCGGGCAGGGCCGTGGCGATCAGTTCACCGACGTCGTCGCCCTCGCGCACCTCGGGCATACCGGGGACCGCGAAGACCTCCACCTTGACGTCCGAGGACTTCTCCTGCCCGCGCCTGAACCGGCTCATCACACACCTTCCTCAGGGGTCTCGCGGGTTCTCGTGGGTACGCCGGATCCGTTCGCGGCGGGAGAACCCGCGTACGGCGCCGGGGGGTCGGCGCGTCGGCCCGCGAGCCGTACGGCCATGTCCAGGGCGGCACGGGCGATGGCCGCGACGGACTCGATGTCGTGCATGATCAGCGGGCGGGCCTCGACGTCGACGCCGTCGAGGGCCACCCCGGCGTCCTCCTCCGCGACCAGCCAGCCGTCCACCAGCGATGATCCGTACAGTTCGAGGACCGCCTGCGCGGTGGTCTCCACGCCGATCGCGGTCAGGCAGGCGTCGGCCATGCCCCGGACGGGGGCGCCGCCGACGATGGGCGAGACGCCGACGACGGTCTTGCCCCCAAGGGCCTCGCGGACGCCCTTGATCTGCAGGATCGTGCCGATGCTGACGACCGGGTTGGACGGCGGGAGGATGACCGCGTCCGCGGCGGCGATGGACTCCAGCACTCCGGGGGCGGGGGAGGCATCGTCCGCGCCGACCAGGATGATCTGCTCGGCGGGGACCGAGGCGCGCAGCCGCACCCACCACTCCTGGAAGTGGATGGCGCGACGGCCCCGCTCGTCGGAGATGACGACGTGGGTCTCGGTCCTGTCGTCGCTCATCGGGATCAGGCGTACGCCCGGCTGCCAGCGCGCGCACAACGCCTCGGTGACCGCGGACAGGGGGTATCCGGCGTCGAGCATCTGGGTGCGCACGATGTGGGTGGCGAAGTCACGGTCGCCGAGGCCGAACCACTGCGGTTCGACGCCGTAGGCGGCCAGTTCCTCCTTGACGACGTGCGACTCGAACCGCCGTCCCCAGCCCTGCTCCTCGTCGATGCCGCCGCCCAGCGTGTACATCACGGTGTCGAGGTCGGGGCAGACTCGCAGGCCGTAGAGGTTGATGTCGTCACCGGTGTTGCCGATGACGGTGATCTCGGAATCGGGGGCCGCGGTGAGGAGGCCCCGCAGGAAACGGGCGCCGCCGATTCCGCCGGCGAGGGAGACGATGCGCATGCCGTCCAGTGTTCCACTAGGTCACCTGACCCGTTGTCGGGGTGCCGGCGGGCGATTCACACTACTCTTTTCATGATCGTTATGAGGGGCGCCCGCCCTGCCGGATCGCCTGGTAGGCCGCCCGAAATATGGGCTTATAGGGTGTCAACAAAGGGCTTGTGGGGTTGGTGGGCTTCCCGGGACCACCGGCAGCAAAGTCAGCCATGTGCAAAACTGGCCCGGGTTTACCTAAAGACCCTCTGGGGGTAGTTGTGATCAATGTCGAGGCAGGCCGGCTCCGGGGACCGGCGGCGTGGCTCATGGTCGCCTTCGGGTCCGCGAGCGTTCTCGTCGGCATCGAACGCCTGCTTTTCGGGGGTGGGCCGTCGTCCTCCTTCGCCGAGCGCTCGTCGGTCTTCACGGGGCAGTTCACCTCGCCGGTCGCGTCCGCGTTGCTCGTGGGGGCCGTGCTGCTGGCGACCAACTTCGGCCCGGTGATCGAGCGGCTGAAGGTGATGGCCCTCGTCGTGGTCGGCACGCTCGGGCTCTCCGCGCTGTTCGGCCTGATCGGCCTGTTCGGTGGGCTGTTCGGGGGCGTGGAGGGCTTCCTGGGGAAGGTCGAGTTCTTCCTCGTCAACCTGCCCGCCCTCGCGTTGACCGTGGTCGCGCTGCTGTACGTGCTGCCGAAGGCGATCCCGCCGGGCCAGCGCGACGACCCCTTCCGCGCCGGTGGCGGCTTCGGCCACTCCCCGGATCCGCAGGAGCAGCGGTACGCCTACGGCCGGCCGCCCGTCCCCGGGCAGCAGCCTCCCTTCCAGGGCCCCCAGAGCCCTCAGGGCGTTCCGGGACAGGGCGTTCCGCAGGGCGCGTACCCCCAGGCCCAGGGCGGCCCCCCTCCCCACGGTCCCCAGGGGCAGATGCCCCCGCAGGGCGTCCAGGGCTACCCGCAGGGGCAGGAGCCGCAAGGCGGTCAGGGCTATCCGCAGGGCCAGGGGCCGCAGGGTGGCCAGGGGTACCCGCAGGAGGCCCCGCCCGTCCCGGCCCCGCAGCCCCCGTACGACCGCCCCGCGCTCCCGCCGGCGCCCGCGCACAGTTCCGCCGGAACCCAGGAGGGATACGGCCGGCAGGAGGCCCCCCACGCGCAGCCCGCGCCGCAGGCCGGTGAGGGATATTCCCAGGCCCCCTACTCGCCGCCCGTCGAGAACCAGCCCTACGCCGCCCAGCCCGGCTCCTACGCTCAGCCGTCCCAGCAGCGGGAGCCGCAGGGGCAGGGATACGCGCAGCAGGAGCAGAACCACCCGCAGCCCGCCTCCCCTGCGGAGAGCTACACCCCGAACCCGTACGTCGCGGCGGACGTCCAGCCCTCGACCCCGGCCAAGCCGTACGACCCCCCGACCACGGCCTACGACCCGCCGATCTACGCCGCCCCGGTGGAGCCGCACGCCCAGACGGAACCCCGTCTGCCGAGCTATCCGCAGTTCCCCGACTCCTCGTCGTACGGTCAGGAGTCGCAGGACTTCGGCAGGCAGGCTGAGTCTTCGGCGTCCCCGGCGTCCCCGGCGTCTTCGGCGTCTTTGGCGTCCCCGGCGTTCCCCGAGTCCCCGGCCTCGCCGGTTTCCCCCGCGTACGGTCAGGAGTCGCAGCCGTCGGGATCCGGGCGGCACTCCAGCCCCCGGCTGCCGAGCTACTCCCAGTACTCCGAGTCTTCGCCGTCCTCGTCGTCCTCGTCGTACGGTCAGGGGTCGCAGGACTTCGGCAGGCAGGCCGACTCGTCCGCGTACGGTCACCAGTCGGACCGGTCGCGGTCCGACTACGGACAGACCGCTTCTTCCGGACAGTCCGACCCGCTCTTCGGCCGCCAGGACGAGCCCCCGACTTCTCCGGTCTCGCCGGTTTCTCCCGCGTACGGTCAGGAGTCGCGACAGCCGGGCTACCCGCAACCGGAGCAGCCGAGCTACTCGCAGCCCGATCCGCAGGGATACCCGCACGCCGACTCGCAGGGCTACCAGCGGTCCGAGGCCCCGGGCTTCGGCGGGCACCGGGAGTCGCAGTCCTTCCCGCAGCCGGAGCCGCAGTCGCCCGGCTACGGGCACCAGCCCGAGCAGCAGGCCGAGGGGCACCAGGGCCGGTCGGCGGACAGCCGGCAGCACCCGCCGTTCGACGGCCCGCCGCAGCCTTTCCCGCAGCCCCCGGAGAACTACGGCCAGCCGTTCACCGGCTACTCCGGCGCCGAGTTCGGCCGCCAGGGTGAGCAGAGCCAGGCCTACCCGGCGCCCGACCCGGTGGACCTCAGGTCCCAGCAGATGGCCCAGGCCTACCAGCAGGCGGAGAGCTACCAGCAGCAGGCCCAGCAGGGCGGCACCGAGCCGCAGCTGCGCGTTCCCGAGTACGGTTCCCCGGGTTATGAGGGCCCGTTCGGGCACCCGCAGACCCCTGAGGCCCCGCAGTCCCCGCAGCCCTCGCAGCCCCCTCAGGCTCCGCAGGACTCCCAGGCGCCGTACCAGTCCCACCAGTGGGACCCCCAGTCGGAGACGACGGTCCGGTTCGACCCGAGCGCCTACCAGGGAGACCCGCTGAGCGGTCCCTCGCCCGCGGCCAGGACGTGGGATTCGCAGCCGATAGACCCCACGGCGATCTACAAGCCCGAACAACGCCCAGGTCAGGTCACGGATGAGGAAACCCCGGATAGAGAGAGGGTGGGCCCCGGTCAGGATCAGAACATGTCCTGGTACGGTTCCGACCGCCGAGAGCACTGAGCCCCTGGCGGTCGAAGCGATCACCTGGTGCAATTGCCGTCGTGGCAGGCACACGACCCACAACCGGGGAGAGCAGGTCTTTCCCCGGATACCAGCATGCCGCTTGACGCCACACCGAGCACACGCGTGTAATTACACACGTGTTGTTACGCCTTCCTCTGGGTGGGTAAGGGGGAGGCGTTCATAGGGGGGCTCCAATTTTGCGGGCTTGCGGCAGGGAGGTGTGCAGTGGCCGACCTGGTCATCGCACAGGAGAGCATCGCTGAAGAGCAGCTTGGCTGGCAGGAGCGCGCCTTGTGCGCGCAGACCGACCCGGAGGCGTTCTTCCCGGAGAAGGGAGGGTCCACCCGCGAGGCCAAGAAGGTTTGCCGCTCCTGCGAGGTGCGTGCCGAGTGTCTTGAGTACGCACTTGAACACGACGAGCGGTTTGGAATCTGGGGTGGGTTGTCGGAGCGTGAACGCCGCCGCATCAAGCGTGAGGCGGTCTGAGCCGTCCGGAGACCGGGTGGCTGGAAGGCTTGAGCGCTCCGGGACGTCCGGGCACCGACGAACACTATGAACACGACGAACACCATGAACGCCGATCGAGACCGAGACGCCGAACCGGCGGCGAAGAGGCTTGATCGGTCTGGCAGAAGTGCATGACGCCTCTCGGAGGCGTTTGACGAATATGTCCACGGGGTCACGTGACCGTCGGTCACGTGACCCTTTTTTCATGCCCGCGACCAGGTGTAAGACATAGTCCGACAGAGGGTGCCGTATCGTTAGCGCGCCGATCATCACCACTCCTGAACACGGGACATATGTCCATCACCGACCCCCCGCACCCCCAGCGCCCCCACCACACCGTCACCGCGATCGTCGTCTCCCACGACGGTTCCCGCTGGCTGGGGGAGACCCTGGAAGCCCTGCTCAAACAGACCCGCCCGGTGGACCGGGTCGTCGGGGTCGACAACGGCAGCAGGGACGGCAGCGCCGCGCTGCTCACCGCGGCCCTCGGCTCCAGGGCGGTGCTGACCCTGCCGCGCTCGACCGGTTTCGGCGAGGCCGTCGCCGAGGTCCTCGACCGGCTCGGCCCCGGTGGCGGACAGGAGTGGATCTGGCTGCTGCACGACGACTGCGCCCCGGACGTCCACGCCCTGCGGCTCCTGCTGGAGGCCGCCGACGAGGACCCCAAGGCGGCGGTGCTCGGGCCCAAGCTCCGCGACTGGCTCGACCGGCGGCTCCTGCTCGAGGTCGGCGTCACCGTCGACCGTACCGGCCGCAGGGACACCGGGCTGGAGGCCCGCGAGTTCGACCAGGGGCAGTACGACGGGACCAGGGACGTGCTCTCGGTCTCCACCGCGGGCATGCTGGTCCGCAGGGACGTCTGGGAGGAGGTCGGCGGGCTCGATCCCGCCCTGCCGCTGTTCCGCGACGATCTCGACCTGTGCTGGCGCGTCAGGAACGCCGGACACCGCGTGCGGAACGTCACGGGGGCGATCGCCTGGCACGCGGAGGCGGCCACCCGGCGGCGGCGCCGCATCACCGCGAGCGGGGACCACCCCCGCCGCCTGGATCGCCGCAACGCACTCTTCGTCGTCATGGCGAACCTGCCCCTGCGCCCGCTGCTGTGGGCACTGGTGCGCAACGCCTTCGGGTCGATCTTCCGTACGGTGTTGTTCCTCGTGGCCAAGCAGCCCGCCAACGCGCTGGACGAGTTTCTCGCGTTCGGCTCGGTGTTCGGCCACCCCATCCGGATGATCAAGGCAAGGCGGGTGCGGGCGAGGGGCCGCAGGCAGGGGTACGCGGCGGTGGGCCGGCTCCTCACCCCGCCGGGCGCCGGTTACCGCCGGCTCGTCGACAGGGCACAGAGCTACCTGGCCGGGGGCGGGTTCGTGGAGTCCGCGGGACGCCACCACGCCATGGCGGCCTCGCCGCACGCGCAGGAGGACGGCGAGGAACTGCTCACCGACGCCGGGGTGATGCAGCGCGTCTTCGGAAACCCCGGCGTCCTGCTCTTCCTGGCGCTCGTCCTGGTGACGCTGGTCGCCGAGCGCGCGGTGACCGGCGGGGCCAGGCTGGGCGGCGGCGCGCTCGTCCCGGTGATCGGCGGGGCCTCCGACCTGTGGGACCTCTACCGCGCGAGCTACCACCAGGTGGGGCTGGGCACCGACGCGTGGGCCCCGCCGTATGTGGCGGTGCTGGCCGTGCTCTCCACGGTGCTGCTCGGCAAGACGTGGCTCGCGGTGTCGCTGCTGCTGCTCGGCTGCGTGCCGCTGGCGGGGATCTCCGCGTACGCGGCCACCCGGTCGATGATCCCCGGCCGCTGGACCAGGGTCTGGCTCGCCTCCTCGTACGCCCTCCTGCCGGTCGCCACCGGCGCGGTCGCCGCGGGACGGCTCGGCACCGCGGTGGTCTTCGTGCTGCTGCCCGTCTACGCGGCGCTCGCCACCGCCGTCCTCACCGCGGAGCGCCGTCGCGCCCGCCGCGCCGCCTGGGGCCTGGGACTCCTCCTCGCCGTCGGCACGGCCTTCGCCCCGCTGGTCTACCCGCTGGCCGCGATCCTCGGCGCGCTGGCGGCGCTCGCCTTCCCGCGCAGGGGCGTCGCGGTCTCGATGCTCGTGGCGTTCGCCGTTCCCGTGGCCCTGTTGTTCCCCTGGCTCGTCCAGGTGGTCGCCGACCCCGGGCAGCTGCTGCTGGAGGCCGGGCTGCACCAGCCGGAGCTGGTCGACCCCGCGCTGCCCGCCGGGTCGCTGTTGTTGCTCAGCCCCGGCGGTCCCGGCATGCCGCCGCTCTGGGTGACCGGCGGACTCCTCGCCGCCTGCCTGCTCGCGCTGCTGATGCGCCGCAACCGGATGGTGATCGCGGTCGGCTGGGGCGTCGCGCTCTTCGGGGTGCTGGTGGCGATCCTGGTCAGCAGGACCACCGTCACCTCGATCAACGGCGACGTCGAGGCCCCCGCGTGGCCGGGGGTGCCGCTCGCCTTCGCCGCCACCGGCATGCTCGTGGTGGCCGCGCTCACCGCCGACAGGATCGTGGAGTTCCGGGCCGCGGGGGGAGTACGCAGGCTCGCCGCGCTCGGTGTCGTGCTGGTCGCGTTCTCCACGCCGCTGCTCGCGGCGGGCATGTGGATCGTGAAGGGCGTGGACGGCCCGCTCCGGGGGACCGTGCGCGACGTCATGCCGGCCCTCGCCGTGAACAACTCCTCGGGCGGCGAGCGAACCCTGCTGCTGCGCTCCTCACCGGGCGGTCTGCTCTTCACCGTGCTGCGCGGGCGCACCCCGGTGGTCGGCGAGGCCGACATCCCCGTCCCCGACGGTCCCAGGGAGCTGGTCCGCCTCGCCGCGGCAGGGCTGGTGTCCGGCAGGGGCGGTGACGACGCCCGGGTCCTCGCGGCCCACGGCGTGCGGTTCGTCGTGGTGACCGCGCCCGTCGATCCGGAGATCAGCCACGCGCTCGACTCGCAGCCCTCGCTGGCGAGGATGAGCCTGTCCCGTTCGGTCGGCGTGTGGCGGCTCACCCAGCCGATCGCCCTTCCCGTGCCCCCGCCGGGAGACCCCTGGCACGGCCGCTGGCTCTGGGCCCAGGCCGTGCTGGTGCTGGTCGTCTCGGTCCTGGCCGCACCCGGGGCGCGTACCGAGTCCGACGAGCCCGCGCTCCCCCAGAACCTGCCCGAATCTCGCAGAGAGCTGGCCGCCCGGTGAAATCCCTGATCGAGAACCGGTTCAGCCTGCTGGTGCTGGTCCTGGTGGCCCTCCTCGCCCTGTACGGGGTGGCCTACGCCACCCAGCCGCAGGCCGTCGTCGTCCCCGCCCCGGGGTTCGAGAAGGTGCCCGTCGCCTCGGTGACGGCCGTCTGCCCGGCGCCCGGAGACACCTCCGTCGGGGTGGTCGTCCCGCCGGGCAGCCGGGAGCCGGGCTCCGCGACGCTCGTCACGGGCGACAAGAGCCTCGCCACCGTCGATGTCCCCGGACGTCTCTGGCACAACGAGGTGCCGGCCTCGTCGCCGCCCCTCGTCGTCGCGGCCACCGGGAGCATGGCGGCCGGTCTGGAGATGTCGCAGACCCGCAGGGAGAAGTCGGGCGAGCAGCGAGGACTGGCGGGGACACGCTGCACGGAGCCGACGGCGAGCACCTGGCTGGTCGGGCCGGGGCCGGCGGCGGCGGACGTCACGCTGTACCTGACCAACGCCGATCTCGCCCCGGCCATCGCGGAGATCATGGTCTACACGGGCGAGGGGCCGGTGTTCGACGACTCGGGCGGCGTGTTCACCCTCAAGCCGGGCCAGAGCCGCTCGATCAAGGTCGTGGACATCGCCCCCTCGGCGCTCGTCGTGGCGATCCAGGTCCGTACCAGCGCGGGGCGGGTCACCGCCGCGGCACGGGCGATCATGAACGACGGGCGGGGCGTGGACTGGCTGCCCGCCTCCGCGCCCCCCGCCACCCGCGTCGTCGTGCCGGGCATTCCCGGCGGCGGGGGGAAACGCGAGCTGATCGTCGCCTCCGCCGAGGAGTTCGACACCCTGGTGGAGGTCAAGGCACTCACCCCCGAAGGGACGTACGCGCTCCAGGGCCGCGAACTCGTCGAGGTGCCCGCGGGTTCCGTGACGAGCCTCGACCTGTCCGGCGGGATCGGCGGCCAGCCGTCCGCGCTGGTGCTCACCTCGGACACCCCGATCGTCGCCGGGCTCGTCGCCACCGGCACCGGTTCGAAGACCGACGTGGCCTTCACGGCGGGGGCGGCCCCCATCGACCTGGGCAGCGTCGTCGCCGACAACCGTACGGGCGGCAAGGTGAGCTCCCGGCTGCTGCTGACCGCGCCGGACACGGCCGGCCTGGTGAGCGTGCAGGTGATCTCGCGCGAGGACGATCCGCGCGAGCCGTTCCAGGTGGAGATCCCCGCCGAGCGGACCAAGCAGGTCGCGCTCACCAAGGTGGACGGGCCCTTCGCGGTGGTCGTGCAACCGCTGCCCGGTTCGGGGCCGGTCTACGGGGGGCGTGTCCTGGAGGAACGGCTCAAGGGCGGGCCCGCGCTGACCGTGCAGCCGCTCGCTCCCGCCCGCATGTGGGCGCTGATCCCGCCGATCGCCGAGTCCGCCGCGACCGTCCTGCCCTGAATGGTCCTGCCCCGAACGGGGTTCTGCGTCGGAAGGCCACGGGACCGTCGTGATCTCCCGTGTCGTGCCGGGTCGGTCGTGGCCGCCTCGGGACGCGGCGGGGACGGCCCTCTGCGGCGCGGCGGGTCAGTCGTGGTCGTCGAAGCCGGGATCGACCGACTCGGGGGAGAGCCCGAACAGGCCCGCGACCTGCTCGACCACCGTCTCGTGCACCATCGCGCCCAGGTGGTCGCGGTCGCGCGCCCTGCTCTCCAGAGGGCGACGGTAGATGATCACAACGGCCGGGCGGCTCCCCGCGGCGGGCTCCGAGCGCCCGAAGGGGATGGGGTCGCCGTTCAACAGTCCGGGACCGTCGCCCAGCTCGCTGATCGGCGGGACCTCCTCGACCGCGAACTCCACGGCGGACAACTGCTTGGCCCACCGGGGCTTGAGACGGTCGACGGCGTCCAGGACGAGATCGTCGAACCGCTCGCTGCGGGCCTTGGCGATCGGCACGTGCGAGGGCGCCAGCGGGCCGCGCAGGCCGCGACCATGCCTGTCGCGCCTGCGGGGAGGGCGGGGTCTGCCGGGTGCCGGGCTCACGGCCCCAGCTTAGACGTGACCCGGACAAGGGCGGGAGGTGCCGTGACCGGAGTGCGGGCGGACGGAAGGTGTGACGGCGGGGACGTGGGTGAAGGGGGATGCCGAGGAGAGGTGCGCGGACGACAGGAGTGATGTGGCAGAGCGGTAGGGGGAGGGGCACGGGCGGAAGGAGGGCCGCGTGCGGGAGATCCTGTCGTTCGCGCCAGGCGCACGGCGGTGAAACGAGAACCCCCGTCGGGGAACGCCGCTCGCAGCGGCTCGTTGATCCTCCCGGAGAAACACCGGGAATCAGCGAACGGTTGTAAGCCGTACAGGCAGGTGGAACCCGGGACACGTGTCCGAATTGTGGCGACACGCTCGTTAAGAGCGCTCAGATAGTGGCGCCCCGGACGCTTACCGGATACGGTCCCACCGTGAGCCCCGTCCGCCGCTGTTCCCGCACCGCGTGCAGTCAGCCTGCCGTTTTCACGCTCACGTACGTCTACGCCGATTCGACCGCTGTTCTCGGGCCCTTGGCGACGTACGCCGAGCCGCACTGTTACGACCTGTGTGCCGAGCACGCCGAGCGGCTCACCGCCCCCCGAGGTTGGGAGGTGGTGCGCCTGCCGACCGATGGCGCGCCGCCGAGCACGGACGACCTGGAGGCCCTCGCGAACGCGGTCCGCGAGGCGGCCAGGCCCACGCCGAGTGGCGGCACCGAGCCGGTCGGCCAGGGGGTCGAGGTCGGCCGCCGAGGTCACCTGCGAGTGCTTCGCTCCGCCCAGCCCCAGCGCGACCGCTGACCCTACTAGGCTGGGGCACGAGACACGACGCAAGGGGTGGAGCTGGAGTGGGCGACCTCGCCAAGATCTTCAAGGCGTACGACGTCCGTGGCGTCGTGCCGGACGAGCTCGACGAGGAGACCGCAGAGGCGGTCGGCGCGGCCTTCGTGGAGGTGACCGGGGCGAAGACCGCCGTGGTGGCGTACGACATGCGCGAGTCGTCGGTGCCCCTGGCCGCGGCCTTCACCCGGGGGGCGACCTCGCGGGGGGCCGACGTGATCAACGCGGGCCTGGGCTCCACGGACCTGCTCTACTACGCGAGTGGCAGCCTCGGCCTGCCCGGGGTGATGTTCACCGCGAGCCACAACCCGGCCCGCTACAACGGCATGAAGATGTGCAGGGCGGGCGCCGTGCCGATCGGTGGCGCCACCGGGCTCGTCGAGATCCGCGAGCGGGCCGCCGCGATCCTTGCCTCGGGCACCCTCGGCGGCGAGGGGGGCGGGAAAATCTCCGAGCGCGATCTGCTGCGCGGCTACGCCGACCACCTGCGCACCCTGGTCGACCTGTCGGGCATCCGGCCGCTGCGGGTCGTGGTCGACGCGGGCAACGGGATGGGCGGGCACACGGTCCCGACGGTGTTCGAGGGGTTGCCCGTCGAGCTGACGTCCCTCTACTTCGAGCTCGACGGCACCTTCCCCAACCACGAGGCGAACCCCATCGAGCCCGACAACCTGCGCGACCTGCAGAAGGCCGTGCTCGACGTGGGCGCCGACATCGGGCTCGCCTTCGACGGGGACGCCGACCGCTGCTGGGTCGTCGACGAGCGCGGCGAGTCCGTCTCCCCGTCCACGATCACCGCGCTGGTCGCGGTCCGCGAGCTGGGCAGGCACCCCGGGGCCCCGATCATCCACAACCTGATCACCTCCAGGGGCGTTCCGGAGATCGTCGCCGAGCACGGCGGCCGTCCGGTCCGCACCCGCGTGGGTCACTCGTTCATCAAGGCCGAGATGGCCGCGACCGGCGCGGTCTTCGGCGGCGAGCACTCCGCCCACTACTACTTCAGGGACTTCTGGTTCGCCGACTCCGGCATGCTGGCCGCGCTGCACGTGCTGGCCGCGCTGGGCGAGCAGGAGAAGCCGCTCTCGGACATCCTCACCGCGTACACTCGCTACGCGGCCTCCGAGGAGATCAACAGCACGGTCGCCGACCAGGGTGCGGCGACGACGCGGGTCCGCGAGATCTTCGCCGCCCGTGAAGGCGTCACCTTCGACGAGCTGGACGGCCTGACCGTCTCCGGCCCCGGATGGTGGTTCAACCTCCGTCCTTCCAACACAGAGCCGCTGCTCAGGCTGAACGCCGAGGCGGCCGACGAGATTCAGATGGCAGCGATCAGGGACGAGGTCCTTGCTGTCGTGAGGAGCTGAACGAGTGAAGATCGACGACTGGCTGCTGGAGATCCTTGCCTGCCCCAACTGCAAGTCCCCCCTGAGGGCCGATCCCAAGGTGGACGAGCTGTCCTGCACCTCCGCCTCGTGCGGCCTGGTCTATCCGGTACGGGACGACATCCCGGTCCTGCTTGTCGACGAGGCCCGGAAGTCGTGAGCTGGGAGCCCGATCGGCTCGACGACCAGAAATGGCTGATCGAGGGCGACCCGGCTGGCATGTTACGGGCGGTGGCCGACTCGGCCGCGCAGGTCCGCACCTCCCGCAGGGCCGCCCTGGAGTCGGGCCTGTCCTCGCTCGCCGAGGACGGCAGGCCCCGGGCGGTCGTGGTCGCCGGTATGGGCGGTTCGGGCATCGCCGGTGACATCCTCGACGTGGTGTGCGGTCAAGGCGCCCCGCTGCCGATCGTGACCGTCAGGTCCTACCGGCTGCCCGGCTGGATCGGCGCGACCGACCTGGTGATCGCGGTGTCGCGTTCCGGCAGGACCGAGGAGACACTCGCGGTCGCCGCCGAGGCCGTACGCAGAGGCTGTCGCCTGCTCGCCGTCGGCGCGCCCGACTCGCCGCTCCACGCGATCGCCAGGCAGGCGGGAGCGCCGTTCGTTCCCGTCGCGGGCGGCGGGCAGGCGCGCGCCGCGGTGTGGGCGGCGTCGGTCCCGCTGATCGTCGCCGCCGCCCGGCTCGGCCTGGTCGAAGCCGGGGAGGAGGTGTTCGAGGAGGTGGCCACACGCCTTGAGGACCTCGCCCACCGCTGTCGCCCGGCGAGCGAGTCATTCATCAATCCGGGCAAGTCGCTCGCGATGGAGTTCGCCGAGACTGTGCCGATGATCTGGGGATCCTCCCCGCTGGCCGCCGTCGCGGCCCGCCGGTGGGCCGGTGCGCTCAATACGAACGGTAAATACCCGGCGATGTGCGGCGAGTTGCCCGGGGCCGGTCACGACCAGGTGGCCGTCCTCGACGGCCCGCTCGCCCAGCGGGACATCTTCGCCGACGAGAGCGGCAGGTCGCTCCGGCTGTTCGTGCTCCGCGACGTGGAGGAGCACCCCCGGGTCGTACGGCAGCGGGAGGCGTCGGTGCGGCTGGCGGAGGATCGCGGCGTCCCGGTCACGCAGATCGCCGCGGAGGGGAGGCATCCGCTGGAGCGGCTCGCGACATTGATCGCGCTCGGCGATTTCGCGAGTACGTACCTCGCGCTCGGGTACGGGATCGACCCGGCAACTGTGTCGGCCATCACAGGACTCAAGGCCAGGGTTTCGCAATAGGATCCCTTGTCTTGTTCTTTCCCGAACAACCAGCTGAGCGGAGGCTGCCGTGAGCGCGGGCGGCGGTACTAAGGCAATCATCGCGGCATTGGCGGCCAACCTGGCGATCGCCGTGGCCAAATTCGTGGCGTTTCTCTTCACGGGTTCGTCATCGATGATCGCCGAGTCGGTTCACTCGGTGGCCGACTCGGGCAATCAGGCGCTGCTGCTCCTGGGCGGTAAGCGCGCGCAGCGGGCGCGCACGCCCCAGCATCCCTTCGGATACGGCAGGGAGCGTTACTTCTACGCGTTCGTGGTGGCGGTGGTGCTGTTCACCATCGGCGCGGTGTTCTCCCTCTACGAGGGCTGGCACAAGATCCACGCTCCCGAGCCGCTCACGTCGCCCCAGTGGGCCTTCGGCGTGCTGATCTTCGCGATCATCGCTGAGGGGTTCTCGTTCAGGACGGCGATCATCGAGTCCAACCACGTCCGCGGGAAGCAGTCGTGGGTGCAGTTCATCCGCCGCTCCAAGTCGCCCGAGCTGCCGGTCATCGTGCTGGAGGACCTGGGCGCGCTGCTCGGCCTGATCTTCGCGCTCTTCGGCGTGACGATGGCCGTGGTGACCGGCAACCCCGTCTGGGACGGCATCGGCACCATCATGATCGGCGCCCTGCTCGCGGTGATCGCGGTGATCCTGGCGATCGAGACCAAGTCGCTGCTGATCGGCGAGAGCGCGGGGCCCGAGGTCGAGACCCGCATCGCGGACGCCCTGGAGAGCGCGCCCGAGGTGACCCGGGTCATCCACATGCGCACGCTCCACCTGGGCCCCGAGGAGATCCTGGTCGCCGCCAAGATCGCGGTGGACCACGACGACACGGCCGCCGAGGTGGCCCGCGGCATCGACGAGGCCGAGCAGCGCATCCGCGCTGCCGTTCCCGAGGCGCGCGTCATCTATCTGGAGCCCGATCTCGACAGGGCCGGCGTCGGCGACCGCGTCTGAGTCTCACCGGACGGTCCGGGGCCGCGACAGGCTCCGGACCCGGTGGGGGTCATCCGGGATTCGCGGTGTCACCGCTGGGTGCGGCGCTGGAGCAGGCGCAACGCCTTCTCCTTCTCGAAGTCCAGTGCCCTGCGAGGTGCCTGCAGGCGGCCGATCCGCAGCCCCAGGTCCCGTACGGCCTGCGCGACCGCGGGTTCGCTCAGTGTGCGCAGCGCGAAGGCGAGCTCGGCGGGGGAGATGTCGAACCGTTTCTCCAGTTCGACGCTCTGGGCGACGGCCGAGAGCTCTTCCGGGCCGAACCGCCGGTGCGCGCCCCGGTCCCTGATCGGGGGGAGGAGTCCGAGTGCCTCGCGGTAGCGGAGCATCCGGGGAGACATGCCCAGCTTTCTGGCGGCCTCGGTGATCCGCATGGTGACCTCTTTCCAGCGATTTCCCGGAAAAGCTTACATTCTTGTGTCAGGTTACCCGCTCAGAGGGTGCGCGGAGCCCTTCTGGCCGCCTAAACTCCCAGACATCGACTGTTCCGATGGAACGGCGAGCCCGGCCCCAGAGCGAAGCACGATCGCGAGACGAGCGCGACGGGCGAGGGTGTGAGGCGAACGCCGCCCATCAACCAGAGGGGTAACCACATGGACTTCAAGGTCGCCGACCTTTCTCTCGCGGCCTTCGGCCGCAGGGAGATCCAGCTCGCCGAGCACGAGATGCCGGGCCTGATGGCCATCCGCAAGGAATACGCCGCGGCCCAGCCGCTGGCCGGTGCGAAGATCATGGGCTCGCTGCACATGACCATCCAGACCGCCGTGCTCATCGAGACCCTGGTCGCGCTCGGCGCCGAGGTCCGCTGGGTGAGCTGCAACATCTTCTCCACCCAGGACCACGCCGCCGCCGCCGTGGTCGTCGGCCCCGAGGGCACCCTGGAGAACCCGCAGGGCGTCCCGGTCTTCGCCTGGAAGGGCGAGACCCTGGAGGAGTACTGGTGGTGCACCGAGCAGGCTCTGACGTGGCCCGGTGACGACGGTCCCAACATGATCCTCGACGACGGCGGCGACGCCACCCTGCTCGTCCACAGGGGGGCCGAGTACGAGAAGGCCGGTGCCGTTCCCAGCGCCGACGAGAACGACTCCGAGGAGTGGAGCGTCATCCTCGACCTGCTCCGCCGCACGGTCACCGACGAGAAGCGCTGGACCAAGGTCGCCTCGCGCATCAAGGGCGTCACCGAGGAGACCACCACCGGGGTGCACCGCCTGTACGAGATGTTCAGGAACGGCACGCTGCTCTTCCCGGCGATCAACGTCAACGACTCGGTGACCAAGTCCAAGTTCGACAACAAGTACGGCTGCCGCCACTCGGTGATCGACGGCCTCAACCGCGCCACCGACGTGCTGATCGGCGGCAAGGTGGCGGTCGTCGCCGGATACGGCGACGTCGGCAAGGGCTGCGCCGACGCGCTCAAGGGCCAGGGCGCCCGCGTCATCATCACCGAGATCGACCCGATCTGCGCACTGCAGGCCGCGATGGACGGCTTCCAGGTCACCACCCTGGAGGAGGTCGTCGGCATCGCCGACATCTTCGTCACGACGACCGGTAACTTCGACATCATCACGGCCGACCACATGTCCCGGATGAAGCACAACGCGATCGTGTCCAACATCGGTCACTTCGACAACGAGATCGACATGACCGGCCTGGCCCGGATCCCCGGCATCGAGAAGACCGAGGTCAAGCCGCAGGTCCACACCTGGCGCTTCCCCGACGGCAAGCAGATCATCGTGCTCGCCGAGGGCCGTCTGATGAACCTGGGCTGCGCCACCGGCCACCCCTCGTTCGTCATGTCCAACTCCTTCACCAACCAGGTGATCGCGCAGATCGAGCTGTTCACCAAGACCGACGACTACCCGGTCGGCGTCTACGTGCTGCCCAAGCACCTGGACGAGAAGGTCGCCCGCCTCCACCTCGACGCCCTGGGCGTGAAGCTCACCGCGCTCACCAAGGCCCAGGCCGAATACATCGGCGTGGACGTCGATGGCCCCTACAAGTCCGACCACTACCGTTACTGATACCCGCGGTCGGGTTTCACCGGGCCCCCGCGACTTCGCGGGGGCCTTCCGGCGATTCCGGGGTTCGGGTAGATCTGGGGAGACACGTGGACAGCGCTGAGCGCGCCCTGGTGGCCGCGGGGGAGTTGAGGATCGGGTGGGCGGCGCGGGCGATGCCCGTGCTCACCGCCCTCGGCGAGCGGTTCGCCGCGGAGCGGCCCTTCGACGGGCTGCGGATCGCCGCGTGCCTGCACGTCACCGCCGAGACCGCCGTGCTCATGGGCACCCTCAAGGCGGGCGGGGCCGAGATCGCCCTGGCCGCGTCGAACCCCCTGTCCACCCAGGACGACGTCGCCGAGGCGCTCCGTGACTACGGCGTCGTCGTGCACGCGCGGGCCGGGGTGACCATGGACGCCTACTACCGCCACATCCACCAGGCGCTCGACATCGTGCCGGACATCGTCCTGGACGACGGCTGTGACCTCGTCAACATCCTGCACACCGAGCGGACCGAACTGCTGGAGACGGTCTCCGGGGGGTGTGAGGAGACCACCACCGGGATCATCAGGCTCCGGCGGATGGCCGCGGAGAAGGCGCTCAGGTTTCCCGTGGTGGCGGTCAACGACACGCGGACCAAGCGGATGTTCGACAACCGCTACGGCACCGGTCAGTCGACCATCGACGGGATCATGCGCGCCACGAACACCCTGCTCGCGGGCAAGACCGTGGTGGTCGCCGGGTTCGGTTACTGCGGCAGGGGCGTCGCCGAGCGGGCGAGGGGTTTGGGGGCGCGGGTCGTGGTGACCGAGATCGACCCGGTCAAGGCACTGGACGCCTTACTGCAGGGCTACGACGTACGGTCGATGGCGGCCGCGGCCCGCGCGGGGGACGTGTTCGTCACGGTCACCGGCAACCGCGACGTGATCAGGGGTGAGCACCTGGCGGAGATGAAGGACGGGGCGATCCTGGCCAACGCCGGGCACTTCGACGTCGAGATCGACGTCCGTGCCCTGGACGACCTGGC
The DNA here is from genome assembly GCF_040635605.1 of Streptosporangium sp. NPDC006930. NCBI lineage: Bacteria > Bacillati > Actinomycetota > Actinomycetes > Streptosporangiales > Streptosporangiaceae > Streptosporangium > Streptosporangium sp. NPDC006930. Next base: position 5,440 of record NZ_JBEYID010000002.1, on the reverse strand, counting down.
GCACGCCGTCCACCGGGGGGTCCGCCCCAACACCGACGAGTACGTGCTCGCCGACGGCCGCAGGCTCCTGCTGCTCGCCGAGGGCCGCCTGGTGAACCTCACCGCCGCCGAGGGGCATCCCGCCGCCGTCATGGACATGTCCTTCTCCGCGCAGGTGCTCTCGGTGGCGTGGCTGGTCCGCGAGCGGGCGCGGCTGGAGCCGGGGGTCTACGACGTGCCGGGAGAGGTCGACGTGGAGGTGGCGCGGCTCAAGCTGGCCGCGGCCGGGATCGAGATGGACGATCTCACCGTTGACCAGGAGGAATACCTCCACTCGTGGCGGCTCGGTTCCTGACATCCTCTCCGTCGGTCACAGAGGGGATACGCCGCGCACGCGGCCTCGGCCCGGGGAGAAAGGTCCTCCTCATGATGACTTCTCCGGCTTGTTGCCGTACTGGGCGATCAGTTCGCTCGCCTCGCGCAGGATCGCGGCCTGCTGCTCGCGGCGCTTGCGGCGCCGGGAAAGCAGCGTCCGGACGACGAGGAAGGCGAGAACGAGGAGGACGAGGAAGACGATTTGCGGCCACGGCAACGCCCAGAGTGAGGTGTCGACCGTGGTCTGCTGGGCGGCGACGCCCTGGATCGACTCACCCACGACGGTGGGGGTCGCCACGACCTGTGAGGTGATCGGTCCCAGCGGCCAGACGCCGGTCACCTGTACGGTGAACTCGCGGCTGCCGCCCGGCATGACCTCCCTGGTCTTGGCGTCGGAGGTGTCCTTCCATCCGCTTTCGCCCACGAATCCGGAGGTCCGGACATTCGTGTCCGCGGCCACCCGGACATTGCCTTCGTTGGTGACGGTGTAGGTCATGTCGATGGACCCCGAGGAGAAGGGGTTCCACGAGCCGCTGTACTCGGCCCGCAGACCGGTCACGGCGACCTTGGCCACGTAGTCGCCGCTCACGCGGAGGTTCATCCGAACGCCCACCCGGTTCTGGACCCTGACCTGGCCGGAGATCGTGTCCACGGACGCCGTGACCCCCGCGGGGTGATCACCCGGTGTCGCGTTCTTCGGCACCGAGATCTTGACCGGCACGACGGCGGTGCCACCGGCGGGAATCGTCACCCGCTCGGGAATCTTGATCCATGCCCCGCCGTCGGTCGGCGTGGCGTCCGAGGGCCGCATGTCGAACAACCCCTTGGCGGTCAGGTAGCCGTCGTTGGCGTCGATCGCGAAGGCGACCTCCTTGGTGGAGCGATTGATGACCGCGATGTGCTCGGTCACCTCCTGCCCGCCGGCGAGCTCGACGTCGATGGCGCTGCGGCCGTCGGGGCCCTTGGCGTCGGCCGGCGCGACCGACCAGGTGATGTCCCCCGGGCCGGCGGCGGCGGCCGGGAGGGCGAATCCTGTCAGAGTGGTCGCGCCGACAGCGCAGAGGGCGGAGAAGAGGGCGAGTGCCCTCCGCGAACTGCTCGTGAACAACGGTGGTATCTCCTGTTTCATGGTGAACATCCGGGACGTGTGCGTTAGGTTCGCACACGTCCCGGACACGCACAGCGGGGGGTGGCGTTCTGCCCCGCCATTGGCTCAGGACCGGTTGAACAAGATGGCGTTCACTGGTCGGCGTCGGGATCGGCTCAGCCGCAGCTGAGCGTGTTGTAGGTGGTGTCGTAGGTGGAGGTGGCCGGCTGGCCGTTGACGGTCGCGGCTCCCGTGACGGTCACGGTGCCGGCGGCGAGTTGCCCGGTCCGGGTGTTGAAGGACTGGTAGGCCTGCTTGCCCGGGGCGACGTCGGCGACGGTCTTGGAGCCGTAGGGGGTCGACAGGGTGATGGTGGCGGGTACGGTGCCGTTGTTGACGGCCGTGACCGCCAGGTGCGCCGTCGTGCCCACGCAACGAGACTCCGCCGTCACGGTGAGCGGGAGGGTCGGGGCGACCGGCACCTCGACGGCCTTGATCTCCTCGACGTTCCCGGCCTTGTCGACGGCGCGGTACCGCACCTCGTGCCGCCCCTGCCCCGAGACGATGACCGTCCCGGTGTACGTCGTCCAGGCGCCGCCGTCCAGGGAGTGCTCGATCTTCTCCACACCGGACGTCTCGTCCGTCGCGGAGAGGGTGACCGGCACGCCGCCGTTGTCCTGCGAACCGACCGTCGAGGTCGTCGTGGGCGCCGTCGCGTCCACCTTGACGGTGAGCGTCATGGTCGCCTCGACGTTGCCCTCCTTGTCGACGGAGCGGTAGGCCAGCGTGTGCGAGCCGTCGCCGGTGATGGTGATCGGCGCGGTGTACGTGGTCCAGGCGCCGCCGTCGAGCTGGTACTCGGTACGGTCGACCTTCTTCCCGTCCTTCCCGGGGGTCGCGGACAGCGTCACCGACACCGGGCCGGTGAACCAGCCTCCGGCCGGCTGGGCCGGGGTGACCGTCGCGGTCGTCACCGGCGCCTTGTTGGTGACCTTCACGGTCTGCTTGCCGTAGTTCGCGCCGTTGCCTTCCGGCTTGTAGTTCCTCTCGACGTTGCCGGCGATGTCGACGGAGAACCAGGACACCTCGGTGGTCTTGTCGACCGTGATCTTCTGGGCCGCCTCACGCATGCCCGCCGCCCGCAGCTTGGGCGAGTCGAACGTCGGCCGCGTGCCGTCCAGCGTGTAGTACACGTTGGCGGGCTCGTTCACCTCGAAGGTGAACGTGGTGGAGCCTTCGGTTCGATCGGTGATCTTCAGGCTGGAGGTGGGGCGCTTCTGGTCGTCGGCGAAGGCGCGGGCGACCTCCAGGATGGCGATCTGACCGTTGGCGAACTCCATCGCCTCCTGGTGACCCTCGCTGAAGGGCGGCTGGAAACCGACCGCGGTGAACCGCTTGGTGGCCGGGTCGTAGATGTCGGCTCCGACCTCGAAGTCCCAGCCGATGATGCCCCGGTTGTACCAGTGCTCGTCGGCGCTGTTGCCGGCCGCCGAGTAGAGGACGTCGGTGACGGGACCGGTGCGGCCCGGCCAGATCGCCGTGCCACGGTGGGTCTGCACCGCGGACAGGATGTGGTCGGAAGCGGACCAGAAGTAGTTCTCGGTACCGAAGTCGACCCGCGGCAGCACCTCGCGTCCGGCGGTCTTGTAGGCGCCGGGAGGCCACATGAAGTAGCCGCCGTAGGAGTGCGTGTTCATCGCGAACTTGATGTTCGGGTACTCGTTGGTGAGCCACACCTCGTTGCGGGCCTCCGGCTCCGAGAGCTTGGAGGGGCCGGCGTAGGTGTCGCTGGTGCAGGTCGCCGAGGCGCCGTTGTACCCGTCGGAGAAGGCGCCGACCGAGAAGTTGCGGTTCAGGTCGACCCCCCAGGCGTTGCGGTTCGCGGGGTCGGACGCGTTGACGGCGCAGTGGTTGGTCATGTTCCTGCGCTGCATGTTGTAGTCGTACATCGAGTAGTGCGAACCGTCGGGGTTGGTGGTCGGCAGCACGAAGATGTCGAGGTCGTCCACGAGCTTCTTGGTCTCCCTGTCCTGCGCGTAGTTGCGCAGCAGCCGCTCGGCGGCCTCCAGACAGGTGATCGGGGTGACCCACTCACGAGCGTGCTCCTGGCAGTAGAGGAACACGCCGGTCTTGGAACGGTCCCGCTTCTTGCCGATGCGAAGGACCTTCATCTGGAAGGGGTCGCGTGACACGCTCGCCGGCGCCTTGAGGAAGTCGGTGAGCCGTACGGCCGCCGCGGCGGTCACCACGCCCGCGCCCGCGTTGCCGCGGTAGGTGCTCGCCGTCACCAGAGCGGACGCCGCAGGGGCGGCGTTGACGGCGTCCACCACCTGCTTGGCGGTGCTGGTGATCGCTCCGGAGGCGTTCGTGGCCAGGTTGACCACGATGTCCTTGCCGCTGACCGCGACCGAGAGCGGGGAGTCCGCGGTGTTCGGGTTGACGAGCGCCGCGGTGATGTCGTTGCCGCCCTCGTGGCCGTAGCTCTTGGAGCTCAGGTAGACGATGGAGGCCGAGCCCGTGCCGAACTGCGCCTGGGCGAGGCGGCGGTAGCCGTTCGTCTTGTACGGCAGATCGACGATCTCCGAGATCTTCGGGAACTCACCGGCGAGACCGACGATCCGATCGGTGATCTCGGTCGGGTCCATGTAGCGGTCGACGAAGTCGGAGACGTAGTGCGGCTTCGGTGCCTTGCGTGCGGCACCCAGCCACTTGGTCACCTTCGCCGTCACCGAACCGCCGCGGTTGCTGGTGACCGTGACCTTGGACGGCTCCTGGTCGATCGCGAGCGGCGAGGTGAACCGGTGGTACATGTACTGGCCGGCGTCGGTGAAGCGGGACATCGTCGCGGTGCCGCCCGAGTCGGGGGCGGTGTTCTTGCCGCTGTCCCAGGTGGTGGTGAGGACGGTCTGCGCGTCGGTCGCGCTCGACTTCACCTCGACCGACAGGAAGCGCTGCTTGTCCACACTGGTGAACCACTCCGCGCGCAGGACCGTGAGAGTGTCCTCCGCGGCCTCGGCCGCGGCGCTCTTGGCGAGAGCCTTGGACCGCTCGACCTTGTTGGCGGCGAAGTCGCTCTCGTCGGAGATGGCGCCACGAAGATCGAAGCCCTGGTCCCTGAGGCTGTCGGCCTCCTCGGGGCTGAGGACGGCGTGCACCTCGATGCCGTCGTCCAGGGGCTTCTTGTATTCGGCCAGGTCCACCCCCATGTCGGTCAGCCGGTCCACGTCGGACTGGTCGGGCACGACGATCCTGATCAGGGCGACGCCGTTCTGCTCGGTGGCGGGCAGCCGGTCAGGGGCGACGTCGCTCACCGGCGGGCCCGGATCGGCGAGCACCGGGAGCGAGCCGACAGTGATCGCTATGGGTAATGCGAGCAGGACGATGGAACGTCGAACTCGTCTGCTGTAGGCAGCGCCTCTCACTGATCCTCCATCTGCGTGCTGCCAGGTAGGGGGTCGGCCTGGCGGGACGCACGCAAGTCGAAGGCAGTCTTTTGCAACGTTCCGTTTTCCGTCAAGCGGTCATATAGCCCGATTTTGGACTTTTAGATAACGGTATGGTTTCTAAGGATTTTTCGGTATATAGCGCCCTAAGGCCCTGCCCGTGGTGCCGTACGAACCCCCGTGAACAGGGGGATCGAACGGTCAGGTGTCAGGGAAGGCGGTGGCGCCGGTGGAACCCGGGAGTTCCACCGGCGCCGAGTTGCGGCACGCCCGTCCAGCGGTGTCGTACGTGCCGGAAGGAAGGCCGGCAGGTATCGCGTCGGTCGTCGTCGGTCGTCATGTGATGGTGTGCCGGCGGGTGTGGGAGCAGGTGCCGGATTCCCCTCTCATGACTCGTCACGACTTGTCACGACAATGGACGTGGTCTCGCCACAGCGGGCGGAAACGTGCTACCCGTTGGCTCAGGACTGGTTGAACAGTGAGAGCGTGAGGGTGGAGTTGTACTCGCCGGCGGTGACGTCGACGGGGGTGCGCAGGGCGAGGTCGGCGTTGACCT